>NZ_JAGESA010000004.1:0-444546 GCF_017572835.1 Salmonella sp. 32120201201600049SM | reverse complement strand
GGCAAGAGGCCCGAAGGTCCCCCTCTTTGGTCTTGCGACGTTATGCGGTATTAGCCACCGTTTCCAGTAGTTATCCCCCTCCATCAGGCAGTTTCCCAGACATTACTCACCCGTCCGCCACTCGTCAGCAAAGCAGCAAGCTGCTTCCTGTTACCGTTCGACTTGCATGTGTTAGGCCTGCCGCCAGCGTTCAATCTGAGCCATGATCAAACTCTTCAATTTAAAAGTTTGATGCTCAATGAATTAAACTTCGTAATGAATTACGTGTTCACTCTTGAGACTTGGTATTCATTTTTCGTCCGAGGACGTTAAGAATCCGTATCTTCGAGTGCCCACACAGATTGTCTGATAAATTGTTAAAGAGCAGGTGCGACGCGGCTTTCAGCTCACCGTCGCGAGGTGGCGTATATTACGCTTTCCTCTTTCAGAGTCAACCCTGAATTTCAGGATTTTTCTCTTCAACCGACCGGCTGTTTGTGTGAAGTGATTCACATCCGCCGTGTCGATGGAGGCGCATTATAGGGAGTCGGTTCAGGAAGACAAGCGGAAAAATGCATTTTTGTTTTAACCGCTCATCTTTTATCCATAACGCTTATTTTTGCTGCTTTTTTATCGCCGATGGCAGATCGGCAAGGCTGTTTAACACCCAGTCCGCCGCGTTTTCTGCTTCTGCCGTGACCGGTTTGCCCGTACGCACCAGCACTTTTGTCCCGACATTTGCCGCCGCTGCCGCCTGCATATCTTCCAGCTTGTCTCCCACCATATAAGAGGCCGCCATATCGATATGCAGGAAATCACGCGCCGAGATAAGCATTCCTGGATGCGGCTTGCGGCAATCACATACCTGACGGAACTCTTCTATACTGCCCTGCGGATGGTGAGGACAATAATAGATGCCGTCCAAATCAACATCGCGATCCGCCAACGACCAGTCCATCCATTCGGTTAACGTTTCAAACTGCGCCTCAGTGAATTTGCCGCGCGCGATTCCGGACTGGTTCGTCACCACCACCAACGCATAGCCCATTTTTTTTAGCTCGCGCATCGCGTCAATAACACCTTCTATAAACTCGAATGCATCGATTTCATGTACGTAGCCGTGATCCACATTAATGGTGCCGTCACGGTCGAGAAAAATTGCGGGTACAGACTTTGCCACCTTTTATAGCTCCTGAGTAAAGCAAGTGGCGCTAGTATCGCATGTTTCAGCAGGCAAGAAAGTGCTCATCGTATAAAGCCTGATTGATTTAGACGTCTGGATGCCTTAACATCCATTCTGTTGACGGCGTTGACCGTATTAGGCAGACGAAAATGCCTCCGCTCATTTCATTACGATAATAAAGAATCAATGATTAAACTTTCGAATATTACCAAAGTGTTCCAGCAGGGGGCGCGCACCATTCAGGCGCTGAACAATGTCAGCCTGCACGTGCCTGCCGGACAAATTTACGGCGTCATTGGCGCCTCCGGCGCCGGTAAAAGTACGCTCATTCGCTGCGTAAACTTACTTGAACGTCCTACTGAAGGAAGCGTAATGGTCGGCGGTCAGGAGCTGACAACGCTTTCAGAGTCTGAGTTGACCAAAGCTCGCCGTCAAATCGGCATGATTTTCCAACATTTTAACCTGCTCTCTTCCCGTACCGTGTTTGGCAACGTCGCGTTGCCGCTGGAACTGGATAACACACCAAAGGAAGAGATCAAACGCCGTGTCACAGAGCTGCTGGATTTAGTCGGTCTTGGCGACAAGCACGACAGCTATCCGGCAAATCTTTCCGGCGGTCAGAAACAGCGTGTCGCGATTGCCCGCGCGTTAGCCAGTAATCCAAAAGTGTTGCTGTGCGATGAAGCCACCAGCGCGCTTGATCCCGCGACGACCCGTTCGATTCTGGAATTGCTGAAAGATATCAACCGTCGTCTGGGGTTGACGATTCTGCTTATCACTCATGAAATGGATGTCGTAAAACGTATCTGCGACTGCGTTGCCGTCATCAGTAATGGTGAGCTTATTGAGCAAGATACGGTCAGCGAAGTCTTCTCGCACCCTAAAACGCCGCTGGCGCAGAAGTTTATTCAGTCCACTCTGCACCTGGACATTCCGGAAGATTACCAGGCGCGTTTGAAAGCGTCGCCGGAAACTGACAGCGTGCCGATGCTGCGCATGGAGTTCACCGGGCAGTCTGTGGATGCCCCGCTGCTTTCTGAAACCGCGCGTCGTTTCAACGTGAACAATAATATTATTAGCGCGCAGATGGATTACGCGGGCGGTGTGAAGTTCGGCATTATGCTAACGGAAATGCACGGCACACAAGAAGAGACGCAAGCCGCAATTGCCTGGCTGCAGGATCACCATGTGAAAGTAGAGGTACTGGGTTATGTCTGAGGCAATGATGTGGTTACTGGTTCGTGGCGTTTGGGAAACGCTGGCGATGACCTTTGTCTCCGGTTTCTTCGGTTTCGTGATTGGCCTGCCGGTTGGCGTATTGCTGTATGTTACGCGCCCGGGGCAGATTATGGAGAACGCCCGGCTGTATCGCTCCCTCTCTGCGGTGGTCAATATTTTCCGCTCGATTCCCTTTATCATCCTGCTGGTGTGGATGATTCCTTTTACCCGAATAATTGTCGGCACCTCCATTGGTTTGCAGGCCGCAATTGTACCGCTGACCGTCGGCGCCGCGCCTTTTATCGCCCGTATGGTGGAAAATGCGTTGTTAGAGATCCCTGCCGGGCTGATTGAAGCCTCGCGAGCGATGGGCGCCACGCCGCTGCAAATTGTACGTAAAATCCTTTTACCGGAAGCGCTGCCTGGTCTGGTGAATGCGGCAACCATTACACTGATCACCCTGGTCGGTTACTCCGCAATGGGCGGCGCTGTCGGCGCAGGCGGCCTCGGTCAAATCGGCTATCAGTACGGTTATATTGGATACAATGCTACCGTGATGAATACGGTGCTGGTATTACTTGTCGTTCTGGTTTATTTAATTCAGTTATCCGGCGATCGCATCGTCAGGGCTGTCACGCATAAGTAACGTTAAACACAACACAAATACTCATTAAGGAAATAAGCATGGCGTTCAAATTCAAAACCTTTGCGGCAGTGGGTGCTCTGATTGGTTCTCTGGCACTTGCGGGTTGCGGTCAGGATGAAAAAGATCCAAATCATATTAAAGTCGGCGTAATCGTTGGCGCAGAGCAGCAAGTTGCCGAAGTCGCGCAGAAAGTCGCGAAAGAAAAATACGGCCTGGACGTGGAATTGGTGACCTTTAATGATTATGTTCTGCCTAATGAAGCGCTGAGCAAAGGCGACATCGATGCCAATGCCTTCCAGCACAAACCGTATCTGGATCAGCAAATCAAAGATCGCGGCTACAAACTGGTTTCCGTTGGTAAGACTTTTGTCTATCCCATTGCAGGATATTCCAAAAAAATCAAATCTCTGGATGAGCTCAAGGACGGTTCCCAGGTCGCTGTGCCTAACGACCCGACCAACCTTGGTCGTTCCCTGTTGCTGCTGCAAAAAGTAGGACTGATTAAACTGAAAGACGGCGTCGGTCTGCTTCCTACCTCGCTGGATATCGTGGAAAACCCGAAAAATCTGAAAATTGTTGAGCTGGAAGCGCCGCAGTTGCCGCGTTCGCTGGATGACGCGCAGATCGCGTTAGCGGTCATCAATACGACTTACGCCAGCCAGATTGGCCTGACGCCAGCGAAAGACGGTATCTTCGTTGAAGATAAAGATTCTCCGTACGTTAACCTTATCGTGACGCGTGAAGATAACAAAGACGCCGAGAATGTGAAAAAATTCGTTCAGGCTTACCAGTCTGATGAAGTGTACGAAGCCGCAAATAAAGTTTTTAATGGCGGCGCGGTGAAAGGCTGGTAAGTTTTAGGCTGATTCCACAATCTGTAATATTATTCAGGACGGGCTATTGCCCGTCTTGTCATTTATGCAAGCTCCTGATTCAATATCTGGCAATTAGAACATTCATTGAGGAAATATTATGCGTGCTTTACCGATCTGTTTATTGGCACTCATGCTGGGCGGTTGTTCCATGCTAAGCAGATCCCCTGTTGAACCCGTTCAAAGCACCGCAACCCCGCCAAAAGCGGAGCCGGAGAAACCTAAAGCGCCGCGTGCCGCTCCCGTCAGGATTTACACCAATGCTGAAGACTTAGTCGGCAAACCTTTCCGCGATCTTGGCGAAGTTAGCGGCGAATCCTGCCAGGCGACAAATCAAGACTCTCCGCCTAACATTCCAACTGCGCGCAAGCGTATGCAGATTAATGCATCTAAAATGAAAGCCAACGCCGTCCTGCTGCACAGCTGTGAAATTACCAGCGGCACGCCAGGCTGCTATCGTCAGGCGGTTTGTATCGGGTCCGCCCTGAATATTTCGGCGAAATGAGCAGCTTTCAGTTTGAACAAATCGGCGTTATTCGCTCCCCCTATAAAGAAAAATTCGCCGTTCCGCGCCAGCCTGGTCTGGTCAAAAGCGCCTGCGGCGAACTGCATCTGATAGCGCCTTACAACCAGGCCGATGCCGTTCGCGGCCTGGAAGCGTTCAGCCATTTGTGGGTGCTTTTCGTTTTTCATCAGACGATGGACGGCGGCTGGCGGCCGACAGTTCGTCCGCCCCGTCTTGGCGGTAACGCCAGAATGGGCGTTTTTGCCACGCGCTCCACGTTCCGCCCCAATCCGATTGGCATGTCGCTCGTTGCGCTAAAAGGTATCGAGTGCCGGAAAGAGAGCGTAATTCTGAAATTAGGCAGTCTGGATCTGGTGGATGGCACGCCGGTCGTGGATATTAAACCGTATTTACCGTTTGCCGAGGCCTTACCGGACGCCGCCGCCAGCTATGCGCAACAGGCGCCGATAGCTGAAATGCCCGTGAGTTTTACCGCTGAGGTGGCTCAACAGCTTACGACGCTGGAAAGGCGTTATCCGCAGCTACGGACATTTATTTGCGATGTGCTGGCGCAAGATCCTCGCCCGGCTTATCGTAAGGGTGAAGAGACGGGCAAAACCTATGCCGTCTGGCTGCATGATTTTAACGTGCGCTGGCGTGTAGTTAACACCGGATTTGAAGTGTTTGCGCTGGAACCACGGTAATTTCACGCCCTTCTCTTTTGACATCTCTTGCACGCTGGTAAACTAAATCACTTTTTTTGTATCAGGCTCACATTGAGCCTGTTCGATCGTTCAACTGGAACCGTAACAACATGCGTACTAGCCAATACCTGCTCTCCACTCTGAAGGAGACACCTGCCGACGCCGAGGTTATCAGCCACCAGCTGATGCTGCGCGCCGGGATGATCCGCAAGCTCGCCTCCGGGTTATATACCTGGCTGCCGACCGGCCTGCGCGTCCTGAAAAAAGTCGAAAACATCGTGCGTGAAGAGATGAACAACGCCGGTGCTATCGAGGTGTCGATGCCAGTCGTTCAGCCAGCCGACCTGTGGCAAGAGAGTGGTCGTTGGGAACAGTACGGTCCGGAACTGCTGCGTTTTGTCGACCGTGGCGAGCGTCCGTTCGTACTCGGCCCGACCCACGAAGAAGTTATCACCGATCTGGTGCGTAATGAACTCAGCTCTTATAAGCAGTTGCCGCTGAACTTCTTCCAAATCCAGACCAAATTCCGTGATGAAGTGCGTCCGCGCTTTGGCGTGATGCGTTCGCGCGAATTCCTGATGAAAGATGCTTACTCTTTCCACACCTCTCAGGAGTCGTTGCAGGAAACCTATGACGCCATGTACGCCGCGTATAGCCGTATCTTCAGCCGTATGGGGCTGGATTTCCGCGCGGTACAGGCCGATACCGGTTCTATCGGCGGCAACGCCTCGCATGAATTCCAGGTGCTGGCGCAAAGTGGCGAAGACGATATCGTTTTCTCTGATGTTTCTGATTACGCGGCTAACATTGAACTGGCTGAAGCTATCGCGCCGCAAACGCCGCGCGCAGCGGCGACGCAGGAAATGACTCTGGTCGATACGCCAAATGCCAAAACCATCGCGGAGCTGGTGGAACAATTCAACCTGCCAATTGAAAAAACGGTAAAAACGCTGCTGGTTAAAGCGGTGAAAGACAGCAAGTCTCCGCTGGTGGCTCTGCTGGTTCGCGGCGATCATGAACTGAATGAAGTTAAAGCGGAAAAACTGCCGCACGTTGCCAGCCCGCTGACCTTCGCTACTGAAGAAGAGATTCGCGCCGTGATTAATGCCGGCCCTGGCTCCCTCGGCCCGGTCAATATGCCGATTCCGGTCATCATCGATCGTACCGTTGCCGCCATGAGCGATTTTGCCGCTGGCGCTAACATCGACGGTAAACACTACTTTGGTATTAACTGGGATCGCGATGTGGCGACGCCTGTTGTTGCCGACATCCGTAACGTAGTCGCCGGCGATCCGAGTCCGGACGGTCAGGGAACGTTGCTTATCAAACGCGGTATCGAAGTGGGTCACATCTTCCAGTTAGGTACCAAGTACTCAGAAGCGCTGAAAGCCTCCGTTCAGGGTGAAGATGGCCGTAACCAGATCCTGACAATGGGCTGCTACGGTATCGGCGTAACACGTGTCGTTGCCGCGGCTATCGAGCAGAACTTTGACGAGCGCGGCATTGTATGGCCTGACGCCATTGCGCCTTTCCAGGTCGCTATTCTGCCGATGAATATGCACAAATCCTTCCGTGTGCAGGAGCTGGCGGAAAAGCTGTACAGCGAATTGCGCGCGCAGGGCATTGAAGTGCTGGTGGACGACCGTAAAGAGCGCCCGGGCGTGATGTTTGCCGATATGGAGCTGATTGGTATTCCACATACTATCGTGATTGGCGATCGCAACCTGGATAACGACGATATTGAGTATAAATACCGTCGTAGCGGTGAAAAATCGCTGATTAAAACCGGCGATATCGTTGATTATCTGGTCAAGGCGATTAAAGGCTAAACGACATTTTGTTGGGATTGCCCGGCGCCATCCGGCAGATATGTAAAGGCCTCGCACCCTGCGAGGCCTTTTATTAGTGAGTGCAATCTTTACCCGGCGCAAACTTCACATTTTTATCAGCTATTAGCGTTTTTACCGGCTCGCCCGTGTCCGGATTCGCGGCTAACACAAAATGCCCTTCTACCGTCAGCAGCACCGGTTTTTCCGCTTCACCTTTCGCCGCCAGATAGCCGCGCTCAAGCTGGGCGTTACTGGCGACCGGCAGCCGTTTTCCGGTCGCGCAATCGGTAAAGGTCGCCGCATCGGCCCTGTATACATACATACCACGCAGCGGCATTGGCGTTACCGGCAGGCTGGCGGTAACAGGCACAAGCGTATAATTAAGCTGCGAAGCCACCGGATTGCCTTCTCTGTCGAGCATCTCCAGCTCATTGCCTTTCGCGCGATAATACGATTTCTCGCCATTGCTGTCGGTTAACACCAGTTTATCCGCCGTCCGCGCCCAGGTACCGTATGACGCAAAAGAGGAAGGTTCTTCGCGCACGCCCTGATAGCGCTCGTTCATCACCCATGTGCCGTCTTTTTCCAGAAACAGTGACGTTTCAATACCTTCACAATCCGCACAGGGCAGCACGCCGCGCCAGCTTTGCTGCATGGGTTTTAATTCCGCCGCCTGCGCAGGTTGCAGGGCGTCAACTTCCGCACGGTTATTACACCCTATCAATGCAAATAGCGTACAGGCTGCCGCTACTGACAATATTGCTGTTCTCACCATAAAATCCTTATGAAATTGCTATTCCTGCCCGTCAATCCAGTGGACGACGAACTTTGCCGCGAAGCGCCTTTACAGAAGATTTTTGCGCCTTTGAGGACAAGCGGCGCTCTTTCGAGGCACGCGTCGGACGGGTTGCGCGACGGCTTTTCTGCTCCGCGGTTAATTCTTTTATGACGGCAACCAGCCTGGCGATAGCCGCGTCCCGGTTGAGCTCCTGGCTCCGGAACTCCTGCGCCTTAATGATAATGACGCCATCATCGCTTATCAGATGGTGGCTGGCCGTCAGCAAACGCTGTTTATAATACTCTGGCAGGCCAGAGGCCCGAATGTCAAAGCGCAAATGAATCGCGCTAGAGGTCTTATTTACGTGCTGACCACCCGCGCCCTGCGCGCGAATGGCCGTAATTTCCAGCTCATTGTCGGCTATGGAGACCGTCCGGGAGATGGCAATCATGAGGGCTGTTGCCAGGCGGTTAGCTGTATTTCCAGATTATTCCGAGCATCAGAAAGCCAGATTGCGCCGTCCTGAATCGTCGCCTGTAGCGTCATGGTACGATCGGCAAATTCACTGAGCTGCGCCAGTTGCCCGTCATCCAGATACCAGACGGACAGGTTAGCGAACTGCGCGCACTTGCTTTGATGCTGCTGCCACCAGATTTGCGCCGCCCGGGAGTTATAAGCAAAGAGCGCGACGTCGCTCGCCTGAGTACAGGCTTTCTTAATACGGCGCTCATCCGGCAGCCCCAGCTCTATCCAGAGATCGATGCCCAGATGATCGTTACGCAGCCAGGCCTCCGGCTCATCTTCCGCGCTGAGCCCGCGTGTAAACTGCAACCGTTCATCAGCATATTTTATCCATGCCAACAGGCGCAGCATCATGCGCTCCTGCGTTTCAGAAGGGTGACGCGCCAGCGTCAATGCCGCATCCAGAAACCGGTTGCGATCAAGGTCAGCCACATTGACGACGGCTTTATAAATTGTCGCTTTAAGCGCCATGAGAAAACTCCTTTCGAATCAGGCGCCCATTGTAGCGAAAACCGCGCTAAAAGGCTGTTAACGAATCTTTTACCCACTCGCGTCAGGCGCTGATATTGCGCAAATGAGTATGGTATAGTCACCTTGCTAAACAAGATTTAACTTCGTAGGCTTAGACTTGCATCCACGGTTAAGTCAGAATGCTGACAGGAGGGCGTGTGGAAAAATATTGTGAGTTAGTACGCAAGCGGTATGCGGAAATCGCCAGCGGAGACTTAGGGTATGTCCCGGATGCGCTGGGTTGTGTATTGAAAGTGCTTAATGAAGTGGCGGCAGATAGCGCCCTTTCAGAGTCGGTCAGGGAAAAGGCAGCTTATGCTGCCGCGAACTTACTGGTGAGCGATTATGTCAATGAATGAAACGTATCAACCCATTAATTGCGATGACTACGATAGTCTTGAGCTTGCCTGCATGCATCATTTAATACTGACGCTAACGTTAAAAGATGGCGAGGTTTTGCAGGCAAAAGCGAACGATTTGATCTTACGTAAAAATGTAGAATATCTGCTTGCCGAGGTTTCCGGCGAGTCTTGTGAGCTTCGTCTCGATAAAATCGCCAGTTTCAGCCACCCGGAAATTGGTACCGTGGTAGTTAGCGAATCCTGAGTATTTTGTTGCCGGATGGTGGTGCAAGCACCTTATCCGGCCTACGTTCCATGCGATACGTAGGCCTGATAAGCGCAGCGCCATCAGGCATGCCAAACCAGACTCACCCCTTCTTTATCTTCTGCTGCTCCCTCACACGTCACAAAAACACCCGCAGCCGCAATCAGCGTTTCGCCGTAAAACAACAGCGGCGTGGTATCTCGTCGCCAGGGCGGGATCCCCTGCTCCTGCCAGATTTTCTTTAATTTACGTCCGCCGTGACGTCCCACAATGTGTAGCAACCCTGGCGCCTTAAACCGAATGCTGACGGATTCTTCCTCTCGCGGTCGGCGCAGTTCGCCGCCAGGAACGAGCTGTACCGTCCCTAAGCCGGCAGGCAGCGCCAGCGGTGTTTGCCAGACGGGCCAGGCGACCGTCGTTTCGTGTTGTCCGGCCACGGATTTAATCCACCACAGTTGCGACTGATAACGGCGAATCTCGCGATCGCCAAAGCGTAAACAGGGAGAGGCATCGTCGCGCGCCAGCGCCACCTCCTGCCAGATACGTTCCAGCGCGTCGCGAGAGGGCATCGGCGCATTACGCATCGCCAGCCAGCGACGCAAAATCGCCGCCCGCCGTACATCGCTCATCGACATTAATGGAGAGAGCCGCAATGTTCCCTCCGCCGTGATACAGTCCGTAAGATCGCTGGCCAGAAGCTCGTCCAGCAGCCTTTCTTGCTCGGCGCAGAGCGTCGCGCTACGGGCTACCGCCGCAGGAAAATGCGGCCAGCGCTGCTGCAAGAGCGGAAGCGCGCGCAGGCGTAAAAAATTGCGATCGTAGGCGTCATCCTGATTGCTTTCATCTTCAATCCAGCATAAGCCATGACGCACAGCCCACTGTTCCAGCGTCTTCCGCGTTTCTCTCAACAGCGGGCGAAGAAGCAGAGTTCCGGCAAAAGGCGAGCGTTCTCCCATCGCGGAAAGTCCGGCCGGACCGCTGCCGCGCTTTAACGCCAGCAGGAACGTTTCACACTGATCGTCAAGGTGCTGCGCGGTTGCCAGCACTTCGCCAGGCAATAGCGTCTGTGCGAACGCCCGGTAGCGCGCTTCACGCGCATGGGCCTCGATACCCAGGCCATTATCTGCCAGCGTCACCCGCTCCACTACCAGCGGAACCTGCCAGCGTTCGCATATGGTTTCGCAATGCCGCACCCAGCTATCAGCATGAGGGCTTAAACCGTGATGAATATGGATAGCACGCAGCGTAACGTCAGGGTGGCGTTCTCGCCACAACACCAGTTGATGCAGAAGCACCGTAGAATCCAGGCCACCGCTAAAGGCAGCCAGAATACGGCGAGAAGAGAGTAACGAGGTATTCAACGTGAGAGTGGTCATGATCCATGCTTATAGTGACTTAGCCCGGCAACGTTACCTGGCGAGCGTCTTAATGACAAGCCTTACTGCTCATACAGCTCAAGCGGTAAACCGTCCGGATCGTTGAAAAAAGTAAAGCGCTTCCCGGTATACGGATCGATGCGTATCGGTTCGCACTTAACCTGATGCTTTTCCAGATGCGCAACGGCGTTTTCCACATTTTCCACGCTGAAAGCCAGATGGCGCAGGCCACAGGCTTCAGGTCGGCTTGGACGCGCCGGAGGGAAGGGAAAAGAGAAAAGCTCAATCACATACTGCCCGTTTAGCGCCAAATCGCCCTTCCACGAGTCACGCTCTTCCCGCCAGACTTCGCTTAGCAGATCGAACCCCAGAATATCGCAATAAAACGCCTTGCTCACCGCATAGTCTGTCGCAATGATCGCGATGTGATGAACCTGTTTTAATCCCAGCATAGCGTCTCCTTTATTGATTATCAGTACGTTACTCGTCACATTCCCGTCAGGCAAGCTAGCAGGCGTGTTTTAAGACTCGTACCTGGTACACCCCGTCTTCATTCCGTTTCGCGCCGTGAATATCCGTTTCAAAACCGGGATAATGCTGGCCAATCGAGCAGAGCATCAGCAGAAAATCGAGCACGGCCCGACTCTGTTGCGTAATCCTCTCGCCGGGCATCAACAGCGGAACGCCTGGCGGATAAGGCAGGAGCATATTCGCGGAAACGCGCCCTGGCAGTTGATCGAGCGCCACGGTTTCCACCTCGCCTTTGATCTGACGCTGCCAGGCCTGGTGCGGGGTCATGATCATCTCCGGTAAAACCTCGAACGCCCGCAGCATCAGCCCCGGAAGATCGTGCTGGCGGATCAGTTTATGGATCCCCTGCGCCAGATCCTGAATGCGCATATTGCGATAAAAATCCGGATCTTCCGCATACAGATCCGGCAACATATTTTTGACGCGCAGGTTAAGATCGTAGGCGCGTTTAAATTCCGTCAGTCCGCGCAGCAGCCCCATCGCACGGGTCTTATCAATCCCTATGCTGAACAAAAACAGCAGATTATACGGCCCGGTTTTTTCCACCACTACGCCTCGCTCATCGAGGAACTTCGCCACCAGCGCGGCGGGTATCCCCTCTTCGCTCATGTTGCCCTGTTCATCCATCCCCGGCGTCAGGATTGTCACCTTAACCGGATCGAGGAACATATGATCGTCATCGGCATCGGTGAAGCCATGCCAGGTTTCTCCCGGCGTGACCGGCCAGCATTCGGCCTCATCAACCTCTTCCGGCTGCCAGATATCAAAGAACCAGCTATCGGACTCTTCACGTAGCCGCTGTACCTCTTTACGAAAATGGAGCGCCCGCTCCACCGAACGATTAATCAATCTTTTCCCTGGATTGCCGCGCAGCATCGCCGCCGCGGTCTCGATAGAGGCGACAATGGGATAGCTCGGCGATGTGGAAGTGTGCATCATAAACGCTTCGTTAAACGTCTCTTCGTCATATTCCCCTTTGATATGAATAAGCGACGCCTGCGAAAAAGCCGCCAGCATTTTATGGGTGGATTGCGTTTCGAAAATCACTTTTCCGGGCACCCGATCGCCGCTCATCCCGCTTTTCCCCTGGTAGATCGGATGGAAATGGGTATAGGGTACCCAGGCGGAGTCAAAATGGATCGAGGGAACGTCCAGCATCTGCTTGATCCAGTTAGTGTTATACAGCAGACCATCGTAAGTAGAATTGGTGATAACCGCATGAACTGGCCATTGCGCCTGCGCGGTTTCCGCCACCTTACGCGCAATGCTGTCGCGGGTAAATTCACGCTTAGGAATACCGCCGAGAATACCGAGCGCATTGCGCGTCGGCTTCAACCAGAGAGGCACCACATCGCTCATCATCAGCAAATGCGCCAGCGATTTATGGCAATTACGATCAATAAGTAGCGTACTTCCCGCAGGCGCGGCATACATACCGACAATTTTATTCGAGGTCGACGTACCGTTCGTCACCATATAACTCTGCTCGGCGCCAAAAGTACGGGCGATATACTCTTCCGCTTCCAGATGCGGCCCGGTGTGATCCAGCAGCGATCCCAGTTCAGTCACCGAAATCGACACATCGGCCTTTAAGGTATTGCCGCCAAAAAAGTCATAAAACAGACAGCCTGGCGGGCTTTTCTGATACGCCGTTCCCGCCATATGACCCGGCGTACAAAAGGTATATTTTCCTTCTTTGGCGTAGGTAAACAGCGCTTTGGTAAACGGCGGCGTAATATTATCGAGATATTCGTTTGTATATTGATGAATGCGCGTCGCGATATCTTCAGCCAGCCCCAATGCATACTCAAAAAACCACAGCGCCATGCGCATATCGTGAACGCTAACGTCCAGCGTGGAGTTGGTATTGATAAAGGCGTAGAGAGGAAGGTATTCATTTAGCTGGTTGATTTCGCTACAAAGGTCGAGACTGTATTCATCCCAGTCAAAAATAACGCCGCAGATGCGCGGGTTATGTTCAATAAACTTCAACAAGTCAACGCTATTTTGCGGCCAGATAATTTGAAATCCCAGGGATTGTAATGCACGCTCAAGCTCCTTGATGGGTTCATCTTTATAATAAACCCCGTGCGGCCCCATAATGGCGATGATGTTCATGCTTTCTCCTGAAAAAACCTGAGATAAGCATAGTAACAATCCTGCCGATGCAAAGCACCGACAGGATTTATCTTATTACAATGCGTTCCATGCATCGGCCCAGGCAATCCCTACACCGGGCTCATAGTAGGCAGGCGCAACATTACACCATGAGCCTTCCGGGAACGGTTTGCACTGGTACAATGCGCCATTACTGTTGACGATGTCGCCCGGATTCCATTTCTGGCTGCTGCTCCAGGCAGGATAGCTGGTGGTCTTATCTTCGTCATCCGCAGCGGCGGCCTTCGCTTTCACATTCAGCGTATAAACCGCTGTACTGGAGAGCGTACCGTCGCTAACGGTCAGATTCACCACATACTGGGTGTTCTGAGTGACATCCGGCGCGTTGAAAATCACAACGGTTTTATCCTGGCCGCTCAGCGTTTTGCCATCCTGCGACATCCAGGTATAGGTGAGCTTGTCGCCATTCGCGTCGGTCGATCCTTCCGCGCTGAGTGAAACCGGGCTACCAGCTTCCACCGCCCCGACCGGTCCGGCAATGCGCGCGACTGGCGCCACGTTTTCATCCGTCACTGGCGCCGGAGTTGGCGTGACATCCGGTTCAGTGGTTCCGCTATCATCGACGACATTAACGTTGAAATAATGCTGTACACATTTCGTGTAGTCGCCCTCTTTAAAGGCGGTATACGGCGTCTGATATCCCACTAACTGGCAGGAATAGGTTTTACCGTCCGCAGTATCGGCGCTCCAGCCCCAGTCTTGTTCCCAATAGATCGGTAACGCGCCAGCGCCGCCTTCATCGAACTGCTTCATCTTTTTACAGCCCAACACTTCGTCAGCCGGCACCGGCACTTTCAGGTAGTTGGCAAACTCTTTGTAGTAGGCGATACGGTTAAGCGACTGCGCATTCTCATCTGCGCCGCCGCACTCCACGCCGCCATTGATGATCTGAATGGTGACGCCGAAACCTGATACCAGGCCGTTTGCTTTATCGCGATCGTTTGGCTGCCAGGTACCGTCAATCACATGTAGCATAGACGGCTTCGGCGGCTGCGGATACACAAAGAAGAAGACGGCGCTCGCCAGGTTCATCCAGGTATCCGCCACCAGCTCGGGTTTATCCAGCAGAGGGCGAACGTCGCCATACATCGCGTCAGAGAAAGGCCCATAGTTGTAGTTATAAGAAAGCTGTTTTGCCCCGCGACCAAAATAGCTGAGGAAATCGCCGTCCTTATCTTTACCGCACGGCCAGGTCTGGCCCTGCCATACATCCGGGTTACATTCGCCGTTGTAGCCGCCTTTCTGCCCTTCAGTCCAGCCGACTTCGCGCAGATAGACCAGCGCCTGACGCCATTCCGGAATGTCACGCCAGCTTTCGTGACCGCCCGTCTCTTGGGCAAAATGCGCAAACATAGTAGCCAGGGTTTTACGGCAGATAGCGTCGCTATCGCGTCCATCGGTGTAGGTACCACAAACCGCCGGGAATTTACCTATCGCTTTCAGGAAGTTAGAGTAAGTGTATTCCGGCGCGCGCATCGGGAACAGATAATCCCAGTCGGCCTCTTTCAGAATACTTTCAACGCGTTTTACGTTTGCCGGGTTAGCGGCGCGCCCCGGTTCGATTTGTTCGACCGCGCTGTTATCCAACGTCTGGATAGAGGATTTCACGGCCTCCATTAACGGAAAATCCGTCAGCGCTTTCTCTTTCGCCGCCAGATCGCTGGCGTTGATGGTCATTGGCTCACTACTGCTAAGCAGCGGCGCGGCCTGCGCACCGGATAAGCTCAACATGATTCCTGCCGCCACGGCGCTGAGCGCCAGTGTTTTTTGCAATCCCATAATTTTCTCCTTGAAGGGTAGTTCACTGCCTGCCCTGGCCACACGCCTGGCAGTTGCTACAGTGTCAGGGAGAACATGCCGTTGCGTTTAATCACATCAACTCATCGGCGTCTCATTTTTCCTCGTCCAAAAAAAAGAGGCCGGATTATCCGGCCTCCTGGGAAAAATGAGGTAAATGATTAGGCGTAACCGTAGCTCATCAAACGCTGGTAACGACGGTTTTTTAAATCATCGGTGCTTAACACATCGAGATCGGCTAAATCTTCCAGCAGCTGCGCTTTTAGCGATGCCGCCATCGCTTCCGGATTACGGTGCGCGCCGCCCAGCGGCTCCGGAATGATGGAATCGATTAGCTTCAGCTCTTTCAGACGCGGCGCGATGATGCCCATTGCTTCAGCAGCCAATGGCGCTTTGTCGGCGCTCTTCCACAAAATAGAGGCGCAACCTTCCGGGGAGATAACGGAATAGGTGCTGTATTGCAGCATATTCACTTTATCACCCACGCCAATCGCCAATGCGCCGCCGGAGCCGCCTTCGCCAATCACGGTGCAGATGACCGGTACGTTCAGACGAGACATCTCACGCAGGTTGCGGGCGATGGCTTCAGACTGACCACGCTCTTCCGCGCCCACGCCAGGGTAAGCGCCCGGGGTGTCGATGAAGGTGATAATCGGCATGTTGAAGCGTTCAGCCATTTCCATCAGGCGCAGCGCTTTGCGGTAGCCTTCCGGCGCTGGCATGCCAAAGTTACGACGAATTTTTTCTTTGGTTTCACGACCTTTCTGATGACCAATGATCATCACCGGCCGCCCTTCCAGACGCGCGATACCGCCGACGATGGCTTTGTCATCAGCATAGGCGCGATCGCCCGCCAGCTCATCAAACTCATCAAACGCCAGACGGACATAATCCAGGGTGTACGGACGCTGCGGATGGCGCGCCAGTTGGGCTACCTGCCATGCGCCGAGATCGGCGAAGATTTTGCGCGTCAGTTCTACGCTTTTTTCGCGCAGGCGATGGACTTCTTCATCGATATTAATATCCAGTTTCTCATCCTGGCGGCTTACCGCAGTCAGAGAATCGATTTTCGCTTCCAGCTCTGCTATCGGCTGTTCAAAATCAAGGAAATTCAGACTCATAGTATTCCTGTATTAGTCAAACTCCAGTTCCACCTGCTCCGAACCAATGAGGCCACGCAGATCGTTAAGTAAACGATCGCTCGGAGAGACACGCCACGTTGCGCCAAAACGCAGCCGCGCACGCGCATCCGCCCTCTGATAGTAGAGATGTACTGGAATGGTCCCCGAGCGGTGGGGTTCCAGAGACTGACGGAGTCGGTTTAAAAGCTGGTCATCAATTTGCCTGTCCGTCAGCGAGATAGCAAGCCCGCGAGCGTATTTTTCGCGAGCTTCGTCAATATCCATCACTTCGCGGGCGGTCATTTTAAGCCCCCCGCTGAAGTCATCAAAGCTGACCTGTCCGCTGACGATAAGTATGCGGTCTTTTTCCAGCAACTGCTGGTATTTATCCAGCGCGTCGGTAAATAACATCACTTCCAGACGCCCGGAACGGTCATCCAGCGTACAGATGCCGATACGATTGCCGCGCTTGGTGACCATAACCCTTGCGGCAATCACGAGCCCCGCAGCCGTGGTGACTTTACCACGTTCTGTCGGATGCATGTCTTTGAGCCTTACCCCGCCGACATAGCGCTCAATTTCTTTTAAATACTGATTGATGGGGTGGCCCGTCAGGTACAGCCCCAACGTTTCACGTTCCCCATCTAACACCACCTGCTCCGGCCACGGCTGGCAGCTGGCATAGGATTGCTCGATTTGCTCCGGCTCTTCCGCCAGTACGCCGAACATATCCGCCTGACCGATAGCTTCCGCTTTGGCGTGCTGGTCGGCGGCTTTCAGCGCATCGCCCAATGAGTTCATCAGCGCGGCGCGGTGCGGCCCCAGGCGGTCGAACGCCCCGGACATGATCAGCTTTTCCAGCACCCGGCGGTTGAGCTTTTTGGTATCGGTCCGCGCGCACAGATCAAACAGTTCGCGGAAATAGCCGCCCTGATTACGCGCGTCGATGATCGCTTCGATCGGCCCTTCGCCGACGCCTTTGATCGCGCCGATACCGTAGACGATCTCGCCCTCATCATTAACGTGGAAATGGTATAATCCGGAGTTAATATCCGGCGGCAGAATTTTCAGTCCCATCCGCCAGCACTCGTCCACCAGGCCGACGACCTTCTCGGTGTTGTCCATATCGGCAGTCATCACC
Source organism: Salmonella sp. 32120201201600049SM (assembly GCF_017572835.1). Taxonomy (NCBI): domain Bacteria; kingdom Pseudomonadati; phylum Pseudomonadota; class Gammaproteobacteria; order Enterobacterales; family Enterobacteriaceae; genus Salmonella; species Salmonella sp. 32120201201600049SM. The sequence continues at coordinate 427,050 of NZ_JAGESA010000004.1, read as the reverse complement.
GCCGCCATAAACTCTGCCGGATAGTGCGCCTTTAGCCATAGCGTCTGGTAAGAAACCAGCGCATAAGCGGCGGAGTGCGATTTGTTAAACCCGTAACCGGCGAATTTCTCCACCAGGTCAAAGATTTTCATCGCCAGTTCGCCGTCGATACCGTTCTTTTTCGCGCCCTCTTCAAAAACGGAACGCTGTTTGGCCATCTCCTCCGGCTTTTTCTTACCCATCGCACGACGCAGCATATCCGCGCCGCCGAGAGTATACCCGGAAAGTACCTGGGCAATCTGCATCACCTGTTCCTGATACAGAATGATGCCGTAGGTCGGCTCCAGTACCGGCTTCAGGCTTTCATGCTGCCACTGAACGTCCGGGTAAGAGAGTTCTTCACGACCGTGCTTACGGTCGATAAAGTTATCTACCATCCCTGACTGCAACGGGCCGGGACGGAACAGGGCCACCAGCGCGATCATATCTTCAAAGCAGTCCGGCTGCAGACGTTTGATCAGATCTTTCATGCCGCGCGATTCAAGCTGGAAGACCGCCGTGGTTTCCGAGCGCTGCAGCATGTCGAAGCTTTTTTTATCGTCCAGCGGAATGGCGGCGATATCCAGCGGCGGCTCGCCGTTTTTCTCGCGCCGCTTGTTGATCATCTCCAGCGCCCAGTTGATGATGGTCAGCGTACGCAAACCGAGGAAGTCGAACTTCACCAGCCCGGCATATTCCACGTCACTTTTATCAAACTGGGTAACCGGATGCTTGCCCTCTTCATCGCAGTACAGCGGCGCAAAGTCGGTAATTTTGGTCGGCGCGATGACCACGCCGCCAGCGTGCTTACCGGCGTTACGCGTGACACCTTCGAGCTTACGCGCCATATCGATCAGCGCTTTGACCTCTTCGTCCGCCTCGTAAATTTCCGGTAGTTGCGGTTCCGCTTCAAAGGCTTTTGCCAGCGTCATGCCCGGATCGGGCGGCACCAGCTTCGAGATACGATCGACAAAACCGTACGGATGCCCCAGCACGCGGCCCACATCGCGGATAACGGCTTTCGCCGCCATCGTACCGAAGGTGATAATTTGCGATACCGCATCACGCCCGTACATGTCTGCGACGTGCTCAATCACCTGGTCGCGTTTCTCCATACAGAAGTCGACGTCGAAGTCAGGCATCGAGACACGTTCCGGGTTCAGGAAACGTTCGAACAGCAGGTCAAACTCCAGCGGATCAAGGTCGGTAATTTTCAGCGCGTAGGCCACCAGCGAACCAGCCCCGGAACCACGTCCCGGCCCTACCGGCACGCCGTTATCTTTTGACCACTGGATAAACTCCATCACGATGAGGAAGTAGCCAGGGAACCCCATCTGGTTGATAACCTGTAGTTCAATATCCAGACGCTCGTCATATTCCGGGCGACGCTTTTTGCGCTCTTCTTCGTCCGGAAACAGGAAAGCCAGACGCTCTTCCAGCCCCTCTTTCGCTTTTTTGACCAGATAATCTTCGGTGGTCATATCGCCGGTCGGGAACTGCGGCAGGAAATATTCACCCAGACGCACCGTTACGTTGCAGCGTTTGGCAATCTCCACCGTATTTTCCAGCGCCTCCGGAATATCGGAGAACAGCTCGCACATTTCTTCTTCACTGCGCATATACTGCTGCGGTGAATAATTGCGTGGACGTTTAGGATCGTCAAGGGTGAAACCGTCGTGGATCGCGACACGAATCTCATGGGCGTCAAAATCATCGCTTTCAAGGAAACGGACATCGTTTGTCGCAACAACCGGCAAACCACGTGCCTCAGCCAGTTCAACCGCAGCATGGAGATAGGTCTCTTCATCCTGTCTGCCGGTGCGGATCAGTTCCAGAAAGTAGCGATCGGGAAAATGCGTTTCATAGAAAGCAACGCACTCCTCCACCAGCGCCTGGTTGCCGCGTAGCAGACAGCGGCCTACGTCGCCCATGCGTCCGCCGGAAATCAGGATCAAACCTTCTTTAAGCTCTACCAGCCAGTCGCGCTCGATAATCGGGCCTGCCGCGCCGTAGCCGCGCTGATACGCTTTCGAGATCAGCAACGTCAGGTTCTGGTATCCCGTATTATTCGCCGCCAGTACCGTCAGATGAGTCAGCTCATCTCCCAGCAGTTCGTTGTGAACGTTAAAGTCCGCCCCGACGATGGGTTTAATGCCCGCGCCATGACCCGCTCCGTAGAACTTCACCAGACCGCAGAGGTTGGTAAAATCGGTGATCGCCAGCGCAGGCATACCTAATGAGGCCGCCTTTTTCACCAGCGGCCCGGTCTTCGCCAGCCCATCGATCATAGAGTAGTCGCTGTGCACCCGCAGGTGAACGAAACGTGGTTCAGACATCTTCAGATTTCTCGATACAAGAATCAGGACACAAGTCCCAGAGCGCGTTTAACAGGCGCAAAACTGCGTCGGTGGTGCGCCGTCGCGCCATACTGGGCCAACTTTTCCAGATGAAAAGCGGTTGGATAGCCTTTGTGCTGCGCAAAGCCATACTGAGGAAAAACGATATCCAGCGCCGCCATTTCTGCGTCGCGGGTGACTTTCGCCAGAATAGACGCCGCGCTAATCTCCGCCACGCGACTGTCGCCTTTCACCACGGCCATTGACGGCACAGGCAGTTCCGGACAGCGATTGCCGTCGATCAGCACATATTCTGGCGCAATATGAAGACCAGCGACAGCGCGCTGCATGGCGAGCATGGTGGCGTGCAAAATATTCAGCTCATCAATTTCATGCGCTTCCGCGCGTCCCAGACTCCAGCTTAACGCCTTTTCTTTAATCTCGTCATACAATGACAGACGACGCTTTTCAGACAATTTTTTGGAATCATTCAGACCGACGATCGGGCGAGCCGGATCGAGGATCACGGCGGCGGTCACTACGGCGCCCACCAGCGGGCCACGGCCCACTTCATCCACACCCGCCACTAAATGGGTGTGTGGATAAACAAATTCGATCATTGTGCTAACTCCAGGACGGCATCTGCCGCCTGCTCATCGGCATTACAGCGGATCTGCTGATGCAGTTCACGGAAGGTGTCGTGCATCGCATGGCTGGTTTTACCGTTCGCCAGTAGCGGCAACAGCGCTTCGGCGAGTTTTTGCGGTTCGCACTCTTCCTGCAACAGCTCTTTGACTAATTCTCTTCCCGCCAGCAGGTTAGGCAAAGACACATACTCCGTTTTCACCAGACGTTTCGCCAGCCAGAAAGTGAAGGGCTTCATACGATACCCCACTACCATCGGGCATTTTGCCAGCATACACTCCAGCGCCGCCGTACCCGAGGCCAGCAGAGCCGCGTCGCTGGCGATCATCGCCTCGCGCGCCATGCCGTCCAGCAAATGAACGGCGAGATCCGGCGCAACCTCCGCTTTAATTTTTTCAAACTGCTCGCGGCGTTTCGCGTTCACCAGCGGCACTACCACTTCCAGATCGGGATAGCGCTGTCGCAGCAATTGTGCGGTTTTCAGGAAGTCGGCGCTGAGCATTTCCACTTCCGCGCCACGGCTGCCTGGCAGTAGCGCCAGACAATGGGCGTCATGCGGGATACCCAGCACGTCGCGCGCCGCATTTTTATCCGGGTCCAGCGGCATGGCATCCGCCATGGTGTGACCGATAAAGCGGCACGGGACGTTAAATTTATCGTAAAACGCTTTTTCGAAAGGCAGAAAAGCCAGCACCATATGGGTGGATCTGCCTATTTTGAAAACGCGTTTCTGTCGCCAGGCCCAAACGGACGGGCTGACATAATGAATGGTCTTAATCCCTTGCTTTTTCAGATTACCTTCGAGGGTAATATTGAAATCAGGGGCATCAATCCCGACAAAGACATCGGGCTTGAGTTCGGTAAAACGGCGGGTCAGATCGGCGCGGATATGCAACAAACGGCGTAAACGTCCGAGCACTTCAACAATGCCCATGACCGCCAGCTCTTCCATTTCGTACCAGGCTTCACACCCTTCGGCCTGCATACGCGGCCCCGCAACGCCCACAAAGCGGGCGTTGGGTACGCGCGCTTTCAGCGCACGAATTAAGCCTGCGCCAAGAATATCGCCGGACGTTTCACCGGCGACCAGGGCAATCGTTAAAGGACGCTGTGCCGCCATTAACGAATCGGACCGCGCGTTGAACGCTCAAAGAACTCGGTAAACGCCTTCACTTCCGGATGCTTTTCAGCAAGTTCAGCGATTTCCAGCTTCGCTTCGTCGAGCGTTTTACCACTGCGGTACAACAGTTTGTAGGCATTACGAATCGCCACCAGCCCTTCACGGCTAAAGCCGCGACGCTTCAGCCCTTCGATATTTACCCCGAACGGCGTCGCATGGTTACCCTGCGCAATCACATACGGAGGGACATCCTGCGCCACGCCGGAGCAGCCGCCGACCATCACATGCGCACCGATAATGCAGAATTGATGAACTGCCGTCATACCGCCGATGATCGCAAAATCATCGACTGATACGTGCCCCGCCAGCGTGGCGTTGTTGGCGAGGATACAGCGATTACCTACCGTACAATCATGTGCGACATGCGCATTGATCATCAGCAGGTTATCGCTACCCACCTTCGTCAACCCACCGCCCTGCACTGTACCACGATGAATGGTGACGCTTTCGCGGATGCGGTTACGATCGCCAATTTCCACACGGGTCGGCTCACCCGCATATTTCAGATCCTGGTTCACTTCACCGATGGAGGCAAACTGATAAATCTCGTTGTCGCGGCCGATTTTGGTTTGACCATTCACGACCACATGAGACTTCAGTACGGTTCCCTCACCAATTTCGACCTGCGGCCCAACAATACAAAAGGGACCAATGTGGGCATTAGCGCCAATTACAGCGCCATCTTCCACAATGGCGGTAGGATGAATAAAGGCGGATTTATCAATCACGAATCAGGCCTCCCGGCTACGAGCACACATCATGGTTGCTTCGCACACAACTTTACCGTCGACCAGCGCAACCCCTTTAAAGCGGGTCAGGCCACGGCGCGTTTTCTCGAAAGTGACTTCCATGATCATCTGATCGCCTGGCACCACCGGACGCTTAAAGCGCGCTTCATCAATACCCGCGAAATAATACAGTTCGCCAGGTTCCAGTTTACCAACGCTTTTAAACGCCAGAATACCGGTTGCCTGCGCCATCGCTTCCAGAATCAGCACGCCTGGCAAAATCGGTTTGCCCGGGAAGTGCCCCTGGAAAAACGGCTCGTTGACGGAGACATTTTTCACCGCACGCAGAAAACGACCTTCTTCAAAGTCCAGCACGCGATCGACCAGTAAAAACGGAAAACGGTGCGGCAGAAGCTCTAAAATCTCTTCAATCTGCAGAGTATGAGTGTTAGTAGTCAAAATACTCTTCCTGTCCAAATATACAAAAAGGCAATAATAACACGGCCTGCCGCAATCGTATGAATGTGACAGGCCGGAAAAGAATGGCAACTACAAGGCGAAACGTTAGTCTTGTTGATTAACCTTGCGCTCAATCGCTTTGAGACGCTTGCTCATATCATCAATGTTCATCACCAGTGCAGCAGTTTTACGCCATACTTTGTTGGGTTGCAGCGGAATGCCTGAGGAGTAGACGCCAGGTTCAGTGATAGGACGCATCACCATACCCATGCCAGTTACCGTGACTTTGTCGCATATTTCCATATGCCCATTGATCACGCTGGCGCCGCCAATCATGCAGTAACGGCCAATCTTCAGGCTACCCGCCATAATGACGCCACCGGCTACCGCCGTATTGTCGCCAATCACAACGTTATGTGCAATCTGGCATTGATTATCAATGATAACACCATTACCGATCACAGTATCGTCCAACGCGCCACGGTCAATGGTGGTACAAGCGCCGATCTCGACACGATCGCCAATAATGACCCGGCCCAGTTGTGGGATCTTCACCCAGTTGCCACGATCGTTAGCGTAGCCAAAACCGTCCGCGCCGATCACCGTACTGGACTGGATCAGGCAATTCTCACCGATCTGAATGTCGTGGTAAATCGTTACGTTCGCCCACAAGCGTGAACCCGCCCCGATTTTGCTATTTTTTCCGACGAAACAGCCTGCGCCGATAACCACGTTATCGCCCAGTTGTACGCCAGATTCAATCACCGCATTCGCGCCGACTGAAACATTGCTACCCAGCGTTGCCGTCGCATCAATCACGGCGCTTGGCGCGATATTCTGCGCGGGCTGCGGCGTAGTATCTAAAATTTGCGCCATGCGCGCGTAGGTCAGGTAGGGATTTTTAACTACCAGCGCCGCGCTCTTGGCAAAAGGAAGATCGTCCTGCGTCATGACAACCGCAGAAGCCTGGCATAAACCTAAGTGTTCACGGTACTTAGGATTTACCATAAACGTAATGTGGCCTGTTGTTGCAGATTGCATGGACGCAACGCCGGTGATGACGATATCGCCATCACCGTGTAATTCTGCATCCAACTGTTCTGCTAAGTCAGCCAGTCGAATTGAAGGCATTACTTATTTAACCTGTTTCAGTACGTCAGCGGTGATGTCTTTCACATCGCTGCTGTTGTAAGCAACGGTGTTTGCGTCTACCACCAGATCGATACTCTGGTCGTTAGCCACTTTTTTCACCGCAGTCTGGATACGAGTCACCAGTTTGTTGCGTTCTTCGTTGGAACGACGAGCGCGATCTTTCTCAAAAGCCTGCGCTTTTTGTGCGAAAGTCTGGCGCTGAGACATCACGTCTTTTTCCAGCTTAGTACGATCGCTACCTGCTTTCATGGATTGCAGACGCTGCATTTTAGATTGCAGATCGGTTTCCATTTTTTGCAGTTCAGCCGCACGGCCTTTAAATTCGTTTTCCAGTGTATTGGATACACCCGTCTTCTGCGCAACCTGTTGGAACAGATTACCCATGTTGACGATTGCAATTTTGTCAGCAGCCTGTGCGGACGTTACCATCGCCAAACCAAGACCTGCAGCTAATAACCACTTTTTCACAATAAACTCCTTACCATCCCATTTGCACCCGAAGGTACAGCTCTTTGCGTGGCCTGGCGATCCCTGGGGGCATCGCCAAAAGTCATCGCTACACTACCAATGCATTCCTTTGCAGTGAACAATTACCAGGTTTTACCAATGTTAAACTGGAACTGCTCGGCTTTGTCTCCATCGTACTTTTTAAACGGCTGGGCGTAGGAGAAGACCAACGGCCCCAATGGGGACATCCATTGTAATGCGATACCCGCGGACATACGGATGTTGCCTGGATCGCTGTAATCCGGTACATCTGACGGCGCAGATGACGGATCCCAGTTCGTATCCCAAACGGTACCCATATCCCAGAAGAAGGAGGTACGAACCGAGTTGGCATACTTTTCGCTGATGAACGGCGTCGGGGTAATAAATTCCAGGCTGGCGACAGCCATGGCATTACCACCTACCGCATCATCTGATTTACAGCCTGATTCCTGAGTACAGTCTTCGTAATCATCATTATCGTCCCAACTAGTGTGGGCGCCATTTTTATAGACCGCTTTCGGGCCGATAGTATTCGACTGGAAACCACGCACGGTACTGGAACCACCGGCATAGAAGTTCTCATAGAACGGCATTTCCTTGCCGCCTAAACCATCGCCGTAACCCCAACGAGTACGCCCCAGAACCACCCACTTGTGATCGTTATCGATAGGCACATAGGTCGCGGTATCCAGCGACACTTTGTAGTATTCGTTGTCGGAACCTGGGATCGTCACCTTACCCGTCAGGTTGACTCGCGAGCCGTCCGTCGGGAAATAACCACGGTCAAGCTTGTTATAGGTCCAGCCGTAGTTAAAGGTGAAGTCGTCGGCAGCAAAATCGCTGGCATCAGGGTCGCCCATCGATTCAAGATAACGATCCATCGCGATCTGCGGCTGCATGTTGGACAGTTTGTTATGGACATAACCCAGACCAGCACGCAACGTGTTGTACTCGTTGATGGGGAAGCCAAGCGTCACATCCGTACCGTAACTCTTGTTGGTATAGTCGGACAGGTCGGCATCATCCGCTTCAAAGTCGTTATAGAAGATACGACCACCGAGGCTCACGCCGTCAACGGTAAAGTATGGGTTAGTAACGGACAGTTCGCTGTAGGTCTGGTAGTCGTTTTTGGTACCGTTAATCCCCACGGAATAACCGGTACCTAACCAGTTGTCCTGCTGAACGCCGGCCTGGAAGCTAACGCCGCTTTCTGTACCGTAACCGATACCGAAGTTAAAGCTACCGGTGTTGCGCTCTTTCACCTTGTACACCACATCAACCTGATCCGGACGGCCCGGAACACGCTGAGTATCAGTATCGACGGTTTCAAAGTAACCCAGACGGTTCAGACGTTCTTTACCCTGGTCGACCAGATCGCTGCCCAACCATGCGCCTTCCATCTGACGCATTTCGCGACGCAGAACGGAGTCTTTAGACGTGTCGTTCCCTTCAAAGCGAATCTTACGCACGTAGAAACGGTTACCCGCATCCACATTTACGCGTAATTTAACGGTTTTGTCGGCATCATTGATTTCAGGCTGCGACTGAACGCGCGGATAGGCATAGCCATAGCGCCCCAGAAGCTTCTTGATATCATCTTCCATTTTGGTCACTTTGGTGCCGTTATAGAGTTCGCCTGGCTCGATTTTGGTCAGGCTCTCAATTTCAGCGGAATGTCCGGCCAGGTTACCGCTCACCTGAACCCCGGAAAGCTTGTACTGATCGCCTTCGGTGATATTGACGGTGATGTAGATCCCTTTCTTATCCGGCGTCAGACTCACTTGCGTGGAGTCAATATTGAAACGCGCGTAGCCGCGATCCAGATAGTAGCTGCGCAAGGTTTCAAGGTCGCCCGCCAGCTTCTGTTTCTGGTATTTACGATCGCCGACGACGTTCCACCACGGCACTTCGTCACGCAGTTGGAAATGAGAAATGAGTTCTTCGGTGCTAAAGGCATGGTTACCGACGATGTTGATCTGTTGGATCTTCGCCGATACGCCCTCCTGGAACACCAGTTTAAGATCAACACGGTTGCGCGGTAGCGGCGTGACGACCGCCTTAACGCTGGCGCTGTATTTACCTACGCTATAGTAAAAGTCTTCCAGACCTTTTTCGATATCAGACAACGTGGTGCGATCCAGAGACTCGCCAACACGTACGCCAGACGCTTCGAGGTTTTGCTTGAGCATGTCATCTTTCACCGACTTGTTCCCGGAGAAAGTGATGCTGGCAATGGTCGGACGTTCTTTTACCTGAACCAGAAGGGTATTACCATCGCGCAGGACGCGGACGTCCTCAAAGTTGCCGGTGGCGAACAGAGCGCGAATGGTGTTACTGATATCTTCATCATTAACCGTGTCGCCTGTGCGCACCGGCATACTGAGGAGAGCCGCACCAACGGCGACTCGCTGCAGGCCTTCGAAATGAATGTCCTTCACTACGAACCCTTCAGCACCGTATACGGTGGCGCTGCTGAACAGCAGCGACGCTATGAGCAACTTTTTCATCGCCATCGTTATTATGCGTTCTTCCTAACTAACTCTCTTACAACCGAGAGAAATCATTGAAAAGTGCAAGCCCCATTAACAACACCAGCAAAATCGAGCCAATGCGATAACTAAAGTCTTGAACCCGCTCGGATACCGGCCCGCCCTTAAGCTTTTCAATCGCCAGGAACAGCAGATGACCCCCGTCAAGAACGGGCAGCGGAAACAGGTTAATTATCCCTAAGTTCACGCTGATTAGCGCAAGGAACATCAGGTAATAAATCACCCCGAACTCCGCTGACATCCCAGCCCCCTGAGCGATAGAAATCGGCCCACTGAGGTTGTTCAGTTTCACATCACCGGTTATCAATTTACCCAGCATACTGACCGTCAGCTTCATCAACTGCCACGTCTTATCCGTGGCTTCGAGGATGGCGCTGAAGGGCCCATACTGGCGTATAGTCTTGTACTCTTCCGGCAGAGGAATAATTTTAGGCACCACGCCTGCAAACCCTTCCGCCTTTCCGTTAACCGATTTCGTATCCGGCGTTAACGTCAACGACAAGGCGCTCCCCTGCCTTTCAATCTCTAACGCTAACGGCTTACCGGGATTATCGCGTACAAACGTCACGAATTTCATCCACTGCGTTAACGGCTGACCATCGACTTTAACGATCCTGTCGCCCGCTTGCAAACCCGCTTTACTGGCTGCGGAATTCGCCTGCACTTCTGACAGTACCGGTTCAATCTGTGGCCCGCGGGGCCGAATCCCTAAAGAAGATACAGGATCTTGCTTATCAGGCTCAAATGCCCAGTGACGTAAATCAAGCGTTTTGTCCTGCCGCTGGTCGCTACCAAACGGCGCGACGCTCACCGTCGTCTGCTGATCGCCAATTTTGGACACCAGTTGTAAACGCACGGCATCCCAATCAGGGGTTTCGATACCATCAACGGCTTTAAGTTCCGTACCAAGCGCAATTTGCGCCTGCGCAGCAATCGAGTTGGGCGTTATTTCGCCAATGACCGGACGAACGCCAGGGACGCCGATGATAAAGACCAGCCAGTAAGCAAAGATAGCAAAAATGAAGTTCGCAACCGGACCTGCGGCAATAATTGCGGCGCGCTGGCCCACCGTTTTGTTATTGAAGGCGTGACGACGCAATTCCGGCGCTACCGGTTCGGCGCGTTCATCCAGCATTTTGACGTAGCCGCCCAGCGGGATCAGGGCGATGACATACTCGGTGCCGTACCGATCGGTACGACGCCAGAGCGCTTTGCCAAAACCGATGGAAAAGCGCTCAACTCGCACACCGCAGCGCCGGGCAACCCAGAAATGACCAAATTCATGCACAGTGATCAGCACGCCCAGTGCGATGATGAATGCAGCCAGATTCCAGAGAATACTCAGCATAAAACCTTCCGTTAGAGCGTCCTGAACACCAGTAACAACAGGCAAGCAAAGACCGGTACGGCAGCCGTCAGGCTGTCAATTCGGTCCAGAATGCCGCCATGGCCTGGAATCAAGTGGCCGCTATCCTTAATTCCTGCTTCGCGCTTAAACATACTCTCGGTGAGGTCGCCCAGTACAGAAGCCAGAGCCGCCACCACAGAGCAAATCAGCAAGATAACAGGCGCAACATTCAGATTCGCCCACATACCGTAACCCCATGAGATCACGGCAGCCGTAGCAAGCCCGCCGATAAACCCTTGCCAGGTTTTACCCGGGGAAACCTTCGGCGCCAGCTTATGTTTGCCAAATAATTTACCAAACATATACGCGCCAGAGTCCGCTCCCCAGACCAGGATCATGACATAGAGTAGCCATATTGCGCCACTGTAATGATTCTCGTCATAGTGCCAGGCGCGCAGCGCCAGCATGCCCCAGAAAAATGGCACAATAGTTAACAAACCGAAAATGAGACGCAATGTTTTTGAGTTGCGCCAGATTGCCGCCGAACCGGGATAAAATAGCACCAGCAGTAGCGCGACAACCCACCATCCTAACGATGCCCAAAGCGACATCTCAACCAGCGGTTGACGAATGTTGTGATGATACTCAGGCAACAAAAATAGCATCAGCGCCAATAACAGACCACACAGCACCGCCAGCCAAACCCGCTGTGAACGCGCGGCGAAACCGCTTAACTGTCCCCATTCCCACGCGGCCAGCATACAGACAACCAGCGTAATAATGGCGAACCCCACCGGCGGCAATAAAAAAAGCGCAGCGATGACCGCGGGTATTAACACAAAAGCAGAAATCAGGCGATACTTCAGCAAAAGCAACCCCCATCAGGCTTTGTCATCACCAGGCTCGGTACCGCCGAAACGACGCTCTCGATTAGCAAAGGCATGCAGCGCACCTTCAAAGTCTTGTTCATCGAAATCGGGCCAAAGAACATCCGTAAAGTAAAGTTCGGCATAGGCAATTTGCCAAAGCAAAAAGTTACTAATGCGATGCTCTCCCCCAGTCCTAATTACTAAATCCACAGGCGCCAGCTCATGCATACAGATTTGCTGGCCTAGTCTCTCTTCATCAATCTGATCGGGGCGCAGCACTCCAGCCTGCACCTGTTCCGCCAGTTGTCGGACTCCCTGGACAATATCCCAACGTCCGCCGTAATTCGCAGCGATATTCAGCGTTAGCCCCGTATTATGGGCGGTAAGCGCTTCTGATTTGCGAATACGTTCTTGTAAACGTGAGTTGAATCGGCTGATATCGCCGATAATACGCAGGCGAACGTTATGGCGGTGCAGGCTTTTGACTTCGCTATCCAGCGCCCACACAAACAGCTCCATTAACGCGCTCACTTCCTGCGCCGGTCGGTTCCAGTTTTCACTACTAAAGGCATACAGCGTTAACGCATCAATACCGTTATTGGCAGCAAAAGAGACCGCTCGCCGGACGGACTTCGCCCCGGCTTTATGCCCAAAGGCCCGGATCTTCCCTTGCTTTTTCGCCCAGCGACCATTGCCATCCATAATTATTGCAACATGACGGCAGCCATGCGCTGGCAAATTTTCGCTTACTGGTTGAGTTGCAGACAACATAACGCGTTTTTTGTCCCTGAAAGGATTTAGCGGTACTCAGGAATACTGAAGCCTTTATACACATTCTCTTCGATTCGCTTCGCGGATGACTGCGCGTCATCGCCCCTGTCGTGCGCTGTCTGCGCACGCCGGGAACGTATTCGCCTGCCGTCCCGATGCGCCCTGAATGATTTTGTGTATCCACAAAAAAGCCGTGTAAAACCACGGCTAACCTGACCGAAAAAAGCCAAAAACCTGCGATCAGGTGGCGCAGACTATATCACCGAAGCCCAACGCTAACAAATAGCACGATCTTCTGTCGCGGGATAATCGTCAGCGTGAGAGCCGTATCACTTGTTTTCTGGCTACTTCACGCGCGATGGCGTCAACCTGCAATACGTCCTCAACGCTTGCCGGTTCCTGTAAATCCATCCTCTCCAGCACCGCTAAATTGAGCCCGGCGATATCGGTAAAACGAATCTGTTGCGCCAGAAACGCGGCAACGGTGATTTCGTTTGCCGCATTGAGCGCCGTCGTTGCCGCCTGACCTTGCTCAAACGCCTCCATCGCCAGCTTCAGGCACGGATAACGCTGATAATCTGGCGCGCTAAACGTCAGCGCGCTGAGTTTGCAAAAATCAAGCGGCTGCGCGCCGGACGTGACGCGATTCGGCCATGCCATCGTATGCGCAATAGGCGTACGCATGTCAGGTTCTCCAAGCTGCGCCAGGACGCTGCCGTCCTGATAACGCACCATCGAATGAATGACCGATTGCGGATGGATCAACACTTCCATCTGACGTGCGCTGGCATTAAATAACCAACGCGCTTCAATGTATTCCAGACCTTTATTCATCATGGTGGCGGAGTCGACGGAGATTTTTCGCCCCATCGACCAGTTCGGATGACGACATGCCTGATCCGGCGTCATCGCTGCCAGATCGCACATTGGCGTTTCACGAAACGGGCCACCAGACCCGGTAAGCAAAATCGACGTTACGCCATTTTGCTCAAGGTCAGCGTATCCCAGATTATGCTGAATAGATTGCGGCAAACTCTGAAAAATCGCGTTATGTTCGCTATCGACGGGTAAAAGCCGGGCGTTGCTGCGTTTTACTTCGTCCATAAACAGCCGCCCGCAGGTCACCAGCGATTCTTTATTCGCCAGCAGAATCGTCTTCCCTGCGCGAATCGCCGCCAGGGTCGGCAGTAAACCAGCCGCGCCCACAATGGCCGCCATCACATGCCCGACCTCATCAAGCGCCGCCATCTCACAGGCAGCCTGCTGACCGCTCAGAACCTCGGTGCGGCTGCCATGCTGCTGAAGCATTATTTTGAGCTGTTCTGCGCTCGACGTATCGTCCATCACGGCATAACGCGGCGAGAACTCCAGGCACTGCTCCGCCATGCGGGCGACATTTTTACCCGCCACCAGCGCGATAACGCGGAAGCTATCAGGATTATGGCGCACCACGTCCAGTGTGCTGCAACCAATAGAGCCGGTCGAGCCCAGAATGGTTAATTGCTTCATGAAACGTCCAGAAGTGTTGAAACGGAATAAAAAGCAAAACGCCGCACAGGAGACCTGATAATGTCTTCTGCGCGGCGCTTTGTACACCACTCATCCGCCAGGTTAGCGGTGGAATGAGTTTATATCTGCGTACAGATCAATCAGAACTGCATCAGTTCTGCTTCTTTATCTGCCAACGCCGCATCAACTTTCTTAATTGCCGCGTCGGTCATTTTCTGTACTTCTTCCTGAGAGCGACGATCGTCATCTTCACTGATCGCTTTATCTTTCAGCAGAGCTTTTACTTTATCGTTCGCATCACGACGGACGTTACGAACGGCGACACGCGCCTGCTCCGCTTCGCCACGGACAATTTTCGTCAGATCTTTACGACGTTCTTCGGTCAGCGGCGGCAGCGGAACGCGAATGTCGGTGCCCGCAGAGCTTGGATTCAAACCGAGGTCTGACGCCATGATCGCTTTTTCAACGGCTGGCCCCATAGAACGGTCAAACACGTTAATTTTTAAGGTACGGGAGTCTTCTACCGTTACGCTTGCCAACTGACGCAGCGGGGTCGGAGTGCCATAGTATTCTACGACAATACCATCCAGCAGGCTGGGAGAAGCACGACCCGTGCGCACTTTGCTGATTTGGGTTTTGAACGCTTCAACGCATTTTTCCATGCGTACTTCAGCATCTTTTCTGATATCGCTAATCACGTTACGAATCCTTGAAAACTAGTCTCAGTCAGACCAGACGGTCACACAATATAAAGATGTGCTAAGTATAGTCTCGTTTAATTTCTGCCAGGTAATAAGACCCGTCAATAGAACAGAATCTTACCCGTATTTGGCGCTCACGGGAATTATTCCGTGATTAACGTCCCTTCTTTTTCGCCCATCACCACACGACGCAGCGCGCCCGGTTTGTTCATGTTGAAAACACGAATCGGCAGTTTGTGGTCACGAGCCAGCGTGAACGCCGCCAGATCCATCACTTTCAGCTCTTTATCCAGCACTTCGCTGTAGGTCAGCTGATCGTACATGGTCGCGGAAGGATCTTTTGCCGGATCGGCAGTGAATACGCCATCCACTTTGGTCGCTTTCAGTACGACATCCGCTTCAATTTCGATCCCGCGCAGACAGGCCGCAGAGTCGGTAGTGAAGAACGGGTTACCCGTACCTGCAGACAGAATCACAACACGGTTATTACGCAGCAGGCTAATCGCCTCGGCCCAACTGTAGTTGTCGCACACGCCGTTTAAAGGAATTGCCGACATCAGGCGGGCGTTCACATAGGCGCGGTGAAGCGCATCACGCATTGCCAGGCCGTTCATGACGGTGGCCAACATGCCCATGTGGTCGCCCACAACGCGGTTCATCCCCGCTTTTGCCAGACCCGCGCCACGGAACAGGTTACCACCGCCAATCACCACACCAACCTGAATACCCAGTTCAACCAGTTCTTTGATCTCCTGAGCCATACGATCCAGTATGCTTGCATCAATACCGAAGCCTTCCGTACCCTGCAGAGCTTCGCCGCTTAATTTAAGCAGAATGCGTTTATAGACGGGTTTTGCATTGGTAGCCATGTTTCTTTCCTGAGACTGTCAACGATTGATATGAGTTAATTCCGGCGACATTGTACGTCGCATTTCAGCGCAGACGCCAGGCGTCGGCTGATTTTACAAGAGAGGCGCAAAAAGAAGCCGCCCTCAGGCGGCTCCTCAGGAAAATCAGGACTGCTTAGACATCGCAGCAACTTCTGCTGCAAAGTCAGTCTCGACTTTCTCAATGCCTTCGCCCACTTCAAAGCGGATGAAGCCAGTCACGTCAGCGTTGTGCTCTTTCAGCAGTTGGCCAACAGATTTGCTCGGTTCCATGACGAAAGGCTGACCAGTCAGAGAAACTTCGCCGGTGAATTTCTTCATGCGGCCTTCAACCATTTTCTCTGCGATTTCTTTCGGCTTACCGGACTGCATCGCGATGTCCAGCTGTACCTGGTACTCTTTCTCTACCACGTCAGCAGACACGTCTTCCGGCTTAACGAATTCCGGCTTGCTTGCCGCAACGTGCATCGCCAGCTGTTTAACCAGCTCTTCGTCAGCGCCTTTAGCGGCAACCAGAACGCCGATGCGCGCACCGTGCTGGTAAGAACCCAGAACGTCGCCTTCCAGGGAAGCGACGCGACGAATATTGATGTTCTCGCCGATTTTCGCTACCAGAGCAACGCGCTCTTCTTCGAACTGCGCTTTCAGGACTTCTACGTCAGTGATTTTGCCAGCAACAGCGGCGTCCAGCACTTTGTCAGCAAATGCCTGGAAGCCAGCATCTTTAGCCACGAAGTCAGTCTGGCAGTTAACTTCCAGAATGAAAGCGACGTTGCCGTCGATTTTGGTTTTGATTACGCCGTCAGCAGCCACGTTGCCTGCTTTTTTCGCCGCTTTGATAGCGCCGGACTTACGCATGTTTTCGATTGCCAGCTCAATGTCGCCATTCGCTTCAGTCAGCGCTTTTTTGCAATCCATCATGCCTGCGCCGGTACGCTCACGCAGCTCTTTTACCAGGGATGCGGTAATTTCAGCCATTCTAAAATCCTCGAAAGATTTGATCTGCCCGGCATCAAACCGCACAGATATAAAAGTGAAAAAGGGGGCCATATACAGGCCCCCTAACCAAACGTGATACTACCTGGTCTATAAGGGCTCTCCCCTTCATATTTCGAGCCGCAGGCGCGTTGCCTTCACTCGCTCATCCCGGTCACTTACTGATGTAAGCTCCCGGGAATTCTCGAGCTTGCCGCCTTCCTGCAACTCGAACTATTTTAGGGAGTTATCAAGCCTTATTACTCGGCTTCTACGAAGCTTTCTTCCGCCTGGGAAGCCAGATCCTGAGAACGGCCTTCACGAACGGTTGCAGCGACAGCGCCCAGGTACAGGCTAACAGCACGGATTGCGTCATCGTTACCCGGGATAACGAAGTCAACGCCGTCCGGATCAGAGTTGGTATCAACGATAGCAAATACCGGGATACCCAGGTTGTTCGCTTCTTTGATAGCAATGTGCTCGTGGTCAGCATCGATAACGAACAGAGCGTCCGGCAGACCGCCCATGTCTTTGATACCGCCCAGGCTGTTTTCCAGTTTCTCAAGCTCACGAGTACGCATCAGCGCTTCTTTCTTGGTCAGCTTTTCGAAAGTACCGTCCTGAGACTGAGTTTCCAGGTCTTTCAGACGTTTGATGGACTGACGAACTGTTTTCCAGTTAGTCAGCATACCGCCCAGCCAGCGATGGTTCACGAAGAACTGGTCGCAGCTGTTAGCAGCTTCTTTCACCGCTTCGCTTGCAGCGCGTTTAGTACCAACGAAAAGGATTTTACCTTTACGAGCAGAGATCTTGTTCAGTTCAGCCAGAGCTTCGTTGAACATCGGTACAGTTTTCTCAAGGTTGATGATGTGAACTTTGTTACGCGCGCCGAAGATGAAAGGCTTCATTTTCGGGTTCCAGTAACGGGTCTGGTGACCAAAGTGAACACCAGCCTTGAGCATGTCGCGCATGGAAACAGTTGCCATGATTTAAAACCTCTATAGATTAAGTTGGGGTTATGCCTCCACGTATCCCATATTACCGACCCCAAAGGGCACCCCGGAATATGTGCCGATACGTGTGTGTTGTTACACAAAGTGAGATTTGTCGCTCCCGTCCATCGTGTGTAGTCTTCGAATGGATCGGAAGTCCGGCGCGCTTTATACCACAAATACGCCACCGACACCAATAATTGTTGGCACTCAGTGCTGAATTGAACGATGAATTTCGTGTTACAGGCAGACGGCAAATTTTTGAATTCCCGGGAGCTTACGGCCAGTAAGTGACTGGGGTGAAAAAATGTCGCCAACGCACCTGTGGCACGAAAGGCGAAGTTCAGAATGATTCTCAATTTGGCAGGGTACACCCCTGACTGATACCATTGTCAGCACTTACACAATTATTGCCGAAATCATCGGCACTGATGGACAGAATTCATGGCTATCTCTATCAAGACATCTGAAGACATCGAAAAAATGCGCGTCGCGGGCCGTCTGGCAGCCGAAGTGCTGGAAATGATCGAACCGTATATCAAACCGGGCGTCACCACCGGCGAACTGGACCGTATCTGTAACGATTACATAGTTAACGAACAACACGCGATCTCCGCCTGCCTCGGCTACCACGGCTATCCGAAATCCGTCTGTATCTCTATTAATGAAGTGGTGTGCCACGGCATTCCGGATGACGCTAAACATCTGAAAGATGGTGATATCGTCAACATCGACGTGACCGTGATTAAAGATGAATTCCACGGCGATACCTCGAAGATGTTTATCGTCGGCAAACCGACCATTCTGGGCGAGCGTCTGTGCCGCGTCACGCAAGAGAGCCTGTATCTGGGCATCAAAATGGTGAAACCGGGCATCCGCCTGCGCACCATTGGCGCCGCCATCCAGAAATATGCCGAAGGCGAAGGTTTCTCCGTGGTACGTGAATACTGCGGACACGGTATTGGTCGCGGCTTCCATGAAGAACCGCAGGTGCTGCATTATGATGCAGACGATGGCGGCGTCGTGTTGCAGCCTGGCATGACCTTTACCATTGAACCGATGCTGAACGCCGGGGATTACCGTATCCGCACCATGAAAGACGGCTGGACGGTAAAAACCAAAGACCGCAGCTTGTCTGCTCAGTACGAGCATACTATTGTGGTAACGGAAAACGGCTGTGAAATTCTGACGCTGCGTAAAGATGACACCATCCCGGCGATCATCACACACGACGAATAATGTTTTGCCTGATGGCGATGCCTTCGCATCTTATCAGGCCTACAAATTACACCTTTACTCAAAATCATTCGAGTTGCCTCAAGGCGGCAAGAGAGTGAATCTTCAGGAGCGTACATAAGTACGTGACTGGAGTGAACGAGCGCAGCCAACGTAGAAGCAACTTGAAGGATGAAGAGTAAATACGTAGGCCGGATAAGGCGTTCACGCTACCATCCGGCTTTTTAATGGGTGGCGCATATGAATACTCTTCCTGAACAGCACGCGAATACCGCACTCCCCACCCTCCCTGACCAGCCGCAAAACCCTGGCGTCTGGCCGCGCGCTGAACTGACCGTCGCCGGTATCAAAGCCCGCATCGACATCTTTCAACACTGGCTGGGAGAGGCATTTGACAGCGGCATTTGTGCTGAACAGCTTATTGAAGCCCGAACCGAATTTATCGACCAGTTATTGCAACGCCTGTGGATTGAGGCCGGTTTCGGTCAGATTGCCGATCTGGCGCTGGTCGCCGTCGGCGGCTATGGACGCGGCGAACTGCATCCGCTTTCCGATATTGATCTGCTCATTTTAAGCCGCAAAAAGCTACCCGATGAACAGGCGCAAAAGGTCGGCGAGCTGCTGACTTTATTATGGGACGTCAAGCTGGATGTCGGGCATAGCGTACGTACGCTGGAAGAGTGTCTGCTGGAAGGTCTGTCTGATTTAACCGTTGCGACAAACCTCATCGAAACGCGCCTGCTGATCGGTGATGTCGCTCTGTTTCTGGCACTGCAAAAACATATTTTCAGCGAAGGTTTTTGGCCGTCCGACAAATTTTACGCCGCCAAAGTAGAAGAGCAGAACCAGCGCCACCAGCGCTATCACGGTACCAGCTATAATCTGGAGCCGGATATTAAAAGCAGCCCCGGCGGCCTGCGCGATATCCATACGTTACAGTGGGTCGCCCGACGTCACTTCGGCGCTACCTCGCTCGATGAGATGGTGGGATTCGGCTTTTTAACCCCGGCTGAGCGCGCGGAGCTCAACGAATGCCTGCATATCCTGTGGCGCATTCGCTTTGCGCTACATCTGGTGGTCAGCCGCTACGATAACCGCCTGCTGTTCGACCGCCAGTTAAGCGTCGCTCAACGCCTTAACTACAGCGGCGAGGGCAATGATCCGGTTGAGCGAATGATGAAAGACTACTTCCGGGTTACGCGTCGGGTGAGCGAACTTAATCAGATGCTGCTTCAGCTATTTGACGAGGCGATTCTGGCGCTGCCTGCGGATGAAAAACCGCGTCCTGTTGACGATGAGTTTCAACTGCGCGGCACGCTTATTGATCTGCGTGACGACACGCTGTTTATCCGCGAACCGCAAGCGATCCTGCGCATGTTTTATATGATGGTGCGCAATAGCGCGATCACCGGCATTTACTCTACGACATTACGCCACTTGCGCCACGCCCGCCGCCACCTGAGCCAACCGCTGTGTTACATCCCGGAGGCGCGCACTCTGTTTCTTAGTATGCTGCGCCATCCCGGCGCGGTCAGCCGCGGCCTGCTGCCCATGCATCGCCACAGCGTACTGTGGGCTTATATGCCGCAGTGGTCGCACATCGTCGGACAAATGCAGTTTGACCTGTTCCACGCATACACGGTGGATGAACACACCATCCGCGTAATGCTCAAACTGGAGAGCTTTGCGAAAGAAGAGACGCGCCAGCGCCATCCGCTATGCGTCGATCTCTGGCCGCGGCTTCCCCATCCGGAACTGATCCTGATCGCCGCGCTGTTCCACGATATTGCGAAAGGACGCGGCGGCGACCATTCCGTACTGGGCGCGCAGGATGTACTCACCTTCGCCGAACTGCACGGTTTGAACTCACGCGAAACGCAACTGGTCGCGTGGCTGGTGCGCCAACACCTGCTAATGTCAGTCACCGCCCAGCGCCGCGACATCCAGGATCCGGAAGTCATCAAGCAGTTTGCCGAAGAGGTGCAAACCGAAACACGGCTGCGTTTTCTGGTCTGCCTGACCGTCGCGGACATCTGCGCGACCAACGAAACCTTGTGGAATAGCTGGAAACAGAGCCTGCTGCGCGAGCTGTACTTCGCCACTGAAAAACAGCTCAGGCGTGGAATGCAAAATACGCCGGATATGCGTGAGCGCGTGCGTCACCATCAGCTTCAGGCGCTGGCGCTGCTGCGAATGGACAATATTGATGAAGCCGCGCTGCACAAAATCTGGACCCGCTGTCGCGCTAACTATTTTGTTCGTCATAGTCCAAATCAGCTCGCCTGGCACGCACGCCATTTATTGCAGCACGATCTGCGCCAACCGTTAGTGTTGCTCAGTCCGCAGGCCACGCGCGGCGGAACCGAAATTTTTATCTGGAGTCCGGACAGACCCTATCTGTTTGCCGCCGTCTGCGCCGAGCTGGACAGGCGTAATTTAAGCGTCCATGACGCGCAGATCTTTACCACTCGCGACGGCATGGCAATGGATACGTTTATCGTTCTGGAACCAGACGGCAGCCCGCTGGCGGCGGATCGCCATGACGTTATTCGCACCGGTCTTGAACAGACCATTACGCAGCGTAGCTGGCAGCCGCCGCAGCCGCGTCGGCAACCGGCAAAGTTACGGCACTTTACGGTTGAAACGGAAGTCAATTTTTTGCCCACCCATACCGACAGAAAATCATTCATGGAATTGATCGCGCTCGATCAGCCTGGTCTGCTGGCCAGGGTCGGACAAATTTTTGCCGATCTGGGAATTTCGCTTCATGGCGCCCGAATTACAACCATTGGTGAACGAGTAGAAGATTTATTCATAATCGCCACAGCGGATCGGCGCGCACTTAATAATGTGCTGCAACTTGAGGTGCAACAACGGTTGACAGCGGCCCTCAATCCAAACGATAAAGGGTAGTGTGTTTATTTATATGAAAGAGTTTAACAATGCAGCAGTTACAGAACGTTATTGAGACCGCTTTTGAGCGCCGCGCCGATATTACGCCGGCTAATGTAGATACCGTGACCCGAGAGGCAGTAAACCAGGTCATTTCTCTACTTGATTCCGGCGCGCTGCGTGTCGCAGAAAAAATCGACGGTCAGTGGGTCACTCACCAGTGGTTGAAGAAAGCGGTTCTGCTCTCTTTCCGTATTAACGATAACCAGGTTATCGACGGTGCGGAAAGCCGCTACTTCGATAAAGTCCCGATGAAATTCGCTGATTACGACGAAGCGCGTTTTCAGAAAGAAGGCTTCCGCGTCGTTCCGCCTGCGGCCGTTCGTCAGGGCGCATTTATCGCCCGCAACACCGTGCTGATGCCGTCTTACGTTAACATCGGCGCCTACGTTGACGAAGGCACCATGGTTGACACC
Source organism: Salmonella sp. 32120201201600049SM (assembly GCF_017572835.1). NCBI lineage: Bacteria > Pseudomonadati > Pseudomonadota > Gammaproteobacteria > Enterobacterales > Enterobacteriaceae > Salmonella > Salmonella sp. 32120201201600049SM. Next base: position 404,838 of record NZ_JAGESA010000004.1, on the reverse strand, counting down.
TGGGCGACAGTGGGTTCCTGTGCGCAGATTGGTAAAAATGTTCACCTTTCCGGCGGCGTGGGTATCGGCGGCGTACTGGAGCCGCTGCAGGCTAACCCGACCATCATTGAAGACAACTGCTTTATTGGCGCGCGTTCTGAGGTCGTGGAAGGCGTCATTGTCGAAGAAGGTTCCGTCATTTCCATGGGCGTATACCTCGGCCAGAGCACCAAAATCTACGATCGCGAAACCGGTGAAGTTCACTATGGCCGCGTACCGGCGGGCTCCGTGGTCGTTTCCGGCAACCTGCCGTCAAAAGACGGTAAGTACAGTTTGTACTGCGCGGTGATCGTGAAAAAAGTCGACGCCAAAACGCGTGGTAAAGTGGGCATTAACGAATTATTGCGCACTATTGATTAAGCGAGTGAAAAGCGGGGGCGACAGCCCCCCTTTGCATTACGGCGAATGCGGTAACACGGTTTCCGGCGCAATCTTTGCCGCAAACGCCGAAGCCAGCGCAGTCAAAACGACATAACCGGCAACCAAAGTCCAACTGTTATCATAGACTGCGCTTAACGCTTTAGCGATAAACGGCGTGAATCCCCCTGCCACAACCGCCCCCAACTGAGCGCCAATTGATGAACCGCTGTAGCGTACAGGCGGATGAAACAGTCCGGCGAAAAAAGAAGGTTGCACGGCATTCAGTGAATTATGACCAATGTTAATAAGCAGAACGTAGCCCATTGTCATCAGTATGAGCGAACGGCTTTCCAGCAGCCAGAAAAAGGGAAAAGCCATTGCCGCGACAAAAAGCGCGCCGAAAATATACACCTGACGGCAGCCACGCCGATCCGACATGATGCCAAATAGCACGTGCATGGGATACGCCAGCAGACAGGTGAACATTACAATGTACAGAATAGTCAGGCTGGCAATCCCAAGCTGCGTCGTCGCCCAGGAAACCGCGAAGACGGTGGCAAGAAAAAAGGGAACGCTTTCCGCAAAACGCAGAATTATAATCAGCAAAATGCTGCGCCATTGTTCTCGTACTACTTTGACCACCGGCCTTTCTTCTCTTTGCTGCCTATGATTAATGGCCTGCTGCTTTTTAAACGCACGGAAGACAGGCGTCTCATCCAGACGATGACGCATATATAATCCAGGCAACACCAAAAGCGCACTGAGCAGAAAAGGAATACGCCATCCCCACGATAACAACGCCTCCTTCGGTAATTGGGTCACGACTATAAATACGCCTGTCGCCAATAATTGTCCCGTGAGTCCTCCTGTTTGCGATAGCGCGCTTAACCGCCCCCGGTGCTTTCCAGCAGCATATTCCACGACCATCAACATGGCGCCTCCCCATTCACCTCCAACCATAAATCCCTGTAGAAAACGCAGAATAACCAGTAAAGCAGGCGCCAGCGCGCCGATACTGGCGTAAGAAGGCAGGCAACCGATGAGAAACGTGACCGCGCCCATCCCGCCTAACGTGATTAATAACGTGTTTTTACGCCCAAGCGTATCCCCCCTGTTGCCAAAAAATAGCGCGCCCAGCGGTCGGGAGATAAATCCCACGCCGAAACTGGCAAAAGAAGATAACGTTGCAGTCAATGGGCTGGCGCCAGGAAAAAAAAGCGGGCCAAATACCAGCGCGCTTGCCAGGCCGTATAATAGAAAATCATAATATTCAATGGAGTTTCCTATCCAGGCGGAAACCACCACCCGGCGAATAGTAGCATTATACGTTCCGGACATAGACTCCGCCTCTCAAGGTTATCGACCACTGCCTCCGGTCAATTTCCCACACTGACCTCAAACGCTTTCTCTATAAACGGAATATCGCGTTGAATTACTTAAGCTATCAATAACCGCCGCCCTTTTGCTCATGACGTTGCCGAGACGTCTTCTGCGATCAACTACGCTTTTTTTGTATACATTGGTGGCGAAAAACCAATTTTTCGTTAATTATTCAAAAGTTATAGTGTGATGAAGGATACCGCTATGTATGACAATCTAAAAAGTCTGGGCATTACCAATCCTGAGGAAATCGATCGTTACAGCCTGCGGCAAGAAGCCAATAACGATATCCTGAAAATCTATTTTCAAAAGGATAGAGGTGAATTCTTTGCTAAAAGCGTGAAGTTTAAGTATCCACGCCAGCGTAAAACGGTGGTGGCCGATGGCATCGGTCAGGGTTATAAAGAAGTACAGGAGATTAGCCCTAACCTACGCTATGTGATTGACGAGCTGGACCAAATCTGCCAGCGCGACCGCTCAGAACTCGATCTCAAACGTAAGATCCTCGACGACTTGCGCCATCTGGAAAGCGTCGTCGCGAATAAGATCAGTGAAATCGAAGCCGATCTGGACAAGCTTACCCGTAAGTAAGCTGTGTGTTGCCGGATGGCGACGTGTTACGCCTTATCCGGCCTACAGATATATCCCGGTAGGCCTGATAAGCGTAGCGCCGCCGGGCTTAACGCTGTTCATCCAGTTGTAGCGCCACATACAGCAACAGCCGATCGTCAAAATTTCCCAAATCCAGCCCGGTCAGTTCCGAAATACGATTTAGCCGATATTCCAGCGTGTTACGATGAATAAACAGCGCCTTAGAGGTCGCCAGCGGCTGGACATTATGGCGAAACCACGCCGTCAGCGTCCGACGTAATAACCCGTTGTTATCCATCGCTTTGAGTTTTACCAGCGGGCGCGCCAGCTCATTGGCCTGCCAGCCGCCACGCAGGCTATCTAACAGAACCGGCAGCATCAAATCCTGATAAAAATAGCTGCGGCTTTCTGGCATCCGCTGTTTGCCGACCATCATCGTAGTGCGCGCCGTGCGGTATGAACGTGCAATACTGCCCGGCCCGGTAAAGTAATTGCCCAGCGCCACGCGAAAACGTAGCTGACCATTCTCTTTCATTCGCGAGATAAGCTGCTCTACGCGCTTACGATGATCTTCAGCATCCCAGCGACCAAACGAGTTTAAGGCGGGTTTGAGCACCACCATCTCGGTGAGAGAAACAATGGCTATCAGGTTGTTACGCTCCGGCGTGGTAAGCGCATTCTGCAACTGCTGAAGTTCCGCCATTGCGCTATCGACGCCAAGCTGGCCGCTGTCGACTTCCACCACCGCCGCCACACGCGGCTGGTTCAAATCGATCCCCAAACGCTGCGCCCATTCCACCAGCGCCGGCGTATTTTCTTCGGCCTGAATCAGGTTCATCACCAGCTCTTCGCGCAAACGGCTATCCTGCGCCAAAAGGTGCATTAACCGCGACTGCTCCAGCATCATTTCGGCAGTCATACACACCAGTTCGCCATATTTACGCAGATGCTCTGGTTCGCCGGTGAGGCCGATCACGCCGACAATTTCGCCCTCAAGACGTAAGGGAAGATTAATCCCCTGACGCACCCCGTGCAGGTGTCGCGCCACGGCGTTGTCAATATCCACAACCCGGCCCTGCGACAGCACTAACAGCGCGCCTTCGTGCAATTCACCAATACGTTCCCGATCGCCGCTGCCGATAATACGCCCGCGGGCATCCATTACGTTGATATTGGTATCGATGATGCGCATAGTGCGCGCCACGATATCCTGCGCCATTTTGGTATCAAGATGCCAGCCAGCCATAAATCCCTCCTGTGAGCAGAGCACAAGCATAAGGAAGATGACAGGTCTCGACATTGTGCAAATGCACAAAACGGTGCAAATAAGTATGGAGTTGTGGGGGGTTTCACAGAAAAGTGTTGCCCCCTTCCATGGCGGAAGGGGGACAAAGGTGATTACTGCATCAGCAAATAAATAGAACTATCACCACGCTGAATATTCAGCGCCAGAACCGACGGCTTGCTGTCGAGAATCTTACGCAGTTCGGCGATATTTTTCACCGGCTGCTGGTTAGCGCCGATAATCACATCACCTTTTTTGAGGCCAATTTGCGCGGCGGGTGAATTCGCTTTCACGCTGCTCACCACAACGCCTTTATCCTGGCCTTTATTGCTCATTTCAGCGCCTTCAATCCCGCTGAAGATGGTGCTGGAATCAACCTGACTCTGGCTGCTCTGCTGCAGTTCCAGATTAACCGTAATCGCTTTACCTTCACGCAGCAGACCGAGGCTGATTTTGCTGCCGACCGGCATAGTGCCGACCTGAGCGCGCAGCGCCGCAAAGCTGCTGATCGGTTTACCGTTCAGCGAGGTAATGACATCCCCGGCTTTGATACCCGCTTTCGCTGCGGACGAATTCGGCATCACCTGGCTGACGAACGCGCCACGCTGGGCGTCGACTTTCATCGCTTTCGCCAGCTCAGAGCTCAGCTCAGTCCCCATGATCCCCAGTTCGCCGCGTTTCACCTGGCCGTATTCCACCATCTGCGACGTCAGGTTTTTCACCATGTTACTGGGGATAGCGAAGCCGATACCGATGTTGCCGCCGTCCGGCGCCAGAATCGCGGTGTTAATACCGATCAGCTCACCGTTCAGGTTCACCAGCGCGCCGCCGGAGTTACCGCGGTTAATCGCGGCGTCGGTCTGAATAAAGTTCTCGTAATTTTCTACGTTCAGGCCGCTACGCCCCAGCGCCGAAACGATACCTGACGTCACCGTTTCGCCCAGACCAAACGGGTTACCAATAGCGACGGTATAATCCCCCACGCGCAGCGCGTCGGAGTCCGCCAGCTTAATCGCCGTCAGGTTCTTCGGATTCTGAATTTGAATCAGCGCGATATCAGAACGCGGATCTTTGCCCACCACTTTAGCATCGAATTTACGCCCATCGCTAAGCTGTACTTTAATCACGCTGGCGTTATCAACCACGTGGTTGTTGGTGACGACGTAGCCCTTCGCGGCGTCAATAATTACGCCGGAGCCCAGCGCCATGAATTTCTGTTGTTGACCGCCGTTGCCGCCGTTACCGCCGCCCTGGCAGAACGGAGAATTCTGGAACGGAGAACCGTCCTGGCAGAACGGGGAGTCATCGCCAAAGAATTGCTGGAAATTACGCGGCATACGCGGCGTATTCACCGTGGTGCTACCTTCTACATTAATACTGACCACCGATGGCATCACTTTTTCGAGCATCGGTGCCAGGCTTGGCATCTGCTGGGCAGTCATTGCTGAAGAGGACGTTTCAGCCGCCGTGGCAGACAGAGGCGACAATGCCAAACCTAAACTCAGAGCCAGTGCACTCATTGCTAATGTGGTTTTTTTCATGTGTTTCAATCTCGATTAACAGGTAACGCAAAATTGCTGTGTACGTCAGATTCATTTTATAACGCGAAGTTCCGGAATAAAGTTTCTGGAAAAAGTAAAAATTTATTGTCCATCTTTACAAAAGTCCATTTACTGTTCGACCGCCATCAAACGCCGATATTCATCCCATGCGTAAAGGTCAGTCATCCCGCTGATATAATCCTGAATCAACCGACAGCGATAATAATATTCCAGTACCGGGTACTCCGCCGAATCCGTGGGTAATTTACTGACGACTTCCACGTAGGCCAAACGATGGCGCGTAGAAAGTTTCTGAAATAAGCGCGATTCTATGGGGAAGCGTTTCAACCGTTCTTTTTCCACCAGCTCGCGAAAGTCGTTAAGCGACAAGCTTAATAGCGGCTGATAGATATCTAATAACCCGCTGATCACCCGGTATCCCTGTAGTTCAAGCTGTTCTACATCCGGATGGCTAAACACATGTTCAACCGCCACATTCTTATAGAGTTCAAGCAGGCGGCTAAAACCGCTGGCATCTTCCAGTAACGCCTGATTGAAGGTACCGGCAAAAATCTGCGGCAAATTATCAATAAAACGCTGAGCGGCATAGGGCACCAGTTTATTTAATGTATTTACCCGTAAATACATAAAAAACTGATCTTCGGTACTGCGGCTTAATGTATTGGCGCGTGATTTTTCCCACGCATTTCCTACCACCAGCTCAAACAGCGAATCCTTCTCATGGTGGCCCCACGCGTGATATAAATGGTGATAAAGCTGCTCAACGCTAAAGATTCTTTTCTCTACCGCGTCTTCAAGATCGGCGACACAATAAGAAATATCATCTGCGGCTTCCATAATCCACGTTAATGGAAAGCGACTGTAAGGCGCTAACTGCAGTTCTTTACGTAACCTCGCAATATACTTCTCTTCAGAAAGATAATAGCCCGGTTTCTTCATTAAATAGCGATGGGAATCCGGCACCGGCCCTCGCCACCATGCCGGACGGGTATATTTTAAAATTCCGCCAACCTGCGCCCAGGTAAGATTCATCCGCATGAGCGTATGCACCAGACGAATTCCCTGTGCATTGCCTTCAAAATGGCAGATATCCTGACGTACTTTGCGGCGAATATCGTTCAGATTTTCTTCGCCTTCCTGTAACCGTAGCGAGGAAACCACACAGCGATCATGCGTGAGCGGCTGGCTTTCCGCATCTTCCGGATGCAGCCGCTGACGAAACCAGTCATTGATCGCCGCTTCGCCAAAATGACCGAACGGCGGATTACCGATGTCGTGCATCAGGCAGGCCATTTCTACAATACTTTCAAAGGGACCGGTCAGCGCATCCAGACCGTACTCCTCCAGCCGGTTTTGCTCTTTCAGGCGGCTTAAAATCTCTTTCGCGATATAACGCCCCACCTGCTGCACCTCCATCGAATGCGTCAGACGAGTACGCACCGCGGCATTGCGCTCCAGCGGGAAAACCTGCGTTTTTTGCTGCAAACGGCGTATAGCCGGAGAGTTGATAATCCGCCCGCGATCGCTTTCAAAAATCCGCAGGATCTCATGCTCCGTCTTTACACCCTGCGGTGAACGATAACGACGATGCCAGTTAATTTTATTTCGGAAATCGATCGATGCCATATCCTCTCCCCGCCTGAGAAATGCGCTTCCCCATAAGCGCATGATAAACTATGCCCCCAAAACTGACTTATCGCGAGTAAATCTATGAAAATCGGCATCATTGGCGCAATGGAAGAAGAAGTTACGCTGCTGCGTGACAAAATTGACAACCGTCAGACGATTACGCTGGGCGGCTGCGAAATTTACACTGGCCAGTTGAACGGCACCGAAGTGACGTTGCTGAAATCCGGTATCGGTAAAGTCGCGGCGGCGCTGGGCGCAACGTTGCTTCTGGAGCACTGCAAGCCGGACGTGATCATCAATACCGGTTCCGCAGGCGGTCTGGCGTCCACGCTGAAGGTCGGCGATATCGTCGTCTCTGACGAAGCGCGTTACCACGACGCTGATGTGACCGCTTTCGGCTATGAATACGGGCAATTACCGGGCTGTCCGGCTGGATTTAAGGCCGATGATAAGCTGATCGCCGCCGCGGAATCCTGCATCAGGGATCTGAATCTGAACGCGGTACGCGGCCTTATTGTTAGCGGCGACGCGTTTATTAACGGCTCCGTCGGGCTGGCGAAAATCCGGCATAACTTCCCCGACGCGGTCGCCGTAGAGATGGAAGCCACCGCTATCGCCCACGTCTGCCATAACTTCAACGTGCCGTTCGTGGTGGTACGCGCTATCTCTGACGTGGCCGATCAGCAATCGCACCTCAGCTTTGACGAATTCCTCGCGGTGGCGGCGAAACAGTCGACTCTGATGGTCGAAACGCTGGTACAGAAACTGGCGCATGGCTAAGCAAATGTTCAGGGCGCTGGTCGCCCTGCTGCTTACGCTCCCGGTGTGGCTTTACGCTGCGCCGCGCGTCATTACCCTCTCTCCCGCCAATACGGAGCTTGCTTTTGCCGCCGGGATTACGCCCGTTGGCGTCAGCAGCTATTCCGACTACCCGCCCGAAGCGCAAAAAATAGAACAGGTCTCTACCTGGCAGGGAATGAATCTGGAACGCATTGTGGCGCTGAAGCCGGATCTGGTCGTCGCCTGGCGCGGCGGTAATGCGGAACGCCAGGTAAACCAACTGACGTCATTAGGTATTAAGGTCATGTGGGTGGACGCGGTAAGCATCGAACAGATCGCCGACACGCTCCGTCAACTGGCCGCCTGGAGCCCGCAGCCGGAAAAGGCTCAGCAGGCAGCGCAGACATTGCTAAACGAGTACGCCGCGCTCAACGCCGAGTATGCCGGTAAAGCTAAAAAGCGCGTCTTTCTTCAGTTTGGCATGAATCCTCTGTTTACCAGTGGTAAAGGGTCTATTCAACATCAGGTTTTGACGACCTGCGGCGGAGAAAACGTCTTTGCTGACAGCCGCGTGCCGTGGCCGCAAGTCAGCCGTGAGCAGGTGCTGGCAAGGCATCCCCAGGCCATTATCGTGGCCGGAAAAGCGGGCGAAATTCTCAAAATTGAACAATACTGGGGAAACCTGTTAAAAATTCCGGTTATTCCGCTTAACAGCGACTGGTTTGAACGCGCAAGCCCGCGTATTATCCTCGCCGCAAAACAACTCTGTAATGCGCTTTCACAGGTGAATTAGAGCCTGTCTTACCAGGCTCCCAGTGGGGATTCGACAATGCTCGTCTATTGGCTGGATATTGTAGGCACGGCTGTATTTGCTATCTCTGGCGTGTTGCTGGCCGGGAAATTACGTATGGATCCGTTCGGCGTCCTGGTGCTCGGCGTCGTTACTGCCGTCGGCGGCGGGACAATCCGCGATATGGCGCTGGATAACGGCCCGGTATTCTGGGTTAAAGATCCTACCGACCTGGTCGTCGCCATGGTCACCAGTATGCTGACCATCCTACTGGTTCGCCAGCCAAGACGTCTACCGAAATGGATGTTGCCGGTACTGGATGCGGTCGGGCTGGCGGTGTTTGTCGGCATTGGGGTGAATAAAGCCTTCCTCGCTGAAACGGGGCCATTAGTGGCTGTCTGTATGGGCGTGATTACCGGCGTCGGCGGCGGGATTATTCGCGATGTTCTGGCACGCGAGATCCCCATGATCCTACGCACCGAAATCTATGCCACGGCCTGTATTATCGGCGGGATTGTTCACGCCACCGCGTTTTATACGTTTTCAGTACCGCTGGAAAGCGCCAGCATGATGGGTATGGTGGTCACGCTGTTCATTCGGCTGGCGGCCATTCGCTGGCATTTGAAATTGCCGACGTTTGCCCTGGATGAAAACGGACGTTGATATTGTTTTGCCCGATGGCGCTACGCTTATCGGGCCTGGAACATCTTTCCTGTAGGCCGGATAAGACGCTCGCGTCGCCATCCGGCACAACGAACAGCAATCAAATGCTGAAGGAAGAGCCACACCCGCAGGTACTTTTCGCATTCGGGTTGGTTACAATGAAGCGGGAACCTTCCAGACCTTCGGTATAATCTACCGAACCACCCACCAGATACTGCAAACTCATCGGGTCAACCACCAGGCCAACGCCCTGTTTTTCGATGGTCATATCCCCTTCGTTAACCTGATCGTCAAAGGTAAAACCATACTGGAAGCCGCTGCAACCACCGCCGGTGATATACACGCGCAGTTTCAGATTCGGGTTATCTTCGTCAGCGATAAGACTTTTTACTTTATTCGCTGCTGCGTCGGTAAACTGCAGCGGCAGCGCTACGTCATCACTCATATTTTGCTCCAAACGACATCGGTAATTGGATAAATTTTCACCCAATATTGGCAGTCATTATCTAATACCCTGGTAATTCGTTCAAGTATTCTCGCCCGCAGGCGCATTCTGGTTTTTCGCCGCCTGTTCCGCATCCTGCTTCGCCAGAGTGCGCGCCAGGATGGTTGAGTATAACGGTTTCCCGCCCAAAAACTGGGCTAATAGTGTCGCGCCAAGACAGGTGATAATCATTGGCAAAATGAGCTGATAGTTATCGGTCATCTCCAGCACCAGCACAATCCCTGTCAACGGGGCGCGCACCGACGCCGCCATCAGCGCCCCCATCCCGGCAATCGCAAAGGTACCGGCCTCCAGGTGATACTGCGGGAAAAGCACTGCCGCCGCCATACCGAAGGCCGTACCAAGCAGCGTTCCCAGCGCCAGCATCGGGGCGAAAATGCCCCCCGGCGCGCCGGAAGAAAAGCAAAGCAGCGTTGTGACCACCCGGGTAATAAAGATGAACAGCAGTAGCCCGACGCTAAAATTACCTGCCGCGGCGATAGGAATAAGGTTAAATCCGCCGCCTGCCGCTTCCGGCTCAATCAACCCCAGAATACCGCACAGGCCGCCGATCGCGCCGCCCATAAGCACCCATTTTTTAATTTCGCCGCCATGAAAGCGCTGAAACATATCCTGGGTACGCAGCACCAACGAATTAAATACCGGCCCGACGCAGCCAAAAATAATGCCGAGGATAAGGTATAACCACAGTGTGTTAACCGGCGCATCAGACAGTTTGCCGACTTCAATAATCGGCGCTTCGCCGTTAAATATGCGGAACACAATGCTCGACATGATGACGCCGGTAAACACCGCTTTAATCGAAATCAGGTTGTAGCGAAACTGCGGGCGCATCTCTTCAATAATGAACAGGATACCCGCCAGCGGCGCGTTAAACGCCGCAGAGAGCCCCGCCGCCGCGCCGGTCGCCAGCAACGTATGCCGCGCTTCGGCGCTGCGCATACGAAAAACATCCAGCACCATGCGCCCCAGGTTGCCCCCGATTTGCACCGTTGGCCCTTCGCGCCCTAATACCATTCCTGCGCCCAACGTTCCCATCCCGCCGATAAACTTCACCGGCAACACGCGCCACCAGCGCACCGGACGTAACTCCTCCAGCGCGCCTTCAATTTCCGGGATACCCGAGCCGCCGGCTTCCGGCGCAAATTTTCGCACCAAAAAGTAGCCGACCATCGCCAGTAACGCCGAAAGGATAAAGGCCAGCGGCCAAAGCAAAAACGCATGGTCCGCGACCTGAACCAGCGCGCCAATGCGCATGTTTTGTACCCAGGAAACCGCCTTTTCAAAGGCGACGCCAACCAGTCCGGTAAGCGTGCCGACAACGGCCGCCATGAACAGGATGGCCAGCGGCGTTTTATCCCGCTGCATTAACCGGCGAATCTGATCTCTGCGCCGTAAACGCACAATTTGCTGAGCTAAAAAGGTGGAAGTGTCTGTTTTCATCAGAAGATCATTAATTGGTAATACAAATCTAAAGTCGGCATTCTACTCGCCAACGCCGCGAAAATCCCCTGCAAATCGTATTGTTTCAAATGCGTAAAACTTTCATAACCTTCTCTGAATAACTTAGAATAGCGGGTATTCACTTTTTCTACGAACCAGGAATCTTTCCATGAGTAAGTCTGAAAATCTCTATAGCGCGGCCCGCGAGCTGATCCCCGGCGGCGTGAACTCCCCTGTTCGCGCCTTCACTGGCGTGGGCGGCACCCCGCTGTTTATCGAAAAAGCGGACGGCGCGTATCTGTACGATGTCGATGGCAAAGCATATATCGACTATGTCGGTTCCTGGGGGCCAATGGTACTGGGGCATAACCATCCGGCTATCCGCAATGCGGTGATCGAAGCTGCGGAGCGCGGTTTAAGCTTCGGCGCGCCAACCGAAATGGAAGTAAAAATGGCGGAACTGGTGACCAACCTGGTGCCGACCATGGACATGGTGCGCATGGTGAACTCCGGCACCGAAGCGACGATGAGCGCGATTCGCCTGGCGCGTGGTTTTACTGGCCGCGATAAGATTATCAAATTCGAAGGCTGCTACCACGGCCACGCAGACTGTCTGCTGGTCAAAGCCGGTTCTGGCGCGCTGACGCTCGGTCAGCCGAACTCGCCGGGCGTGCCGGCAGATTTCGCGAAACATACGCTGACCTGCACTTATAACGATCTGACGTCAGTGCGCGCGGCGTTTGAACAATATCCGCAGGAAATCGCCTGTATCATCGTCGAACCCGTAGCGGGCAATATGAACTGCGTCCCGCCGCTGCCGGAATTTCTGCCAGGTCTGCGCGCCTTGTGCGATGAGTTCGGCGCGCTGCTGATTATCGACGAAGTAATGACCGGTTTTCGCGTAGCGCTGGCCGGAGCCCAGGATTACTACGGCGTCGTGCCGGACCTGACCTGTCTGGGTAAAATCATCGGCGGCGGGATGCCGGTAGGCGCGTTTGGCGGTCGTCGCGATGTAATGGATGCGCTGGCGCCGACGGGCCCGGTTTACCAGGCGGGCACCCTTTCCGGCAACCCGATTGCGATGGCGGCCGGTTTCGCCTGCCTGAATGAAGTCGCCCAGCCCGGCATTCATGAAACGCTGGATGAGCTCACCACCCGTCTGGCGGAAGGTTTGCTGGAAGCTGCCGAAGAAGCGAATATTCCGCTGGTGGTTAACCATGTCGGCGGCATGTTCGGGATTTTCTTCACCGACGCTGATAGCGTAACCTGCTATCAGGACGTGATGGCGTGCGACGTGGAACGCTTTAAGCGTTTCTTCCACCTGATGCTGGAGGAAGGCGTATATCTGGCACCGTCCGCGTTCGAAGCAGGCTTTATGTCCGTGGCGCACAGTGAAGAAGATATCAATAACACCATCGACGCCGCGCGTCGGGTGTTTGCGAAACTGTAAAAGAGAACGTCCAGAAACAACGTAGGCCGGGTAAGGCGAAGCCGCCACCCGGCTTTTTTTTGGTTCATACCAGGTTAGCGTGAATCTTCGCCAAACACCCAGCCCCCCTAAAGCTCATCAATAATATACTGGAAGCTACAGGTCGACGTGAACTGCCCGGAGCCAATGTTGCGGGTGTTCACCGCTACATTAATGTCATGAAGCTCAACATCGGTTATCGGATGATCAACGGCGCTGGTCGTGACGCTCGACTGGTCGCAGCCCAGCACATTGAGCGTAATACCCGATGAGACAAAACGGCAATAAGCGCCACGGTTGTCAAATTTGCTGCCATCGCACAGTTTCCCCCCCTCCATCAAATAGGTATGTAACGTGCGATTCACCGTGCCACCGGTGGCATCAAGCATGAGGGTTGTTTTCTGTTTCGAAACGTTCGCATCCCAGGAGATATCAAAAGTATCAACGGGAACTTTCGGGCAAACTGAGCTGCGCGTATCCGGCGGGGAATACGTTTCGTTAGTGATAAAAGTGGTAGCAACGATATGGCTCGACGCCAGCCAGGGGCAACCATAATCATCGCTTTGTACCGTAATCTCCAGGGTAAAAGAACCACACCCCCTCCAGTTCGAGGGAAGATTCTTGCACGCAGATCGCGAAACAGTGTTATCAAAATCCTTCAATACAACCTTCGGCGCAGGTTCTGGCCCAGACCAGGAGTCTGCGGTTAGCGTTTCTCCTTTACGATGTCCCGAAAGGTTCCAGGAGCCATAGTACACTCCCTCCGGAGTCGCTATCGTCACCTCCGCCACAATAGATTTGTCGCTATTAGGGCCAATACCATAATACATCGTGGTGCTTGAAAACGTCGCTTTCAGCATGGGTCCCGCCGCTATTGAACGGCAACAAACGACCGCCAACAGTAAAAATAAAATCTGTATGCTTCTCATCATAAATACTCAAAGGTAACTAGTGCGCTTGCGAAGAACGTTCCCGGAATCAGGTCCTCGCCGGGAAGACGTTGTACCCAGGCATTCAGGCTTAGCGTATTTTTCCCCGTCACCAGCGTAAATACCGCACCGCTTTCGTTATTAATGCCCACGGGAACGCCGGATAGCGTTTCAATACCAATCCCGATCCCAAAAGCACCTGAATGGCTATCGATGGCCAGGATACCGCGCATTCCGGTCGCTTCGGTTCCAGTGAAAGTCACCTGCACCCCGTTACTCAGCGCCGAATCGCAATCCGTGAGTTCAAACACCAAAGGCTTACGAGCAGACTGGCCGTCGGGAGTGAAATCAGAACTGTCAAGCGACGAAAAATCGACTTCGGCAATCCCCGTCCCCTGCATCGTGAGCGTGCAAGGACTGGCCACCAGGCTACCGGAAAAATGCAGGTTATCTGCCGCTGAGACCGGCAATATCAGCGCCCCACAGAGGATGAAGACCACGCCGTGTAATAACGTCTGTTTTTTAACCATTACTGATAATCCACCTGTAATGTTGCCGTCGCATCGAAGTCACCTTCTGTCAGCGAGGCTCCGCTCTTTTTAACCGGTATGGCTTTCAGAACAGGTGCCGACTGCTCATTTACAGTAATGGTGGACCCCAACGTAAAGGGTTGGTCGTTCTGCCTGAGTTCAATCCCCAGCCCCGCCACGCTGGTGTTTACCGCCGCCGGATTAAAATCACTCACGGAACCGCTTAGCGTCAGGGTCATCGCCATCGTCTCATCGCGCACCGTTGAATCACAGGTGATCTCATACGGAACATTCTGCGCATAACGCGTACCATCTATTTTATTAATCAGCAGGTTACCGAACTCAACGTCGATCGTCTGATCATTGTTAATCGTACAATTCGGCGGTGAAATTAATGTGCCGTGAAACTTAAGATTATCGGCTGCCTGTGCGGCAAGGCTGCCCCCCATTAACATCGTCAAAACTATTTTTTTCATTGGTAATCCACCACCAACGTGGCGCCTGCGTTAAACGCGCCACCTGTTAACGTTACGCCATTATTTTTGACGGGAATCGCCTCAATGGCCGGACCGCTGCCGCCGCTGTATTGAAATGACAACCATTGCGTATTGCCGGGTGAAATCAGCGCGCCATCCGTGGCGGTTTGCAGACGGATACCCAATCCATCGACATCGGTTTGCAATACCGACTCGCCATTGATAGTCACCGCATTCCCCTGAATCTGTAACTTCAGGTAATCGCTCACTCTGCCGTTACAGCTCAGGCGATAGCCCACCGCCTGCCGGTAATTCACCCCATCCACTTTCGTCGTCAACACATTGCCAAATTCCACCTCACCGCCGGTCACAGTACAGGGCGGCGCGGCATTAACGACTATCGTCAGCGTCATGTTGACCGTCTTACTTCCCGCTGCCAGCGGCATACTGACCGCACTCAGCATGGCCGCACACGTTACCGTGCCCAGCCGTAACCGCCATTGCCTCATCTTGCGTCTCCTTGTCGGTTACGACTTTCTGCTTTTTGCTTCATCTACCGCACAACTGTTGTCAGTACAGTTAAAAATCAGCGGTAACCGCGCGCCATAATCGTTGACGTAAGTCAGCACAGGCGAGTGACCTAATTCACTGGCGTCCCCTCCCAGCGTCACGTTGCTTTTTGGTGCAATCACTAAAGGGCTAAAGCCTCTGGCTGGTGTGCCGTCCATGCGGTTGCTGGCGTTGCTTAACACCACGTAGTAACCGGTCGGATTGCTCACCTGATAGCCATTGCCCTGACGCTGAAGGGTGATCTTGTATTGCCAGGGATGCTGCATATCGATTTTCGATAGCGCCTGCGGGCGGTAAAAAACTTTGATGCGCGTTTGCAGGGCGATTTGCAGCGTATTGGGCTTGTCGCTTTGCGGCGGAATTTCGCGCACGTTGTAATAAAAAAGGGTTTCCCGATCCTTAGGGAGCGACGCCAGCGCCGGCATCCCCTGAATTTTGACCTGTCCGATTGCCGACGGCTCAATGCGCTGGACCGGTGGGACGACGATTAAAGGCGAGGTGATTTTGACGCCCTTCTCATCTTCCACCCAGGACTGCGCCAGATAGGGCAGTTTGCTGTTGGCGTTTTTCAGATCGACGCTTATCGATTTATCTTCGCCGCGAAACACCAGGCGGGTGCGATCGGGCGCGATGGCAGCCTGGGCGCTACCGTAGCCGCCCAGCAAAAGCAGCAAAACAGCGGCCAGGTTATAACGTTTTAATGGCATCATGAATGCGGTTTCCTGAATCAATGTGTTGGATAACGAGAAGAGAGCGCTTCGGGTTGCGTCGAAGACGTCCGCCGCTGCGTATGAAGCTGGAGTAATGGTTTCTCTTCGGGCTGCGTTGCCTCAGGTGATGAAGCGTCGCCGATGCACGGCAGCAACAGGCCGCTAAACAGATCGCCCGGCAGCGGATCGGGCAACGCCGCTTCACACTGCGTTTTACCTTCCCATGTCACCTGCAACCGCTCGCCGGGGTTAATGCCGATCAGATAAACGCTGCCGTCTTCACCTACGATCCCTAACTGTTGCTGGCGACTGTTGTAAACCTCTGCGCCGAAGGGCGGCGTGCCGCCATCGCGCAGGCGGATACTGGCCATGGCTTTTTTACCGCTGAGCACCTCCATGCGGCGATAACCGATCGCCCCTTCCGTCAGGGTCGCCTGAGCGATGGAGAGGATTGCTTCCGCGTCTTCCGGCAACTGGGTAATGTCGATTTTCACCTGGTTGCGGTAGTAGTCGTTGACGTCGACAATGACGGCTTTACCAAACGCGTTGGTATATACCGGCGTGCTGTAGCCGGAGATGGGTACGTTCGCTTCATCGCCGACATCCACCAGCAGCCGCGAGCCGCCGTTGACGCTGGTGCGGTGCAGCGCCCCGCCTTTAGCAGTCAGCGTCGCGCCGCCCTGGATGTTCAGCCCGCCGGAGGTATAGTCGCCTTCCTGATAGTTCGCACTGACGTCAATGTCGGCATAGCTCGCTTGATGACGGTAGTAGCCGTCGAGAGTCGCACCGTTATCCGCGCGACCAGCGTTGATCTGGTAGTTATTGCGATCGTCAATGCGCTCGTAATAGCCGACCTGATTGCTGTTGTTGTCATCGCTAAAGGAGCCGTTGTAGCTCAGCGTGCGGTTGTTGCCCCACGGAATACTGAGCGAGACGTACACGCCGTCATCACGCTCATTGTCATATTCGTTGCGAAAACCGTTCACCGACAGACTGATCCCGCGCACCTCACCGACATCGAAATAGTGCGACAGCGTCAGGTTATAGCTGTCCTGGTTAGGTTGATTCCAGTAGGTGCGATGGGTGTAGTTGATATAGGCGTTGACGTTTATTGCCGAAAAGTTCTGGCTGTACGTCAGGGTATACATCTCTTTATCGTGGCCGGTGCGCTGACGATCGTTATCGTCATTATGCGTATCGATAAACTCGTCCATCGTCATGTAGTTTTCTTCGGAAAAGCGATAACCAGCAAACGTCAGACGGCTGTCTATATCATCAAAATCTTTAGCGTAGCTGGCACGGAACGAGTTACCCTGAATGGTGCCGTCGCCGTAGGCGCTACCCTCTGGCAGCGTCGCACGGGAATGGGTGACATCGACGGAAAACGCGCCCAGCAGCGCCAGATCGCGCCCCAGTCCTAACGCCAGCGCCTGATAATCCTGCTCACCGATGGCACCGCCGTACAGCGACCAGCCGTTAGCGATCCCCCAGGAGGCTTCGGCTGAGGTGAAAAAGCCGCCTTCCATATTGTGATCCCAGTCCTGCGGTCGCCCGGCTGCTAACTTGTAGCGCACCTGGCCGGGACGGGTCAGAAACGGAATGGAGGCGGTGCTGACGTCATATTCCTGCACCTGACCGCTTTGTTCTTCAATTTTGACGTGTAGATCGCCGGATACCGTTTCATTAATATCCTGAATGCGAAACGGCCCTGCCGGGACCTGCGACTCATAAATCACCCGCCCGCGCTGGGTCACGGTGACTTTGGCGTTGGTGCGCGCCACGCCTGATATATCCGGGGCGTAGCCGCGCAGATTAGGCGGTAACATCTGATCGTCGGTGATAAGGCTGCCGCCAACATAGTTAAAGCCGTCGAAAATATCGGATTCCAGCGATCCTTCGCCCAGCGTTAGCTGCGCCCGGAGCTGTGGGATCGCCCGCCAGGCGTAATAGCGGTTCCAGTCCCAGTTCTGTTCGGAACTGGAGCCAAAGTTGTCTTTATCTTCGCTGTCATTTTCGTGACGATAGTTAGCCTGCCAGTCCGCGCGCAAACGCCACGCGCCGAGGTTGGCACCCACCGTGCCGTTGCCGCTGATGTCATACTCATCGCCGTCATCATGTTCAGCATGTCGCCACTGGCTGTTAACGTTGTAGTCAAATAATACGCCGGGAATCCCTTCATCCCAGCGGGAAGGTGGATCCCACTCTTCATCGCTGTATTCCAGATAGGCCTGCGGAATAATCACCGTCAGCGTTGACTGGCTTAAATCCGTTTGGGTTTCCATCCCTTCCAGTTGATCTGGTTGCAGACACTGACCGGCATTTATCCAGATCATTTTATCTGCTATTTCAGGTTTTAACCCCAGCAGCGATACCAGTTCAGGCGATAAACAGGGATAGGTGTTATCAGGATCGTTATTATCAACGGAATACGTAATAACATTATCCTGGGCAATTTGACTCTGATTGACCAACACCTGGAGATGATAGCTCCCCGGCATAATGTAGCCTTTACGGGAAAAACGGGAGAGATCCAGGCTGGCATCATCTTTAACATCAAGAAATCGGGTATTAAATTGAATGGGCGCTTCCGCATAGCTATTTTCCGGACCGACAGCCAGAACAATACCCACCACGGCCGCAAGCGTGCTCAGACGAAATTTTTTATAGTGAGCCATCAGACAATCTATCCCTGAAATATATAATCTATTTTTTTACTTTAAGCATTATCCTGCGGCAGACTGCCGCAGGATGATATTTCACTTACAGATAGCTGATCGTGAAGTTTACGGTGCTGCTGAATTCGCCGGTATCGATAGTGCTGGCAGCGGAATCGCCTTTCACCCAGGCTTTGAAGTTAAGAGTCTGTTTCGCCGCCGCAACGCTGCCGTTCATCGTCAGATTTTCGCTGTAAGCGTCGCCCAATTTGATCGCGGAACCCAGGTGGTTGCCGATGACAATGCTGGAACCCGCCATTTCGCCGCCGCCGATACGCATCAGCGCAACGCTGCCCGGATTAGCGCTGGATTCGTTACCGATGGCAGAGAAAACGGTAGATGCTTCTTTCTCAGTGGTGAATGCGCAGTTTTCCAGACCGATATGGAAATCGACTTTTGAAGATTCTTTACCGCCCATCAGAGAACCGGTACCGATATGGCCCAGGTTAACGGTCTGGTGTTCGTCGCCAACCACGATTGAACACGGTGAATCTTCAATAGTACCGGTAAAAGTAACCGTACCAGTATTACTGCCTGCAGCATTGGCAAAGCTGGAAACACCCATAACCAGTGCGGCAGCAACCGCAGCTTTTACTGCTGTATTCATTTTTCATCCTTATTAAAAGTTGGTGAGTATTTTTACGCTATTCACACGGAGTTATACTCAATACCCCATGTTTATATTAGTAGATATATATTATATGACGAGTTATGAAATTGCCGATGCAACATTCAAAAGAAGCAAACAACACGTTAATAAATAACATCCCTTAGGCGCGGTGAAGTATTTTCCATTAAAAACCCAAAGACAAGTGTTTTTTATTTAAAGGATTATCAGAATTAAATAATAAATATTTTTACCGTTCAAAAAACAAACAAAGCAAGCAAGACGGGAGAGCCAAAAAAGCAATAAACATGTCAAAATGAATAAAAAAAGATCAGAATTACAGTACTGAATATATAGCAATGACGCGTAACATTTATTTTTGGTATAAATTTCATTAAAAAAAACAAAAAATGCTAAATTACATTTTTTTTGTTTACTCGTGGCAATTAATTTATTTTAATAGAGTTGTTTTTTATTACTTCGATAAAAAAATAATATTTTATTATCGAAGTTTTATAATGAAAATTTATTATTAAATTAAAATTGATTTACGAGATGCATTAAAGATGCGGCATCCGCATCTTAATATTTAAAAAGGCTTAATACCGAAACCGGTAATTCTTATTATTGGATAGATCATGCCGCAATTTATCATCAACGTTTCGGGCCTGGATATGTTGAAATTAGTCACCCTGTTCAGGAGACAGCGGCGCGCCACTGAAATAGCACATGACTTATCGATACAGAAATAACACCTGCTTCTTGCTGAAAATAAAAGCAGAATTCCCTCGATAAAACGTGACAGGACAGCTCTCGCACCTGATAGCGTTCAGCTATTTTTAGGTCTACAAAATATTGCCACAACATATTGATATTGTGTAATTTGTAGGTCGGGTTGAGCATGGCTGCCACCCGACATAAATGTGGCATAGCCTTTTTTTACCGGCTCTGTTTACGTAGCAAATAGATAAAATACGGCGCGCCAATAAAGCTTGAAAGCAGTCCCGCCGGGATCTGATACGGAAATAGCGCCATCCTGCCGCACCAGTCGGCAAAGACCAGTAAAACGCCCCCTGCCAGCGCCGAGATGACCATATGCGGCATCGTCCGGCGAAAACCGAGCATCCGCGCAATATGCGGCGCCATCAGTCCAACGAAACTCAGCGGCCCAATGGTCATCGTCGCGGTTGCCGTCAAACACGCCGCCAGCGCCAGCAGCGCGATACGCGACGGCGTAAGCGCCATGCCCACCGCACGCGCGGCATCGCCGCCCAGGGGCAAAATCGTTAACCAGCGGCGACACAACGGCACAATGGCCAGCAAAATCACCATCACGATCGCGGTTCGCGTAACCTGCCCGCCAGTGGCGTTATAGGTAGATCCTGAGAGCCAGGTCAATACTTCCGCCATCCGCGGGTCGCCGCTCGCCTGGAGCATCATTAGCAGCATGGTAAACGCGGTGCTGAGCGCCATCCCCGCCAGCAACATCCGTTGCGGCGAGAAACCGCCGCGCCCGGCGGCTATCATAATAATCAGCAGTGTCGCCGCCGCGCCCAGGCTTCCGGCAGGCAGTAGCCAACCGAAGGCATTCCCCGGCACCAAAAACAGCATCAACACCACGCCAAACGCGGCTCCGGAACTGATCCCCAGCACTTCCGGGCTGGCCATTGGATTACCGGTCAGACGCTGAATAATGCAGCCCGCCACCGCCAGCATGACGCCCGCCATTAACGCCGCCAGTATCCGCGGCCAGCGCCACGGCATCAGTTCTTCAAGCAGCGTTCCGCTCGCCCACGTCCAGCCGTGCGCGTCGCGACCAAAAGAGAGGGCGACCCATGTTGCCAGCAGCAGGAGCGCGCCACCGGCAACGGCAAAAGCAAGAACGTGCCGACGTTCCGCTGCCACACGATCGCTGGCGTTCATATCCGGCGCGCTCATGCTTTTAAGCCGCGGCAGCAGCCACAGGAGCAGCGGCGCGCCGATTAACGCCGTCACTGACCCGGTGGAAACCTCCATCCATACGCGGGTTAGCCAAAGGATAATCTGATCGGATAGCCACAAAATAAGCGCCCCAATGAGCGGCGCCAGCATCAGGCGCGCCAGCAGACGTCTTGCGCCAAGCATTTTCGCCAGCAGCGGCGCAAACAGGCCGATAAAACCGATAATGCCCACCGCGTTGACTAGCAGAGCGCTCAACACAATCGCCAGCGACAGCGCCGCCAGACGCGCTAACGACAGCGCCAGACCCAGATTACGCGCAACGCCGTCATCCAGCCCCATCAGCGTCATCGGGCGTAACAACAATAACGTGAGCATCACACCGCCCAGCAACTGCGGCCACAGACGCTGCACGCCGCTCCAGTCGGTTTGCGTTAGCGTTCCGGTGCTCCATAAAAACATGCTTTGCAACTGATCGTGGTGGAAAATCACCAGTAACTGGTTGATTGCGCCACAATAGAGGCTAACCACCAGCCCGGCGAGGATCAGGGTCACTGGCGACAGGCGTTTGCCCCACGCCACGCCGAACACCAGCGCGCCGACAATGCAGGCTCCCGTCAGGGCGGCAAACTGCGTGGCCAGCGCGCCGGGAATCGTCCAAAGCGTAGTCACCGTGATCCCCAATTGCGCGCCGGTCGCCACACCCAGCGTGGTCGGTTCCGCCAGCGGGTTACGTAATACTTGCTGGAACAGGACGCCTACCAGCCCAAGTCCCGCGCCCACCAGTAGCGAAATCGCCAGTCTTGGCAGCAGGCTGTAATGAAAAATCATCTGCTCAATGATGTCGATATCCGGTGACCAGATAGCCTGTTGCCACTGGCTGCGCGGTAGCGCAACGGAGAAGTTAACCCATGTCAGCCAGCAGGCGGCAACAAACAGCGCCAATAACAGCAACGCCGGATGGCGGCTTCGCCTTATCCGGCCTACAAAGCGCCCGAACCGTAGGTCGGATAAGACGCTTTTCGCGCCGCCATCCGGCATTTCACGTTTTCTGCTCACGCTTTGCCTCCCAACACGTTATTCAGGATGCGGACAAAGTGCATCGTGGAGAGGGTCGCGCCATAGAACCAAACGGCGGGCACCCGATGAAAACGCCCGGCGCGGACAAACGGCATGGCCTGCCACAGCGGCGTTGCCATCAGCGTGTTCATATCGGTGCTATTCCCGTGATCGAAGCAGATCACATCCGCTTCTTTATACATCGCCAGCCGATCGATACTGACCGCCGTACTGCCCCAAAAGTTGGTTTCACCCTGCCAGGCATTGACAATGCCATACTCGTCCAGCACCTCCTGGAACAGGCAATTCGGGCCGAGCACCAGCATATGCCGCGGATCGATAAGCGTCGTCATCAGTAACGGACGCCCCCCGCGGCGGATAAAATGCGGCTTCTGGCTGGCGATGAAGCGATCGTATTGCGCCAGATGTTTTTCTGCCGCAGCTTCCAGATTCAGCGTCTGCGCCAGTTCAACCAGCGAGCGTCGGGCTACCGCCAGCGGCTTTTTGCCGTCGCTAAAATCGAACCCGCGCCCCGGCGCGATCCGCGCCAGTTTCTCCGGCGAGGGTCCGTACCCTGCCGACCAGACCATAAACGACGGCTTCATCTCCGTCAGTAGTTCGAGATTGGGTTCAGTGCGAAGACCCACATCAATCACCGAATCCGGCAACGGCGGTTCGCTAACCCACAGCTTATAATTTGGCACATCCGCCACGCCATAAGGCGTAATACCGAGCGCCAGCAGCAGCTCAACCGGCAGCCACTCCAGCGCCACAATCCGGCGGGGATCGATAGCGGCAGCCTGCGCCGTATTCATTTGCCACAGCAGCGGCGAGAGCGCCATCGCCGTTAATAAACGGCGGCGAGTCAGAGGATATAAATCACGCATTAATACACAAAACTCACAGGTGCCGCGCCCGCCGGATGCGGAAGGATACCCATCGGGATACCGTAAATCTTCTCCAGCGTGTCACTGCGCATCAGTTCCGCAGGCGTTCCTTGCGCAATCATTTCACCGCCGCGTAGCGCGACTAAATAATCACAGTAGCGGGCCGCCATGTTGATATCGTGCAGCACCGCAACCACCGTCAGCCCGCGCTGCTGGCTTAAGCGATGCACCAGCGCCAGCACGTCCACCTGATGGGCGATATCCAGCGCTGACGTCGGCTCATCCAGCAGCAGACAACGGCTGTCCTGCGCGACCAGCATGGCAATCCACGCGCGCTGGCGCTCGCCGCCGGAAAGACTGTCTACCAGACGATGCGCCAGCGGTTTTAAGCCGACCAGCGTAATCGCCTCGTCTACTTTTTCCCGGTCCGCGACGCCAAAGCGTCCCAGCGCGCCGTGCCACGGATAGCGGCCAATCGCCACCAGTTCGCGCACCGTCATTCCTTCCGCCTGTGGCAATTGTTGAGGCAGATAGGCAACTTTGCGGGCAAACGTCTTGCTGCTCCAGCTCGCCAGCGGCTGATTGTCGAGCAGAATATCCCCTTCGGAAGGCGGCTGATGGCGGCCCAGCATTTTTAACAGCGTGGATTTACCGGAACCATTATGGCCGATAAGTCCGGTGACGCGACCTGCGGGAAACGTTAACGAGAGGGGGTGTAAAAGCGTGCGGCCCGGCACACGAAAGGCGACGCTTCGCAGCGCAAAGGTGGTATCGGAATGAATGTGGTTTTCCTGCATCGCAGCCAACTTGTAAAACGGGCACGGCAAGCCGTGCCCAAAAAGAAATTAGAAACGGAAGGTTGCCGTTGCAACGACCTGACGTTCTGAGCCCCAGAAACAGCCGTAGGTCTGGAAGCAGCTGGCGACGTATTCGCGGTCGAGCAGATTATTAACGTTAACCGCAATGCTGGAGCCCGCCATACCAAAACGCGCCAGATCGTACTTGACGACCGCATCCATCACCGCTGCGCTGCCTACCTTGAAGCTATTGGCCGGATCGCCGTAACTGGAACCAATAAAACGACCGCCTGTTCCCAGCGTTAAACCTGACAACGGACCATCGTTGAAGGTGTAATCGCCCCACAACGACGCCATGTGTTCAGGCACCTGCTCTGGCGTATTCCCTTTCAGGTTAGTGTCTTTCGTGTACTCAGCATCAGTATAAGTGTAAGACGCCGTCATATTGATGTTAGCCGTCAATGCTGCTTTGGCTTCCAGCTCTACACCTCGCGCACGAATTTCGCCTGCCGGCACCTGCGCTAATGGGTTGGTTGGATCGGCGGTCAGGTTATTGGTTTTGGTCAGCTGATAAACGGCACCCGTAACAACAACCGGCATGTCTTTCGGTACATATTTCACCCCTGCTTCATATTGCTCGCCTTTTGACGGCTTGTAAGAAACGCGTGGGGTGCTCCACAAATCGAAGGCGCTTGGCTCGAAAGATTGGCTATAGCTGAAGTAAGGTGAAATTCCATTATCGAATACGTAGTTTACGCCACCGCGCCAGGTGAACTGGTGGTCATTACGTTCAATATATCCTTCTGTCGGCGTAGTGGAATTCTGACGCACCGTTGTCGCTTGTTTAGACCAGTCATAACGGCCGCCGAGAGTAAATACCCACTTATTCCATTCCGCCTGATCCTGAACATAAAGGCCTGTTTGTTTACTTTCGTTCATCTGGTACGGCTCAGCGCCGCCGAAAGCAAAGTATTCAGGATGGTAATTGTTATAGAGATCGATTGACGGCGCGCTACCAAACGTCGCGTTAATATCATTACGCATACGCATGAAATCGACACCCGTCAGCAACGTATGATCAATATCGCCGGTCGCGAATTTACTTTCCAGTTGTGTATCTACGCTGAAATTCTGTAAACGCTCGTTGTCAACGATAGTACCGCGGTTAAGCGTATGGCCGTCCGCCGCAATCCCCGTGCCATAGACGCTTTTTTGCGCGGTTTTCATTTCGACAAAACGTAAATTCTGGCGCACGGTAAAAGTGTCGTTGAAGCCATGCTCGAAACTGTATCCCACCATTTTCTCGTTACGAGAATAGGTGTTGTTTGACGCCCCTTCATTGAAATCTGTTGGCAAGCGTTTACCATTCGGTAACGGTTCAACCGTTCCCTCTTTCGGCAGCCAGCCGTAGTAGCCGGTCTCTGGTTCGTTCTGGAAATAAGAAAGGAACGTAAAATTCGTTTTCTCATCAGGACGCCAGGTAAAAGAGGGCGCAATCGCATAGCGCTGCGACTCAGAACTCTTTTGCTGCTCATTTGTCGAACGCGCCAGCCCCGTCAGACGATATGAAAACTCACCGTTGTCATCCAGGGAATCACTAAAATCAAAACCGGTCTGGAACAAATTGTCCGTCCCCATTTTGAATTGAATTTCTTTCAGCGGCTCAGTAGTCGGCCGCTTGCTAACCATCGAAATGATACCGCCCGGGTTGCTCTTACCGTAGAGAACGGACGTTGGGCCACGCATCAACTCAACACGCTCAAGCATGTAGGGATCAATAACCGCATCGTTGTAGAAGTTACCCTGCAATTTCAGGCCATCCAGATAGTTATTCTGGCTCAGGCCGACGGAAGAGAAGCCACGGATAATCACGAAGTCATAGGTATTGGAAGCGCCGCGACTGCTTACCGTTACGCCCGGCGTGTAACCCAACGCTTCTTTTACTGACTGGAATTGATGCATCTGCATCTCTTCGTTAGTGACCACCGAAACCGACTGAGGCGTTTTTTCGATAGGTGTATCAGTTTTGGTGGTGGTGGCGGAACGCTTCGCGGCGATGGTCGGAGCCGGTCCCCAGGCACTTTCCTGCGCGGCAGGCGCTGCGGTTACGGTAATGGTTTCTTCTTTCGGTTGAACCGCCGCCTGTGCATAGACAGACATGCCGCTAACCGCTGTGGCTACTACAACTGCGATTTTACGCAGTGAGGAGTTTGGCTGAGCAGTTTTAAGACGCGCCATTGGTATATCTCTGATGAAAGTGAATGATAACGTAAACGATAATTATTATTATAACCGCAGCATGATAGGCGAAATATCGTCGCAATGGCAAGCGATACGCGGCCCTACGAAAACTAAGGGGTTAAGAAATAACCAGATGAAAAGGAAGGGTTAATAAATTAGACTGAAATGTTATTTATGGAGGATTTGCCGGATGGCGACGTAAGCGTCTTATTCGGCCTACGTCGCACATAATGGAGTCGTAACGGTGTAGACCGGGTAAGCACAGCGCCACCCGGTACTATTACCGTGATTAATTGCCGCCGAACATCTCCTTAATCCAGCCGGCAACGCCGTCGCTCTTCTCTTCTTTCGGCGGCTGTTGCTGCGCAGGCTGCTGCGGCTGAGACGACTGATCGAACGGATTGCCTGACGGCTGCTGTTGCTGCTGCATCATCTCGCCCTGCTGGCACAGCGTATTTGGATCGTCCGTCCAGACCGGCAGAGTGCGCATACCGCCGCTACAGACAAAATTACCGTCGTAATCAACGCCCATATCCACCACATCTTCCGGCGGCGTCAGAACTAAAGGCGTCGGCGTCTGGTTCGCCAGATAGCGCTGGTAAATCGCCATCGCGCCGCTGGCGCCGTACAATTTCGTCGGCTGGTTGTTATCACGGCCTACCCAGGTGATAGTCACCTGGCTGCCGTCGATACCGGCAAACCAGGTATCGACATTGTTGTTTGTCGTCCCGGTTTTACCCGCCAGATGCAGACCCGGATATTTTGCGCCAAGCTGACGCCCCGTACCACGCTGGACGACCTGCTGCATTGTCCAGAGCGTCAGGTAAGCCGCCTGTGCCGGTACGGCGCGTTCAGCTTGCGGATAACTTTGGTACAGCACCTTACCATCTTCCGCAATAACCGAACGCAGCGCTGATAACGGCGCGCGATTTCCGCCGCTGGCGATAGTCTGGAACGCCTGCGCCACTTCGATCGGCGTCAGGTTCAGCGCTCCTAACAGCATAGCCGGAACCGGATTGAGCTGATCTTTCGGCACGCCGAGCTTCGTCCAGGTATCGGTTACTGCCGGTAGACCTAACGCCATCCCCAGATTGACCGTCGGTACGTTCATTGAGCGAGTTAACGCATCCACCAGCATCACTTTCCCGCTTTCGCTGTAGCGACGATCGTCGTTCTGCGGCGACCAGACCTGACCATTCGGCTGGCGCAGAGAAATCGGCGCATCGGCAATCCAGGTGTTCAGACGGTATAAGTTCGGCTGACTTAACGCGGTCAGATAGGTCGCCGGTTTCGCCAGCGACCCGATGGAACGGCGCGCCTGCATGGCACGGTTATAGCCGGCATACTGCGGCTCCGCCCCGCCAACCATCGCGCGCACCTCGCCGCTAAAGCGATCCACCACCACCATCGCAGTTTCCAGATCGCTCAATTTACGCTGCTTCTTCAACGCCGGAATGCCTTCGACAACGGCTTTTTCTGCGGCATCCTGCGCCACGGAGTCAAAGGTGGTGAAGATCTTCACGCCGGAGAGATCTTTAATTTTATCCCCCAGCTTCGCCTGCAGTTCCTGACGAACCATCTGCATAAACGCTGGCTGCGGTGAGATAACGCCGCCGCGCGGCTGTACGCCAAGCGGACGCGCGCTCAGCATGTCATAGAGTTCCTGATCGATGATTTTCTGCTGCTGTAACAGGCGTAACACCAGGTTACGACGCTCCAGCGCCAGTTTCGGGTTGCGCCACGGGTTATAAATCGACGCCCCTTTTACCATCCCCACCAGTAACGCCTGCTGATCGAGGCTCAGTTCCTCTACCGGACGACCAAAGTAATACAGGCTCGCCAGCGGAAAACCGCGAATTTCATTATCCCCGCTTTGACCGAGGTAGACCTCGTTCATGTACAGCTCAAGAATACGATCTTTACTGTAACGGGCATCCATGATCAGCGCCATGTAGGCTTCATTCGCTTTACGCCAGTATGATCTTTCGCTGGAGAGGAACAGGTTCTTCACCAGCTGCTGGGTCAGCGTACTGGCCCCCTGCACCGTACGTCCCGCCGTCAGGTTGGCCAGCACCGCACGCCCGATAGAGTAAAGACTAATGCCATCATGCTCATAGAAATGACGGTCTTCCGTCGCCAACAGCGTATCGACCAGCAGATCCGGGAAACCGCTGCGCGGGACGAATAAACGCTGCTCGCCATTTGGCGAAGAAAGCATGGTGATAAGCCGCGGATCGAGACGGAAGAAGCCAAACTGGCGGTTGTTATCCAGATTGACGATGGTTTCCAGACGCCCGTCACTGAACGTCAGCCGCGCGCGCACCTGCCCTTCTTTGCTGTCCGGGAAGTCAAACGGACGACGGATCATCTCAATGCTATTGGCCTGCACGGTAAATTCGCCGGGACGGGTCATCTTCGTCACCAGACGATACTGCGTCGCTTCCAGCAATTTCACCATCTCGTTTTTGCTGACAGGCATGTCTGGCTCAAGGTTCACCATCCGACCATATACCGCCGCCGGAAGCTGCCAGACCTTGCCATCGATACGGCTGCGGATTTTTTGATCCAGATAGACGCCGTAAATGGCGAACAGCACCACAAAAACGATAAACAGTTTTAGCAATAGCCACAGCCAGCCACGCTTGCCACGAGGCTTACGCCCTTTGCCCTTACCTTTACGCGGCATCGGTTCTTCATCCTCATAGTCATCATCATAATCGTCGTCATGCTGCCGACGACGGCTCACCTTTTGTTTCACAGGACGTGACGGTTTCCCCTTACGTCCAATCGGCTCGCGGTCATTCCCCGCCATGCTTTTTCTCCGCAACATACAGGCGCAAAGGCCCGATTCTCTATTCTTCCGCCAGACGACAGAAGAAGAAATCTCTCAATTTACCCTTTTGCCGGATGGCGATTAACGCCTTATCTGGCCTGGAGGCAACGTATAACACGTCACGAATACTTCTTCGTGCGCCGCGTTGGGGCCGTATTCGCCGGATCGTCCGGCCAGACATGTTTGGGGTAACGGCCCTTCATCTCTTTTTGCACTTCGCGATACGCCCCCTGCCAGAAAGCGCTTAAATCGCGCGTAATCTGTAGCGGTCGCTGCGCTGGCGAAAGCAGTTCCAGCACCAGCGGCACGCGGCCCTGAGCGATGGTTGGGGTCTTCGCTTCGCCAAACATTTCCTGCATTCTGACCGCCAGCGCGGGCGGGTTATCTTCATGATAACGAATCGTTATTCGGCTTCCCGTCGGCACAGTGTAATGCCCAGGCAGTTCACTATCCAGACGTTGCAACATGGCATAGTCAAGCAGTCCCCGTAACGCCTGAGTCACATTCAGAGATTTCAGACTCCGTAACGACTGTACGCCTGTCATGTGCGGCAGCAACCAATTTTCCAGAGTCGCCAGCAGCGACGCCTCATCCACGGCAGGCCAGTCATATTCCGGCAGCCATTTCGCCGCACAGTGCAGACGCAGACGGAACTGCTCCGCTTCCGGCGTCCAGTTAAGGACGGACAGACCTTTATCGCGGATGCCGTTCAGCATCGCCTGATGAAGCTCCTCTTCAGACGGCTTCGCCAGTGGCTGAACGCTAACCGTCAACTGTCCAATACGCATTCTGCGCCATGCTTTCAACGTTCCCTGCGCCTCGTCCCATTCAACCGTGTCGGACTGGCGCAGTAAATCAGGACACGCCTGAATCAGCGAGGCAATATCCAGCGGCTGCGCCAACAATATTCGGGCGTCCGGCGAGGCGCTACCTTGCAGTAACAGCGGCGCGATCAGCCATTCATGACGTCCCAACGCGTCATCCGCATCTAACATCGCGCCCATACCATTGGCTAACTGATAGCGCCCTTCCTGACCACGACGCCGCGCGATGCGGTCGCTAAACGCTCTGGCCAACAGCGGCATAATAAGCGCGCTATCCGGCTCGCCATTACGCACCTGCAGCCGTTTTAAAAGCTGCTGGCTACGCTGCTGCCAGCCCGGCTGTCGCCGCGAAAATACTACGCTTAAATCCGTACCGCCGCCGCGCGGCGGGTCCTCAAGGATGGCCGCGAGCATGGCGGCAGTGGCGGCGCTATCGCCCTCGCCGGCGTTGACTAACATCGCCGCCAGGCGCGGATCGTTACCTGTTGCCGCCATTTTCCGGCCCCGCGCGCTTAACCGCTCGCCCTCCAGCGCACCTAACATCAATAATAAACGGCGGGCGGCCTGAAGATTCACCTCCGGCGGCCTGTCCAGCCAGAAAAGCGATGCCGGATCGTGACATCCCCACTGCAACACCTCCATCAATAAACCGGAAAGGTCGCTGTGTAAGATTTCCGGATCGCTTTGCGCCGCCGCCCGCTCCGCCTGTTCTTTGGCCAGCAGATGTAAACAGATACCCGGCGCCAGTCGTCCGGCGCGCCCCGCGCGCTGCGTCATTGATGCCTGACTGATACGCTGCGTAACCAGCCGCGTCAGTCCCGTTCGCGCGTCGAATCGCGCCACGCGCTCCTGAGCGCTATCGACAACCAGACGAATCCCTTCAATCGTCAAACTGGTTTCGGCAATGTTAGTCGCCAACACCACTTTACGCATCCCGACGGGGGCGGGAACAATCGCTTTGCGTTGCGCTTCCAGAGACAATGCGCCATACAGCGGACAAAGCAGGACATCGCTCCCTACCCGCGACGCCAGATGTTCATGAACGCGCTGTATTTCGCCTACGCCGGGTAAAAATAGCAGCAGCGAACCGTTTTCATTGCGCAGCAGTTCCGCTGTCGCCATCGCGACGGCTTCATCAAAACGCAAATGCGCCGCAAGCGGCTGATAACGTCGCTCCACCGGGAACGCGCGCCCCTCCGAGACGATCGTCGGCGCATCAGGCAGTCGCTGACAAAGCCTGTCGTTATCCAGCGTCGCAGACATGATTAACAGCCTGAGATCGTCACGGAGCCCTTGCTGGATATCCAGCAACAGCGCTAACGCTAAATCCGCCTGTAAACTGCGCTCATGAAATTCATCCAGTATCACCAGCCCCACGCCGCGTAATTCGGGATCGCGCTGAATCATTCTGGTCAATACGCCTTCGGTCACCACTTCCAGCCGGGTACGCGGCCCCACGCAGCTTTGCGCGCGCATCCGGTAACCTACCGTTTCGCCAGGCTTTTCATTCAACGCTTCCGCCAGACGCTGCGCGACATTACGCGCCGCCAGACGACGCGGTTCAAGCAGGAGGATTTTTCCAGCAACCGGCCCCTGTTGCAGGAGTTGCAACGGCAGCCAGGTGGATTTCCCCGCCCCGGTAGGCGCGGACAACAAAACCTGCGGCGCGATTTTTAGGGCTGTCAACAATTCAGGCAATACGGCGGCAACGGGCAATGACGTCACAAACGGCTCCACGGGGTTAACTTTCTTTGCGCCGCATTGTAGCATCGTGTTAATCCATAACCGAGTATCCCTATGTCTGAGCCAAAACGGCTGTTTTTTGCGATTGACTTACCCGACGACGCGCGCGCGCAAATTATCGCCTGGCGCGCCGCCCATTTTGCGTCTGAAGACGGACGCCCCGTGGCAGCGGCGAACCTGCACCTGACGCTGGCCTTTTTAGGCGACGTCAGTAACGATAAGCAGCGCGCGCTTGCGCAACTGGCCGGACGAATTCGCCAGCCGGGCTTTACGCTACATCTGGATGACGCCGGTCAGTGGCTGCGTTCACGCGTGGTGTGGCTGGGGATGCGCCAGCCGCCGCGCGGGTTGTTGCAGTTGGCTAATATGCTGCGCGCGCAGGCCGCCCGCAGCGGTTGTTACCAAAGCCCGCAGCCTTTTCACCCGCATATTACGCTGCTGCGCGACGCCAGCCATACGGTGGCTATCCCGCCGCCGGGCTTTTGCTGGTCATTTCCGGTCACGTCGTTTGCGCTTTACGCCTCTTCGTATGGGCAAGGCCGTACCCGCTATGCCGAGCTGCAGCGCTGGACGCTGGGCGAATAATAATGAAGGAATGTCGATGCTATTCTCCCCCCCTTTACAACGCGCTACGCTGATTCAGCGCTATAAACGTTTTTTAGCCGATGTGATCACCCCTGACGGTACAACGCTTACGCTGCACTGTCCTAATACCGGCGCGATGACCGGCTGCGCCACGCCTGGCGATACCGTCTGGTATTCGACATCAGAAAATACTAAACGCAAATATCCGCATACCTGGGAATTGACTGAAACGCAATCCGGCGCATTCATTTGCGTGAATACGCTGCGGGCGAACCAGCTAACGAAAGAAGCGATTCAGGAGAATCGCCTGCCGGCGCTGGCGGGGTACAATATTCTGAAAAGTGAAGTCAAATATGGCGCCGAGCGCAGCCGTATAGATTTTATGTTACAGGCAGATTTCCGCCCGGACTGCTATATTGAAGTGAAATCGGTCACGTTAGCGGAAAAAGAAAACGGTTATTTTCCCGACGCCATCACCGAACGAGGGCAAAAACATCTTCGGGAATTGATGGGCGTTGCGGCGGCAGGTCATCGCGCAGTGGTGGTGTTCGCGGTGCTGCACTCCGCCATTACACGTTTTTCCCCCGCACGTCATATCGATATAAAATACGCGCAGCTATTGAGCGAGGCTCAGAATAAAGGCGTGGAAGTTTTAGCTTATAAAGCAGAACTTTCAGCCCAAAAAATGGAACTGAACGAACCAGTACCCATAACGTTGTAGTGGAATAACAGCCTGATTATTAAGTATTCTGGCCGCGTGCGTAAATACGCTTTTCCTCACAGGGTTGTCAAGTGTTACGTTTAGATAATTGCTATCCGGAAAAGCATCTGCTATTTATAGCGACCTGATTTTCCCCCGAACATGGGGATCGATAGTGCGTGTTAAGGAGAAGCAACATGCAAGAAGGGCAAAACCGTAAAACATCGTCCCTGAGTATTCTCGCCATCGCTGGGGTGGAGCCGTACCAGGAGAAACCGGGCGAAGAGTATATGAACGAAGCCCAGCTATCGCACTTCAAGCGTATTCTTGAAGCATGGCGTAATCAACTCCGGGATGAAGTCGATCGCACTGTGACGCACATGCAGGACGAAGCCGCCAACTTCCCCGATCCGGTCGATCGCGCCGCGCAGGAAGAGGAGTTTAGCCTGGAGTTACGTAATCGTGACCGTGAGCGCAAACTGATCAAAAAGATCGAGAAGACGCTGAAGAAAGTGGAAGATGAAGACTTCGGTTATTGCGAGTCCTGCGGGGTGGAGATTGGTATCCGCCGCCTGGAAGCGCGTCCAACAGCCGATCTGTGCATCGACTGCAAAACGCTGGCTGAAATTCGCGAAAAACAGATGGCGGGTTAATCCCGTTCGTTTCTACCCTATTTATGACAGGCGGGAGTTTTCCCGCCTTATTCTTTATTGCCCGCAGCATGACTGACTCACACTATATTGGCCGTTTCGCGCCGTCGCCATCCGGCGAACTGCATTTCGGCTCGTTAATCGCCGCCCTCGGCAGCTATCTACAAGCCCGTGCGCAACGCGGAATTTGGCGCGTTCGCATCGAGGATATCGACCCCCCACGTGAAGTTCCCGGTGCCGCAGCGACCATTCTGCGCCAGCTGGAACATTACGGCCTGCACTGGGATGGCGAGGTCTTATGGCAATCACAGCGTCATGAGGCTTATCGCGAGGCGCTGGCCTGGCTTCACGAGCAGGGACTGAGCTACTACTGCACTTGCCCCCGCTCGCGCATTCAACGTCTGGGCGGTATTTACGACGGCCATTGTCGGACGTTATGCCACGGGCCGGAGAATGCCGCCGTCAGAATTAAACAGCAGCATCCAGTGATGCATTTCCATGATGCCTTGCGCGGCGATATCCAGGCTGACCCACAGCTGGCGAGCGAAGATTTTATTATCCACCGCCGCGACGGACTGTTTGCTTATAATCTGGCCGTGGTGGTCGACGATCATTTTCAGGGGGTGACGGAGATCGTCCGCGGCGCAGATTTAATCGAACCCACTGTCCGACAACTTTCTCTGTATAAACAGTTTGGCTGGCGTGCGCCAGGTTACGTGCACCTTCCGCTGGCGCTCAACGAACAAGGCGCTAAACTTTCCAAGCAAAATCATGCCCCTGCGCTTGCGACAGGCGATCCGCGCCCGGTACTGGTCCAGGCATTGCGCTTTTTAGGCCAACGCGACGTCGTAGCGTGGCAGGAGATGTCTGTTGAGGAGTTGCTGCGCTTTGCAGTGGCGCACTGGAGGCTTACAGCCGTACCCACATCGGCTAATGTAAATCCGGCATTCTCAAATGCGTCTCGCTGAGCTATGATTAGCCGCTATTTTTGCTCATCGTCTTTCGCATTGCTGCGGCGTTAATGATGCTTACAGCCCAGGTCGCGTTGCTCTCTTACGCCCGTCTGCCGTAATGCGAAAGACATAGAGTAAGTTGATCTTATTAATGTATGACACTACCGAGGTGCGCTATTTTTACCCGAGTCGCTAATTTTTGCCGTAAGGTGTTAAGCCGCGAGGAGAGCGAGGCAGAACAAGCCGTCGCCCGTCCACATATGACGATTATCCCGCGTGAACAGCACGCTATCTCCCGCAAAGATATCAGTGAAAATGCCCTCAAGGTACTGTACAGGCTGAACAAAGCGGGCTATGAAGCCTACCTGGTCGGCGGCGGCGTCCGCGATCTCCTGCTCGGCAAAAAGCCGAAGGATTTCGACGTGACCACCAACGCAACACCGGATCAGGTACGGAAATTATTCCGCAATTGCCGTCTGGTGGGGCGTCGTTTCCGCCTGGCTCACGTGATGTTTGGCCCGGAAATTATCGAAGTGGCAACGTTTCGTGGTCATCATGAAGGCAGTGAAAGCGACCGTACGACCTCCCAGCGTGGGCAAAACGGTATGCTGCTGCGCGATAATATCTTCGGCTCTATCGAAGAAGATGCCCAGCGCCGCGATTTCACCATCAACAGCCTTTACTACAGCGTAGCGGATTTTACCGTGCGCGATTACGTCGGCGGAATGCAGGATCTGCAAGAAGGCGTGATTCGCCTGATCGGCAATCCGGAAACGCGCTACCGCGAAGATCCGGTTCGAATGCTGCGCGCCGTGCGTTTCGCTGCGAAGCTCAATATGCGTATCAGCCCTGAAACGGCTGAGCCAATCCCGCGTCTGGCAACCTTGCTAAACGACATTCCTCCCGCGCGCCTGTTCGAAGAGTCGCTGAAGCTGTTGCAGGCGGGGAACGGTTTTGAAACCTATCAACAACTGCGGGAATACCACCTCTTCCAGCCGTTGTTTCCTACCATTACGCGTTATTTCACCGAAAACGGCGACAGCGCAATGGAACGCATCATTGCGCAGGTGTTGAAGAATACAGATAACCGCATCCGTAACGAGATGCGCGTTAACCCGGCATTTTTGTTTGCCGCCATGTTCTGGTATCCGCTGCTGGAGATGGCGCAAAAAATCGCTCAGGAGAGCGGCCTTGCCTATTACGATGCTTTCGCGCTGGCCATGAATGACGTGCTGGATGAGGCCTGCCGTTCACTGGCGATCCCGAAACGCCTTACCACGCTGACCCGTGATATTTGGCAGCTTCAGTTACGCATGTCCCGTCGTCAGGGCAAACGCGCCTGGAAGCTGATGGAACATCCCAAATTCCGCGCCGCGTTTGATTTGCTGGAGCTGCGCGCTCAGGTGGAAAATAATACTGAACTGCAACGTCTGGCGCAGTGGTGGGCCGAGTTTCAGGCTTCCGCGCCGCCGGAACAAAAAGGGATGCTCAACGAGCTGGACGACGATCCTGCTCCACGCCGCCGTCGTTCACGTCCGCGCAAACGCGCGCCGCGCCGCGAGGGCACCGTATGACGATCGCGTATATCGCGCTTGGCAGTAATCTGGCCTCTCCGCTGGAGCAGGTCAATGCCGCCCTGAAGGCTATCGCCGACATTCCCGATAGCCGTATCGTCACGGTGTCTTCGTTTTACCGCACGCCGCCGCTTGGCCCACAGGATCAGCCCGATTACCTGAACGCCGCGGTGGCGCTGGATACCGCCCTCGCCCCCGAAGAATTGCTTAACCATACCCAGCGCATTGAGCTGCAACAGGGCCGTGTGCGCAAAGCCGAACGCTGGGGGCCGCGCACGCTGGACCTCGACATTATGCTGTTTGGCGATGAAATCATTAACACCGACCGTCTGACCGTACCGCACTACGACATGAAAAACCGCGGTTTTATGCTGTGGCCGTTATTCGAAATCGCTCCTGATCTGATCTTTCCGGATGGTATCAGCCTGCATCAGCATCTCACCCATCTTGATGCTGCAAAACCCGCCCACTGGTAAAACATCGCCTCCCCTTTAGCGTTTACTGCTTTAGCGCCAAACGATTGCTTAAATCAATTGCCCCCCTGAATATGACTGTTAGAATGCCGGGAAATATAACTTTTACCATCAGGAAACGTTATGAAACCCACCACCATTTCACTGCTGCAGAAATGCAAGCAAGAGAAAAAACGCTTCGCGACAATTACCGCCTACGACTACAGCTTCGCTAAGTTATTTGCCGACGAAGGTATCAATGTGATGCTGGTTGGCGACTCGCTGGGCATGACGATTCAGGGGCATGACTCCACTCTGCCTGTCACCGTGGAAGATATCGCTTACCACACTCGTGCCGTGCGACGTGGCGCGCCGAACTGCCTGCTGCTCTCCGACCTGCCGTTTATGGCTTACGCCACGCCGGAACAGGCGTTTGAAAACGCGGCTATCGTGATGCGTGCGGGGGCCAATATGGTCAAAATTGAAGGCGGCGCCTGGCTGGTTGATACGGTGAAAATGCTCACCGAACGCGCCGTGCCGGTTTGTGGTCATCTGGGGCTAACGCCACAGTCGGTGAATATCTTCGGCGGCTATAAAATTCAGGGCCGCGGCGACGCCGGGCAGGTACTGCTGGATGATGCGCTGGCTTTAGAAGCCGCTGGCGCTCAACTGCTGGTGCTGGAGTGCGTGCCGGTTGAGCTGGCGAAGCGCGTCACGGAAGCGCTGTCGATTCCGGTGATCGGCATCGGCGCGGGCAACGTCACCGACGGTCAGATCCTGGTGATGCACGATGCGTTTGGCATCACCGGCGGCCATATTCCCAAATTCGCGAAAAATTTCCTTGCCGAGGCGGGCGACATGCGCGCCGCCGTACGGCAGTATATGGCTGAAGTGGAGTCCGGCGTTTATCCGGGCGAAGAACACAGCTTCCACTAATTTTTCTGACCGTGCCGGATGGCGACGCGACGCGTCTTATCCGGCCTACAGATCCTCAACGGATGTAGGCCTGATAAGCGCAGCGCCATCGGGCAGGATCATCAAGCAACTCAAGGAGTTTTGTTGTGCTAATCATTGAAACCCTGCCGCTGCTGCGCCAGCATATTCGTCGTCTGCGTCAGGAAGGTAAACGCGTCGCACTGGTTCCCACCATGGGCAACCTGCACGACGGCCATATGAAGCTGGTCGATGAGGCAAAAGCCCGGGCTGATGTGGTGATCGTCAGCATTTTCGTCAACCCGATGCAGTTTGACCGGCCGGACGATCTGGTGCGTTATCCGCGCACGCTGCAGGAAGATTGTGAAAAGCTGAACAAACGCAAAGTCGATTATGTCTTTGCGCCAGCCGTTGAGGAAATCTACCCGCAGGGGCTGGAAGGCCAGACGTACGTTGATGTTCCCGGCCTCTCTACCATGCTGGAAGGCGCCAGCCGTCCGGGCCACTTCCGCGGCGTCTCGACTATCGTCAGCAAGCTGTTCAACCTGATCCAGCCGGATATCGCCTGCTTTGGCGAGAAGGATTTCCAGCAACTGGCGCTGATCCGCAAAATGGTGGCGGATATGAGTTATGACATTGAGATCGTCGGCGTGCCGATTATTCGCGCCAAAGACGGTCTGGCGCTCAGCTCACGTAACAGTTATCTGACCGCAGAGCAGCGCAAAATTGCGCCGGGTCTACACAACGTGATGAATAGCATCGCTGAAAAACTGATTGCGGGTAATCGTGAGCTGCAAGAGATTATTGCCATTGCCGAACAGGAACTGAATGAAAAAGGCTTCCGTGCCGACGACATTCAAATTCGTGATGCCGACACGCTGCAGGAGCTGACGGAAACCAGCAAACGCGCAGTGATTCTGGCCGCCGCCTGGCTGGGTCAGGCGCGTCTGATCGATAATCAAAGCGTTACATTAGCCCAGTAGACAGGGGTTAAAAATCGGGCAATACTGCCTGAGAATTTCCAAAGCAGGCCACAAGCGCCTGCTTAGCCAAGGTAAACGACAGGGTAAAGAAGTTATGATTCGCACCATGCTGCAAGGCAAGCTCCACCGCGTAAAAGTCACGCAGGCGGACCTGCACTACGAAGGTTCCTGTGCCATTGACCAGGATTTCCTTGATGCCTCCGGTATTCTGGAAAACGAAGCGATTGATATCTGGAACGTGACCAATGGGAAACGTTTCTCAACCTATGCGATTGCGGCTGAACGCGGCTCCAGAATCATCTCGGTGAACGGTGCGGCGGCGCACTGCGCTGAAGTTGGCGACATTGTGATTATCGCCAGCTTCGTCACCATGTCTGATGAAGAAGCGCGTACATGGCGTCCGAAAGTGGCCTATTTTGAAGGCGACAACGAAATGAAGCGCACCGCGAAAGCTATTCCGGTACAGGTTGCCTGATAGTCCTTATCCCTGCGGCTGGTTGCTGATCAGCCGCGACATGGTTTCCAGCGAATCCGTGCGCAGAATATACAGCCTTTTGAGCAACATCGGATTATCCCCCGGCTTCACCTTCCCTCTCACCGTGGTGACCGCCAGATGGAAACCGGCGTCTTTTGCTGCTTTGATCGCGGTCGCGTTATAACCGCCAAAGGGATAAGAAAGATAAAATACGTGCGGAGTAAACTGTGCGAGTGCCCGCCGCGAGCGTTCAAAATCAAACAGAATATTATGGTAGCTGCGGCTATATAAAATCGGGCGACGATGCCCATCTACCCGGTGTAAAAAATGGGTATGCGACTGAAAATCAAAAACATCGCTTATCTTGCGCAATTCGGACACGCTCATAAATTGCAGCGACCTGGGATTCCATGTTTGCGGATGGCGCTTAATACGCGATGAGATAATAAATGCCGTCGCTTTCATACCGTACTGCTTTAATACCGGATACGCATAGCGACTCACCGATTTAAGGCCATCGTCAAAGGTGATAACCACCGCGCGCGCCGGGAAATTGGCGCGGTTATGGATGTAATCCTCCAGTTGGTACATCGTCAACGTGGCATAGCCGCGATCGCGAAGCCAGGTCATTTGGTTGCTGAATGCCCGAACCGAAGTCGTGGTGGACGTATGGCGAAAACGAGTATTCTCTTCATCACGTAAGATGTGATGATAGGTCAAAATCGGAATGCCGTTGTCTTCCTGCGCATCCATGGCGCTGACATAAGCCAGCCTGTCGCCAATACGGATCTGATACCAGGTTTGGTGTAGCCGGCCTTGCAGCTTGCTAATAATGGGGTAACGCAAATTATCCACCAATACGCCAAACGGGGCGCTACTGATGTCCGGCGCGTTATACACCGGCGTGTCCTTCCAGGTCACCAGATTCTGATTGCTGAGCGGCTTGTTAAGATCGCCCAGGCCATCTTCCACTTTTTGTTTTCCCTGCACGGATTCCAGATGGCCTTTATCGATAAAGCCCACACCGAAGCCGAATTTAAAGGCATAATAATCAGCCGCAACAGGCGTTACGGAAAGAATTTGTCCGGCGCGGATATTCCCTACGGTCACCATTTTGTCGCCAATCTGCGACCAGATGGCGGCATCTTTCGTCGTTTGCATATAACGAGCGGGCAAGGCAGCCAACACATTACCGGCGAAAAAGAACAGCAAGATAAGAACAACGCGCATAACCATATATCATAACCGAGGCGAAAAAACGCCGTCATTGTAGCAAAAGCGTCGTCAATGGTATTGATCAAAACTCATACGAATCATGCAGCAATACAAAAGGCGGATTTTTCTGCTGCTGATGCCAGAGACTGGTGACATCCGGCGCGCCAAGCGCGACAATCTGGTCGCGAAATGCTGAACTGCTCATTGACTCTCGCCAGGTAATCATTTCCTCCATCAATGAATAGCTAACACCGGAAATAACTTCACATTGAGAATGTTTATGGCTCATCAGCGACGCTACACGATAAGGCGCCGCGCCGGAAATGTCGGTTAAAAATATCACGCCTTCACCGGAGTCGGTGGCATGGAGGGCGTCACACATCATGCGGCTGAGCATATTTACGCTTAACCCACGCCAGAAATTGACCGCCCGACACTGCGCCAACGGCCCATACTTCTTTTCAAGACCTTCGAGCATTTCCTGCGCCCGATCGTCATGACAGGAAATGACCCATCCCAGCATAACTTCTCCTCCATTGAGCTCCAATCCTGCATGATGTCAGCATGTTTTTTTGGCCGACAACACACTATGACCACGATCATTTTTTATTCAAAAAA
Source organism: Salmonella sp. 32120201201600049SM (assembly GCF_017572835.1). Classification (NCBI taxonomy): domain Bacteria; kingdom Pseudomonadati; phylum Pseudomonadota; class Gammaproteobacteria; order Enterobacterales; family Enterobacteriaceae; genus Salmonella; species Salmonella sp. 32120201201600049SM. Next base: position 364,347 of record NZ_JAGESA010000004.1, on the reverse strand, counting down.
AATTTGCATTATTTTTAAAATTGTTAGCAGCCTTCATAGAATCTGGCCCATTAAAGGGTAACCACGGCGATTCAATTAAACAAACACTCACCAAAATAATTGATTAAATATATATTATAAATATTTCATATTTATGTATTCTGAATTTTTCTTCGCGCCGCAAAAATCATCGGACATTATATTTACTCATTCGGCAATAAAAAGAACAATAACTTCCCACACTATAGATATTGTTACTATGTCAATATTTATAATATCTTAAAGGATCAAAGATAATGAAACTCACCTTAAAAACACTCACTGTGGCACTGGCTGCCATCACCCTCTCCCCCGCCGCGCTGGCAGACACCGCCAAAGACGGCACCGTACATATCACCGGCCTCATTAAGCAAAACGCCTGTACGGTAAAAACGGATTCAGTAGAGGTGACATTACAGGAAGAATTTGCCTCTCTTTTCACTGCCGCAGGGCAGACGGCAGGGGATACAGACTTCACCATCGAACTCGAAAACTGCGACGCAAACGTCTACAGCAGTGTACAGGCGCGCTTTGAAGGCACACTCGACGGAACCGATGCGACCATCCTGAAAAATGAGGATGATGCTGAGAATATTGGCGTGCAAATTCTTGATAAAACTAGCACCCCTATGACCTTTAACGATCTTCAGGCATGGTCTGCCCCAGTCAACCTCCCTACAACAGAGGGGGTGACGGAACTCTCAATGCCTTTCACCGCCCGCTATATCTCCACCGCGGTTCCCGTTAAGTCGGGAACGGTCGATGCAACCGCAACATTCTATCTGCAATATAACTGATCCTGGCGGCCAGCGTCGGCTGGCCCCTTTGTTTATTGAGGTCATCAATGAATTCATTGGCTAAAGCAGGGTTGCTTTGTTGCCTGTTGTGCGGTTCGCTGGCGCATGCCGCAGGGATAAACATCGGCACAACGCGGGTTATTTTTCACGGCGATGCCAAAGATGCGTCCATATCGATAAGCAATAGCGACAACGTTCCCTATTTAATTCAGTCCTGGGCGCAATCGATCAGTGAAACCGGGGCGAGCGGTGATGCGCCGTTTATGGTCACCCCGCCGCTTTTTCGCCTTAATGGCGGGCAAAAAAACGTACTGCGAATTATCCGTACCGGCGGTAATTTGCCAGAAGATCGCGAGTCGATGTACTGGCTGGATATTAAATCGATTCCCAGCAGCAATCCGGACAATAAACACAACACGCTCATGCTGGCCGTTAAAGCGGAATTTAAGCTGATTTACCGGCCAAAAGCGTTAACCCAAAAACCAGAAGAGGTTGCCGATCGGTTAACGTGGTCGCGTCAGGGTCGCACGCTCACCGTGAAGAACCCCACGCCCTATTATATGAACTTCGCCACCCTTTCCGTTGGCAGTCAAAAAGTGAAAGCCCCGCGCTATGTGGCGCCTTTCGGCAACGCGCAGTATACGCTGCCTGCCGCCGCCAGCGGCCCGATTGTCTGGTCTATCATCAACGATTTTGGCGGTACTGGCCCCGAACATAAACAAACGCCTTGAGAAGAGTGACAGGGATGAGAGTGCCGATGCGCAAAAGGCAACACCGGGTATTTTATTTATCGCGCTGCGCTGTGTGTATCGCGCTGGGCAGCACGTTCGCACACGTTGCATGGGCGCGCGACTATTTCAATCCGGCATTTATTGAAAACCATGGGCAGGCGAGTCGCACAAGCGTCGATCTGTCGACATTTGATAACGACAAAAGCCAGCTGCCAGGCACCTATTACGTCACTATCAATATCAATAAAACAGAAATCGGCGCGCGAAACGTTGATTTTCAACTCACGACGCTCAGTGACGGTCAACAGGCATTACAGGGCTGTTTACGGCTCCAGGAACTAAAAGATAACAGCGTCAAAACCGACCTTTTTCCAACCCTGGAGAGTGAAAAAGGTTGTGTCGATCTCAGCGTTATCCCCGGCGCCAGCCAGCGGTTTGATTTTCAGCAACAGACATTATCAGTAAGCATCCCGCAACTCTACATCGCCAACAACGCGCGCGGCTACGTGCCGCCGGAAAAGTGGCAGGAGGGGATTACCGCGCTAATGCTGAACTACAGTTTCAGCGGCTATAAAGAGTACGGATCCAGTGAGGATTCCGACGATGCGGAATCGAAGTATCTCGCTCTCCAGCCGGGTTTTAACCTCGGGCCGTGGCGTTTTCGCAACTACAGTAACTGGAGTTCAAATAACGGCGAGAGCGGTAGCTGGAACAGCGTTTATAACTATTTACAGCGCGACATTATCGCGCTGAAAAGCCAGTTCACCGCCGGAGACAGCAATACGCCATCCGACGTGTTCGACAGCGTACCTTTTCGCGGCCTCCAGCTCACCTCTGACGATCAAATGCAGCCCAACAGCCAGCGTGGTTACGCCCCGACGATTCGCGGCATCGCCCGCTCAAACGCGCAGGTTATCGTGCGGCAAAACGGCTATATCGCCTATCAGACCGCCGTTTCGCCGGGCGAATTTGAAATCAACGATATGTTTCCCACCGGCAGCAACGGCGACTATGACGTGACGGTAAAAGAAACCGACGGCAGCGAACAGCACTTTATCGTGCCCTACTCTTCGCTGCCGATTCTGCAGCGTACCGGACGGGCAAAATACAGCGTGACCGTGGGTAAATATCGCGATTATAACAACCACACGCTGGACGACTTCGGCCAGGCGACCCTGCTGTACGGCCTGCCGTGGGGCATCACCCTGTACGGCGGCAGCCAGATTGCCGGCGATAAATACCAGTCCGTCGCCTTCGGCGTCGGGCAAAATATGCAGATGCTGGGGGCCATTTCCCTGGACGGCATCTGGTCGCACGCCAAATTTGACGATGGCCGCAAAGAAATCGGGCAATCCTGGCGCGTCCGCTACAGCAAGGGCGTCGTCAGTACGGGCACCACGTTTTCGCTGGCCGGCTATCGTTACGCCAGCGAAAACTACAATTCGCTGAGCGAGGTGATCAACCCGGACGACGATTTTTATGATAACTACGGCAAGCGCCATAATCGTTTCGAAGCTTCGGTCAACCAGCAAATTAGCGATACGCTCGGTTCCTTAACGCTAAGTTGGGTAAAAGAAGATTACTGGCACAGCGCGCAGCAGATGGAATCCCTGAGCGCCAGCTACAACAATAGCTGGGGTCCGGTGAGCTATACGCTGAGCTACAGCTATAACAAAAACACCTACCAGTACCGATCGGACAATGACGATGATGATAACGACGACGATCGTTATAACCAGAACGATCGGCTGTTCACGCTGTCGCTGCACGTTCCGTTTACGGTGTTCGATTCCAGGCTATACGCCAGCTATATGCTGAACACGCGTAAGCATGATGCCACGGTGAACAGCACCACCCTTAGCGGCACCGCGCTGCGTGACAGAAACCTGAACTGGTCGTTACAGCAGAGCCACAGCACACAAGACGGTGATTCCGGCGGGGTAAACGCCAGCTACAAAGGCACTTATGCCAATCTCAACGCCGGTTACAATCAGTCGCCAGATAGCCAACAGGTCAGCTACAGCATCAGCGGCGGCATTCTGGCGCACGAAAACGGTATTACCCTGAGCCAGCCGATTACCGGCGCGGCGATTTTAATTAAAGCGCCCGGCGCCAGCGGCGTTTCGGTTGAAAACCAGACCGGCGTCGCCACCGACTTCCGGGGTTATACGGTGATCCCCAACGTCACGCCGTATTATCGCTACGATATCTCGCTCGACAGCAGCACGTTTGCTGACAACGTGGATATTCCGCTCAACAACCAGACCGTCTACCCGACGCGTAATGCGGTGGTGCGCGCGGCGTATGACACGCATAAGGGCTATCGCGTGTTGTTAACGCTGACGCGCAGCAATGGCGAGCCCGTGCCCTTTGGCGCGACGGCAAGCGTCGATGGGCAGGATGCGAACCTGGCCAGTATCGTCGGCGATAAAGGCCAGGTCTTCCTCAGCGGCCTGCCGGAAGAGGGCCTGCTGCTGGTGAACTGGGGAAGCGCCTCTTGCCGCGCGGATTACCGCCTGGATATCAGCAAAAATATGAACGGCATAGTGATGGCGAACGCCGTCTGCCAGTGAGGAACACAATGAAGAATTTATGGATGCTGCTGGCGCTGTCGCTATTTTCAGGCCATGCGCTGGCAGACGGAACGATGGGCAACGGAAGCGGCTGGTGTCAACCCACCAGCGGCACGCATAATTTCTTTTTTCCCCTTGACCAGACCATTACCGATACGGATGAGAACCAGGCAGGGAAAATAGTCAAAGAGAGTTGGTCGGTCGGCGGCGAATACAGCGCCAAGTGCGACTGCGATAATAAAGATTATCAGGGCGTTAACTATTTCACCGCCACGACCGGCGATTTAACACAAAAAGGAACGTACAGCGAAGCGGGTAGCAATGGGCAACAGATGGATTTTTATGTTCTGGTCGCGGGTAAGCTGGAGATTGGTACGGAAACCTACATCGTCGGTAACCTGAAACAGTATATCCCCGTTCCCTTTTCAGCGATCAGTAATCAGGACCCCACCGCAGGCGGGTGTACGGGCGCGGACATAAACAAAATGTCCGCAGGGAATAAGGGTAACGTGCGTATTTATATTACTCACCCATTGGTAGGTGAAATCACCATTCCTGAGACGACGATTATGAATCTCTATTTGTCAAAAACGCCGGGCAGCAGCGGAGATAATATTCCCCCTTCCGTTCCACCGATGGCGCACGTCACCATGTCCGGAACTATTACCGTGCCGCAGTCCTGTTCCATCAACGCCGGGCAGGTTATTGAGGTCAGGCTACCGGATATTGAGGGCAAAGATATTCGTAACCTCGGCGACAGTCCGCAGAACTCGCACGTCACCACTCAGGTAAACTTTACCTGTAGCAACGTGGCGGACGGCACCAACCTGTCAATGTCATTAAATGGCGCAACCGATCCGCACAACCCGGACTACCTGAAAACCGACAATGAGAATTTGGGGATACGGATTTCCGATAAATACGATAATACCATCGTTCCCGGCGGCAGCGCCGAATTGCCGATTGAAGATTACGCCGACGGTAAAGGCAGCACCGAGTTCACCGCCGCGCCGGTCAATACCACCGGACATGTTCCCCACACCGGAGAATACCAGGCTACCGCCACGCTGGAGATTCAGATTCGCTGAGAGAAGCGTTGGGTTTCAGCAAGCCCTCCCACCTACAGCCCCGTAACCCATTGATATTACGGGCCCGTAGATGGGGTGAAGCGAAGTGCAACCCAACGCCCCATCTCCCCAGTCAGCGCTTAACTGCGCAACCCGCGCCCGCGCTGGATCAGCGACCAACACAGCAGATAGAAAGCAGCGATAAAGATCACCAGTACGCCAAACGTTGTCACCAGCGGCACATCATGGATACCCAGAAAACCATAACGGAAACCGCTGATCATGTAGACGATCGGGTTCAGGTGCGACAGCCCTTGCCAGAACGGCGGCAGCAGCGTCAGCGAGTAAAATACCCCGCCGAGGTAGGTCAGCGGCGTCAGCACAAAGGTCGGGATCAGACTGATATCGTCAAAGGTTTTCGCAAACACGGCGTTCAGCAGTCCGGCCAGCGAGAACAGAATCGCGGTCAGAATCAGCGTTAGCGCGACAAATACCCAGGAATGCACCTGGAAAGGCACGAAAAAGAGCGAAATCGCCGTCACCAGAATCCCTACGCATAGCCCGCGCGCTACGCCGCCGCCGACAAATCCGGCGATGATCACGTGCGTTGGCACCGGCGCGACCAGCAGTTCCTCAATATTGCGCTGAAACTTGGCGCTAAAAAATGACGACGCGACATTCGCGTAGGAGTTAGTAATGACCGCCATCATAATCAGGCCCGGCACAATAAATTGCATATAGCTAAAACCATGCATTTCGCCGATGCGCGAACCAATCAGGTTACCGAAAATAATAAAATAGAGCGTCATGGTGATGACAGGCGGCACCAGCGTTTGCACCCAGATCCGCATAAAGCGGTGGATCTCTTTCGCCCAGATGCTTTTAAGGGCAACCCAGTAAAGCTGCATCATGCGCGATCTCCTTGTTTTTCATGCACCAGCGACACAAACAGTTCTTCCAGACGGTTGGCTTTATTACGCATACTTAATACCTGAACCCCCTGCTCGCTCAGTTGGCTAAAGACACTGTTAACCCCCTGCTCGCGTAACACTTCCACCTCCAGAGTCGAGGTATCCACCAGACGATATTGATAACCCGTAAGCTTAGGTAGCGGGCTTTTTGGCGCTAAATCCAGAATAAACGTCTCCGATTTCAGCTTTGAAAGCAGATTTTTCATGGAGGTATTTTCCACCAGCTCGCCGTGCTGAATAATACCGATATTGCGGCACAGCATTTCCGCCTCTTCCAGATAGTGGGTGGTGAGAATAATGGTGGTGCCTTTGGCGTTTAAGTCTTTCAGGAATCCCCACATCGAGCGACGCAATTCGATATCGACGCCCGCCGTCGGCTCATCGAGAATCAATAGTTTAGGCTCATGCATCAGCGCGCGGGCGATCATCAGGCGGCGCTTCATCCCACCGGAGAGCATCCGCGCGCGTTCATGACGTTTTTCCCACAGATCGAGCTGTTTTAAATACTTTTCGCTACGTAAAACCGCCTCTTTATGTTCCACGCCGTAATAACCCGCCTGATTCACTACGATCTGTTGCACCGTTTCAAACGGGTTAAAGTTAAACTCCTGTGGCACCAGTCCAAGCTGTCGCTTGGCGTTAACCACGTCTTTTTCCAGGTCGTAACCAAAAACGTTAACGCGCCCGGACGTTTTATTAACCAATGAGCTGATAATACCGATGGTGGTCGATTTCCCTGCTCCATTTGGCCCCAGAAGCGCGTAAAAATCCCCCGCTTCGACCTGCAAATCTATGCCGCGCAACGCCTGAACGCCGCCGGGATAGGTTTTTTTAAGTTGTTGAAGTTCCAGCGCAATGGTCATAAATTCTCACTTACTTTACGTTCTTACACTTTATATATGGTTTAAATAATTACGGAGTTGCCCTATATTAGCCCAACGCACTTATTTGGTTACAGGTCGTTAACTTCCATGAAAGACATAGATACACTCATCAGCAACAATGCACTATGGTCAAAAATGCTGGTGGAAGAGGACCCCGGATTTTTTGAGAAACTGGCGCAAGCGCAAAAACCGCGCTTTCTATGGATTGGATGTTCCGACAGCCGCGTTCCCGCAGAGCGTTTAACCGGGCTTGAACCGGGCGAATTGTTTGTTCACCGTAATGTGGCTAACCTGGTTATTCACACCGATCTGAACTGTCTCTCCGTGGTTCAGTATGCGGTAGATGTTCTGGAAGTTGAGCATATTATCATTTGCGGCCACTCCGGTTGCGGCGGTATCAAGGCTGCGGTAGAAAACCCTGAGCTGGGCTTGATTAATAACTGGCTGCTGCATATCCGCGACATCTGGCTTAAACATAGCTCGCTGTTGGGAAAAATGCCCGAAGAGCAACGTCTGGACGCGCTCTATGAATTGAACGTCATGGAACAGGTCTATAACCTGGGGCATTCCACCATTATGCAGTCAGCGTGGAAACGCGGTCAGAATGTGACCATTCACGGCTGGGCGTACAGTATCAATGATGGCCTGCTGCGCGATCTTGACGTCACCGCCACCAACAGAGAAACGCTGGAGAACGGCTATCATAAGGGTATTTCCGCCCTAAGTCTGAAATACATTCCCCACCAATAAGCCATTAGCTATAGGCCGGATAAGTCGCTTTAGCGACGCCATCCGGCATTTCTGCGCTTACTCGTCCAGCAGCACCACTTTACCAACATACGGTAGATGGCGATAACGCTGAGCGTAGTCGATACCGTAACCGACTACAAATTCGTCCGGAATCGAAAAGCCAACGAACTCAACCGGCACGTCCACTTCGCGGCGAGAAGGTTTATCCAGCAGCGTACAAATCGCCAGCGATTTCGGCTCGCGCAGGCCCAGGATTTCACGGACCTTCGACAGCGTATTACCGGAATCAATAATGTCTTCGACAATCAGCACGTCTTTACCACGAATATCTTCATCCAGATCTTTGAGGATTTTCACGTCGCGTGTGGTGGACATGCCGCTACCATAACTGGAGGCGGTCATAAAATCGACTTCATGAGGAACCTGGACTTCACGGCACAGGTCCGCCATAAACATAAATGAGCCACGCAACAGACCTACCAGCACCATTTCACTGCCGCTGTCTTTATAACGTTCGGTAATCTGACGACCCAGCTCGGCAATACGTGCTTTGATCTCCGCTTCGGGGATCATGACTTCAACAGTATGTTTCATATTTATAACCATATGATTTAAAAACAAATCACTCAATGCCGGTGACTAATAACGCCGCATTGACGCGCAAGGCACGCAGTATAACAGCAAACGTATTCATTCGCGGCATTTGATAAGAAAGCTCATTTTGTGATGACGATCACACATGTTAATTCCTATACTTAATTGCTACTAAAAAATTAACAATTTGGGATGGTGTCTTTTTATGGCAGAAAATAACGCACGATCGCCACGATTACTCGTGACGCTGACGGCCCTCTTTGCAGCACTTTGTGGGCTGTATCTTCTTATCGGAGGTGTCTGGCTGGTTGCTATTGGCGGTTCCTGGTACTACCCCATCGCGGGCCTCGTGATGCTGGTTGTGGCCGGATTGCTATGGCGCAGTAAACGTGCCGCACTGTGGCTGTATGCCGCCCTGCTGCTGGCGACAATGATTTGGGGCGTGTGGGAAGTCGGGTTCGACTTCTGGGCGCTCACGCCGCGTAGCGATATTCTGGTGTTTTTCGGCATCTGGCTAATATTGCCGTTTGTCTGGCATCGGCTGGTGGTTCCTTCCAGCGGCGCAGTGGCGGCGCTGGTCGTGGCGCTGCTGATTAGCGGCGGCATTCTGACCTGGGCTGGCTTCAACGACCCGCAGGAGATCAACGGTACGCTTCGCGCCGACGCCACGCCCGCCGCAACAAGCTCGTCGATCGCCGACGAAGACTGGCCGGCCTATGGACGCAATCAGGAAGGCCAACGCTATTCACCGCTGAAACAGATCACTGCGGATAACGTTCACCAACTGAAAGAAGCGTGGGTCTTCCGCACCGGCGATCTGAAACAACCCAACGATCCAGGTGAAATCACCAACGAAGTGACCCCGATTAAAGTCGGCGATACGCTTTATCTGTGTACGGCTCACCAGCGTCTGTTCGCGCTGGACGCCGCCAGCGGTAAAGAGAAGTGGCATTTTGATCCTCAGTTGAAGACCGATTCGTCTTTCCAGCATGTGACCTGCCGCGGCGTCTCTTATCATGAGGCCAAAGCGGATACCGCCTCGCCGGGGGTCATCGCCGACTGTCCGCGCCGTATTATCCTCCCGGTCAACGACGGTCGCCTTTTCGCGGTGAATGCCGAAACCGGCAAGCTGTGTGAAACCTTCGCCAACAAAGGCGTCCTGAATCTGCAAACCAATATGCCGGACACCACGCCGGGACTGTATGAACCGACGTCGCCGCCGATTATCACCGATAAAACGATTGTCATTGCCGGTTCGGTCACGGATAACTTCTCTACCCGCGAAACGTCCGGCGTTATCCGTGGTTTTGATGTTAATAGCGGTAAACTACTGTGGGCCTTCGATCCGGGGGCGAAAGATCCGAACGCGATTCCAGCCGATGAGCACGCTTTTACCTTTAACTCGCCGAACTCCTGGGCGCCTGCCGCCTATGATGCGAAACTGGATCTGGTCTATCTGCCGATGGGCGTGACCACGCCGGATATCTGGGGCGGTAACCGCACGCCGGAGCAGGAGCGTTATGCCAGCTCCATCCTGGCGCTGAATGCCACCACCGGGAAACTGGCCTGGAGTTATCAGACCGTCCATCACGATCTGTGGGATATGGACCTGCCGGCACAGCCGACGCTGGCGGATATTACCGTTGACGGTACTACCGTTCCGGTTATCTATGCACCAGCGAAAACCGGTAATATCTTTGTGCTGGACAGACGTAATGGCGAGTTGGTTGTGCCCGCCCCGGAAAAACCGGTCCCGCAGGGCGCGGCAAAAGGCGATTACGTCGCCAAAACTCAGCCGTTCTCTGATTTAACCTTCCGCCCGAAAAAAGATCTCTCCGGCGCGGATATGTGGGGCGCGACCATGTTCGACCAACTGGTGTGCCGCGTTATGTTCCACCAGTTGCGCTATGAAGGTATCTTCACCCCGCCGTCCGAGCAGGGGACATTGGTATTCCCTGGCAACCTGGGGATGTTTGAATGGGGCGGTATTTCCGTCGATCCAGACCGTCAGGTCGCTATCGCTAACCCGATGGCGCTGCCGTTTGTCTCGAAACTGATCCCACGCGGCCCGGGTAATCCGATGGAGCCGCCGAAAGACGCGAAAGGTACCGGTACAGAAGCGGGTATTCAGCCACAGTACGGCGTACCATTCGGCGTCACGCTGAATCCGTTCCTTTCGCCGTTTGGTTTGCCGTGTAAACAACCGGCCTGGGGCTATATTTCCGCGTTGGATCTGAAGACCAATGAAATCGTGTGGAAGAAACGTATAGGGACGCCGCGCGACAGTATGCCGTTCCCGATGCCGGTTCCGGTGCCGTTCAACATGGGGATGCCCATGCTGGGCGGGCCAATCTCAACCGCCGGTAACGTGCTGTTTATCGCCGCGACCGCCGACAACTACCTGCGCGCTTATAACATGAGCAACGGGGAAAAACTGTGGCAGGGACGTTTACCCGCCGGAGGCCAGGCAACGCCGATGACCTATGAGGTAAACGGTAAGCAGTACGTGGTCGTTTCTGCCGGAGGCCACGGTTCGTTTGGTACGAAGATGGGCGACTATATCGTGGCCTATGCTTTGCCTGACGACGCGAAATAACCATTAATGCCCGGCGTATGCCGGGCATTGTGCCGGGTGCCGGGTGGCGGCTTCGCCTTACCCGGCCTGCGTCGCAGACATCGGTCAGACCGTAAATCCTAACATCATTCCCGTATCTTCATGTTCTAACAGATGACAGTGCGCCATATAGGCATGTTCCTTCGGCGCGTCGTGATCGAACTTGACCAGCACTTCGCTGATACCACCCTCAACGCGTACCGTATCCTTCCAGCCCGTTCTGTGCGCCGCTGGCGCTTTGCCGTTCTCTGACAAAATACGGAACTGGGTGCCGTGAATATGGAAAGGATGCAGCATCATGTCACCCACGCCGGAAATCACCCAACGTTCATGTCGGCCTTTTTGCGCCGCGAACATCGGTTTGTTCATATCAAAGACCTGGCCGTTGATAAAGTTAGCGTTATGGAAGTCGAATTTTCCGCCGTGATTCATATTGCCCATCGCGCCATGATTCATCCCGCTGTGATCCATGTTGCCATGATCCATCTCGCCATGCCCCATATTGCCGCCCTGCATATGCGCGTTCATGCTGTCATGATCCATGCCGCTCATCGCCTGAGCGCCATATTTCTTCATCAGCATTTGCATCCCCATCATATCAAGACGCGGGTCCATCGACAGTTTCAGGTTGCGCACCGTCAGCCCTTCCAGCGACGGCAGCGCCGGCATCGTCGTCAACGTATCCGGCAGCGTACCGGAGGCGGTAATCCGCAGCGGCTGGATACGCATCACCGGATGCGGTTTATCAAACGGAGCGATCGCCATTCCCATCTGGCTGACCGGCAGGGTCACCAGATCAAAGGCTTTCCCGTCGCTGATATCCACCAGCACTTCAAAACGCTCGCCCATTAATAACGGCAGTTCGGTGACTTTCACCGGCTCCGCCAGCAGGCCGCCGTCGCTGGCGATCACATAAAGCGGGCGATTATCGCTGGCGGCGATATTCAGCGAGCGCGCATTACAGCCATTTAGCAAGCGCAGACGTAGCCAGCCTTTCGGCGCGGAATGCTGCGGATAGATAGCGCCATTGGTCAGCAGCGTATCGCCAAACCAGCCGACGGCGGCGGTCATAATATCCAGTTGATAATCAATCTGGCCATCGGCGGAGAAGCGTTTGTCCTGAATGATCACCGGCACATCGTCGATGCCCCACTGTTTCGGCAGGCGCAATTTGCGAATCTCGTCATCTTCAATCAGCACCAGCCCGGCAAGGCCCATCGCCACCTGGCGCCCGGTTTTGCCGTGTTTGTGCGGATGAATCCAGCAGGTCGCGGCGCGTTGCTGCGGCGTAAACGTCACCGTGCGGGTTCCGCCTGCGGGAATAATCCCCTGCGGACCGCCGTCGACGATGCCTGGAATCTCCAGACCATGCCAGTGAAGCGTCGTGTCTTCGGCCAGTTGGTTATGGATATCAACGGTCACGCTTTTTCCTTTGTGAAGCTGTACCGCTGGCCCCAGCAAATTACCGTTGTAGCCCCAGGTTGTCGCGTTCTTACCGGCGAATGTGGACTGTCCGGCTTTAACAATTAACTGCATACGGTTGCTCGCATCTGCCGTTAACAGGTCAGGAATAGGCAACGCGGGACGTTCGGCGGCAAAAGCGGCGCGGCTCCACAGCGGCAGCGCTGATGCAACCCCCAGCGCCACTGAATATTTTAAGAAATCACGGCGTAACATAATCATTTCCTTATAATGAACAGGCGGGTGTCTAAGCTTAGACCCTGCCCTAACGGGAAGGTCAAGCCAGCAACACGTCTTTACCATTCCTGACAGCAATACAATAAGAATGAAAACGCCGCGGCCAATCCTGATAATAAAAGTCGTCGCTACGTTCTCAGTATGCTAACGTTGACTTTCCCTGATGCCGTGGTAGAAGCAATGAAGACGTTTTTCAGACCCGTGTTGTTTGGCAGCCTGATGGCCTTATGCGCAAATAGCTATGCGCTTACTGAATCCGAAGCTGAAGATATGGCCGATTTAACGGCAGTTTTCGTTTTTCTGAAAAATGACTGTGGTTACCAAAATTTACCCAACAGTCAGATTCGCCGTGCGCTGGTCTTTTTTGCCCAGCAAAATCAGTGGGACCTGAGTAACTACGACACCTTCGATATGAAATCGTTGGGCGAAGACAGCTACCGCGATCTTAGCGGCATCGGTATTCCGGTCGCTAAAAAATGCAAAGCTCTGGCCCGCGATTCTCTGAGCCTGTTAGCCTACGTTAAATAATCCTCCGCGATCCTATTGCTGAAATAATGACCGTGCATCCACGGTCATTGTTAGCTATGATGTTGCGCCCTTTTTTTACGGGTGTTAACAATGGAGGTATCAGCCAATGGCCGAAAATACGATGTGGCATGAAACGCTACACGACCAGTTTGGTCAGTACTTTGCCGTAGACAACGTTCTGTATCATGAAAAAACCGACCACCAGGATTTAATCATCTTTGAAAACGCCGCTTTTGGCCGCGTGATGGCGCTGGACGGAGTGGTACAGACCACCGAACGCGACGAGTTTATTTATCATGAAATGATGACCCACGTCCCGCTGCTGGCGCACGGTCATGCGAAACACGTTCTGATTATCGGCGGCGGCGACGGCGCAATGCTACGTGAAGTTACCCGGCATAAAAACGTCGAAACCATCACCATGGTAGAGATAGACGCTGGCGTAGTCTCGTTTTGCCGCCAGTATTTACCTAACCACAATGCCGGCAGCTACGACGATCCGCGCTTTACGCTGGTAATCGACGACGGCGTGAATTTCGTCAATCAGACCCATCAGACCTTTGATGTGATCATTTCCGACTGTACCGATCCGATAGGCCCCGGCGAAAGCCTGTTTACCTCCGCCTTTTATGAAGGCTGTAAGCGTTGCCTGAATCCGGGCGGCATTTTTGTCGCCCAGAACGGCGTGTGCTTCCTGCAACAGGATGAAGCGCTCGATAGCCACCGCAAGCTGAGTCATTACTTCAGCGATGTCGGCTTCTACCAGGCGGCGATTCCGACCTATTACGGCGGCATTATGACCTTCGCCTGGGCGACGGACAACGATGCTCTTCGTCACCTGTCGAGCGAAATTATTCAGGCGCGTTTTCATGCCGCCGGCCTCAAATGTCGCTATTACAACCCGGCTATTCATGCCGCTGCATTTGCGCTACCGCAATATCTACATGACGCACTGTCCGCACAGTGACGTTAAGGAGGTGATAAAAATTGAAAAAGCTGAAACTGCATGGCTTTAACAATCTGACGAAAAGCCTGAGTTTTTGTATTTACGATATCTGCTACGCCAAAACCGCAGAAGAGCGCGATGGCTATATCGCCTATATCGATGAACTCTATAACGCCAACCGACTGACCGAGATCCTGTCGGAGACCTGCTCCATTATCGGCGCGAACATCCTGAACATCGCCCGTCAGGATTATGAACCCCAGGGCGCCAGCGTCACGATTCTGGTTAGCGAAGAGCCGATCGACCCGAAACTTATCGATCAAACCGAACATCCCGGCCCGCTGCCGGAAACCGTGGTGGCGCACCTCGATAAGAGCCATATCTGCGTGCATACCTATCCGGAAAGCCATCCGGAAGGCGGGCTATGCACCTTTCGCGCCGACATCGAAGTGTCAACCTGCGGGGTGATTTCACCGCTAAAAGCGCTCAATTACCTGATCCACCAGCTAGAGTCCGATATTGTCACCATCGATTACCGCGTGCGCGGCTTTACGCGCGACGTCAACGGTATGAAGCACTTTATCGATCATGAGATTAATTCTATTCAGAATTTTATGTCGGAAGATATGAAGTCGCTGTATGACATGGTGGATGTAAACGTGTATCAGGAAAATATTTTCCATACCAAGATGCTGCTTAAAGAGTTCGATCTTAAGCACTACATGTTTCACACCAAACCGGAAGATCTCACTGAAACCGAACGCCAGGAGATCACCGCCGCGCTGTGGAAAGAGATGCGCGAGATTTACTACGGCCGCAATATTTCTGCGGTCTGATTCATCACTGACAGCGCCTGACGGCGCTGTCACTCCGGCTGCACCAGCGTTAGCGCAAAAGCGCGCCCTTTCAGTTCAACCTGCGCTGACGGCGGCAGATTGACGTCGGTAATCACGTCATTAAAGCGCTCAAGCGGCACCACATTAAAGAGCGAATGCGCGCCATACTTACTGCTGTCCGCCAGCAACACTTTGCGCTGCGCATTAGCAATAATCTCCTGTTTAAGCCCGGCCTTATCTTCCGTTGGGGTCGTCACGCCCGTTTTTACCCCCCATGAATTACAGCTCATAAACGCGATGTTCGGATAAACGCTGCGCAACAGCTTACGCCCATGCTCACCGATACAGGACTGACTGCTGTCATCGATACGACCGCCGACAATCGTCACTTCAATTTGCCGGAACTCAGCTAAAAACAGCGCAATATGCAGATCGACGGTGATGACCCGCAGCGGAAGATGGGTTAAGCATTTCGCCAGCTCCATCATTGTCGTACCGGCATCCAGCACGACGGCATCGCCAGCATTCACCAGCGATGCGGCAACGCGTGCGATCGCCCGTTTTTCAGCGGGCGATCGCAGTTGTTTTTCATTGGTGGTGGGCTGGGCGGGTTCAAAACGCCGCAGCGCCACGCCGCCATGACTACGGCTGATCACGCCCTGCTCATCCAGCTTGATCAAATCGCGACGGATAGTGGCTGGCGATGCGTCAACCGCCTCAACCAGCTGTTCTACCGTAACCAGCGTATGGTTTTTCAGATACGCCACAATGAGATCCAGACGGTGTTGTCCTTTCATAACAGGGAATTATGCCAGTTGCATTGCCAGTTTGATCGATACGGCCATGCTCTCAGATTTTGCTTTTCCCGTCCAGGCGATATCAAATGCGGTGCCATGATCGGCAGAAGTCCGGATAAACGGCAGCCCTGCGGTGATATTCACGCCATCATAAAAGCCAAGCAATTTCAACGGGATATGCCCCTGGTCATGATACATCGCCACCACCATATCATACTGTCCCTCATAAGCCTGGAGAAATACAGTATCCGGCGGGCACGGCCCATAAACGTCCATACCTTTTGCGCGGGCATCGGTAATGGCTGGCGTCAGGATACGCGTCTCTTCATCGCCAAACAGGCCATTCTCGCCCGCATGAGGATTCACGCCTGCCACGGCGATACGCGGTTTAACGTAACCCACACGCTTGAGGAAAGTATCAGCAATGCCAATCACCGTTTCGACACGCGCGGTACTTAACGTATCAAGGAATTTACGCAGCGCGATATGCGTTGAAACGTGAATCACTTTTAGTTTATCGGTGTAAAGTACCATCGCGTAATCGCGGCTATGGGTCAGGGTCGCGAGCAGCTCGGTATGGCCCGGATAGTTGTGCCCCGCCAGGTGCAGCGCCTCTTTATTCAGCGGCGCGGTAGCGATAGCCTGTACGTCGCCCCGTAACGCTAACTCGGTGGCGCGCTTCACGCAGCGATACGCTAAATCCCCCGCCTGCGCCTGAACTTTCCCGGCCTCCAGCGCCTCCGGCTGCGCCAGCGGCTCATCAATCACATGAATGATGCCGGGCGCAAAACGCGCTTCGGCGACCCGTTCAATGGCCCGTAACTCGACGTTCGGCGTGATGCCCTTCGCCTGTAAACGTTTCAACGTTGCGAGGCATCCAATAACCACCAGCGGCGCGCCGTTGAGACCGTCTTCGCTTAGCGCTTTAACAATAATTTCCGGCCCAATGCCCGCTGGATCGCCCATGGTAATGGCAACGGTTTTAGTCTCCACAATACATCTCCTCAATATAATAAAGCGCGTCACACAACGTACTGTCTGAACCGAATCCGCCCGCTTTGGTAATGACCGGCAGATCGTCAATTTCGCTGTTTACAAACGTTCCACAGGGAATACAGGGCGCCACCTCGCTCTGAATGCGATAACCTTCAGCGCCAAGCGCGCCGGCGACGGCGGTAGCGATATCGCCGCCGGTCAGAAACAGCCCGCCAATCCGCGCCTGCTCGATAATGTTTAACGTGACGACGCCAAGCCGATGACTCAGTCGCTCGCCCAATTGCTGACGGCTCATCGCGGATTTTTCGCACAGCGCGTCGATTAACTGTCGATCTTCTGCGCGACGGCTGGTGCGTAAAATCGTATGTCGATGCTGACTTAACAGCGCGCAGGCCTGCTCTACGACAGATGCGATTTCCTGCTCCGCGCTATCCGACACCATGCGCGCGGCATCGATATCCACGACCTCCGCACGTCCCCGGCACAGCGCATTATCCACCTGACGTCGCGTGGCTTCGCTCATCGAACCGGCCACCACCAGTACCGGCAGCCGCTGCCGGTCTTGCATAAAAAGTTCAACCGGCAACGCATTCGCCAGACCAGCTGCGCCGACGAGCAGCGGCATCGACGGTTGTTCGCACGCCGCTTGCGCAATCAACGTCAGATCCCGCTCTTCCACCGCATCCACGACGATAATCCCTTCGCCCTCAGCCGCATAAGCCGTAAGTAAGGCGCTTAACCCACCGCGTCGGACATCCTGCAAAAAGACTTCATACACAGGGATCTCACTTTGCAACGCCACTATCTCGGCAATGCGGGAAGAGACAATGGGCGTTTTCGGATCGCTGGCAAATTCGGTTTCCAGTAGCGGGACGCCATTAACCAGACATTTTCCTTCAAGCGTCGTGCGTCCGGCCGCAGGGATCGCGGCGGCGATAACGGCCAGTTTTCGCTGACTGGCGCGCATGGCCGCCGTCACTTCGGCGCCGATATTGCCGCGAAATGTAGAGTCGATTTTTTTGTACACCAGCGGCGCTGGCGATGTCTCACACCACGGGGAAAGCGCGGCATAAACGGCAGATGCCGCCTGATCTGCGGGCATCGCCCGGCTTTCGGTGTTAATGACTAACACATCGGCGCGGCGGGACGGTTTTTGCGACGCGCTCAACATGACTTCCGTTCTCGCCCCCTTCTTCGCCAACTGGACGCCGGTATCATTCGATCCGGTAAAATCATCGGCGATAACCATCATTTTCATGCGTTTTTCTCCAAAGAAGCCTGGCGCGCCTGTTTTTTCGCAACCCAGGAGGTCAACACTGGCGTCAGGATTGCCGTGGTGATCACCGAGGCGGCAATCAGCGGAGCGGCAGCAGCGGCCACCTCGGCGAGCGAAGGGTCGGCCTGCGCAATAGCCAGCGGCGTCGCAACGGCATTACCCGCGGTGCTGGAGGCTGCCGCCCCGGCAATGCCAGTTCCGCCAACCAGACGATCTGCGCGAATATTAAAGAAACCGCCAACGAACGTTGTCAGCACGCCGAGCAGAATTCCGGCAAGTCCGCCTTGCAGTAACATTTCCAGGTTGATGCCCGCCCCCAGCGCAAAAGCAAAGAAAGGAATGAGCAGCGGGCCGCCTTTGGTCAAAAAATCGCGCATATGAGGATCAAGATTGCCGAGGATCATGCCGACAACCAGCGGAACCAGCACCGCCACCAGCGCCATAATGGGAATGTTCGCCATCCCTGCCGCGCCCAGCGCAATCATCGTAAAGAAAGGGCCATCATTAAGAGACAAAATAGAGATAGCGCCGACGTCGCGCTCATTGCCGAATTCGCCTACCAGCGCAGCATAAAGTCCGCCATTTGAATTGCTCATCGCCGCGATAATCGCCACGCCGCTCAGGCCAAAAATACCCTCCGCGCCGAAAAGATGCTCCACGCCCAGGCCAATGCCGATGGCGACAAGCAACTTGGTGAGCGTAATCGTCCCGCCCTGCAATAACGCCTGGGGCGCGGCTTTCACACTGATACCGGCTCCCATACACAGCAGAAAAGCGCCAATTAGCGGCGCCGCGCCGTTTTTAAATAAGGCGGTGGTAAAACCGCCGATCTCAAGCGCCTGCGGGGCGAAGGTGTTAATGACTGCGCCAATAACGAGCGGTACGACCATCATGCCGCCGGGTACGCGCTCTATTGCTTTTTTGATGTTCATGGTCTTACCGCCTGTTGCTTGTTGTGATTGAATAAAATCATAACGATTATATTCAATCAAATTAAGATCACAAACGCGTCAGATCACAGTTTTAAAATGATTAATAAAAATCAAAAAATCATTCTGCTATAAAA
Source organism: Salmonella sp. 32120201201600049SM (assembly GCF_017572835.1). Classification (NCBI taxonomy): domain Bacteria; kingdom Pseudomonadati; phylum Pseudomonadota; class Gammaproteobacteria; order Enterobacterales; family Enterobacteriaceae; genus Salmonella; species Salmonella sp. 32120201201600049SM. The sequence goes on along the minus strand of NZ_JAGESA010000004.1, from coordinate 345,205 downwards.
AAGCCGGGATACTCCCGGCTGGAATGTGTGGTGATTTCGTTTCCGCTACCGCCCCCAACTGTCCGTCGACTGGCGTTGTGGGACAATAACGAAGAGAGGGTCAGGCTTTACTGACGAATTCCCGATACGCGGCGACGACCCGCAGAAAATCCTCCATGCCGCACAGGGATAAACTCTCTTCATCGTAATAACTCATCCCCTCTTCCATCTCATCGCCGGAAAAATCCAGCTGATTGGCGCGAATCATCACCTCTTCGCCGTCCATCCAGATCGTGTATTCATGCCCTGCTCGTTGCCAGGAGCGTTCGCTGCCTTTGACCGTACGCGCGGCTTGTTCTACTTCATCCAGTAGCGAGAGGTTGTCTTTAACCTCTTCATTAAACCAGTGACCGACCACCTCGTGGCCCATCGACATTCGTACTTTTACCCCTCCGGTAACGTCGCGCAGAAATTCGTAATCCATAATTGTTTTCCTCTGCCCTGGCAATGCGCCAATACCGCATTGCGCCTTAAGGTAATTATCGCAGCACGGTGAAAGAAAAACAGCGGGGCGCACAAAAGATAAAATAAAAATGCCAAAACAGTTTATTATTCATACAGAAAGTCACTCTAGCGCTTCAATATATCTACACGCACTCCGACAAAGTGCTACGTGCCGCACCGTGGGGTATTAAGTCTCCACGATTCACAAACTCGCCGTTAGCGAAGCGCGATCTGGAAGAGTATTTATTTAATGAATGTGCTTTTCATATGCAGCCGAAATCAATGGCGCAGCCCCACGGCGGAGCAGGTGTTCCGCCGCTATCCTGGCCTTAGCGTCCGTTCCGCTGGCACCAGCCGCAACGCCAAAAAAAGCGTGTCGTGCGGGTTACTTCAGTGGGCTGACGTTATCTGCGTTATGGAGCAGAAACATAAAGACCGGTTGATGGCTGAATATCGTCGTATTATTGAAAATAAGCCCCTGCACGTACTCGATATCCCCGACGATTATCGCTATATGGACCCTGAACTGGTCAGGCAACTGGAAGAGCTGGTGCCGGAAGTGCTGGGGATATAGGCATTACCAATAGCTGCAAGAAAATTTCCCTCATCCATCACGCTTACATACACTTAATCTCCGTTAAGCGAAAACTCGACGACAAATTTCACATCAGGCAGCGCGCCGTTTAGATGACCTTTTATTATGCGCCGGAAGAGCGCAGTCGTTAAAAACGGCTGACCCTCATCCAGTTATAGCATTACCAGCCCGGCGTCCCTCTGGCGTTTTTTCAGAAATCATCAATACCCTGCCCACGCCGACGCCTGCTAGTCTTTCAGACGCTTCCTTATCATCCGGGTCGTTGTCATGAAATTGTTGGCTACTTGATAAGCACTTTTCAACTGAACTCCAGCAATGGGCGATATCAGCAGAGAAGCCGTAGTGAGTTGTATTTTTTGTCAGACGGTTGAAGGAAAATTAAGGAAGGATACATTATGTCTGTATTTCGACGAATAATTTATCATAGCGGTTGGTTTATTCTGCTTGGGCCGTTAATAGGCGCAGCCACCGCGATAGGTGTCATAAACTTTTTACCCGCCATTATTGGCGGACCAGACTCATTTTTGTTGTATTTCTGCAGAACAATACCAGAATTAGTGATTATTACCGGCTGGATATACAGTCTCCTCCCCGCATGGTTAACCGGTGTCGCCTGCGCGCTGATACCCCTGAAATTATATCAAAAAATAATTAACAGGATGATCCTTTGCGCCATTGCAGGTGGTCTGATCACGACGCTGTTTAATTTTGCGCGATATGGTTTTGACATAAGCATACTACCATTAATATATGGTGAAGTATTGATTATGCTTATTCCAGCGATTGTAGCCGGGGCAATAATGGGCGGGGTAATTACGTATTTGCCGGGGCTACGGGAAGTGAAGCGTAATAATAAATAAGAAGCGCCATTCGGGCCCGGAAATCCGGGCCCGTCTCTGTTACACCGCAGTCTGGAAAATCACGCCGTCCGCTTTCTCGGTGTACTGAGAAAGCTGGTCGAAGTTCAGGTAACGGTAAGTATCCACCGCCGTCTTATCCACCTGCGCCACGTAGGTCTGGTACTCTTCCGGCGTCGGCAGTTTGCCGATCAGCGCCGCCACCGCCGCCAGCTCCGCAGAAGCCAGGAAGACGTTCGCACCGGTACCTAAACGGTTCGGGAAGTTACGGGTTGAAGTCGAGACGACCGTCGCGCCGTCGGCCACACGCGCCTGGTTACCCATACACAGGGAACAACCCGGAATTTCGATACGCGCGCCGCTCTTACCGAACACGCTGTAGTAACCTTCTTCGGTCAGCTGCGCAGCGTCCATACGGGTTGGCGGCGCTACCCACAGGCGGGTTGGCAACTGGCCTTTGTGGCTATCCAGCAGCTTACCAGCCGCGCGGAAGTGGCCGATGTTGGTCATGCAGGAACCGATGAACACTTCGTCGATCTTCTCGCCCTGCACGTCAGACAGCAGGCGCGCGTCGTCCGGATCGTTCGGCGCGCACAGGATTGGCTCTTTGATATCCGCCAGATCGATATCGATCACCGCCGCGTACTCTGCGTCAGCATCGGCTTCCAGCAGCTGCGGGTCCGCCAGCCATTTTTCCATGCCCTGGATACGACGTTCCAGCGTACGGCGGTCGCCGTAGCCTTCGGCGATCATCCACTTCAGCAGGACGATGTTGGAGGTCAGGTATTCAACAATCGGCTCTTTGTTCAGCTTGATGGTACAACCGGCAGCGGAACGCTCGGCGGAAGCATCGGTCAGCTCAAACGCCTGCTCCACTTTCAGATCCGGCAGACCTTCGATTTCCAGGATGCGGCCAGAGAAGATGTTTTTCTTGCCTTTCTTCTCAACGGTCAGCAGGCCCTGTTTGATGGCGTACAGCGGGATGGCGTGTACCAGATCGCGCAGGGTGATGCCCGGCTGCATTTTGCCTTTGAAGCGCACCAGCACGGATTCCGGCATATCCAGCGGCATCACGCCGGTCGCGGCGGCAAACGCCACCAGACCGGAGCCCGCCGGGAAAGAGATACCAATCGGGAAACGGGTATGGGAGTCACCGCCGGTACCGACGGTATCCGGCAGCAGCATACGGTTCAGCCAGGAGTGGATCACGCCGTCGCCCGGACGCAGAGAGACACCGCCACGGTTCATAATGAAGTCTGGCAGCGTGTGGTGCGTGGTGACGTCAACCGGCTTCGGATAGGCTGCGGTGTGACAGAACGACTGCATGACCAGATCGGCGGAGAATCCCAGACAGGCCAGGTCTTTCAGCTCATCGCGGGTCATCGGGCCGGTAGTATCCTGAGAACCGACGGAGGTCATTTTCGGTTCGCAGTACGCGCCCGGACGGATACCTTTCACGCCGCAGGCGCGACCGACCATTTTCTGCGCCAGCGAGAAGCCACGGCTGCTTTCCGCCACGTCTTTTGCCTGACGGAAAACGTCTGAGTGCGGCAGCCCCAGCGCTTCACGCGCTTTGGTGGTCAGGCCACGGCCGATAATCAGCGGGATACGACCACCAGCACGCACTTCGTCGATCAGCACGTCGGTTTTCAGTTCGAAGGTTGCCAGTAGCTCGCCGGTTTCATGATTGCGTACTTCGCCTTTGTACGGGTAGACGTCAATCACATCGCCCATATTCAGGTTAGAAACGTCAACTTCAATCGGCAGCGCGCCCGCATCTTCCATGGTGTTAAAGAAGATAGGCGCAATTTTGCCGCCAAGGCACAAACCGCCGCCGCGCTTATTCGGCACGTTCGGGATGTCATCGCCCATGAACCACAGCACGGAGTTGGTCGCGGATTTACGGGAAGAACCGGTGCCCACCACGTCACCCACGTAAGCCAGCGGGTAGCCTTTTTTCTGCAATGCTTCGATTTGTTTGATGGGGCCGACAACGCCTGGCTGATCCGGCTCAATGCCTTCACGGGCGTTTTTTAACATCGCCTGCGCATGTAACGGAATATCCGGTCTCGACCACGCATCCGGCGCCGGAGAGAGATCGTCGGTATTCGTTTCGCCGGTCACTTTGAAAACGGTGACGGTGATTTTTTCCGCCAGCGGCGGACGGCTCAGGAACCATTCGGCGTCGGCCCAGGATTGCATCACCTGTTTGGCATATTCATTGCCCGCTTTGGCTTTCTCTTCTACGTCGTAGAAGTTATCGAACATCAGCAGAGTGTGGGACAGCGCTTTGGCAGCAATCGGCGCCAGTTTCGCATCGTCCAGCGCATCAATCAGCGGATGAATGTTGTAACCACCCTGCATGGTGCCCAGCAGTTCAATGGCTTTTTCTGGGGAGACCAGCGGGGAGGTGGTGTCGCCTTTCGCGACAGCAGCGAGAAAACCGGCTTTAACATAAGCGGCTTCATCTACGCCAGGAGGAACGCGGTTGATCAACAGGTCTAACAGGAATTCTTCTTCGCCCACAGGCGGGGTCTTCAGCAGCTCGACAAGCGCAGCCATTTGGGTTGCGTCTAAAGGTTTCGGCACAATCCCCTGGGCAGCACGCTCAGCTACGTGCTTACGGTATTCTTCTAGCACGACGATATCTCCTCGCTCTCATTGTCATAATGCGGCGCTTTTGTTGATGGGCGATTCTCTTCACGCTCCTGTGAGACAGTAGTTAGTAGGGTAAATGCCCGGTACCGCATAAGGCACAATAACAGGATTTTCTTTAAGTGTTAATCTGTTTACAAAAAAGCAACATAAAAAAGTGGCTGAATCGTTAAGGATGGTCTAATGCTCTACTGAGACGGGAGCTGCAGCCATAAATGCTTACCTCATTTCGTGCTTTGATCGTCACGTAACGTTACCGATCCCAACATTAGCTAAAAATTAAACTATCGTCCCTTTATACTCACGCCAAACTGCACCCCGTCGGCGGCAGGCATAATGACCATAGCGATTCTCTGGAATCGGGAGAGATAAAATGACGTTGCCCTTTAAACCCCATCTCATTGCCCTTGTGTGCAGTGCCGGGTTATTTGCCGCTTCGGGCGTACTGTATGTTAAAAGCCGCGCTCCCGAAGCGCCCGCGCAGGCGGCAGCTCCCGCCCCTGAGCAAACGCAGACCGCTGTGCCCGCGCCTGTCGCGAAAACGACCTTTACCACTGCGCAAATCGATCAATGGGTCGCGCCTGTCGCGCTTTATCCCGATGCCCTGCTTTCGCAGGTGCTCATGGCCTCCACCTACCCGGCGAACGTGGTTCAGGCCGTCCAGTGGTCGCGGGATAACCCCACGCTGCAGGGCGATGCCGCTATTCAGGCGGTGGCCAGCCAACCGTGGGACCCCAGCGTCAAATCGCTGGTCGCCTTTCCCCAGTTGATGGCGCTTATGGGCGAGAATCCGCAATGGGTGCAAAACCTGGGCGATGCGTTCTTAGCCCAGCCACAGGATGTGATGGATGCGGTGCAAAGGCTGCGTCTGCTCGCTCAACAAACCGGTTCGCTAAAATCCACGCCACAGCAAACCGTCACCAGCGTGCCGAAGTCCAGCGCTTCTACCGCCGTCACGACGACAACCACCACATCCGCCAGTACGCCAGCGACACCGTCGACCGTCATCAAAATTGAACCCGCGAATCCGCAGGTGGTGTACGTGCCGAACTATAACCCCGCGACGGTGTATGGCGCCTGGCCCAATACCGCTTATCCGCCGGTGTATTTACCGCCCCCTCCGGGGCAGCAGTTTGCCGATAGTTTTGTTAAAGGTTTTGGTTATAGTCTGGGCGTCGCCACCACCTATGCGTTGTTCAGCAGCATAGACTGGGATGACGACGATCATCACCACCATGACGACGACCATCATGATGATGATTACCATCATGGTGGTAACGGTTATCAACATAATGGCGATAATATCAACATCAATGTCAATAATTTCAACCGGATATCCGGGCAAAACCTGCCGGGCCAAACGATGGGCTGGCAGCATAATCCCGCCTGGCGCAATGGCGTCCCCTATCCGAATAATACCGTTGCGCAACGGTTCCATCCCACCAATGTTAGCGGCGGGTTAAGCACAACGCAGCAAGCGCCAGTGTCTCGCGACAGTCAGCGCCAGGCGGCCATGACGCAATTCCAACAGCGCAGCCATACATCACCCGCTAACCTGTCAGGCGAGACATCCCGCGATAGACAGCGCAAAGCGGCATCGCAGCAGTTAAATCAAATTGCCCAGCGTAATAATTACCGTGGCTATGACGGAACACAAAACAGCAGTCGTCGCGAGGCGGCGCAGCAGACACTGAATAAATCCACCACGCAGCAGCATCGTTCCGAGCTGAAGGCTAAAGCCCAGCAGCACCCTGTTTCACAACAGCAGAGAGACACCGCCCGCCAGCGTATTGAATCCTCTACGCCGCAACAGCGTCAGGCATTTCGCCAGAATATGCACGCCAATGTGTTTAGCGGGAACGACAGTCGATCGCCGTCATGGCAATCGCAACAGCTACGCGGCCTGGAAAGTCGTCGCGGCAGTCACTTAAACACCGAGCAACGCGCCGCCGCGCGGGAACATTTTTCTGAACATCATGAATTTCATCGCCGTTAACCGGAGCAGATAATGAAAAAGGTTATGTTAAGCGCTCTGTTACTGTCGTTACCCTTGCTGGGCTACGCGCAGGAACGGTTCCCCTCCCCGGAAGCGGCCGCCAGCGCCTTCGCCACGGCGGTAGCCGGAAAAAACGAAACGCAGCTTACCGCGCTACTGGGCGATGACTGGCGGCAATTTCTGCCGCCGGAAGGTGCCGATCCCGAGGCCGTGGCCCGCTTCAATCGTGACTGGCGCGAAGGCCATCGCATTGTACAAAAAGACAATACGGCGCACCTGAATGTCGGGCGAGAAGACTGGCAGCTCCCGGTGCCCATGGTGAAAGAGACTGGCGGCTGGCGCTTTGATATGGCGGCAGCCGGGAATGAGATCCTCACCCGTACTATTGGGCGAAATGAACTTTCTACCTTACAGGCCATGCATGCTTACGTTGATGCGCAGCAGGACTATTACTTACAAAACCATCGCTGGGCGCACAGGATAATCAGTAGCGAAGGCCAAAAAGATGGCCTGTACTGGCCAACCAAAGCAGGCGACGTCCCCAGTCCGTTAGGCCCAAACTTTAGTCCCGCAGCGCCAGACGAGGGTTACCACGGCTACCATTTCCGTATTATCAGCGATAACGACGGTCACGGCGCGGCGCTTCTGGCCTGGCCGATGCATTACGGCGAAACCGGGGTGATGAGTTTTATGGTCAACCAGGACGATCGTATTTATCAGGCGGATTTAGGCAAGGAGACGGAGAGTAAAGTTCAGGCTATCACGCGTTTTGCGCCAGACGCGCAGTGGCAGGTCGCCGAATAACCCGTAAGCGCCTGGCGTTATCGCCAGGCCGTGATCATTAGCCCTGATGCGGCATCAATTCCGGGTGGCCTTGTACCGGCGGCTTGTTGCTGGTCAGCGCGGCTTCATCAGCCTGAATGCTGCCGGAATTGGCCGCCCATACGCCTTCATGCGTGTGGGTGATCTGCTGATGCTGCGCATTCAAATCCTCGCCCATTGCCGCAATATGCGTGCTTTCCGTACCGCCGCTGTTAGTCGCCCAGGGGATGACGGGATCGCTGGCAAATGCCATGCCGGAAATCAAGGTCGCAGTTAGCGCTGCTGTTGTCAGAAAAAGTTTCATATATCAAACCTCATAATTAGCTCACTATTATTTTATAGCGTTACCAATTTCAGGATGATGACAAAGTAAGGAGAGGTATTTCTTATGAAACAATTAGTTGGTCGAAAATGACAGACAAAGGCACTACCGACGGCATAAGCTTTGAAAAACGTACTGCTGCGGAAACGATAAATTTTGCGGTTTCGTTATCCTTCGCCATCATTTGACACATCTGATTTGCCATGCATAAAAAAAGCGGCTGTAAAGCCGCTTTTTTGTATCGGGTGGCGCATTGCCACCTACAGAAGATTATTTCTTCTTCGCTTTCGGGTTCGGCAGGTCGGTAATACTACCTTCGAACACTTCAGCAGCCAGACCGACGGACTCGTGCAGAGTCGGGTGCGCATGAATGGTCAGCGCGATGTCTTCCGCGTCACAGCCCATTTCGATCGCCAGACCGATTTCACCCAGCAGCTCGCCGCCGTTGGTGCCGACAATCGCCCCGCCGATCACGCGGTGAGATTCTTTGTCGAAAATCAGTTTGGTCATACCGTCTGCACAGTCAGAAGCGATAGCACGGCCAGAAGCTGCCCACGGGAAGGTGGCGGTTTCATAGCTGATGCCTTTTTCTTTCGCTTCTTTCTCGGTCAGGCCAACCCATGCCACTTCTGGCTCGGTGTAAGCGATAGACGGGATAACCTTCGGATCGAAGTAGTGTTTCTTACCAGCGATAACTTCAGCGGCAACGTGGCCTTCGTGAACACCTTTGTGCGCCAGCATCGGCTGACCGACGATATCGCCGATAGCAAAGATGTGCGGCACGTTGGTGCGCAGCTGTTTGTCCACGCGGATAAAGCCACGGTCGTCAACTTCCACGCCAGCTTTGCCCGCGTCGAGGTTTTTACCGTTCGGCACACGACCAATCGCCACCAGAACCGCATCATAACGCTGCGCTTCAGCCGGGGCTTTTTTGCCTTCCATCGAAACGTAGATACCGTCTTCTTTCGCTTCAACGGCAGTCACTTTGGTTTCCAGCATCAGGTTGAATTTCTTGCTGATGCGCTTGGTGAAGACTTTAACGATGTCTTTATCAGCCGCCGGGATAACCTGGTCGAACATTTCAACCACGTCAATCTCTGAACCCAGCGCGTGGTATACGGTACCCATTTCCAGACCGATGATACCGCCGCCCATGACCAGCATACGCTTCGGCACTTCTTTCAGTTCCAGAGCGTCGGTAGAATCCCATACGCGCGGGTCTTCATGCGGAATAAACGGTAATTGGATCGGACGAGAACCTGCCGCGATGATCGCGTTGTCGAAGTTGATCACGGTTTTGCCGTTTTCGCCTTCCACTTCCAGGGTGTTCGCCCCGGTGAATTTACCCAGACCGTTGACCACTTTCACTTTACGGCCTTTGGCCATACCCGCCAGACCGCCGGTCAGCTGCGTGATCACTTTCTCTTTCCAGGTACGAATCTTGTCGATATCGGTTTTCGGCTCACCGAAGACGATACCGTGTTCAGCCAGCGCTTTGGCTTCTTCGATAACTTTTGCTACGTGCAGCAGCGCTTTAGAAGGGATACAGCCGACGTTCAGACAAACACCGCCAAGGGTGTTGTAGCGTTCTACAATTACGGTTTCCAGACCTAAATCAGCGCAACGGAAAGCGGCAGAATAGCCTGCCGGGCCCGCCCCAAGTACCACGACCTGAGTTTTGATTTCAGTACTCATCATGACCTCTTTATTTGTATCCGGCGGTCCGGGGTACTTGATCGCCCATCATCCACCGGGTCGTTCTATCCGCCCGTATCTTACAAAATTGTTAACAATTTTGAAACAACAAACGGATCACGAATTATCGCTTTCGCTAATAACCTCACAAACTCCATGAGATTATCAAAAAAAAGCCGGCCGTCGGGCCGGCTTTTTCATTACATCACCAGACGGCGAATGTCAGACAACATATTGTTGATAATGGTAATGAAACGCGCACCATCAGCACCATCGATCACACGGTGGTCGAAGGAAAGAGAGATAGGCATCATCAGACGCGGCACAAACTCTTTCCCATTCCACACCGGCTCCATCGCCGACTTAGAAACGCCGAGGATAGCCACTTCCGGCGCGTTAACAATCGGCGCGAAGTGGGTAGTTCCCAGGCCGCCGATGCTGGAGATAGTGAAGCAACCACCCTGCATTTCGCCAGCGGTCAGCTTACCATCACGCGCTTTTTTGGAGATGGTGGTCAGTTCACGAGACAGCTCGGTCACGCTCTTCTTATTCACGTCTTTAAAGACCGGAACCACCAGGCCATTCGGGGTATCAACCGCCACGCCGATGTTGATGTATTTTTTCAGGGTCAGACGCTGACCGTCTTCGGACAGAGAGCTGTTGAAGCGCGGCATCTGTTCCAGAGCAGCGGCAACCGCTTTCATGATGAAGACCACTGGCGTGTATTTCACATCCAGTTTGCGCTTCTCAGCTTCGGCGTTCTGCTGTTTACGGAACGCTTCCAGATCGGTGATATCGGTTTTGTCGAAGTGCGTAACGTGCGGGATCATCACCCAGTTACGGCTCAGGTTCGCGCCAGAGATTTTCTGGATACGGCCCAGTTCCACTTCTTCAACTTCACCAAACTTGCTGAAGTCCACTTTCGGCCACGGCAGCATCCCCGGGATACCACCGCCCGCAGCAGCCGGCGCAGCTTCCGCGCGTTTGATTGCGTCTTTCACGTAAGCCTGAACGTCTTCGCGCAGAATACGGCCTTTACGACCGGTGCCTTTCACTTTCGCCAGGTTTACGCCAAACTCGCGCGCCAGGCGGCGAATCAGCGGAGTAGCGTGAACGTACGCGTCGTTTTCAGCGAACTCAGATTTGCCTTCGGCTTTGGCAGCCGGGGCAGCAGGCTTCTCAGCTTTCGCCGCCGGAGCCGGTGCCGCCGCTTCCTGTTTAGCCGGAGCGGCCGCAGGCGCTGCGCCTTCTACTTCGAAGACCATAATCAGAGAACCGGTTTTCACTTTATCGCCGGTGCTGATTTTGATTTCTTTCACGGTGCCCGCGAACGGCGCAGGCACTTCCATGGAGGCTTTGTCGCCTTCGACGGTGATCAGCGACTGTTCAGCGGCAACTTTATCGCCGACTTTGACCATCACTTCGGTGACTTCAACTTCGTCACCGCCGATGTCCGGTACGTTAACGTCTTTCACGCCCGTCGCTGCTGGAGCAGCCGCAGCCGGAGCGGCTTCCGCTTTCGCTGGTGCTGCTGCGCCTGCTTCACCCGCCACTTCGAAGACCATAATCAGAGAGCCGGTAGAGACTTTGTCGCCGGTGTTCACTTTGATCTCTTTCACGGTGCCTGCAAACGGAGCAGGAACTTCCATAGAGGCCTTGTCGCCTTCGACGGTGATCAGCGACTGTTCAGCTTCTACGGTGTCGCCCACTTTCACCATCACTTCAGTCACTTCAACTTCGTCACTGCCGATATCCGGAACGTGAACGTCTTTCGCCGCTGCCGCAGCAGGTGCTGCTGCCGGAGCCGCTTCTTTCTTCTCTTCTGCCTTAGCAGGTGCAGCGTCAGCTGCACCGTCGGCGGAATCGAAAATCATGATAAGTGCACCAGTCTCGGTTTTGTCGCCGACAGAGACTTTGATCTCTTTCACGACGCCAGCCTGCGGAGACGGGACTTCCATAGAGGCTTTGTCGCCTTCTACGGTGATCAGCGACTGTTCAGCTTCCACTTTGTCGCCCACTTTGACCAGAATCTCGGTGATTTCAACTTCATCTGTCCCGATGTCCGGTACTTTGATTTCGATAGCCATTATTCTTTTACCTCTTACGCCAGACGCGGGTTAACTTTATCTGCATCGATGTTGAATTTGGTAATCGCATCCGCTACCACTTTCTTGTCGATTTCGCCACGTTTAGCCAGTTCGCCCAGCGCTGCAACAACCACATAAGAAGCATCAACTTCGAAGTGGTGACGCAGGTTCTCACGGCTGTCGGAACGACCGAAGCCATCCGTACCCAGTACGCGATAGTCGTCAGCCGGTACGTAAGTACGAACCTGCTCGGCGAACAGTTTCATATAGTCAGTAGATGCCACTGCCGGAGCGTCGTTCATCACCTGAGCGATGTACGGTACGCGCGGGGTTTCCAGCGGGTGCAGCATGTTCCAGCGCTCACAATCCTGACCATCACGCGCCAGTTCGGTGAAGGAGGTTACGCTGTACACGTCAGAACCTACGCCGTAGTCTTTCGCCAGGATCTGTGCCGCTTCACGCACGTGACGCAGGATAGAACCGGAGCCCAGCAGCTGAACTTTACCTTTGCTACCTTCAAGGGTTTCGAGTTTGTAGATACCTTTACGGATACCTTCCTCGGCACCTGCTGGCATGGCCGGCATGTGGTAGTTTTCGTTCAGGGTGGTGATGTAGTAGTAAACGTTCTCTTGTTTCTCACCGTACATACGCTCCAGACCATCATGCATGATGACAGCCACTTCATAGGCGTAAGCCGGGTCGTAAGAGATACAGTTCGGGATAGTCAGCGACTGAATGTGGCTGTGACCATCTTCGTGCTGCAGACCTTCGCCGTTCAGCGTAGTACGACCGGAAGTCCCGCCGATCAGGAAGCCGCGAGCCTGCTGGTCGCCAGCCTGCCAGCACAGGTCGCCGATACGCTGGAACCCGAACATGGAGTAGTAGATGTAGAACGGGATCATCGGCAGATCGTTGGTGCTGTAAGAGGTCGCCGCAGCCAGCCAGGATGCGCCTGCGCCCAGCTCGTTGATACCTTCCTGCAGAATCTGGCCTTTCTCGTCTTCTTTGTAGTAGGCAACCTGCTCACGGTCCTGCGGGGTGTACTGCTGGCCGTTCGGGCTGTAGATACCAATCTGACGGAACAGACCTTCCATACCGAAAGTCCGCGCTTCGTCGGCGATGATCGGTACCAGGCGATCTTTGATCGACTTGTTCTTCAGCATCACGTTCAGAGCACGCACGAAAGCGATCGTAGTGGAAATCTCTTTGCTTTGCTCTTCCAGCAGCGCGCCGAAATCTGAAAGTTGAGGCAGCTCTAACTTCTCGGTGAAGTTCGGCTGACGGCTTGGCAGGTAGCCATGCAGCGCCTGACGGCGTTCATGCAGGTACTTGTGTTCTTCAGAACCTTCCGGGAAGGTAATGTACGGCAGTTTTTCGAGATCAGCATCGGCAACCGGCACGTTGAAACGATCGCGGACGTAACGCACGCCGTCCATGTTCATTTTCTTAACCTGGTGAGCGATGTTTTTACCTTCCGCGGTGTCACCCATGCCGTAACCTTTAATGGTATGGGCCAGGATTACGGTCGCTTTGCCTTTGGTTTCCTGCGCTTTTTTCAGTGCCGCGTAGACTTTCTTCGGATCGTGACCACCGCGGTTCAGTGCCCAAATCTGCTCATCGGTCCAGTCGGCCACCAGCGCGGCGGTTTCCGGGTATTTACCGAAGAAGTGCTCACGTACGTAAGCGCCGTCTTTGGATTTGAAGGTCTGGTAGTCGCCGTCAACGGTTTCGTTCATCAGCTGGATAAGCTTACCGCTGGTGTCTTTACGCAGCAGTTCATCCCAACGACCGCCCCACATGACTTTGATAACGTTCCAGCCAGCACCTGCAAAGATGCCTTCCAGTTCGTTAACAATCTTGCCGTTACCGGTGACCGGGCCGTCAAGACGCTGCAGGTTACAGTTGATAACAAAGACCAGGTTGTCCAGTTTTTCACGGGTGGCGATGGTGATCGCGCCTTTGGATTCCGGCTCATCCATCTCGCCGTCGCCGAGGAAGGCGTAAACGGTTTGTTTAGAGGTATCTTTCAGGCCGCGGTGTTCCAGATATTTCAGGAATTTCGCCTGGTAGATAGCACCGATTGGGCCCAGACCCATAGAGACGGTCGGGAACTGCCAGAATTCCGGCATCAGTTTCGGGTGCGGATAGGAAGAGAGGCCATTGCCGTGAACTTCCTGACGGAAGTTATCCATCTGTTCCTGGGTCAGACGACCTTCCAGGAACGCGCGAGCGTAGATGCCCGGAGAGATGTGGCCCTGGAAGTACACCAGGTCGCCGCCATCCTGTTCGTTGCGCGCACGGAAGAAATGGTTAAAACAGACATCATAGATCGTGGCGGAAGACTGGAAGGACGCCATGTGGCCGCCCAACTCAAGGTCTTTTTTAGACGCGCGCAGCACGGTCATGATGGCGTTCCAGCGGATCGCAGAACGAATGCGACGTTCCAGCTCCAGATTACCCGGGTATTCCGGTTCGTCTTCAACGGCAATAGTGTTGATGTAATTACTGGCCCCTGCGCCTGCCGCGACTTTCACGCCGCCTTTACGAGCTTCAGAAAGCAGTTGGTCAATCAGATACTGAGCGCGCTCAACACCTTCTTCACGGATGACCGATTCGATCGCCTGTAGCCAGTCGCGAGTTTCGATCGGATCCACGTCATTTTGGAAACGTTCTGACATGGGGGTATTCCTTATCTATCTAATACGTTGAGTTATCTGGAACCTGTCCCATTAAACTTTCGTCAGAAAGCTTAATAAGACAGGTTCTGCGTTTAGTTGCCGCGCACATTTTTGCGCGTTATTCACAACATCTTCTGGTTAACGTTCTGCCAGAAAAAACTAATTCTTGCGCTGTTCCAGGCGGCGTAAAGCGCGTTCACGACGGCTCTCCTCACGGCTTCTGTCCAGCATAATCTCTTCGATAAACGCCAGATGTCGGTGTGACGCTTCACGCGCTTCTTCTGGTTTTCCGGCCATAATGGCTTCAAATATACGGGTGCGATGCGTACTCACCAGCGGCAGCATCTCCCGACGCGCATACAGCAATTCGAAGTTCTGCCGCACGTTTTGCGCCAGCATCGGCTCCATACACCTTAGCAGATGAAGCAATACCACGTTGTGCGCCGCTTCGGTGACGGCGATTTGATACTGGAGCACGGCTTCGGACTCGGCATCCAGATCGCCGGACTCTTGCGCCAGCTCAATAGCGTGGTGCAGCTCGCGAATACGGTCTTTATCTTCATCGGTGCTGCGCAGCGCCGCGTAATAAGCCGCAATGCCTTCCAGAGCATGGCGCGTTTCGAGCAGGTCAAACTGGGATTCAGGGTGATCGGAGAGCAGTTCCACCAGCGGGTCGCTAAAGCTCTGCCACAGGCTGCTCTGCACGAAGGTTCCGCCGCCCTGACGACGAAGCAACAATCCCTTCGCTTCGAGACGTTGAATCGCCTCGCGCAAGGAGGGACGGGAGACGTCGAACTGTTTTGCCAGTTCACGTTCCGGTGGGAGTTTTTCTCCGGGACGCAATGTTCCCTCAAGGATTAAAAACTCCAGCTGCTGCTCGATCACATCGGAGAGTTTTGGTTGGCGGATTTTGCTGTAGGCCATGATTTCCTGTCTTAAGCCATTTGCCCGGAGTCAATTGGTCTTACCAATTTCATGTCTGTGACGCTAAAGTAACAAAGTATTCACCTTCTGTCCATACAGGTTTTGATTGAAATCAGTAAAGGAGGCACATTTTAACAATTTTACAGAAATCATGTTTCAAAACTGTAACTGTGCACAAATGTTAAATTTACCCACCAGGAGGTAGATTTAACGTATTTGAAACGATAAAAAATCTCATCTGAACCGATTCAACAGCAGATTAAATGCATTTTTATGCATAAATAATGAATAAAAACAAATCAACCTTTAGAAGGGAAAATAAAAGGAGGTATTTACAAGTGCTTTCTTTTTACGCAACTCGTCATCACCCCTGCACAAAGCAGGTGCATTCGCGGCCACATACCATTATTCTGATCAAGACGAAAGAGTTGAAGTGACATTTAAAAAAACGAATCTGTAAATAAATCAATACAAAAAGCGGAATTGCAAACTTACACACGCACTACTGCATCGTTCAAAATAAGCGCGTTATGAATAAACCGCGCCCGATACACGAGGTTTTATAATGGACAGTCAGCAGCACGGCGAGCAGCTCAAGCGCGGCCTGAAAAACCGCCATATTCAGCTTATCGCATTGGGCGGCGCGATAGGGACAGGCTTGTTCCTGGGAAGCGCCTCCGTTATTCAGTCGGCGGGGCCAGGAATTATCCTGGGCTATGCGATTGCAGGCTTTATTGCCTTTCTGATTATGCGCCAGCTGGGAGAGATGGTGGTTGAAGAACCGGTCGCCGGCTCTTTTAGCCACTTCGCCTATAAATACTGGGGCGGCTTTGCCGGATTCGCTTCCGGCTGGAACTACTGGGTGCTGTACGTATTAGTTGCCATGGCGGAACTGACCGCAGTGGGTAAATATATCCAGTTCTGGTATCCGGAGATCCCCACCTGGGCTTCTGCGGCAGCCTTCTTTGTGATTATCAACGCCATCAACCTGACCAACGTTAAAGTGTTCGGTGAGATGGAGTTTTGGTTCGCCATTATTAAAGTGATCGCCGTCATCGCTATGATTCTGTTTGGCGCGTGGTTACTCTTCAGCGATACCGCTGGTCCGCAGGCCACCGTGCGCAACCTGTGGGAACAGGGCGGCTTTCTGCCGCATGGCTGGACCGGGCTGGTGATGATGATGGCCATTATTATGTTTTCGTTCGGCGGACTGGAGCTGGTAGGGATCACCGCCGCTGAAGCCGATAACCCGGAACAGAGCATTCCCAAAGCTACCAATCAGGTTATCTATCGCATCCTGATTTTTTATATCGGCTCGCTGGCGGTTCTGCTTTCGCTGCTGCCATGGACTCGCGTCACCGCCGATACCAGCCCATTTGTCCTTATCTTCCATGAGCTGGGCGATACGTTTGTCGCCAATGCGCTGAATATCGTGGTTCTCACCGCCGCGCTATCGGTTTATAACAGCTGCGTTTACTGCAACAGCCGTATGCTGTTCGGTCTGGCCCAGCAGGGAAATGCGCCGAAAGCGCTGCTGAACGTCGACAAACGCGGCGTGCCGGTGAGCTCCATTTTGGTTTCCGCCGTCGTGACGGCGTTGTGCGTGCTGCTCAACTACCTGGCCCCAGAGTCCGCATTCGGACTGCTGATGGCGCTGGTGGTCTCCGCGCTGGTCATTAACTGGGCGATGATTAGCCTTGCCCATATGATGTTCCGTCGCGCGAAACAGCAGCAGGGCGTGAAAACCCGCTTCCCGGCCCTGTTTTATCCGTTCGGCAATGTTCTCTGCCTGCTGTTTATGGCGGCGGTATTGATCATTATGCTGATGACGCCAGGTATGGCGATCTCCGTGTGGCTGATTCCGGTATGGCTGCTCATCCTGGGCGTCGGCTACCTGTGTAAAGAAAAAACGGCAAAAACGGTGAAAGCCCACTGATCGTGACGTTACTTTTCCGCCCTCCCCGTCCGGGGAGGGTGTTATCTGCCTCACAGTTTCCCACGTATAACCATTTTATCCATATCAGCGGCGTGATCCTGCTACGCAAAAAAAAGCTCGCAGGCGAATAATTACCGCCATCATCTGATGGGGAGAAGTCTCAATGGATAAGGGCAGACTTTCGGTAAGAGAGAAAATCGGGTATGGCATGGGTGACGCCGGATGTAACATTATTTTTGGCGCTATCATGCTGTTTGTTAATTATTTTTATACGGATATTTTTGGTCTTGCCCCGGCGTTAGTCGGTGTTTTACTCCTTTCAGTACGCGTTATCGATGCCGTTACCGATCCGGTGATGGGCGCGCTTGCCGATCGCACCCAAAGTAAATATGGTCGTTTCCGCCCCTGGCTACTGTGGATTGCATTTCCCTACGCGCTGTTCAGCGTGCTGATGTTCACGACGCCGGACTGGGGCTATAACAGCAAAGTTGTCTATGCTTTCGTCACCTATTTTCTGCTTTCCGTGACCTACACCGCCATCAATATTCCCTATTGCTCACTGGGCGGCGTGATCACCAACGATCCAAAAGAGCGCGTGGCCTGTCAGGCTTATCGCTTCGTATTAGTCGGCATCGCGACGCTGTTGCTATCGTTAACGCTATTGCCGATGGTGGACTGGTTTGGCGGCGGCGACAAAGCCAAAGGCTATCAGTTGGCGATGACCGTGCTGGCGATTATCGGCATGGGTATGTTTCTGTTCTGCTTTGCCAGCGTCCGCGAACGCGTTCGCCCTGCCGTTCCGACGCACGATGATATGAAGAATGATTTCAAAGACGTGTGGAAAAACGATCAATGGGTACGCATTCTGCTATTGACCTTATGTAACGTCTGCCCGGGGTTTATCCGTATGGCGGCGACCATGTATTACGTCACCTGGGTGATGGGACAAAGCACCCATTTCGCTACGCTTTTTATTAGTCTTGGCGTGGTCGGTATGATGATCGGCAGTATGCTGGCAAAAGTCTTAACCGATCGCTGGTGTAAATTGAAGGTATTTTTCTGGACCAATATCGCGCTGGCGATTTTCTCCTGCGCATTCTATTTCTTTGACCCGAAAGCCACCGTGATGATAGTGGCGCTCTACTTCTTGCTCAATATTCTGCATCAGATCCCTTCCCCGTTGCACTGGTCGCTGATGGCGGACGTCGATGATTACGGCGAATGGAAAACCGGCAAACGCATTACCGGTATTAGCTTCTCCGGTAACCTGTTCTTCCTCAAACTGGGCCTGGCGATTGCCGGGGCGATGGTCGGCTTTTTGCTCTCCTGGTACGGTTATGACGCCAGCGCCAAAGCGCAAAGCGCCTCGGCGATGAACGGTATTATGCTGTTGTTTACCGTTATCCCTGGCGTTGGCTATCTGATTACCGCAGGCGTGGTACGTCTGCTGAAAGTTGACCGTGAACTGATGAAAAAAATCCAGGACGATTTGGAAAAACGTCGCACTAATTACCGCGAATTGAGTGAGTTGCAGGAGCTCAACGCCGCTGAAAGCGTAAGGAAAGCCTGATGGCAAACTGGCCAAACCCGTTTATTGAACAACGTGCCGATCCGTTTATTTTACGCGACGGCAGCGATTACTACTTTATTGCCTCCGTACCGGAATATGACAGACTGGAAATCCGCCGGGCTAATTCGCTGGAAGGGTTGCGCGCCGCCGACCCCGTTGTCGTCTGGCGCAAACCGAAAACAGGCCCGATGAGCCAGCTTATCTGGGCACCGGAAATGCACCGCATCAACGGTAAGTGGTACATCTATTTTGCCGCTACCCATACTCAAGCGCTTGATAAGCTGGGAATGTTCCAGCACCGCATGTTTGCCCTGGGGTGCGCCGATGCCGACCCACTCACCGGCAAGTGGACGGAGAAAGGTCAAATTAAAACACCGTTTGATACCTTCGCCCTCGATGCCACCACTTTTTATCATCAGGGAAAGCAGTGGTATCTGTGGGCGCAAAAAGCGCCGGATATTGCCGGTAACTCAAATATTTATCTGGCTGAACTGGAAAATCCGTGGACGATTAAAGGCGAGCCGGTAAGACTCAGTAAGCCAGAGTACGACTGGGAGTGTCGGGGTTTTTGGGTTAACGAAGGTCCGGCCGTCGTGGTGCATGGCGACAAGCTGTTTATTAGCTATTCGGCCAGCGCCACCGATGAAAACTACTGTATGGGATTACTGTGGATTAACGTAAACGACGATCCGCGCGATCCGGCCAACTGGCATAAATCACCGCGCCCGGTCTTTACCACCAGCTATGAAAATCGCCAGTATGGGCCGGGACATAACAGCTTTACGCAAACGCCGGAAGGTGAAGATGTACTGGTGTACCACGCGAGAAATTACACCGAAATTGAAGGCGATCCGTTGTACGATCCCAACCGCCATACGCGTCTGAAACGGGTGCGCTGGGACGAAAACGGGATGCCTGATTTTGGCGTGCCGCCAGCCGATACGATCTAAGCCGTTGCACTGCCCGGTGGCGCTAACGCTTATGCGGCCTACAATGGAAAAACCTGTAGGCCCGGTAAGCGTTAGCGCCATCGGCACAACATTACACTAATGCCCCATAAATGGTGAGCAACGCAATAATCACCACCACCACAAACGAGGCCTTCTTCGCCATCGACACCGCCGCTTTGGGGGTTTCTACTTTGTCAGTATGCGGTTCACGCGCCAGTGAGAACTGCGCCAGACGTGTGAGCACCTGATACTGCGAAGTATGCAGATCCGCCAGCGAGGCAAACCAGGCCGGCAACGCTTTCTCGCCATGCCCCAGTAATGCATACACTACGCCCGCCAGACGTACCGGAATCCAGTCCAGCACATGAAGAATAGCGTCAATGCCGGATTGCAAACGTTGGTGCGGCGTCTGATAGCGCGCCAGCCAGGTCTGCCAGGCCCGTAAAAACGCATAGCCCACCAGCGTTACCGGCCCCCATGGACCGCCAACGATAAACCAAAATAGCGGTGCGAGGTAAAAACGGAAATTTATCCATAACAACGCATTTTGCAGCTCACGCAAAAATTCACGCTCATTACAATCCGGCGGCACGCCGTGGATTAGCGTAAGCTCGCTGGCCATCGCCTCGCAAGGATGCGGATCGTTACGGGACGCCGCTTTCAGCCAGGCGTGATAATGTACTCGCACTTTGCCCGCGCCGATACACAGCACGCCCAGGAGAATCCACACCACCAGCGTCGGCACGTTAAATAGCAGCCCTTTTAGCGCCTGGAGCAGTAGAAAAGTCACCACCATCGCGATCGCCGTCATTCCCATCGTGCGCAACATCGAAAAATGCGTAATCCGACGGAATAGCGCCTCCAGCCGATGATCGAGCTGCCAGTGCTCGCCCAGCTTAAACAGGCGCTCGACAATCAGCACCAGTAATGTCGTAAACAGCGTCATGTCATCTCCTTGTGCGACGAGAGGGCTACCAAAGCGCGAAAGCGCGGCCAGTCAAAGGCAGGGCCAGGGTCCGTTTTGCGGTCAGGCGCAATGTTGCAGTGTCCGGTCATATTGTCGGCGATCGCCGGATAGCAAGCGATAAGCGTGCGCGTCACGGCGGCTAGCTGCTGATACTGCGCATCGGTATAAGCCAGCGTATCCGTCCCCTCCAGCTCAATACCAATGGAGAAATCATTACAACGTTCCCGCCCCTGATAGTTTGATACGCCCGCATGCCACGCACGCTTATCAAAAGGCACATACTGGACGATTTCACCGTCGCGACGAATCAGACAATGGGCCGAAACACGAAGATGAGCGATTTCTGCAAAAAAAGGATGGGCGTCTGGATCTATCGTTCCGGTGAATAATGCATCGATCCACGGACCGCCAAACTCGCCGGGGGGCAGGCTAATGTTATGCACCACCAGCAAGGACGGTTTTTCGTCATCCGGACGGCAATCATAATGCGGAGAAGGGACGCGTCGCGCCTCTACCAACCAACCCTTATCTGGCAACATGCAGAGTCTCCTTTTGAGTGGTGCTTATAGCTGCTTCAGAGTAGCATGTTTCTACCTTATGATTCGTTAGCAATTTGGAGTTTTATCATGCCGCCTCGCCGTTATAACCCAGACGACCGACGTGACGCGCTACTGGAACGCATTAATCTCGATATCCCTGCCGCCGTTGCTCAGGCGCTGCGTGAAGATTTAGGTGGAGAAGTCGATGCTGGCAACGATATCACCGCGCAACTTTTGCCGGCAGATACGCAAGCCCATGCCACGGTGATCACTCGTGAAGACGGCGTTTTCTGCGGCAAGCGCTGGGTTGAAGAGGTCTTCATCCAACTGGCGGGCGATGATGTGCGCCTCACCTGGCATGTCGATGACGGCGACGCCATTCACGCCAACCAAACAGTGTTTGAACTGAACGGCCCGGCTCGCGTATTGCTGACCGGCGAGCGCACGGCGCTAAACTTTGTCCAGACCCTTTCCGGCGTCGCCAGTGAAGTACGCCGCTACGTTGGACTGCTGGCTGGCACCCAAACCCAGTTGCTCGACACGCGTAAAACGCTGCCGGGTCTGCGCACCGCGCTCAAATATGCGGTTTTATGCGGCGGCGGCGCCAATCATCGTCTGGGCCTCACTGACGCGTTCCTGATTAAAGAAAACCATATCATCGCCTCCGGTTCGGTTCGTCAGGCGGTGGAAAAAGCGTTCTGGCTACATCCGGACGTGCCGGTAGAAGTCGAGGTCGAAAATCTGGATGAACTGGACGATGCGCTGAAAGCAGGCGCGGATATTATCATGCTGGATAATTTCAACACCGACCAGATGCGCGAGGCGGTGAAACGCGTCAACGGCCAGGCGCGGCTGGAAGTATCCGGCAACGTCACCGCGGAAACCTTACGCGAATTTGCTGAAACCGGGGTGGATTTCATCTCCGTTGGCGCGCTGACCAAGCATGTGCGCGCGCTCGATCTCTCCATGCGTTTTTGCTGATCTTCTCCACCCGATGGCGCTGCGCCGTCGGGTCTATAAATCACCTGTCCGTAGATCCGCGTCGTGATTCGGTAAAATATTCGTAGCGCCTCGCAATAACGTTGCCGTGTCATGTAACGCAGCAAAAATCTTCAGAATCCGCCTTCCCGTTTTACCTTTTGCCGCTCGCCCGCTCTTTCCTCGTTTGCCACAGTAGCGCCAGCTAACTCAAGGAGCGAACAATGGAAAAACAACGCGGTTTCACGCTTATCGAACTGATGGTCGTTATTGGCATCATCGCCATTTTAAGCGCCATTGGCATTCCGGCTTACCAGAACTATCTGCGTAAAGCGGCGCTGACGGATATGTTGCAAACGTTTGTCCCCTACCGTACCGCCGTCGAACTCTGCGCTCTGGAACATGGTGGGACGAGCACATGCGATGCGGGCGTCAACGGTATCCCCTCGCCCGTCATCACCCGTTATGTTTCGGGCATGAGCGTGGAAAAAGGCGTCATCACGCTTACCGGCCAGGAGAGTCTGAGCGGGCTTAGCGTCATCATGACGCCCGCCTGGGACAATGCTAACGGCATTACTGGCTGGACGCGTAACTGCAATATTCAAAGCGACAGCGCGTTACAACAGGCTTGTGAAGATGTCTTCCGTTTTGACGCCAACTAAGGAGACAAGATGAAAGACGCTCAGCTCAACACCTTGTGTCAACGTCATCAGGCTGTACTGATCAATAGCGCCAGCAACAGTATCACTGTTGCGGTGGTCGACGCGCCCTCTCATGCGTTACTGGACGCTCTGCATTTCGCCACGCAAAAACAGATTGATATTGTGTGCTGGACTCGCCAGCAAATGGAAAATCATCGGCATAAGCCGGATCAGGCACCCTCGGCAAACGCCGCGAAAGGCGGAGAAACCGCAGCCCAGCTTCTCAATCAGACATTACGCTCGGCGATGGCGAAACGCGCCTCTGATATCCATCTCGAACCCGGCGCCAGCCGCTACCGAATAAGACTCCGCATCGATGGCGTTCTTCATATTCTGCAGGACATCGCCAAAGAGACGGGGCTTGCACTGACGGCCAGATTGAAAGTCCTGGGAAATTTGGACATCGCTGAACATCGGCTGCCGCAGGACGGGCAATTTACCGTTGACCTGGCGGGAGACAGCATCTCTTTTCGTATCGCCACGCTTCCCTGTAAAGAAGGCGAAAAAGTCGTCTTACGGTTGTTGCATCAGGTTGAACAAACGCTGGATCTGGACACGCTGGGCATGTACGGGGCACAACTTACCGCTTTTAGACAAGCCCTACAGCAACCTCAGGGGCTGGTACTGGTGACTGGCCCCACCGGTAGCGGAAAAACGGTCACGCTATACAGCGCGCTACAAACCCGGAATACGCCGGGTATCAACCTCTGTAGCGTTGAGGATCCGATAGAAATTCCACTGGATGGGATTAACCAGACGCAGATCCATCCCCGCGCCGGGCTCACCTTTCAAAATGTGCTGCGTGCGCTATTACGCCAGGACCCTGACATCATCATGGTAGGTGAAATTCGTGACGGCGACACCGCAGAAATCGCCATTAAGGCGGCACAAACGGGCCATCTGGTACTTTCAACGCTCCATACGAACTCCACCAGCGAAACCCTGATACGTTTGCAGCAAATGGGCGTAGCACGCTGGATGATCTCATCGGCGCTTACGCTGGTGGTAGCGCAACGCCTGGTAAGGAAGCTTTGCCCGCACTGCAAACAGCGCCTGAGCGATCCCGTGGTACTATCGCCCAATCTTTGGCCCAGCGCGCTACCGCGCTGGCAGGCAAGCGGCTGTCAGCATTGCTACCACGGCTTTTATGGCCGAACCGCGTTATTCGAAGTGTTAACTGTTACCCCGGCATTACGTCAGTTAATTGCGAGCGGCGCATCGGCGCAAGCACTGGAAGCCCACCTCCAACAGACCGGTACAGGGACGCTTTTTGAAAATGGCTGTCGCGCCGTTGAGCAAGGCATGACGTCCTTTGAAGAGATACTGCGCGTTCTGGGAATGCCCCATGAGCGTTAAACAGCTCTGGCGCTGGCAAGGCGTTAACGATAAAGGTCAACTGGAACAAGACGTTGTATGGGTGGACAATCGTCTGGCGCTGATCATCACCCTGCAACATCAGCGCATTATGCCGCTTCGCATCAAGCGCATAGGCGTTAATGCCGCACTGTGGAAAGAAGAGCAAAGCGCTGAAATTATTCATCAGTTGGCCACGCTCATTCATGCCGGGCTGACGCTTTCTGAAGGGCTGGAACTCCTTGCGAAACAGCATCCCCACCGACAATGGCAAGCGCTGTTGCGCACGCTGGCTCACGAGCTTGAACAGGGCGTCCCTTTTTCCAGCGCATTAGTATCCTGGCCGCAGGTATTTCCGCCGCTCTACCAAACGATGATCCGCACCGGAGAACTGACCGGCAAACTGGCCGAATGCTGCTTTGAACTGGCTCGTCAGCAAAAAGCGCAACGGCAGATTACGGTTAGCGTGAAAAAGGCGCTGCGCTATCCCGCCATTATTCTGACAATGGCCGCCCTGGTCGTTTTCGCCATGCTGCACTTTGTCCTGCCGGAATTTGCCGCCATTTACCGTAGCTTCAATACCCCGCTCCCTCTTCTGACGCGCGGTATTATCGCGATAGCGCAATGGGGGTCGGCATGGGGTTGGCTCATCTTGTTCCTGACGATGCTCGTTGCTATCGCTCACCGCAGGGTAAAACAAAAGCCGTCCTGGCAAGCGCAGCGGCAGCGTCTTCTGCTACGGCTTCCCGTTATGGGTCGCCTGATAAGAGGCCAGAAACTAGCGCAAATATTCACCGTACTGGCATTAACCCAAAGCGCAGGCATTCCTTTTCTTCAGGGACTGGAAAGCGCTATCGAGAGTCTCGGCTGCCCTTACTGGTCACAGCGTTTAACGCAGGTACATCAGGAGATCGCCGCGGGCAATCCGGTCTGGTTGGCGCTAAAAAATACCCAGGAATTTAGTCCGCTATGCCTGCAACTGGTCAGAACGGGCGAAGCGTCCGGCTCACTCGATATCATGCTGCATAACCTTGCCCGTCACCACAGTGAAACTACGCTGGCGCTGGCCGATAATCTGGCGTCGCTGTTGGAACCGGCGTTATTGATCATCACCGGCTTAATTATCGGTACGCTGGTGGTGGCGATGTATTTGCCGATTTTTCATCTGGGAAACGCGATGAGCGGGATGGGATAAGGCTGGCGCACATGTACGCCAGCCAGAATATTAGAGGCTATTGAAAATGCGGTTTTCTTGTTCCTGCACCCGAATAAAGGTGGTGCGTTTGGTCAACTCTTTCAGGCGAGACGCGCCGACATAAGTGCAGGCTGAGCGTAGACCGCCCAGGATATCGCGGGCAGTATTGCCCACCGGCCCACGCAGCGGCAATTTAACCGTTTTACCTTCTGCCGCGCGGTATTTCGCAACGCCACCGACATGACGGTTCATCGCAGATTCCGAACTCATGCCGTAGAACAGCATAAATTTCTCGCCGTTCTCTTCTACCACGCTGCCGCCGCTCTCTTCGTGACCCGCCAGCATGCCGCCCAACATAACGAAATCCGCACCGCCGCCGAAGGCTTTTGCTACGTCGCCTGGCATGGTGCAGCCGCCATCGCTGACGATCATGCCGCCCAGGCCATGCGCCGCGTCAGCGCATTCGATAACCGCCGACAGTTGCGGATAACCAACGCCGGTTTTTACACGCGTCGTGCATACGGAGCCAGGACCAATTCCCACTTTCACGATATCGGCGCCGGAGAGGATAAGCTCTTCGCACATCTCGCCCGTTACCACATTGCCTGCGCAGATTGTTTTTGTCGGCCATGCTTCACGTGCTTTCGCGACGAACTGCACAAAATGTTCTGAATAGCCATTGGCCACATCAATACAGACAAAGTTCAGCGCAGGATTCAGCGCCAGAATCTGCACGGTTTTTTCGAAATCAGCATCAGAGGTCCCGGTGGAAACCATCACATGCTTCAGAACATCAGCCGAGGCCGTGTTGATAAAAGCTGCCCATTCTTCAACGGTATAATGTTTATGTACAGCAGTCAGAATATCAAACCCGGCCAATGCTTGCGCCATTTCAAACGTCCCGACGGTATCCATATTGGCCGCGATAATCGGTACGCCAGACCAGGTCTGACCTGAGTGTTTAAAGGTGAATTGACGTTCCAGTTCGACATCGGAACGGCTTTTGAGGGTAGAACGCTTAGGACGGATAAGAACGTCTTTGAAACCTAACTTCAGATCTTCTTCAATACGCATGTACGGATTCCTGGGGTTAATGGCGAAAAATCGAAACTCACAACTCCAGTGACGCTATCATACGCACTAATCATGGCCGTACAAGACTGCGAAATTCTCTTTTTTTACGTTACAATCCCATAAATTTACCTGGCGAATAGTAGGTTAATGCTCAGAGCGTATCGTCTTTGTATGTTTAAAATTTAACCTTTTGATTATCAAACTAAAATTCCGGAAGCTGGAGATATGAGGTATACCGTAGCCTTAACCGGCGGTATTGGCAGCGGTAAAAGTACCGTCGCTGATGCCTTCGCTGACCTCGGAATAACCGTCATCGACGCGGATATTATCGCGCGCCAGATGGTTGAGCCAGGGCAGCCCGCCCTGAACGCAATAGCGGAACATTTTGGTTCTGAACTTATCGCCGCCGACGGCACGTTACGTCGCCGGGCGCTGCGTGAGCGTATTTTTTCGCATCCGGAAGAAAAAGCCTGGCTTAACGCCCTGCTTCACCCCTTAATTCAGCAGGAAACCCAACGACAGTTTCAACAGGCTACGTCGCCCTATGTGTTATGGGTTGTGCCTCTGCTGGTTGAAAACAGGCTGTATCAAAAAGCCAACCGCGTACTGGTGGTTGACGTGACGCCCGAAACGCAGCTCATACGCACAATGCAGCGTGATGATGTTACGCGCGAGCATGTTGAACACATTCTCGCTGCGCAGGCGACGCGTGAAGCGCGCCTTGCCGTGGCGGACGATGTTATTGATAATAACGGCGCACCGGATGCTATCGCATCAGATGTGGCCCGCCTGCACGCCAGTTATCTTAAGCTCGCGTCGCAGTTTGTCTCACAGGAAAAACCGTAATGCACACCCAGGTCCTATTTGAACACCCTCTCAATGAGAAGATGCGTACGTGGCTGCGCATAGAGTTTTTGATCCAACAGCTCTCCATCAACCTGCCAATTGCAGACCATGCTGGCGCACTGCATTTTTTCCGTAACATCAGCGATCTACTGGATGTGTTCGAACGGGGCGAAGTCCGTACCGAACTGCTGAAAGAACTGGAGCGCCAGCAGCGTAAATTACAGGCCTGGGTTGAGGTTCCCGGCGTCGATCAAGACCGTATTGAAGCCCTGCGCCAGCAGTTAAAATCCGCGGGCAGCGTGCTGATCTCCGCCCCGAGGATTGGCCAGCAGCTACGCGAAGATCGCTTGATTGCCCTTGTGCGTCAACGCTTAAGTATTCCTGGCGGCTGTTGCAGTTTCGATTTACCCACTCTGCATATCTGGTTGCACCTACAACAGGCGCAGCGCGACGCCCAGATTGAAACCTGGCTTGCCAGCCTGAATCCCCTCACCCAGGCGCTGACGCTGGTGCTTGATCTGATCCGTAATTCAGCGCCTTTCCGTAAGCAAACCAGCCTGAACGGTTTTTATCAGGATAACGGGGACGACGCCGATTTGCTGCGTCTTATGCTGACGCTCGATTCACAACTTTATCCGCAAATTTCCGGCCATAAGAGCCGTTTTGCCATTCGCTTTATGCCGCTGGATAGTGAAAATGGTCTGGTGCCGGAGCGTCTTGATTTTGAACTGGCCTGTTGCTAAGGAGTAAAAATGTCTGACGTGACCGTCGTAAACTGTCCGACCTGCGGTAAACCGGTCGTCTGGGGGGAAATTAGCCCCTTCCGCCCATTTTGTTCTAAACGCTGTCAGTTAATTGATTTGGGCGAATGGGCCGCCGAAGAGAAACGAATCGCCAGCAGCGGCGACCAGTCTGATAGCGACGACTGGAGCGAAGAGCGCTAACAGTGATGGCTCTGTTGAGACGGCAATATCGCCTTATGACAAAAATAATCAATAAATACGCGTAGTTTTGGCGCCATATGCGCGCGGCCGGGATAATACAAATAAAACCGGTCCGCCGCAGGCAGCCACTCCTCAAGCACGGAACACAACCGCCCATCCTGTAAGTCTTCGTGGACATCCTGTTCAAAAACGTAGGTTAGCCCTACCCCATCACGCGCGGCGGAGAGACGCAACGCTTTATCATTCACCATTAACGCGGCTTCCGGCGTAATTTCCAGCCGTTGCGCTCCATGAACAAACTCCCACCGATATAGCCCGCTCTCACGCGTAAAACGATGACAAAGGCAGCGGTGATTGATGAGTTCCTGCGGATGCAGCGGCGTGCCAAAACGCGCAAGGTATGCAGGGGATGCTACGATCGCCGGGCGTAAAACATCACCGAGCGGAACGACATTCATATCAAGTTGTACCGCATCGCCAAAGCGAATACCGGCATCAAAGCGTTCGTTAATTAAATCCACAAAACCGTCATTCACATCGATATCCAGCCGAATATCGGGATAATCGCGCATGAAACCGGCGAGATTAGGTTGTAACAGAAGCGTGGCCGCCGTGCGCGGTACGGTCAGGCGTAATGTCCCTCCGGGTATATCGCGGCTCTGGCGGGCATGTTCCATCGCCTCATCAATATGGGCCAATGCGGGTCTGATACTGGCAAGAAAGGCATGTCCTGCTTCTGTCAAACCGACACGCCGGGTGGTTCGGTTCAACAATTTCACGCCAAGTTCATCCTCCAGTTGGCGCATATTCTGACTTAACGCCGACGTGGAAATATGTAACTGCGCCGCTGCCCGCGTGAAGCTATGGTTTTCAGCAATCATGCAAAAAGCATGCAATATGGACATCACATCATGACGCATTATTAAGCCAGCCTTCATAAACCATGCTTATTCCCCCTATTTTTCATGTTATACGCCAGGTATAGACTACCTGCCATGCACAAAATATCCTCATGGAGGCAGTATGCAATATCGTACATTAGGCGCAAACGGACCGCGAGTGTCAGCCATCGGACTGGGATGTATGGGCATGAGCGCATTTTACGGCGCTCATGACGACAGCACCTCAATTAAGACGCTACATTATGCGTTAGATCAGGGGGTAACACTGCTCGATACCGCAGATATGTATGGCCCTTATACCAATGAAAGGTTAGTCGGAAGAGCCATCGCCGATCGTCGCGATCGGGTATTTTTAGCGACGAAATTTGGTATCGTTCTCGACCCTGCTAACCCTATGGCGCGTGGCGTCAATGGCAGACCGGAGTACGTTCGCCGTAGTTGTGAGCAAAGCCTGCAACGCCTGGGGGTTGATCATATCGATCTGTACTATCAACATCGCGTTGATCCATCAGTTCCCATAGAAGAGACTGTCGGTGCAATGGCGGACCTGGTGCGCGAGGGAAAAGTGCGTTATCTCGGGCTATCCGAAGCATCAACGCAAACGCTGGAACGCGCCCATAACGTTCACCCTATTACCGCGCTGCAAAGTGAGTATTCGCTTTGGTCCCGCGAAGCGGAAATTTCAGCACTTTCCACCTGTGAACGGTTGGGTATAGGATTCGTCGCTTACAGCCCGCTGGGACGCGGATTTCTGACCGGTACGATTAAAACGCCAGAAGATTTTGCTGCGAATGACTTCCGTCGCACAAATCCCAGGTTCATGGGTGAGAACTTCTCGCACAATTTACGTCTGGCTGAAGCAATAAAACAAATGGCACGCGAAAAAGAGTGTACCCCCGCACAATTAGCGCTGGCCTGGCTGCTGGCCCGCAACAGGCACATCGTTCCCATTCCCGGCACCCGCCACTGCGCCAGGGTGGATGAAAACCTCGGCGCGTTATCACTGACCCTAAGCCCGCAGGAGCTGGCGGCAATTGAGGCGGTTTTTCCTCACGACGCCGCGGCCGGCCCACGCTACTGGCCGGAAATTATGTCGACATTAAATCGCTAATAAGATCGATGGGGATCGTGTTGCGATCCCCCACTAAGGCGCAAATTGGCGTAATTTACGAATAATCGGTTCATTGGCCGGCGGAAAATCGTCCGTATTCAACGCGTTTTGCGCGATCCACCGTCCCGGCTGTCCTTCTTTCCCCCACGGTTCGCCCTCCCAGCGTTCAACCAGCCAAAACCACAGCGTAATGTGTCTATCCGGGAATTGATATTCCAGAGTGTCGAATAATGTCACCTGTGTTGGCGTAATCCCCACCTCTTCCTGTAGCTCCCGGATCAACGCCTGCTCAGGTGTTTCGTCGGCTTCAATTTTTCCGCCCGGAAATTCCAGCTTGTTCGCCATATGCGCATCAGCGGCGCGTCGGGTAATAAAAATTTCGTCGTTCGGGTTGCGGATAATCCCAACCGCGATTTGCAGTTTTTTCATCTTGTTGCATCCATAAAAAAGGCGCAGTCGCCTGCGCCTTTTTATCTGTGTTCAATGCCAGGCCGAATAAGCGTAGCGCCCTTCGGCAATAATGCCAGCACCGACCTGATGGCAACAACATTATGTCTTATCAGGCCGGTAAGTTTATCGCATTAGCTCAGGCGACCGTGACACTGTTTGTATTTCTTACCGGAACCACAAGGGCAAGGATCGTTACGTCCAATCTTACGTTCGCCAGTTTGGGCGGCCAGATCGGCAGCCACGGCGGCATCGTCATCCTGATGGCTTAGCTGCTGCATCTGCGCCAGGCGCTCCGCCTCTTCGCGACGCTGCATTTCCATCGCTTCGACCTCTTCAGGCATACGTACCTGGACTTTGCTCAGGGTACTGATCACTTCATATTTCAGCGATTCCAGCATCGCGGCGAACATAGCGAAGGATTCGCGCTTGTATTCCTGCTTCGGATCTTTTTGCGCATAGCCGCGCAGATGAATACCCTGACGCAGGTAATCCATCGCCGCCAGGTGCTCTTTCCACAGGGAATCAAGCGTTTGCAGCATCACGCCTTTTTCGAAATGACGCATCATTTCAGCGCCAACCACCTCTTCTTTACGCTGATACACCTCGATGGACTGCGCCAGGATGCGCTCACGCAGCGTCTCCTCATGCAGCTCCGGCTCTTTATCCAGCCATTCGGCAATCGGCATCTCCAGGTCGAAGTCGTTTTTCAGGCGTTCCTGCAAACCCGGGATGTCCCACATCTCTTCCAGCGACTGCGGCGGAATGTAGGCGTCGATAGTCGCCTTAAAGACATCTTCGCGAATGCTGTTAATGGTGTCGCTCACGTCAGACACATCCAGCAGTTCGTTACGCTGGGTATAAATTGCACGGCGCTGATCGTTCGCCACATCATCATATTCCAGCAGTTGCTTACGAATATCGAAGTTACGGCTTTCTACTTTACGCTGCGCGTTAGCGATAGCTTTCGTCACCCATGGGTGCTCAATCGCTTCGCCCGGCTTCATCCCCAGTTTACGCATCATACCGGAGACACGATCGGAGGCGAAAATACGCATCAGCGCATCCTCCATCGACAGGTAGAAACGGGAAGAACCCGGATCGCCCTGGCGACCGGAACGGCCACGAAGCTGGTTGTCGATACGGCGGGATTCATGGCGCTCGGTGCCAATGATATGCAGACCGCCGGCAGCCAGAACCGCGTCATGGCGTACCTGCCAGTCCGCTTTAATCTGCGCAATCTGTTCTTCCGTCGGCGCTTCCAGCGCGGCGACTTCCGCCTGCCAGCTACCGCCCAGCATAATATCGGTACCACGACCCGCCATGTTGGTAGCGATAGTGACCGCCGCTGGATAACCAGCCTGCGCAACGATGCCTGCTTCGTTGGCGTGGAATTTTGCGTTCAGTACGTTATGTTTGATGCCCGCTTTGGTCAGCTCTCTGGAGACCACTTCAGATTTCTCGATAGAAATCGTCCCGACCAGCACTGGCTGACCGTTCGCGGTACGCTCTTTAATATCTTCGATAATGGCCTGGATTTTTTCCGCTTCGGTCATGTAGACCAGATCCGGCAAATCTTTACGGATCATCGGACGGTTGGTCGGAACAACGACGGTGTCCAGCTTATAGATAGAGCTAAATTCGAAGGCTTCAGTATCCGCCGTACCGGTCATACCGGCCAGCTTTTCATACAGACGGAAGTAGTTCTGGAAGGTAATAGACGCCAGCGTCTGGTTTTCATTCTGAATTTCAACGCCTTCTTTCGCTTCTACCGCCTGGTGCAGACCGTCAGACCAGCGACGCCCCTGCATGGTACGACCGGTATGTTCATCAACAATGATGACTTCGCCGTCTTTCACAATGTAATCCACGTCACGGGTAAACAGCGCGTGCGCGCGCAGCGCGGCGGTGACGTGATGCATCAGCATAATATTGCCAGGCGAGTAGAGCGACTCGCCCTCATCCATAATGCCTTCTTGCACCAGTAGCTCTTCAATCAGCACCAGACCGCGTTCGGTCAGGTTAACCTGGCGCGCTTTCTCATCAACGGAGAAGTGGCCTTCGCCCTGGAAAGTGTCAGAATCTTCTTTCTCCTGACGAATCAGGTGCGGAATGATTTTGTTCACTTTTTTGTACATTTCCGAGCTATCTTCCGCCGGGCCGGAAATAATCAGCGGCGTACGCGCTTCATCGATCAGGATGGAGTCAACCTCATCCACCAGCGCATAATGCAGTTTACGCTGCACGCGCTCTTCCGGGCTGAACGCCATGTTGTCGCGCAGGTAGTCAAAACCGTATTCGTTGTTAGTGCCGTAAGTGATGTCGGCAGCGTAAGCTTCACGTTTGGCTGGCGCAGGCATACCTGGCAGGTTGATACCAACGGACATACCGAGGAATTCGAATAGCGGGCGGTTATTTTCGGCGTCACGCTGCGCCAGATAGTCGTTCACGGTTACCACATGAACGCCTTTGCCGGACAGCGCGTTCAGGTAGGCTGGCAGCGTTGCGGTCAGCGTTTTACCTTCACCAGTACGCATTTCGGCGATACAGCGATCGTTGAGCACCATACCACCCAATAGCTGAACGTCGAAGTGACGCATCCCAAAGACGCGTTTACTGGCTTCACGCACCACCGCGAACGCTTCCGGAATCAGGCTCTCTACGCTTTCGCCTTTTTCAATACGGGCGCGAAATTCGTTGGTTTTCGCTTTCAGTTCGTCATCGGAGAGTTTTTCCATCTCCGGTTCCATCGCATTAATAAGGCTGACGGCCTTACGCATACGACGCAGCGTACGATCGTTACGGCTACCGAATACTTTGGTTAATAATTTGATTAGCATAATAAAGTCTCAAATGCCCCGCGCCGCGGAGCTACAAATAAAGTAAAAGGGTCTTTTTTCGTTAGCTGAGACGTTGCGGACCGGCGCGGATACCCTGCGCCTGACTTATCCAGGCCGGGATGCTAAATGCGGTTTGTGGCGCAAAATACGCCAGGGAGAGGCGGCGAACAATCGCCGGCGGCGTGCCCTCCTGCGTGAGCATCGCGCTGAGCGTATTCAGTAAGGCGATATGATGCGCCTGTAATGGCGACGGCGCGTCGGCAACGGGCAGCGTTTGCGGCGCCATTGCAAAAGAAAGGTGGCGAATCACCGTGCGAATAGCGTGCTGATGCCAGTAATCTACGGTGAAATTGGGACGACGGTTAGAGGCTTCTAACAGCGCAAGATGGCTAAAGTTAACTTTAGACGCGGTGCTGGCGGTCGTCCTTGCAGGCGTATTGGTTTCAGCGGCGTTACTGAGCGCGGGCAAACCAAAACTCGCCGCGACCATCCCTAATAAGAGATGCGGCCAGAAGTATCGTCTGCCTAACTGTCGCCAGCGCGTCAGTATTCCACTCACGTCATTGCCACCTGATATGCCCCTCATGGGCTTACGGAATCAAAACAATTTGCGCACAAATCTTATCATTAAAGCGTACGCGCTACAGCAGTAATGACGAGAAGCTAAGGTGAAAATCGGCTAAGAAAACAGCGAACGCGCCGTGTTTCCATTTAACTCTGCCAAAATGGCTGTATTAAGGAAAGCGCAGATAAAGGATAGTAAAAAAAACGACTGGCTCGCCTGGCCGGAGAGAGTGCCAGGTTAACCAGTCGAATTTTATACGACAGCGTATGTCGTTATGCCAGTACCGTCGAAGGCGCTTTGAAAGCCAACGGCAGTTCTGCGTCGTCCTGGAAGGTCACAAATTCCCAGGCTTCCTGTTTTGCCAGGACTGCCTGTAACAATTTGTTATTCAATGCGTGACCGGATTTATACG
The DNA here is from genome assembly GCF_017572835.1 of Salmonella sp. 32120201201600049SM. Lineage (NCBI taxonomy): Bacteria > Pseudomonadati > Pseudomonadota > Gammaproteobacteria > Enterobacterales > Enterobacteriaceae > Salmonella > Salmonella sp. 32120201201600049SM. The sequence goes on along the minus strand of NZ_JAGESA010000004.1, from coordinate 310,761 downwards.
CGGTAAACGCACCAATAATATTGTGACCACACATGAACAAGTCACCGATCGCGTCGAGCATTTTGTGACGAACGAATTCATCTTCAAAACGCAGGCCGTCTTCGTTCAATACGCGATAATCGTCAACAACGATGGCACAATCGAAGCTGCCGCCCAGGCACAGGCCGCGGGACTGCAGATATTCGATATCACGCATAAAACCGAAGGTACGCGCACGGCTGATCTGGCGCATGAACGCATCCGCAGAGAAGTTCATCGCGTAGCGCTGGCTGCTGGAATCGATCGCCGGATGGTTAAAGTCGATGGTGAAATCCAACGTAAAACCATTGTACGGTCTGAATTCAGCCCATTTATCGCCATCTTCAACCCGAACAGTCTCTTTGATGCGTACGAATTTTTTGGCGCAGTTCAGTTCATCAATACCGGCATCAAGCAGCAGGTAGACAAACGGAGCGGCACTGCCATCCATGATCGGGATTTCCGGGGCATTAACCTCAATAACGATGTTATCGATACCTAAGCCCGCCAGAGCAGCGTTCAGGTGCTCAACGGTTGAAATCCGTACATCATGCTCATTCACCAGACACGTACAGAGCATGGTATCACGCACAGATTTGGCATCGGCCGGGAAATCTACCGGTGGATTCAAGTCGGTGCGACGATAGATGACCCCGGTATTGGCCGGCGCAGGGCGTAATGTCAGGGTGACTTTTTTGCCGGTGTGTAAACCGACGCCAGTCGCCTGAACGATACGTTTAAGTGTCCTTTGTTTGATCATCGTATAATCTCGCCAAATTACCTATCCAACCGAAGTGTACTATACATTCGGCGGGCCAGTTTAGCACAAAGAGCCCAGAATCCCAAATTCCAGCTAATTCTTAATCAGCTTGCTTACGCAGGAATGCGGGGATATCCAGATAATCCGGCTCTTTCGCCGCCTGTGGTGTATTGTCGTTAACCACTTTCGCGACCGTTTTTTGCTCCTGCGTCAGCGGCGCCATACCGTGCTGCTGATAACGATCCAACACCGGCTGCTGCACCTGTTTATTGGTGACCAGAGTGATTTCAGGACGCTTGTCCATACCAATTCCAGTGGCAACAACGGTCACGCGCAGTTCGTCGTTCATATCCGGGTCCAGAGAGGTACCGATAACCACGGTGGCGTTATCCGACGCAAAGGCACGGATGGTGTTACCGACGGTTTCGAACTCATCCAGACGCAGGTCGAAGCCCGCAGTAATGTTGACCAACACGCCGCGCGCGCCGGACAGGTCGATATCTTCCAGCAGCGGAGAAGAAATAGCCATTTCAGCCGCTTCTTCCGCACGGTCTTCACCGCTCGCCACGCCGGAGCCCATCATTGCGTAGCCCATTTCAGACATCACGGTACGCACGTCAGCAAAGTCGACGTTCATCAGACCCGGGCGGGTGATCAGCTCTGCGATGCCCTGAACCGCGCCTTTCAGCACGTCGTTAGCCGCGCCGAACGCGTCGAGCAGGGAGATACCACGGCCCAGCACTTTCAGCAGCTTGTCGTTCGGGATGGTGATCAACGAGTCCACATGCTTGGACAGCTCAGTGATACCCTGCTCCGCAAATGCCATGCGCTTTTTACCTTCAAAATTGAAAGGTTTAGTCACCACGGCAACGGTCAGAATACCTAAATCTTTTGCCACTTCAGCAACCACAGGCGCCGCGCCGGTACCGGTACCGCCGCCCATGCCTGCCGCGATAAATACCATGTCTGCGCCTTCAAGCGCCGCACGCAGCGCTTCACGGTCTTCGTCCGCCGCGTTACGACCGACTTCCGGGTTAGCGCCGGCGCCCAGACCTTTGGTAATGCCGCTACCAATTTGAATGGTCTGGCCAACCGCCGTTTTACGCAACGCCTGAGCGTCGGTATTCACCGCGAAGAATTCAACACCTTCGATGCGCTCGCGCACCATGTGTTCAACAGCGTTACCGCCGCCACCACCGACGCCGATGACTTTAATCACCGCGTCGTTGGTTAGTTCCATAGGTTCAAACATAATCTCTCTCCGTCATGTGCCTGTCGCCTGAGGCCGTAATATCTGGCGGCCTCATAAAAATTAAAACTCTTTTCGCAGCCAGCTATTAAGTCGCTTGATCCACGAGCCAACTGATGCCGTAACACGTTTTTCCACTTCTGCTTCACCGTTTAAGTGGGACTCTTTCCCGTAGTGAAGCAATCCCACCGCCGTTGAGTAATACGGCTCCTGGGCATAATCCGTCAGACCGGTGATATTCAGCGGCGCGCCGATACGCACCTGCGTATGAAACACGCGCTGAGCGCAAGCAGCAAGCCCTTCGATTTGCGCCGCGCCGCCGGTTAACACAATCCCCGCCGCCAGGTGATGTTTTACCCCTTGTTGGCGAAGCTGTTCCTGTAATTGCAATATCTCTTCGTTGACCAGATTGAGCAGCTCGGTGTAACGCGGCTCAATCACTTCCGCCAGCGTCTGGCGTTGCAGGCTGCGCGGCGGACGCCCGCCTACGCTCGGTACTTCAACGCTCTCGTCTTTACCGACGATGGAACCCAGCGCGCAACCGTGGCGGACTTTAATGGCTTCAGCATCGCTCGGCGGCGTACCAAAGGCATAAGCGATATCGCTGGTCACCACGTTCCCCGCGTAAGGGATCACTTTGGTATGACGCAGCGCGCCGCCAGTATAAACGGCGATATCCATTGTACCACCGCCGATATCCACGACACAGACGCCCAGTTCACGTTCATCTTCCGTTAACACGGAATAACTGGCCGCCAGTCCGGCAAATATCAGTTGGTCAACTTTCAGACCACAACGTTCAACAGCTTTGACAATGTTTTTTGCCATATCGTTGTGGCAGGTAATCAAATGTACTTTCGCCTGCATACGCACGCCGGAAAGACCGACCGGATTTTTAATGCCTTCCTGGTAGTCAATGGCGTACTCCTGAGGAATCACATGCAGCACGCGATGCTCATCGCGCACGCGCACTGACTTCGCAGTATGCACGACGTTTTCCACATCTTCCTGCGTCACTTCCTCTTCGGAAATGGGCACCATGCCAATTTCATTCTGACAGCTAATATGTTTGCCGGAAAGCGCCAGATATACCGAGGAGATCTGGCAATCAGCCATCAATTCCGCCTGGTCAATGGCGCGCTGAACGCATTTCACCACTGACTCAAGGTCATTCACCCCGCCTTTATCCATACCCCGCGATGGGCAACTGCCCACGCCAATGATATTGACCATACCGTCGGGCAGAACTTCCCCTACTAAAGCGGCAACCTTCGCGGTGCCAATCTCCAGTCCTACTACCAGTTTTCTGTCCGTCGCCTTGATCATTGTTGTTCTGCCTGTGCCTGATTCTGTTGCTGATTAGATTCCTCAGGGGGGAGCGGCGCCCAGCCAACTGCCGCACCTGAGTCATAACGCAAATCAACGTAGCTAATCCGTTTGCCATCGGTTTGCGCCTGCTGCTGTAAAACCGGATAGAGTTCTACAAAGCGAGCCAACCTTTTCATCGTATCGCCCCTGCCGAGATTGAGCTTAATGCCGTTATTAAGCGTCAATTGCCAGGAGCGACGTGCGGTCATCGCCGCTTCCTTCAGAGTGAATTTATCCTTAGCCAGCACCTGCCCCATCTCGCGGTATCCCTGCAACACTTCACTCGCGCTGCCTTCCGGGCCATACAACATGGGTAAAACCTGTTTGCCGATGCGGTCTGACGGCACGCTGAAGGTGTTCCCTTCAGCATCGACCATATGTTGATCATTCCAACGCGCAATCGGCACATATTCAACCAGATGAATCTTCAATTCATCAGGCCACTGTTTTCTGACGCTGGCCTGTTTAATCCACGGCAAACGCTCAATCTGGCTCTGGATAATGTTCACATCCTGCGTCATGAAGGTTCCCGGCGCGCCCAGAGCCAGTATCGCCTGACGGATATCATCGTTACGCGTGTAGTGACGCTCGCCGGTTAATACCAGCTTTGATAACGGTAAACGCTGCGCATCTTCCATCCACCCTAACACGACCCACCCGCTAACAAACACGGTGCACAGTACCGTCAGCAGGAATAAAATTCCTGCAAGACGCGTTCCATTATTGCGGCGTGAAGAAGGCGTCTCTTCATCACTGTTTCGCGTGTTCAGCGCAGCCTGCGACATATCAGTCCGCCAACTCCAGAATTCGTACCACTAACTGCGAGAAGCTCATTCCCGCCTGACGCGCCGCCATCGGCACCAGACTATGGCTGGTCATCCCCGGAGAAGTATTGGCTTCCAGCAGATAAAACTGACCATCGCTGTCCAGCATGACGTCAATACGCCCCCATCCCGTGCAGCCTAAAGCTTTCCATGCCTGCAGGACGAGAGACTGTAGCGCGGCTTCCTGGGACGCATCTAAACCGGCAGGGCAGAAATACTGAGTCTCATCAGAGAGATACTTCGCCTCATAATCATAGAAGGTTCCTGCCGGTTGGATACGAATTGACGGTAAAATTTCTTCGCCAACTATCGCCACCGTAAATTCCGGACCGCACAGCCATTTCTCAATCAGTATTTCGTCATCATGCTGAAAAGCCAATGATAACGCACCCTGTAAAGCATTTTCTTCTACTACTTTCGTCATACCGACGCTGGAGCCTTCACGGCTGGGTTTGACGATCAGCGGTAAACCCAGCGCCGAAATTCGCGCTTTTTGTTCTTCGCTAAGGCCTTTTTCAAACTCAGCGCGCGTCAGCGCGACCCACGGCGCAACCGGTAAGCCTGCGCCCTGCCACAGCAATTTACTGCGCAGTTTATCCATGGAAAGCGCCGAGGCCATCACGCCGCTGCCGGTATAAGGCAGGCCGAGCAGTTCAAGCATTCCCTGTAAGGTGCCATCTTCACCGCCGCGGCCATGCAACGCAATAAAGACCTTCTGAAAGCCCATTGCTTTAAGCTGCGCGACATCGACCTCTTGCGGATCGACGGGATGCGCATCAATACCGCCTTCACGTAACCCGGCCAACACTGCCGCGCCGGAATTTAACGAAACGTCCCGCTCCGCAGAGGTTCCGCCCAACAGGACCGCGATTTTATCAGCCATGTTGCTCTTCCTCCTGGATTTGCGGCTTCAGCTTGATTTCAGATAAGTAACGCGCAATTTTGCCAACATTTCCTGCGCCTTGCACTAATATCAAGTCGTTACCCGTCAGCACCGGCGCTAACATTGTCGCAACCTGAGCCGGATCGGAAACCAGAATCGGGTCAATTTTTCCCCGATTACGAATCGTACGACATAAAGAACGGCTATCCGCGCCCGGAATCGGCGCTTCGCCCGCCGGGTAAACGTCCAGCATCAGCAGCGCATCGACCTGGGTCAGCACATTGGCGAAATCGTCATACAGATCGCGCGTGCGCGTGTAACGGTGCGGCTGAAACAGCATCACCAGGTTTTTATCCGGCCACCCTGCTCGCGCAGCTTTAATGGTGGCGTCTACTTCGGTCGGATGATGGCCATAGTCATCCACCAGCATCGCCGTCCCGGCTTTACCATTCACCGGCTCAAGCGGGAACTCGCCGAGGAAGTCAAAACGACGCCCGGTCCCCTGGAAGCTTTCCAGCGCGCGCAGGATAGCGTCATCGTCGATGCCTTCTTCGGTCGCTACCGCCACTGCCGCGGCGGCATTCAGGGCATTGTGGCGACCCGGCGCATTCAACGTGACATGCAGATCCGGCATTCCCTGGCGCAACAGCGTAAAGTGCCCCTGCGGCCCTATCTGCTGATAATCTTCTACACGGACGTCAGCATCCTCGCTAAAGCCATACGTCGTGGTCTGACGCCCCACCCGCGGCAGCAACTCGCGGATGACCGGATCGTCGACGCACATTACCGCGCGACCGTAGAACGGCAGGTTATGCAGGAAGTTAATAAACGTCTGCTTTAAATTTTCAAAGTCGCCATGATAGGTATCCATATGGTCGGCTTCGATGTTGGTGACGATCGCAACCATCGGCTGCAAATGCAGGAAGGATGCGTCGCTCTCATCTGCCTCGGCAATCAGGTAACGACTATGGCCCAGACGCGCATGAACGCCTGCGGCTTTCACCAGTCCGCCATTCACGAAAGTCGGGTCCAGCCCCGCTTCGGCATAAATACTGGACACCATCGCGGTCGTTGTGGTTTTTCCGTGCGTCCCGGCAATGGCGATGCCGTGGCGAAAACGCATCAGTTCCGCCAGCATTTCCGCACGGCGAATAACCGGAATACGCGCTTCATGCGCCGCGACAATTTCCGGGTTATCCGCGGAAATTGCGCTGGAAACGACGACCACGCTGGCATCACGCACATTTTCCGGACGATGGTTAAAGAAAATCGTCGCCCCCAGGCTCGTCAACTGCTGGGTCACCGGATTCGGCGCTAAATCGGAACCACTGATCTGATACCCTTCATTGGCCAGAACTTCGGCAATACCGCCCATACCAGCACCACCGATGCCGACAAAGTGAATGTGCCGAACGCGACGCATTTCGGGCACGATGGAACGCAGTTTTGCCAGTTGTTGTGTATTCATTCTTTACGCCATTAACTCCAATACCCGCCATACTTCAAATTGCAGATGCGTTGGCTTGCCTGCAACCCAAATTATTGAGGGTAGAAAAACCCTGCGATGCAAAAGGCACCGCCACAAATTATGTCCGGGCAACCCGGCTGACTTCACTGGCGACGCGTTCGGTAGCATCCGGAATGGATACCGCGCGGGCACGCTCCGCCATGGTTAACAACGCCTCGCGCGACCACCCCGCCAGGGTGTCGGCGACAGCCTCTACAGTAAACTGCGGCTGCTCAAAAATCTTAGCTGCGCCGGCGTTTTCTAACGGCAGCGCATTCCAGTACTGCTGCCTGTCTTTATGCTGAAACGGCACGAATATCGCCGGTAACCCGGCGGCGGCGATCTCGCTCACCGTTAAAGCGCCGGAACGACATACCACTACATCCGCCCACGCATAGGCGGCGGCCATGTCATCGATAAATTCCGTTACCTTATGCTGCGGTTGTCCCGCCCCGGCATATGCCTGCTCTACCGTGAGCTGCGCGCCTTTTCCGCTTTGATGCCAGATTGTAACCGTATCGCCCAGTCTGGCGGCAACCTGCGGCATCGTCTGGTTCAGGACTCGCGCCCCCTGAGAACCGCCGACCACCAACACGCGAATCGGGCCGTCACGACCGGCCAGACGCACCTGCGGCAACGGCAACGCCAGTACGTCGGTACGCACCGGGTTACCCACCACTTCCGCGTTCGGAAACGCACCGGGAAACGCCTGCATCACCGTGGTCGCGATTCTGGCCAGCCACTGATTGGTTAGCCCGGCGATACCGTTTTGCTCATGCAAAACGACCGGAATACCCAATGACCAGGCGGCAAGACCGCCGGGGCCGGAAACATAACCGCCCATTCCCAGCACGACATCCGGCTTAAACCGCTTCATGATCGCCCGCGCCTGCCGCCAGGCGTTAAAAATCCGCAGCGGCGCCGCCAGAAGCGCTTTTACGCCTTTACCGCGCAGACCGGAGATCCGAATAAAGTCAATATCGATGCCATGCTTCGGCACTAAATCCGCTTCCATACGATCGGCGGTACCCAGCCAGCGAACCTGCCAGCCCTGGGCCATTAAATGATGCGCAACGGCCAGTCCGGGGAACACGTGCCCGCCGGTACCGCCCGCCATCACCATTAACCGCTTCGGTTGACCACTCATCGAGAACCTCGTGTAAACGCCTGCGCTTTTTCCAGACGCGTTTCATAATCAATACGTAATAAAAACATAATGGCCGTCGACATAATCAACAGACTCGACCCGCCATAACTGATCAGCGGCAGCGTAAGACCTTTGGTCGGCAGCATCCCCGCGGCCGCGCCAACGTTTACCAGCGCCTGGAAACTAAACCAGATACCGATAGAACACGCTAAAAATCCGGAAAAACGGTGGTCAATCTCCAATGCCTTACGGCCAATCGACATCGCGCGAAAAGCGACGAAGAATACCATTAAAAGCGCCAATACCACACCGATATAACCCAGTTCTTCCCCAATAATGGCGAAGATGAAATCGGTGTGCGCCTCCGGCAAATACTCCAGTTTCTGCACCGAATTCCCCAGCCCTTGCCCCCATATCTCACCGCGACCAAAAGCCATCAGCGACTGCGTCAGCTGATAACCGCTGCCGAACGGATCTTCCCAGGGGTTCCAGAACGAGGTAACGCGGCGAATACGATACGGTTCGGCGAGGATTAACAGAATCACCGCCGAGATGCCCATCCCGATAATGGCGATGAACTGCCATAATTTCGCCCCGGCGAGAAACAGCATCGCCAGCGTGGTGACAAACAGTACGACCACTGTCCCGAGGTCAGGCTGCGCCAGCAGTAACACCGCCAGCACCAGAATCACGCCCATTGGTTTTAAAAAGCCGCGCAGGTTATTTCGCACTTCATCAACCTTACGCACCAGATAGTTCGCGAGGTAGCAGAACAGCGACAGCTTGGTAAACTCCGCAGGCTGAATACGCAGCGGCCCCAGCGCAATCCAGCGCGACGCCCCGTTAACCGAGCTCCCGACGACCAGCACGATAAGCAGCATAATGATCGACGCAATCAGCATCGTCGTGCTGTATTTTTGCCAGAAGGTCATGGGCAAACGTAGCGTGACCATCGCCAGACAAAATGCCAGGAAGATATAGAGCGCATCACGTTTGGCAAACAAAAACGGATCGTTCGCCAGGCGCTGCCCGACTGGCATGGAGGCCGACGTCACCATGACAAAACCAATCGCCGCCAGCCCGAAGGTCAGCCATAGCAGCGTGCGGTCATACATGATCAGACTGTCGGCGTCTTTATCGCGCGAAGCCATCACCCAGCCTTTAAGCGCCGCAAACAGCCAGGCCAGGAGGCCAAAGCCTGGTACGCGCGGCATTCTCAGACGGGGGAGAGATAAACGCATCAACCTAACTCCTTCGCCAGACGGGTAAAGACATCGCCCCGTTGCTCAAAATTTTTAAACTGATCGAGGCTAGCGCAAGCGGGCGACAGCAGCACCATATCACCCGGCTGAACGCGCGGCGCCAGCAAACGCATCGCCTCTTCCATCGTCTCAGTCTGTTGGGCGATTTCCGGACGCAGTGCGGCAAGCTGCGCGCCATCGCGCCCAAAGCAATACAGGCGGATACGGTCGCCGGTCAGATAGCGCGCCAGCGGAGAAAAGTCTGCCGACTTACCGTCGCCGCCCAGCAGCAGATGCAGCGTACCGTCCACATGCAAACCGTTTAGCGCCGCTTCGGTACTGCCGACGTTGGTCGCTTTCGAGTCATTGATCCAACGTACGCCGTTATGCTCCAACGCCAGCTGGAAGCGATGCGCCAGACCGGTAAATGTCGTCAACGCCTTCAAACTGCTGGCGCGCGGCAGACCTACGGCATCCGCCAGCGCCAGCGCCGCTAACGCATTGGTATAGTTATGCTGCCCGGAAAGCTTCATCTCTTTCACGTTCAGCACCTTCTCGCCTTTGACTCGCAGCCAGGTTTCGCCCTGCTGACGATTAAGGTGATAATCACCCATATTGACGCCAAAGCTGACGCAGCGCTCATCGGCCCCACGAACCGGCATCGTCAACGCATCATCGGCATTCACTACGCACACTTTCGCCTTCTCGTAGACGCGCAGTTTCGCCGCCCGGTACTGTTGCAAACCAAACGGATACCGGTCCATATGATCTTCAGTGACGTTGAGCACTGTTGCCGCCGCCGCTTGCAAACTTGAGGTAGTTTCCAGTTGGAAACTGGATAATTCCAGCACGTACAATTCGCGATCGGCATCCAGCAGCATCAGCGCCGGAAGACCGATATTGCCGCCAACGCCGACATTGACGCCCGCCGCTTTCGCCATCTCGCCCACTAAGGTGGTCACGGTGCTTTTGCCGTTCGAGCCGGTGATGGCCACAATCGGCGCCTGCGCTTCGCGGCAAAACAGTTCGATATCGCCGACAATTTCCACTCCAGCGCTGGCGGCAGCGCTAAGAGAGGGATGTGCCAGAGCAATACCAGGGCTGGCGACGATTAAATCCGCCGCTAAGAGCCACTCGTCGTTCAGGCCGCCAACGTGACGCTCAACCTCTTGCGGCAGCTTATCCAGACCCGGCGGCGTCACGCGAGTATCCATCACCCGCGGCGTCACGCCGCGGGCGAGAAAAAAGTCCACGCAAGAGAGTCCGGTTAAGCCCAGACCGATAATGACGACGTTTTTGTCCTGGTAATCAGCCATGATTAACGTACCTTCAGCGTTGCCAGGCCAATCAGCACCAGCATCAGCGAAATAATCCAGAAGCGCACAATCACGCGCGGTTCCGGCCAGCCTTTCAGTTCATAGTGGTGATGGATAGGCGCCATACGGAAAATACGCTGTCCGCGTAGTTTAAAGGAACCCACCTGCAGGATGACCGACAGAGTTTCCACCACAAAGACGCCGCCCATGATCACCAGCAGGAACTCCTGACGCAGCAGCACGGCGATAATGCCCAACGCGCCGCCCAACGCCAGCGATCCGACGTCGCCCATAAAAACCTGCGCCGGATAGGTGTTAAACCACAAGAATCCTAATCCCGCGCCGACAATCGCCGTACAGACAATCACCAGCTCGCCCGCATGGCGTAAATACGGAATATGCAGGTAATTGGCGAAGTTCATGTTCCCGGTCGCCCAGGCCACCAGCGCAAAGCCGGCGGCAACGAAAACAGTCGGCATAATCGCCAGACCATCAAGCCCGTCGGTCAGGTTTACGGCGTTACCCGTACCGACGATGACAAAGTAGGACAGCAGAATGTAAAACAGCCCCAATTGCGGCATAACATCTTTAAAGAACGGCACCACCAGTTGGGTCGCGGGCGTGTCTTTCCCGACGAGATAAAGCGCAAAGGCCACGCCGAGCGCGATAACCGACATCCAGAAATATTTCCAGCGCGCAATCAGCCCTTTGGTATCTTTCCGCACCACTTTGCGGTAGTCATCGACAAAACCGATAATGCCGTAGCCAATCAATACCACCAGCACGCACCAGACGTACGGGTTAGACGGGTAAGCCCATAACAGAACGGAAATCACAATCGCCGTCAGGATCATGATGCCGCCCATCGTCGGCGTACCGCGTTTACTGAAGTGCGATTCCGGGCCATCGTTACGTACCACCTGGCCAAAAGAGAGTTTTTGCAGACGAGCGATCATACGCGGGCCCATCCATAAAGAGATGAACAGCGCGGTCAACAGGCTGACGATGGCGCGAAACGTCAGATAAGAAAAGACGTTAAAGCCGGAATAATATTTGACCAAATGCTCGGCCAGCCAAACTAACATGAACCTTTCTCCTGTAACGCATGAACCACATCTTCCATCGCGGCGCTGCGTGATCCTTTCACTAAAATAGTCATCATCGGTTGCTCCTGAAGCAGAGCGTGTAAACGCGCAATGAGCGCGGCTTTATCGGCAAAATGTTCGCCGACGCCGCTGGCGTGGCTGATAGCCTGACTGAGTTTTCCGGTGCTTAACACGCGATCAATACCCGCCGCTTTTGCGGCCTCGCCAACCTGGAGGTGGCACGCTTCGCTTTCTGCGCCCAGCTCGGCCATATCGCCTACCACCAGCACGCGGTAGCCGGGCATTTCAGAAAGGACCTGCACTGCGGCGGTCATCGAACCGACGTTGGCGTTATAAGCGTCATCCAGTACCAGTTGGTTTTCACTTAGTTGAATCGGGAACAGACGCCCGGGTACGGCTTTTAACGCCGCCAGCCCTGCTTTAATCGCCGTCAGCGTCGCCCCCACCGCCATTGATAAAGCAGCGGCCGCCAGCGCGTTGGCAATATTGTGCCGCCCCGGCAACGGCAGCAGCACATCAATGCTGCCCATCGGCGTTTGCAGGGTAAATTCGGTACCGTGTGACGTCACGTGGATATTCGCAGCGGTAAAGTCGCTGTTTGCCGCATTCGGCGAAAATCGCCACACCTGACGATCGCCAATAATGCTTTGCCAGTTCAGCCAGTCATTATTATCGGCATTCATAATCGCGATACCGTTCTCAGGCAAACCGGTATAGATTTCGCCTTTCGCTTTCGCCACGCCGGCCAACGAGCCGAAGCCTTCCAGATGCGCCGCCGCCAGGTTATTGACCAGCGCCGCTTCCGGGCGCGTCAGGCTAACGGTCCAGGCGATTTCTCCCTGGTGATTAGCGCCTAACTCGATTACCGCATAGTCATAATCATGGTTTAAGCGCAGCAGCGTTATCGGCACGCCGATGTCGTTGTTAAAATTGCCTGCGGTATACAGAGTATTTCCGCACTGGCTAAGAATCGCGGCGGTCATCTCTTTGACCGAGGTTTTGCCGGACGAACCGGTTAACGCCACCACCCGCGCCGGTACCTGCATACGTACCCAGGCGGCCAGTTGGCCAAATGCCTGACGCGTGTCTTTTACAATCACCTGCGGGAGATCGATATCCAGAGGACGACTGACCAGCAGGGCGCCAGCGCCGTTCGCTTTTGCTTTATCAGCAAAATCATGCGCATCAAAGCGTTCCCCTTTCAGCGCCACGAACAGGCATCCCGGCGTCACTTTCCGTGTGTCGGTAATGACCGTATCGAACGTGAGATCCGCCCCGCGGTGTTCGGCGCCAAGGACATCGGCAATTTTGCTGAGCGTTACGCTAATCATGCGATCACCCCCAGCAAACGCGCTGCGGTCACGCGGTCTGAATAATCAAGACGCTGCGTGCCGACAATCTGGTAATCCTCGTGCCCTTTACCTGCAATCAGCACGACGTCATTGTCTTTTGCCTGCATAATGGCATTGGTTACCGCCTCAGCGCGGCCTTCCATTACCCTGACCTGCCCGGCGTCCAGCATTCCGGCCAGAATATCGTTGATAATGGCGCGCGGCTCCTCGGTACGCGGGTTATCGTCAGTCACCACGACGATATCCGCGAATTCTTCGGCAATGGCCCCCATGAGTGGGCGCTTACCTTTGTCACGATCCCCGCCACAGCCAAAGACGCACCACAATTTTCCGGCGCAGTGCAGGCGCGCCGCCTGCAACGCTTTTTCCAGCGCATCCGGTGTGTGCGCGTAATCCACCACCACCGTCGGTTTGCCTGGCGCAGTGAACACTTCCATACGCCCGCAAACCGGCTGCAAACGCGCGGCGGTTTTCAGCAAATCCGTTAACGGATAGCCCAGCGCCAGCAGCGTCGCCAATGCCAGCAGTAAGTTGCTGACGTTAAACGCGCCCATCAGGCAGCTTTCGATTTCGCCTTCACCCCAGCTTGAAGCAAAACGAATCGTCGCTCCGCGGTCGTGGTACTCCACCGCCTCCGCTTTCAGCCAACGACCGTGACAGTTAGGGTTGATATGCCCTTCCATTGAAACCGCGACCGCATCGGGTAGCGACGCCAGCCAGCGGCGTCCAACTTCATCATCGGCGTTGACGATTGCCTGACCGTGATGGTGGGTGGAATAAAGCATCCATTTTGCTGCCTCGTAATGCGCCATATCGCCATGATAGTCGAGATGGTCGCGGCTCAAATTAGTAAACACGGAGGCGGCAAATTTCAACGCCGCCACGCGATGCTGCACCAGGCCGTGAGAAGAGACTTCCATCGCGCCGAAGGTCGCGCCCTGCGCAACCAGACTGGCCAGCACATGCTGAACATCCACAGCGGAACCGGTTGTGTTCTCCGTCGGGATCACTTTACCCAACAGTCCGTTGCCTACCGTTCCCATCACTGCGCTGGTTTCGCCGAGCAACTGGCTCCACTGCGCCAGTAGTTGGGTGGTGGTGGTCTTGCCATTGGTGCCGGTCACCGCCACCAGACGCATGTTTTCAGATGGCTCATGGTAAAAGCGGCCCGCCAGCGCAGATAAACGCTCATTGAGCTGGCTGAGATAGACGACCGGTACGCCGTGCATTTCGCGAATCTCACCGTCGGCCGCCTCGTCTTTCGCCTCTGCAATAATGGCAGCTACGCCTTGCGCTATCGCCTGCGGGATATATCGACGCCCGTCCGCCTGATGACCCACCACTGCCACAAAGAGATCGCCCGCCGCAGCCACACGGCTGTCGAGCGTCATCTCTCGCAGTTCTCGCGCGGGTAGTCCAGCCACCCACGGAGCAAGAAGGTCGCGCAAATTACGATCTGCCACCTGTTCCCTCGCCTTGATTAATTACGAATTCATTTTTTTCGCCCGTTGCCAGCGCGTCCGGTTCGATGTTCATGGTGCGCAGAACGCCGCCCATGATGGCACCAAATACCGGCGCGGAAACGGCGCCGCCGTAGTATTTACCCGCCTGCGGATCGTTGATGACAACCACCAGCGCGAAGCGCGGCTGACTCGCAGGCGCGACGCCTGCGGTGTAAGCAATGTATTTGTTGATGTAGCGACCGTCCGGCCCCACTTTTTTCGCCGTACCGGTTTTAATCGCGATACGGTAGCCTTTAATCGCTGCCTTCACGCCGCCGCCGCCCGGCAGCGCTACGCTTTCCATCATATGCACCACGGTGCGTACGGTGGATTCAGGGAAGATGCGTTCGCCGGGTACAGGCGGATCAACTTTGGTAATCGACAGCGGGCGATAAATGCCATAGCTGCCGATCGTTGCATAGACTCGCGCTAATTGTAACGGCGTTACCATTAGCCCGTAGCCGAAAGAGAAGGTGGCCCTCTCTATGTCGGACCACCGTTGTTTTTGAGGATATAAGCCACTGCGTTCTCCGACCAACCCCAAATTGGTCGCCTTTCCTAGCCCAAAACGTGAGTAAGTATCTACTAACGCTGAGGACGGCATCGCTAACGCCAGTTTGGATACACCGACGTTACTCGACTTCTGTAGAACCCCGGTCAGGGTTAATTCGCTGTAGCGCGCCACGTCTTTAATTTCGTGGCCGTTAATTCGGTATGGAACGGTATTCAACACCGTATTTTCGTTGACGATACCGCGCTGAAGCGCAGTCATCACCACCATCGGCTTAACCGTAGAACCCGGTTCAAACACGTCGGTGATGGTACGGTTACGCATCGCGTCTTTCGGCGTACCGGCAAGGTTGTTGGGGTTATAGGAAGGGCTATTCGCCATCGCCAGTACTTCACCGGTATTGACATCGACCAGCACCGCGCTACCGGATTCCGCCTTGTTAAACGCCACCGCGTTGTTCAGTTCGCGGTAAACCAGCGCCTGTAAGCGTTCATCAATGCTTAACGCCAGGTTGTGCGCTGCCTGACTGTCAGTGGAGGAGATATCCTCAATCACGCGGCCATAGCGGTCTTTACGCACGATTCGCTCGCCAGGCTGACCGGTAAGCCACTTATCAAAGCTCTTTTCAACGCCTTCAATCCCCTGACTATCGACGTTGGTAAAACCGATGAGGTGAGCGGTTACTTCTCCTGACGGGTAGTAGCGGCGTGATTCTTCACGCAAATGAATCCCCGGCAGTTTGAGTTTTTTGATGTAGTCCGCCATGTCAGGATTTACCTGGCGCGCCAGATAAATAAAACGCCCTTTCGGGTTGGCGTTGATACGGGCGGAGAGCTGATCGAGCGGAATATTGAGCGCAGTAGAAAGCGCTTTCCAGCGATCGCCGACGCTGATGCCGCCGGCGTCATGAACTTCTTTAGGGTCGGCCCAGATCGCCTTAACCGGTACGCTGACCGCCAGTGGACGCCCGGAACGATCGGTAATCATACCGCGTGAGGTGGAGACTTCCTGAACACGCAGCGAACGCATATCGCCCTGACGCACCAGCATATCCGGGGCGATAATCTGTAGCCACGCCGCGCGTCCAAGTAAAAAAACCAGCGCCAGTAAAATACAGCCGCACAGCAACGCAAAACGCCAACTGATGAAGTTGGTCTGTTCTTCCTGGCGCTTCGATTTTTGCGTTTTTGCCGCTGCTTTCATGCGTCGCGTTTATCCTTATTTTTGCACTACGATATTTTCTTGGGACGGATCAACATGCTGCATTTGCAGCTTTTCCGTTGCGATCCGCTCCACCCGGCTGTGATCGCCGAGCGCATTTTCTTCAAGGATCAGGTTGCGCCATTCAATGTCCAATGCATCGCGCTCCAGAACCAGTTGTTCACGCTGCGCGGTGAGTAAACGAGTATGGTGCGCCGTCGTGACCACCGTCACCGCCGTTAAAATGATGCAAATGAACAAGCAGAGTGGCAGCTTCCCGAACCGCAAAAGATCGTCACCGATCACGCCAGGCAAGGCATGGCGCTCGTTGCTTCCTATCGATCCCTTCACTTTGCTTAGGGCTTCTGTCACTCTGCTGATCATGCGTTCGTCCTCTCTGCGATACGCAGAACTGAACTACGGGCCCGAGGATTTTCAGCTACCTCTTTTTCACCCGGCATCAACTTGCCTAACGCTCGTAACTCACGACCGCCCAGTTTTTTGAGCTGCGCTTCCGTCATCGGCAATCCCGCCGGCACCTGCGGACCGCGGCTTTGCTCACGCATAAAGCGTTTCACAATACGGTCTTCCAGCGAGTGGAAACTGATGATTGAAAGCCGCCCGCCTGGGGCCAGTACGCTGAGCGAGCTTTTTAGCGCCTGCTCTATCTCCTCCAGTTCACTGTTTACCCAGATGCGCACCGCCTGGAAGGTACGGGTCGCGGGATGTTTGAATTTGTCTTTTACCGGGGTCGCCGCCGCAACCACTTCCGCCAGCTCTTTGGTGCGGGTCATCGGCTGTTCGCGATTGCGCTCAACAATGGCGCGAGCAATACGTTTGGCAAAACGCTCCTCGCCGAATGTTTTCAGCACCCAGGCGATATCCGCCTCCTCCGCCGTTTGTAACCACTCGGCGGCAGACTGGCCGCGCGTCGGGTCCATTCGCATATCCAGCGGACCGTCGCGCATAAATGAAAAACCGCGCTCCGCATCGTCAAGCTGCGGAGAAGAGACGCCAAGATCGAGAAGGATCCCGTCAATCTTGCCGGTAAGCTCGCGCTCGGCGACATAATCAGCCAGCGCGGAAAAAGGTCCATGAATGATGGAGAAGCGAGGATCATTAATGGTCTGTGCAACGGCGATCGCCTGCGGATCGCGATCGATCGCCAGCAAGCGCCCCTCTTCGCCCAGTTGCGAGAGGATCAGGCGCGAGTGGCCGCCGCGACCAAATGTGCCATCAATATAGATACCATCCGGACGAATATTCAGCCCATTAACGGCTTCATCCAACAGTACCGTAGTGTGTTTAAAATTTTCCATCATCTTATAGAGACAAGTCCTGCAGCCGCTCCGATAACGTTTCGGTAGCTGACTGTTCAGCGTCGATATCTTCCTTGACCTGTTGATACCAGGTCGTTTCATCCCACAGCTCAAATTTGTTGAACTGTCCAACCAGCATCACTTCTTTCGTCAGTCCGGCATGTTGCCGCAGAACTGGCGCGATCAGTAATCGACCTGCACCATCCATCTGACATTCGCTGGCATGGCCCAACAGTAAACGCTGTACGCGACGTTCTACCGGGCTCATGCTCGACAGACGAGATAACTTTTGCTCAATAATTTCCCATTCAGGCAGGGGGTAAAGCAGCAGGCATGGGTGATGGATGTCAATGGTACATACCATTTGACCGGTAGCGCTCTCGATCAGTTGCTCCCGATAACGGGTCGGCACGGTCAGGCGCCCTTTACTGTCGAGATTGACTAACGTTGCCCCCCGGAACATGCCAGTCTCACCCCTTCTTACCACTTTATCCCACAAATTCCCACTCGAAGGAGTTTACGGAGCGGAGGAAAAGCTTGTCAAGCAAGTCACAACGCTTACCTAAGTAAAAAAGCCAATGTTTACGGCGAATATCTGCGTTGATTAATTTCCACCCAGCGTGCAAGCCAAATTAACGTTATGAATATTTGTAAGAAAAAAACCAAAGACCCACCGCCGTTTAAAACGGACTCAATATAATCCGAGAAAAATATAAAGTGTCAGTTTGCGACGCGAGCGGCATTTTAGGACATATTGCACCGTGTTAACAGTGCCTGTTTAACGTGTGCGGCGCCTGCTATACCAGCGCCTACGAGCGACTGTCGCGCCAAAGACAAAAAGTGGCTGTTAATTCGACGATTTCTTGCCTGCTTGTAACAAAACAAGACAAAGGAAAAGACTCGTTACGTCTTAATTAGTGGAATATGGACGATTTCGGACAAAAGAAAGGTAATAAAAAAGAATTTTCGGATAATTTTAAGGAATAATCTTAATTATTTAAGGGATATTTTTACTGATACGCATTTGTTTGACGGCGGCAGAAGAGAGAGTCTTTTACCGCCGGTCCTTTAGCTACGGCTCAGAATGCCGCGACGATACAGGTTTCGCCGAATACGCGTTAAGCCGGGTTTCGGTTTACGCGGTTCATCAAGACTTGCCAGCACAATCTCCAGCACGCGTTCCGCGACATCACGATGACGCTGCGCCACCGCCAGTACCGGGCATTGCAGAAAATCCAGCAGCTCATGATCGCCGAAGGTCGCAATCGCCAAATCCGAGGGCAGTTTTCCATCGCGCCGCAGCGTAACGTCCATCACGCCCTGTAATAGCGCGAACGATGTCGTAAAGAGCGCCTGCGGCATAGGATGCGTTTCCAGCCATTTCTCAAACAACTGCGCGGCGGCTTCGCGCTCATAGCTGTTGGCATATAAGAAATTCACCTCCCGCGGATCGTCTTTCCATGCGGTGCGGAACCCCTGTTCGCGCAGGAAACTGACGGACAACTCCGGCAGCGCGCCCAAATAAAGCACCTTTTCCGCCGGGAATTTACGCAGCTCTTCCGCCAACATCTCGGCATCATCCTGATCGGCGCCGACCACGCTGGTGAAATGTTCGCGATCCAGCGCGCGGTCGAGCGCGACGATGGGGAACGGATCGTTGGCCCAGCGTTGATAGAAGGGATGCTCCGGCGGTAACGAAGTTGAAACAATGATTGCATCCACCTGGCGTTGCAAAAGGTGCTCAATGCAGCGCATTTCGTTATCCGGCTGATCTTCAGAACAGGCGATCAGCAGTTGGTAGCCACGCTGGCGTGCCTGGCGCTCAAGATAGTTTGCGATACGGGTGTAGCTCGTGTTTTCAAGGTCCGGGATCACCAGACCAATGGAACGTGTGCGTCCAGCACGCAGCCCGGCAGCCACAGCGTTAGGATGGTAATTGTGCTCACGCACTACCGCCATGACTTTTTCTACGGTTTTGTCGCTCACGCGGTATTGCTTTGCTTTACCGTTTATAACGTAGCTTGCAGTTGTGCGCGAGACACCGGCCAGCCGAGCGATTTCATCCAGTTTCACAATTGCCCCTTGTGTAAATTGTACAAACCATAACCTTTATGTCGGCATGGGTTAAAATCGTTAACATCTAAGCGCAGTTTGATCACTCCGGCAACCGCTTTTATTCCGGGTTACCACGGATTTCGCAAAAAAAAGCCCAACCGGTGATATTGGGTTGGGCGATAATTCCTGTTGGCTGATATCCGGCAAACCTGCCTGATGGCGCTACGCTTATCGGACCTGGGCCAGATATCAGCCTGTAGACCGGATAAAACGCAAGCGCGTCGTCATCCGGCGAATCAGCTCAGCGCATAATCTTATCGCCGCGCGAAAGCCCGACGACGCCTGAACGCGCCACTTCAACAATTTTCGCCACGTCGCGCAGCGAGGCCAGAAAAGCATCCAGTTTATCGCTGGTGCCCGCCAGTTGAACGGTATACAACGTTGGCGTAACGTCAATAATCTGACCACGGAAAATTTCCGTATTACGCTTCACCTCTTCCCGTCCGTAGCCGCTGGCCTGGATTTTCACCAGCATGATTTCCCGCTCAACGTGCGCTCCCTGTCCCAGCTCGCTGACGCGCAGCACATCAACCAGCTTGTGCAGTTGTTTTTCAATTTGCTCAAGCACTTTTTCATCGCCTACCGTCTGGATAGTCATGCGCGACAACGTCGGATCGTCTGTCGGCGCGACGGTCAGGCTTTCAATATTATATCCGCGTTGCGAAAAGAGGCCGATAACCCGCGATAACGCCCCAGATTCGTTTTCCAGTAATACCGATAAAATCCGGCGCATCATCAGGTCCTCTCCGTTTTGCTTAACCACATTTCGTCCATCCCGCCCCCGCGAATCTGCATCGGATAGACATGCTCGCTGCCATCAACGGTGACATCGACGAACACCAGTCGGTTATTACGCACATGCTCAAGGGCTTCGCTGAGTTTACTTTCCAGCTCATCCGGACGGTTAATCTGCAGCCCGACATGGCCATAGGCTTCCGCCAGGCGCACAAAATCCGGTAACGACTGCATATAAGACTGAGAATGGCGACCGGAATAGATCATATCCTGCCACTGTTTCACCATCCCCAGATAACGGTTGTTCAGGTTCAGAACCAGTACCGGCAGTTCATACTGTAAGGCTGTCGACAGCTCCTGAATGTTCATCTGTATGCTGCCATCGCCGGTCACGCAGACCACCATTTCTTTCGGCAGGGCCATTTTAACGCCCAGCGCAGCCGGTAGGCCAAAACCCATCGTGCCGAGCCCGCCGGAATTAATCCAGCGACGTGGTTTATCGAACGGGTAATAGAGAGCGGCAAACATCTGGTGTTGTCCTACATCGGACGTCACGTAAGCGTCGCCCTTCGTCAGACGCCAGAGGGTTTCAATCACCGCCTGGGGTTTAATGCTTTCGCTTTCCGCGTCATATTTCAGGCACTGACGGGCGCGCCAGCTCTCTATCTGCTGCCACCAGTCGCGAATATCATCCTGCGGCTGAGACGGCGCATCCTGCGCCAGTAGCTCCAGCATTTGTTCCAGTACCAGGCGGGCATCGCCTACCACCGGGATATCAGCGTTAACCGTTTTGGATATGGACGTCGGGTCAATGTCGATGTGTAATACCGTCGCGTTCGGACAATATTTAGCGAGATTATTCGTCGTGCGGTCGTCAAATCGTACGCCAACAGCGAAAATCACGTCGGCGTTATGCATGGTCATATTGGCTTCATAAGTGCCATGCATTCCCAGCATTCCTAACGACTGGCGATGAGTAGCAGGAAACGCGCCCAGTCCCATTAATGAAGAGACCACCGGCAGGTTAAAGGTTTCAATGATGTGGCGCAGCGGCGCATAGCAGGCCGCGCTTATCGCCCCTCCCCCAACGTAGACCACCGGCTTTTTTGCCGACGCCAGCGTTTGCAAGGCACGCTTAATTTGTCCTTTATGTCCTGATGTTGTGGGATTGTAAGAGCGCATACTGACCGTCTCCGGCCAGGCATACGGCATTTTTTTCGCCGGATTCAAAATATCTTTAGGCAAATCCACGACCACCGGCCCAGGACGTCCGCTTGCCGCCAGCCAGAAGGCCTTTTTAAGCACCAGGGGAATATCTTCCGTCTGTTTGACCAGGAAGCTATGTTTGACCACCGGTCGGGAAATCCCCACCATGTCGCACTCCTGAAAGGCATCATAGCCAATCAATGAGGTGGCGACCTGGCCGGAAAGAATCACCAGCGGAATGGAATCCATATAGGCCGTAGCAATCCCGGTAATCGCATTGGTCGCTCCCGGTCCGGAAGTCACCAGCACCACGCCAACGTCGCCAGTGGCTCGCGCCAGGCCATCCGCCATATGCACCGCGGCCTGCTCATGACGCACCAGCACATGATCGATCCCTCCAACGGTATGTAGCGCATCATAAATATCAAGCACTGCGCCTCCAGGATAGCCGAACACCTGCTTTACGCCTTGATCGATAAGCGATCGGACGACCATCTCGGCTCCAGACAACATCTCCACGGCTTGCCTCCACTTTATACCTGTCATCACGGTTTGACGGACACCTTAACCGCTCGCTATCACGCCTGGCAATTGGGTGGAATGACGTAAAGATGGGGAAGGTTAGAATAATCAGGAGGCAAGAAGAGAAGAAATGGAGAAATACTCCGTCTGAATCACACCAGGTAATAAATAATCGCTTATAAATGCAGACTTACAGCAATTCATCTATTTTTCACAGCGACGAAAAGAATCGCTCACCGTTAATTCAGCATAAAATTTTTGATATACGCTAAAAAGCAGAATAAACCAGAATTTGTTTCTGATTTATTCTGCCCGGTTTTATCGCTTACAAACAGAAACTAATAAATCTTCCATCCATTGATGCCCTTTATCACGCCCAGCCGCTTCATGCCAGGAAAGGTAGCATGTCCGGCTATTCAGTTTTAAAGGCAACGGCAATATTTGCAGATCCAGCGACTCCGCAAACTCTTCCGCCAGCCAGCGCGGGGCAATAGCGACCAAATGCGTCTGCGAAACCACGTTCAGAACGCTGATAAGCGCCATGCCCTGATAAGCCACGCTCGACTGTTTATCCGGCGTGTCATACCACGGCTGACTAAATGACGCATAACGATCGAGAGAAACAACCGCATGTTGTTCATTATAAACATCGCCTTCCAGTAGCGGGCCGCTAATACGCGGGTGTTTTCGGCTGGCGACTAAAACCATTTCATCTTTAAATAGCGGTACGCTGGTAAACTCAGGACGACGGAATTCTTCATAACTAATAACGAACTCGGTTTCCTGATAGCGTAACTGATGCTCAGTATTCTGATTCAACGACGCTTTAAAAACGACATGAATATTTGGCGCAATTTTTTCTACACGATTATAAATCTGTGACGTCAGGATATTATCCAGCGGACTGCACACGCAAAGATTGAATACACGTTCGCTGCTGGTCGGCTCAAACCCCGATCCCGGCAATTCATTTTGCACCAATTGCAACGCCTGACGGACTGAACCAAATAACTGAAATGCACGGGCAGTCGGCTGAATTCCTCGTCCATATCGAACAAAAAGTTCGTCATTAAACATAACCTTCAGACGCGCTACGGCGTTACTAACCGCAGGCTGCGACATTCCCAGCGTGTGGGCGGCGCGCGTAATATTCTGCTCTTGCATTACCGCATCGAACACGGTCAATAGGTTCAAATCAACCATGCGAAGCTGTGGTTTGCCCATATCTAAAAGATGCGGCTTTTCGGTTTTGACCTCTGGCATATTTAACTCCACTGTCACGCTTAACTCCCTTTTTCTGGCTGAAGGCAGAAATAATTCCTGAAAATATGATTTACCATGCATATAAAATAAGAAAAAGGGAAAGCGTTAAAATTCGGAAAACATAAAGACGCTGACAGAGACAAATAGAATGCCAGCGCAAGCATAATGTGTCCTGAGTCACACCATTGCGATTCATAATGTTTAAATTACGCAAGCAATATAACCATAACTATGGCGAATACACAATCATACACCAAGTGAATGATCATTTAAGTTTCAATTAAATGTTTATATTATTAATAGCTAAAAAGTTAACATTAATTTATCAATAACTTTATCCTTATCCATTAAGTAAACAAGGTTATTTGTTAAAATATAAAACAAATCAAAAAGATAAACCAAACCTTTAGCATACCTTTAACAGGCCATTCCCCTAACCAATTTGCAAACAAAAATGCCTAAATATTTCAAACAATGAAAAGTATGAATGTCCACTCGTTCTTTTATCCTTTATTGGACGCGCAGCCCAGCACAATTAGCTAAAGTACGTATCCGGATATCGTCAACAAAATGCAATGGCGACAGAAAATAGAGTTGACATTAAACGGCATATCCAGTACCACTAAAAGCATAACGCATTCGCTGGAGCTGAATTAATGTCACATATCGTTCGTTTCACTGGGCTACTACTACTCAACGCATTTATTGTGCGCGGTAGACCGGTGGGCGGCATTCAACATTAAGTCAGCTCGAAGTCAAACAAAACCCGCGCCGTTGCGCGGGTTTTTTTATGCCTGACGCAAGGCGCCCCTGGAGACAAGGACCACATCATGAGCCAGCAAGTCATTATTTTTGATACGACCTTACGCGACGGCGAACAAGCGTTACAGGCCAGCCTGAGCGCGAAAGAGAAGCTGCAGATTGCCCTGGCCCTTGAGCGCATGGGTGTTGATGTCATGGAAGTAGGCTTCCCGGTCTCTTCTCCGGGTGATTTTGAATCTGTCCAAACCATCGCCCGCACCATCAAAAACAGCCGCGTTTGCGCCCTGGCGCGTTGTGTAGAAAAAGACATCGACGTCGCGGCACAGGCGCTGAAGGTCGCCGACGCGTTTCGCATCCATACTTTTATCGCCACCTCGCCAATGCACATCGCCACCAAGCTGCGCAGCACGCTGGATGAGGTCATCGAACGCGCGGTATACATGGTTAAGCGGGCGCGTAATTACACTGATGACGTAGAGTTCTCCTGCGAAGATGCTGGCCGGACGCCTGTTGACGATCTGGCGCGCGTGGTGGAAGCCGCTATAAACGCCGGCGCGAGAACCATTAATATTCCCGATACCGTGGGCTATACCATGCCGTTTGAGTTCGCGGGAATCATTTCCGGCCTGTATGAACGTGTCCCCAATATCGACAAAGCCATCATCTCCGTTCATACCCACGACGATTTAGGGATAGCGGTAGGCAACTCGCTGGCGGCAGTACATGCGGGCGCGCGTCAGGTTGAAGGCGCGATGAACGGTATCGGAGAACGTGCCGGTAACTGCGCACTGGAAGAAGTGATCATGGCGATTAAAGTGCGCAAAGACATCATGAACGTACACACCAACATCAATCACCACGAAATCTGGCGCACCAGCCAGACCGTCAGCCAGATCTGTAACATGCCGATCCCGGCCAACAAAGCGATTGTCGGCAGCGGCGCTTTCGCCCACTCTTCCGGCATCCACCAGGATGGCGTCCTCAAGAACCGCGAAAACTATGAAATCATGACGCCAGAGTCCATCGGTCTGAACCAGATACAGCTGAACCTGACCTCCCGCTCTGGCCGTGCCGCCGTGAAACATCGCATGGAAGAGATGGGTTACAAGGACACAGACTACAACATGGACCACCTGTACGACGCGTTCCTGAAGCTGGCGGACAAAAAAGGCCAGGTGTTCGACTATGACCTGGAAGCGCTGGCGTTTATTAATAAACAGCAAGAAGAACCAGAGCATTTCCGTCTGGATTACTTCAGCGTGCAGTCCGGCTCCAGCGATATCGCCACCGCTTCCGTGAAGCTGGCCTGTGGTGAAGAGATCAAGGCCGAAGCGGCGAACGGCAACGGCCCGGTCGACGCCATCTATCAGGCGATTAACCGCATCACTGGCTACGACGTTGAGTTGGTTAAATACGACCTGAACGCCAAAGGCCAGGGCAAAGACGCGCTGGGTCAGGTCGATATCGTCGTGAACCATCATGGTCGCCGCTTCCACGGCGTCGGGCTGGCGACGGATATCGTCGAATCCTCCGCCAAAGCGATGGTGCACGTACTGAACAATATCTGGCGCGCCGCCGAAGTTGAAAAAGAATTGCAACGCAAAGCTCAAAATAAAGAGAACAACAAGGAAACCGTGTAATGTCGAAGAACTATCATATTGCCGTACTGCCGGGCGACGGTATCGGCCCGGAAGTCATGGCGCAAGCCCTGAAAGTTATGGATGCGGTACGCAGCCGTTTTGATATGCGTATCACCACCAGCCGCTATGACGTCGGCGGTATTGCTATCGACAATCATGGTCATCCACTGCCGAAAGCCACCGTTGAAGGGTGCGAGCAGGCGGATGCCATTCTGTTTGGCTCCGTCGGCGGCCCGAAATGGGAAAATTTGCCCCCGGAAAGCCAGCCAGAGCGCGGCGCTCTGCTGCCGCTGCGCAAACATTTCAAATTATTCAGTAACCTGCGTCCGGCGAAACTGTATCAGGGACTGGAAGCATTTTGCCCGTTGCGCGCCGATATCGCCGCTAACGGTTTCGATATCCTGTGCGTGCGCGAGCTGACCGGCGGGATCTATTTCGGACAACCAAAAGGCCGTGAAGGCAGCGGTCAGTACGAAAAAGCCTTTGATACCGAAGTTTATCACCGCTTTGAGATCGAGCGCATTGCCCGTATCGCCTTTGAATCGGCGCGTAAACGCCGCCGTAAAGTCACCTCTATTGATAAAGCCAACGTACTGCAAAGCTCTATCCTGTGGCGTGAGATCGTCAATGATGTCGCGAAAACGTATCCCGATGTGGAACTCGCGCACATGTATATCGATAACGCCACCATGCAGTTGATTAAAGACCCGTCGCAGTTTGACGTACTGCTGTGCTCTAACCTGTTCGGCGACATTCTGTCCGACGAATGCGCCATGATCACCGGCTCAATGGGGATGTTGCCCTCCGCCAGCCTGAACGAGCAAGGATTTGGCCTGTATGAACCGGCTGGCGGCTCCGCGCCGGATATCGCCGGGAAAAATATCGCCAACCCAATTGCGCAGATCCTGTCGCTGGCGCTGCTGCTGCGCTACAGCCTGGATGCCAACGATGCGGCAACAGCCATTGAACAGGCGATCAATCGCGCATTAGAAGAGGGCGTTCGCACCGGCGATTTAGCCAGGGGCGCTGCCGCAGTCAGTACCGATGAGATGGGCGATATTATCGCCCGCTATGTCGCAGAAGGGGTGTAATCATGGCCAAAACGTTATACGAAAAATTATTTGATGCCCACGTGGTCTTTGAGGCGCCAAACGAAACGCCGCTGCTGTACATCGACCGCCACCTGGTGCATGAAGTCACCTCGCCGCAGGCGTTTGATGGTCTGCGCGCGCACCATCGTCCGGTACGTCAGCCAGGGAAAACCTTCGCCACGATGGATCACAACGTCTCGACGCAGACCAAAGACATTAATGCCTCCGGTGAAATGGCGCGTATCCAGATGCAGGAGCTGATTAAGAACTGTAACGAATTCGGCGTCGAACTGTATGACCTGAATCACCCATATCAGGGCATCGTCCATGTGATGGGGCCGGAACAGGGCGTCACCCTGCCGGGCATGACCATCGTCTGCGGCGACTCCCACACCGCCACCCATGGCGCGTTTGGCGCGCTGGCCTTCGGCATCGGCACTTCTGAGGTAGAACATGTACTGGCGACGCAAACCCTGAAACAGGGGCGCGCTAAAACCATGAAGATTGAAGTCACGGGCAACGCCGCGCCGGGCATTACCGCCAAAGACATCGTGCTGGCGATCATCGGTAAAACCGGCAGCGCCGGCGGCACCGGGCACGTGGTTGAATTTTGCGGCGACGCTATCCGCGCGCTGAGTATGGAAGGCCGCATGACTCTGTGCAATATGGCGATTGAGATGGGCGCCAAAGCCGGTCTGGTCGCCCCGGATGAAACCACTTTCAACTACGTAAAAGGGCGTTTGCACGCGCCGAAGGGCCGCGATTTTGACGAAGCCGTCAAGTACTGGAAAACGCTGAAAACCGATGACGGCGCGACTTTTGATACTGTCGTCACCCTGCGAGCAGAAGAGATCGCGCCGCAGGTGACCTGGGGCACGAATCCGGGCCAGGTGATTTCCGTCACCGACATCATCCCCGATCCCGCCTCCTTTAGCGATCCGGTTGAACGCGCCAGCGCCGAAAAAGCGCTGGCTTATATGGGCTTACAGCCGGGCGTACCGTTAACGGACGTTGCTATCGATAAAGTCTTTATCGGCTCTTGTACCAATTCGCGCATTGAAGATTTGCGCGCGGCGGCGGAAGTCGCCAAAGGGCGCAAAGTCGCGCCGGGCGTACAGGCACTGGTGGTGCCGGGTTCAGGTCCGGTGAAAGCGCAGGCGGAAGCGGAGGGTCTGGACAAGATCTTTATCGAAGCAGGATTTGAATGGCGCTTACCGGGCTGTTCCATGTGCCTGGCCATGAATAATGACCGCCTGAACCCGGGCGAGCGCTGCGCATCCACCAGCAACCGTAACTTTGAAGGCCGTCAGGGCCGCGGGGGTCGCACGCATTTAGTCAGCCCGGCGATGGCCGCCGCTGCCGCCGTTACCGGCCACTTCGCCGACATTCGCAGCATCAAATAAGGAAACTACCATGGCAGAGAAATTTACCCAGCATACCGGCCTGGTTGTCCCACTGGATGCCGCCAACGTCGATACCGATGCAATTATCCCTAAACAGTTTTTGCAGAAGGTTACGCGCACCGGTTTTGGCGCCCATCTGTTTAACGACTGGCGTTTCCTGGACGAAAAGGGCCAACAGCCAAATCCGGAATTCGTGCTGAACTTTCCGGAATATCAAGGCGCGTCGATTCTGTTAGCGCGGGAAAACTTTGGCTGCGGCTCTTCACGCGAACACGCGCCGTGGGCGTTGACCGATTACGGCTTTAAAGTGGTGATCGCGCCAAGCTTCGCCGACATTTTCTACGGCAACAGCTTTAACAACCAACTGCTGCCGGTAACCCTGAGCGACGCACAGGTCGATGAGCTGTTTGCTCTGGTGAAAGCCAATCCGGGGATTCATTTTGAAGTGGATCTGGAAGCACAGGTGGTGAAAGCAGGCGATAAAACCTATAGCTTTAAAATCGACGACTTCCGCCGCCACTGCATGTTGAACGGTCTGGACAGCATTGGGCTGACGCTGCAGCACGAAGACGCGATTGCCGAGTACGAAGACAAGCAGCCTGAGTTTATGCGTTGATACCAAAACGACCAGCAATAAGCGATACTCATCGCTTATTGCTGGTATCTATCTTATTTTAATCCCAGAGCCTGTTTAATCTGAACCATTGACGCCAGAGCCTGCTTACACGCAGCATCCTGGTCGGATGCAGCTACAGTTTCCAACTGTTTTTTTGACGCTTCGAGTTGAGGCTTCATCGCGTCAACTTGCTGTTTTGCCTGTTCACTCGTTGCTGCAGCCTGCTCAACCAGGGCATCAATATCATTAAAATATTGCTGACAACTTTCAGCCATTGCCGCGAAAGAGGAGTTGGACATAGCAAAAAGCGCTGCAAGCAAAAAAACCTTTTTCATTATCATTCCTTTGTACTAAACACGTTAAAGCACCATGCGATAACGCGTATAAGATTAGCGATGATAAAAATAAAAAAAGTCTGTTTCAGTACCATGCAAAATGGCGCTTGTCACGCAACATTACACGTCTTTTACTCGCCCGCTCACCCCCGCGTGACCACAGAAACCGCCGCATAAATCCCGTTGAGACGCCGTCCCATCGTCGTCATCCAGAAACAGCCGAAATAAAAAAAGCCAGCAGATATTATCTGCTGGCGGGTGATTTTAGGCTATCGCCTACACCAATACTCAGTCACACATGATGTCTGCAATTGGCTTCAATCGGTCGCCTCCCACTGCATCAGTTCCGCGAGCATTTTTAAGCGCTGCGGCGCGCTCAGGCAAGCCAGCCAGGACGTTTTTTCCGTCGCGGCAAAATATCTCAACCAGAACTGGCGCATAGTGACCTCTTCCTCTTGCTTCATCGAAAGATATTATTGGCCTAATATAGGGATAATAAAATTGCTGAGTTTTTCATCGGAGTTCCCCTTTTATGCCCTCAGGTCGCCTGCAACAACAATTTATCCGTCTCTGGCAATGTTGTGACGGTAAAACGCAAGACACCACGCTTAATGAGCTGGCGGATCTGCTGAACTGTTCGCGTCGCCATATGCGTACGCTGCTAAATACGATGCAGGCGCGCGGTTGGCTAACATGGGAAGCCGAGGTTGGACGCGGAAAGCGTTCGCGTCTGACGTTCCTGTATACCGGACTGGCGCTGCAACAGCAGCGGGCGGAAGACCTGCTGGAACAAGATCGAATCGATCAACTGGTACAACTGGTCGGCGATAAAAGCGCTGTCAGGCAAATGCTGATTTCCCATCTGGGACGCAGCTTCCGCCAGGGGCGGCATATTCTGCGGGTTCTTTACTATCGTCCGATGCACAATCTCCTGCCGGGAACCGCATTACGTCGCTCGGAAACTCATATTGCCCGGCAAATTTTCAGTTCGCTCACGCGGGTAAATGAGGAAAACGGGGAACTAGAAGCGGATATTGCGCACCACTGGCAGCAAATTTCCCCTTTACTGTGGCGCTTCTACCTGCGCCCCGGCATTCATTTTCATCATGGCCGCGAGCTGGAGATGGAAGATGTCATCTCCTCGCTGACGCGTATCAATACGCTTCCGCTTTACTCGCACATCACAAAGATAGACTCCCCTACCGCGTGGACGCTGGATATTCATCTTTCCCAGCCGGATCGCTGGTTGCCGTGGCTGCTGGGCCAGGTCCCGGCGATGATTTTGCCGCGGGAGTGGGAAACGCTGGCTAATTTCGCCAGCCACCCTATCGGCACCGGGCCTTATGCCGTGCGGCGTAATACGCCAAACCAGCTCAAGATACTCGCCTTTGATGATTACTTCGGCTATCGGGCGTTGATAGACGAAGTGAACGTCTGGGTACTGCCGGATATCAGTGAAGAACCGGCCTGCGGCTTGATGCTGGAAGGGCCGATACAAGGCGGTGAAAAAGCGATAGAAAGCCGACTGGAAGAGGGGTGCTATTACCTACTATTCGACGCCAGAACGCCGCGCGGCGCACATCCGCAGGTCAGAGAATGGGTAAGCCACGTCCTCTCCCCCACCAATTTACTCTATCATGCCGATGAACCGCTACAGCAGCTCTGGTTCCCGGCCTATGGGCTTTTACCGCGCTGGCATCACGCCCGTCCAGGCCCGGGCGAAAAACCCGCCGGGCTGGAAACCCTCACGCTGACCTTCTATCGCGAACACATTGAGCACCGGGTTATCGCCCGTATCATGAGCGCGCTTCTGGCTGAACATCAGGTGCATCTGCATATTCAGGAGATCGACTACGATCAATGGCACGCCGGCGAGATCGAAAGCGATATCTGGCTCAATAGCGCTAACTTTACGCTGCCGCTGGATTTCTCGCTGTTCGCGCACTTGTGCGAAGTACCGCTCTTGCAGAACTGCATTCCGCGCGACTGGCAGGGCGACGCCGCGCAGTGGCGCGCTGGCGAGATGAACCTGGCGAACTGGTGCCAGCAACTGCTGGCCAACAAAGCGATTGTGCCGTTGATCCACCACTGGCTGATTATCCAGGGACAGCGCAGTATGCGCGGGCTGCGCATGAATACCCTCGGCTGGTTTGATTTTAAATCGGCGTGGTTTGCGCCGCCAGATCCTTAACGCCAGCTCTTGATTGCTGCCCGGCAACAAAATCACTACACTAACGCCGAACTCAACGGGGTGCCGCGCTCATGCGCGCGCTGAGAAAATACCCGTCGAACCTGATCCGGATAATGCCGGCGAAGGGATTTGAGGCTACCTCTCAAGTCCTTTGCCACTCTTTAACTGAGGTGCAAAGTGTTAAAAAAATATCTTCCACTTTTACTCCTGTGCGCGGCGCCTGCTTTCGCCAAACCCGTTCTCACCGTCTATACCTACGACTCGTTCGCCGCCGACTGGGGGCCAGGCCCGGCGGTGAAAAAAGCGTTTGAAGCCGATTGCAACTGCGAGCTGAAACTGGTGGCGCTGGAGGATGGCGTTTCGCTGCTCAACCGCCTGCGGATGGAGGGGAAGAACAGCAAAGCCGATGTGGTGTTGGGGCTGGACAATAATCTGCTGGAAGCGGCCACGCAAACTAAACTTTTTGCCAAAAGCGGCGTGGCGAATGAAGCGGTCAAGGTGCCCGGCGGCTGGAAAAACGACACATTTGTGCCGTTCGATTACGGCTATTTCGCCTTTGTCTACGATAAAAGCAAGCTGAAAAATCCGCCGAAAAGCCTGAAAGAACTGGTCGAGAGCGATCAAAAATGGCGGGTAATTTATCAGGACCCGCGTACCAGTACGCCAGGGCTGGGGCTGTTACTGTGGATGCGCAAAGTCTATGGCGATAACGCGCCGCAGGCCTGGCAAAAACTGGCGGCCAAAACGGTGACGGTGACGAAAGGCTGGAGCGAGGCCTACGGTTTATTTCTGAAAGGTGAAAGCGATTTGGTGCTCAGTTACACCACCTCTCCGGCGTATCACATTATTGAAGAGAAGAAGGACAATTACGCCGCCGCGAACTTCAGCGAAGGCCATTACTTACAGGTAGAAGTCGCGGCGCGTACCGTCGCCAGTAAGCAGCCGGAACTGGCGGAGAAATTCCTCAAATTTATGGTTTCTCCGGCGTTTCAGAACGCCATACCCACCGGCAACTGGATGTACCCGGTAGCGGACGTCGCCCTACCAGCAGGGTTTGAATCATTGGCAAAACCCGCCACAACACTGGAATTCACGCCGCAACAAGTGGCAGCACAACGCCAGGCATGGATTAGCGAATGGCAACGCGCCGTCAGCCGTTAATTCCCGGCTGGCTGATTCCGGGGCTGTGCGCCGCCGCGCTGATGATAACCGTCTCGCTGGCGGCCTTTCTGGCGCTTTGGTTGAACGCGCCGTCGGGCGCGTGGTCGACAATCTGGCGGGATAGCTATCTGTGGCATGTGGTGCGCTTCTCATTCTGGCAGGCGTTTCTGTCCGCAGTGCTGTCTGTGGTCCCGGCGGTTTTTCTCGCCCGCGCGCTTTATCGACGCCGTTTTCCTGGACGTCTGGCGCTGCTGCGTCTGTGCGCCATGACGCTGATTCTGCCGGTACTGGTTGCCGTGTTCGGCATTCTTAGCGTGTATGGCCGTCAGGGCTGGCTGGCCTCGCTGTGGCAGATGCTGGGGCTTCAGTGGACATTCTCCCCCTACGGCTTGCAGGGCATTTTACTGGCGCACGTCTTTTTTAACCTGCCAATGGCGAGCCGTTTGTTGCTGCAATCTTTGGAAAGCATTCCCGGCGAGCAGCGCCAGCTCGCCGCCCAGCTCGGTATGCGCGGCTGGCATTTTTTCCGTTTTGTCGAATGGCCGTGGCTGCGCCGCCAAATTCCGCCCGTCGCGGCGCTGATTTTTATGCTCTGCTTCGCCAGTTTCGCAACGGTTCTGTCGCTCGGCGGCGGCCCGCAGGCCACCACTATCGAACTGGCTATCTTTCAGGCGCTCAGTTATGACTACGATCCCGCCCGCGCGGCGATGCTGGCATTAATCCAGATGGTCTGCTGCCTGGCGCTGGTACTGCTAAGCCAACGGTTGAGCAAAGCGATTGCACCGGGGATGACGCTGACGCAGGGCTGGCGCGATCCTGACGATCGTCTCCACAGCCGTCTGACGGACGCCTTATTAATCGTGCTGGCGCTGCTGCTGCTGCTTCCGCCGCTGGTCGCCGTGGTGGTCGATGGCATCAACCGCAGCCTGCTGGAGGTGCTGGCGCAACCCATTCTGTGGCAGGCTGTCTGGACATCGCTACGCATTGCGCTGGCGGCGGGCGTTCTGTGTGTGGTGCTGACCATGATGCTACTGTGGAGTAGCCGCGAGCTACGCCAACGCCAGCAACTATTCGCCGGACAAACGCTGGAACTCAGCGGGATGTTGATCCTCGCGATGCCGGGGATCGTGCTGGCGACAGGCTTCTTTTTACTGCTCAATAACAGCGTTGGCTTACCGGAATCCGCCGACGGCATCGTGATTTTCACCAATGCGCTGATGGCAATCCCCTACGCGCTAAAAGTCCTGGAAAACCCAATGCGCGATATTACCGCCCGTTATGGAATGCTGTGCCAGTCATTAGGAATTGAAGGCTGGTCGCGGTTAAAGGTCGTGGAACTGCGGGCGCTGAAACGTCCGCTGGCGCAGGCGCTGGCGTTTGCCTGCGTACTTTCTATCGGTGATTTTGGCGTCGTCGCGCTTTTCGGCAATGACAATTTCCGCACGCTGCCGTTTTATCTGTATCAGCAGATCGGCTCCTACCGCAGCCAGGACGGCGCGGTGACCGCGCTGATACTATTGCTGCTCTGCTTTACGTTATTTACCCTCATAGAGAAACTACCGGGCCGACATGCTAAAACTGATTGATATCACCTGGCTTTACCATCATTTGCCGATGCGTTTTACGCTGGCGGTAGAACGCGGCGAGCAGGTGGCGATTCTTGGCCCCAGCGGCGCGGGGAAAAGCACGTTGTTGAATTTAATTGCCGGTTTTCTTGCACCTGCCAGCGGTACGCTACTGATTGCCGGCGAAGATCATACGCTTACGCCGCCCTCACGCCGTCCGGTCTCAATGCTGTTTCAGGAGAATAATTTATTCAGCCACCTGAATGTGCAGCAAAATATCGGTCTGGGTCTAAACCCCGGGTTAACGCTCAACGCCAGCCAGCGGGAAAAACGGGACGCTATCGCACGTCAGATGGGCATTGAGAGTCTGATGGCGCGTTTGCCGGGCGAGCTGTCCGGCGGCCAGCGTCAGCGGGTAGCGCTGGCGCGCTGCCTGGTACGTGAACAGCCGGTACTGCTGCTGGATGAACCGTTCTCCGCGCTCGATCCCGCGCTGCGTCAGGAGATGCTGACGTTGGTCAGCGATATCTGCCGCGAGCGACAGCTTACGCTGTTGATGGTCTCGCACAGCGTGGAAGATGCGGCGCGAATTGCGCCCCGGTCAATCGTCGTGGCCGACGGACGCATTGCGTGGCAAGGCAAAACAGACGAGCTACTAAGCGGTCAAGCCAGCGCCTCAGCGCTATTGGGCATCAAATCCCATATTTTGTAGGCCGGATAAGGCGAAGCCGCCATCCGGCAAAGGAATCGTTAGTAACCCACAACTTTGCGCAGAATATCGATATATACCGGCATCAGCGGGTGGCGAACCAGCACCACCAGTGCGACCACGCCGATCCCGAGCGTCAACGGCGCCAGATACAGCAAACGGCTGCGGGGGAAATACGCGGTTAAACGATCGACTGCCGCTTTGCCGCTGCGCCACAGCCGCCAGCATAGCCAGCCTCCGACCCACAGCAGTAACGCCGTCGCCAGCAGCAGCCATTTGAAATCTCCGCTCTGCATATCGGAAGGAATATCGATTGCCGCTCCCGCCAGAATGCCCGGCAGGAAATAAAACGGCGGCCACAGCAAACAGCCAATCAAGTTCGGCCCAATAAATTTCGCTACGGGAAGATCCAGCATCCCTGCCACCATCGGCACCAGCGGCCTCGTCGGACCGACAAAACGTCCGACCAGGATCGTGAACATACTGTGCTGATGCAGCGCGTGTTCGGTTTTATCCAGCAGCGACTTGTTCTTTTTCATAAAAGACCAGCGGTGTAGCGGCTTTTTAAAGCGCCACCCCAGCCAGAACGAAATCCAGTCGCCCATCAGACAGCCGATAATACCCACCAGCCAGGCATGCCAAAAATTGAGCTCGCCGCTGCCGATAAGCGCGCCCAGCCCCGCCATCAGTACCGTGCCGGGTAAAATCAACCCCACCAGCGCCAGCGATTCCAGGAAGGCGACCAGCAACACGGCGATAAGCGAATACAGAGTGGATTGGGTGATAAAGTGTTCCAGCAGTGCTTGCATAGTGTGTCCGTCAGCGTGATGAAGCAGGGATTCTGCTTACCCCGTCCCCCTTCGTCAAGCCGTCAATTATCCGAATAGTTACGGCTTATGACATCTTTGTGGACACATCATTCACTTTTTATTCACATCCGGCCCTGAACTCGCTAGGACTGGCCCCGGTGCATTTTTTAAATACCCGCGAAAAATAGAGCTGATCGTCAAATCCAACATTGCGCCCAACGGACGCTATCGGCATTCGCGTAGTGCTAAGCAGAAGTTTCGCCTGGCTGATACGCTGATCTTCGCGCCAGCTCAATACGCTAATGCCTAACTGCTGGCGGAACAGATGCGATAACCGGGAGGGCGACAGGCAGACATGCTGGGCGACGCTGGCGATATCAAAATGACTGTCCGCCAGATGGTCGCTGATATACTGGCAGGCATCGCGCACACGGCTATCCATCGGCGGGTGCAACGACTCATTAATTACCGCCATACGTCTGAGCAACAACTGCTCCAGCAGATTGATCGCCAGTAGCTCAGAATAGCGGCCTTCCCCTTGCCCGGCGCTGATGATCTGCCCGAACAGTTCGCTGAAATGCGGCTGGCGCGCCTCGTCCGGGCGGAAAAATCCTGTCTGGGCAAAGATTGTCGGCCAGGTCAGCCACTCCTGCCAGTAGGCGCGAGGCCGGAAATAAACCCACTGGTGATACCACTCGCTGGCGTCCGGATGCCGTCCATAGTGATGAATCTCGCCCGGCGGAAACAATAATATATCGCCAGGCCGACAGACAAACTGCTCGCCATTATTATTAATGACGCCCTCTCCGCGGATGGTCAGGTTAAGAATATATCCCTTCATGCCCAACGGACGATCGATAAAAAAATCCAGATATCCATTCGCTTCAATTGGCGTCAGTCCGGCGACCAGATGGGCATTAAATGAATATCCCGGCAATAGCGGATCATTTTGCGTTTCAGCCATGATTTCTCTACCCCCCGATGTTCAGAGAAGAAACAAATTGTCCATATTGAACAGGACGACAGTGCTTACGTCTCCGCAAGACCTTGCGCTTGATGAAAGCACGTATCAACCCCGCTTGTGAAAAGCGCTTTGTAACAAAAGCGTACAGTTCAGGCGATAAAATTAAGTAACAGAAGTGTCTATAACTATGGCTGGAATGTCCACATTGAATATTTGCACAGCGTCACACTTTGCAAAGCATTAGCATTTTTGTCCATAAGATTAGCGAATCCTGCCTGACGGTTTTTGCCGCGACTCTCTACTGTTTCTCCATACCTGTTTTTCTGGATGGAGTAAGACGATGGCAATTGCAATTGGCCTCGATTTTGGCAGTGATTCAGTGCGCGCTCTGGCAGTGGACTGCGCCACCGGCGACGAGATCGCCACCAGCGTAGAGTGGTATCCGCGCTGGCAAGAAGGCCGTTATTGCGACGGCCCGAACAACCAGTTCCGTCATCATCCGCGCGACTACATGGAGTCAATGGAGGCCGCGCTGAAAGCCGTTCTGGCACAATTAAGCGCCGCGCAACGCGCAAATGTCGTTGGCATTGGCGTTGACAGCACCGGCTCTACGCCAGCGCCGATTGACGCCGACGGTAACGTCCTGGCGCTGCGTCCGGAGTTCGCCGAGAACCCGAATGCGATGTTTGTGCTGTGGAAAGATCACACCGCGGTGGAAGAGGCCGACGAAATCACTCGTCTGTGCCATAAGCCAGGCAAGGTCGACTACTCCCGCTATATTGGCGGCATTTACTCCAGCGAATGGTTCTGGGCGAAGATTCTGCACGTTACCCGTCAGGATAGCGCCGTCGCGCAGGCCGCCGTCTCGTGGATTGAACTGTGTGACTGGGTGCCGGCGCTGCTTTCCGGCACCACTCGCCCGCAGGATATCCGCCGTGGCCGCTGCAGCGCCGGGCACAAAACACTGTGGCATGAAAGCTGGGGCGGTCTGCCGCCTGCGAGCTTCTTTGATGAACTCGATCCGTGTATTAACCGTCATCTGCGCTACCCGTTATTTAGCGAAACCTTCACCGCCGATCTGCCCGTGGGCACCCTGTGCGCCGAATGGGCGCAGCGCCTCGGCTTGCCGGAAAGCGTGGTGATTTCCGGCGGCGCGTTCGACTGTCACATGGGCGCGGTCGGCGCGGGCGCACAGCCCAATACGCTGGTGAAAGTCATCGGCACGTCTACCTGCGACATTCTGATTGCGGATAAACAGAGCGTCGGGGATCGCGCCGTGAAAGGCATTTGCGGTCAGGTTGACGGCAGCGTGGTGCCGAACTTTATCGGTCTGGAAGCGGGCCAATCTGCTTTCGGCGATATCTACGCCTGGTTTAGCCGCGTGTTGAGCTGGCCGCTGGAGCAACTTGCCGCGCAGCACCCAGAACTGAAAACCCAGATTAACGCCAGCCAGAAGCAGTTACTGCCAGCGCTCACCGACGCCTGGGCGAAAAATCCGTCCCTGGATCACCTGCCGGTGGTGCTCGACTGGTTTAACGGTCGCCGCACGCCAAACGCTAATCAGCGTCTGAAAGGCGTCATTACCGATCTCAATCTCGCCACCGACGCGCCAGCGCTGTTTGGTGGTCTGGTCGCTTCGACCGCCTTCGGCGCGCGCGCCATTCAGGAGTGTTTTACCGATCAGGGTATCGCGGTCAATAACGTGATGGCGCTTGGCGGCATCGCCCGTAAAAATCAGGTCATTATGCAGGTCTGCTGCGACGTACTGAATCGTCCGTTGCAGATCGTCGCTTCCGACCAGTGTTGCGCATTAGGCGCCGCTATCTTTGCCGCCGTCGCTGCGAAAGTCCATGCCGATATTCCTGCCGCCCAGCAAAGCATGGCAAGCGCGGTAGAACGCACTCTGCGTCCCCGCCCTGAACAGGCGCAACGCCTCGAACAGCTTTACCGCCGCTACCAGCAGTGGGCGCTAAGCGCAGAACAACATTATCTTCCGACTGCCGCGCCGGCGCCAACGACCCCGGCCAATCAGGCAATCCTGACTCATTAAGGACACGACAATGACGATTTTTGATAATTATGAAGTATGGTTTGTGATTGGCAGCCAGCATTTGTATGGCGCAGAAACCCTGCGTCAGGTCACTCAACATGCCGAGCATGTGGTCAACGCGCTGAATACCGAAGCCAAACTGCCATGTAAACTGGTATTAAAACCGCTGGGCACCTCGCCGGATGAGATTACCGCCATTTGTCGTGACGCCAATTATGACGATCGCTGCGCGGGGCTGGTGGTCTGGCTGCACACCTTCTCCCCGGCCAAAATGTGGATCAACGGGCTGAGTATTCTTAACAAACCACTACTGCAATTCCATACCCAATTTAACGCCGCCCTGCCGTGGGACAGCATCGATATGGACTTTATGAACCTGAACCAGACTGCGCACGGCGGTCGTGAGTTCGGTTTTATCGGCGCGCGGATGCGCCAGCAGCACGCGGTCGTCACTGGTCACTGGCAGGATAAAGAGGCCCATACGCGTATCGGCGCCTGGATGCGCCAGGCGGTCTCTAAACAGGATACCCGCCAGCTAAAAGTCTGCCGCTTCGGCGACAATATGCGTGAAGTCGCAGTGACTGACGGTGATAAAGTGGCCGCGCAAATCAAATTTGGCTTTTCGGTCAATACCTGGGCGGTCGGCGATCTGGTGCAGGTGGTGAATTCTATCGGCGACGGCGATATCAACGCTCTGATTGACGAGTATGAAAGCAGCTATACCCTGACGCCCGCAACCCAAATCCACGGCGATAAACGCCAGAACGTGCGGGAGGCGGCGCGTATTGAACTCGGTATGAAGCGTTTCCTGGAACAGGGCGGCTTCCACGCCTTTACGACGACATTTGAAGATTTGCACGGCCTGAAACAACTTCCGGGTCTGGCCGTACAGCGTCTTATGCAACAGGGCTACGGCTTTGCGGGCGAAGGCGACTGGAAAACCGCCGCTCTGCTTCGCATTATGAAAGTGATGTCAACCGGTCTGCAGGGCGGCACCTCATTTATGGAGGATTACACCTACCACTTCGAGAAAGGCAACGATCTAGTGCTCGGCTCGCACATGCTGGAAGTGTGTCCGTCCATCGCAGTGGAAGAGAAACCGATCCTCGACGTCCAGCACCTCGGCATTGGCGGCAAGGAAGATCCGGCGCGTTTGATTTTCAATACCCAAACCGGCCCGGCGATCGTCGCCAGCCTGATCGACCTCGGCGATCGTTATCGCCTGCTGGTCAACTGCATTGACACCGTAAAAACGCCGCACTCCCTGCCGAAACTGCCGGTGGCTAACGCGCTGTGGAAGGCGCAGCCGGATCTGCCGACCGCCTCCGAAGCGTGGATTCTGGCTGGCGGCGCGCACCATACCGTCTTCAGCCACGCGCTGGATCTGAACGATATGCGCCAGTTCGCAGAAATACACGATATCGAAATCGCGGTAATTGATAACGATACCCGTCTGCCGGCCTTTAAGGACGCGCTGCGCTGGAACGAGGTGTATTACGGTTTAAAACGCTAAAAGTGAAGTCTGAATGCCCGGTGGCACTGCGTTTACCAGGCCTACGGTCCTGTAGGCCGAATAAGGCATTTATGTCGCCATCCGGCACACCGTCGCTCGTAGGCCGGATAAGCGAAGCGCCATCCGGCAGGGAGAAAACAATGTTAGAAGATCTCAAACGCCAGGTACTGGAAGCTAATCTGGCGCTGCCAAAACACAACCTGGTCACCCTCACCTGGGGTAACGTTAGTGCCGTCGATCGCGAACGCGGCGTACTGGTGATTAAGCCGTCCGGCGTCGATTATAGCGTCATGACCGCTGACGATATGGTGGTGGTCAGCCTGGAGACCGGTGAAGTCGTTGAAGGTCATAAGAAACCGTCGTCCGATATGCCAACCCACCGTTTGTTATATCAGGCATTTCCGACTATCGGCGGCATCGTACACACCCATTCGCGCCACGCGACTATCTGGGCGCAGGCGGGCCAGCCGATTCCGGCGACGGGAACCACCCATGCCGACTATTTCTACGGTACGATTCCCTGCACTCGCAAAATGACCGAGGCGGAAATTAATGGCGAGTATGAATGGGAAACGGGCAATGTCATTGTTGAAACCTTTGAAAAACAAGGTATTGACGCCGCTCAAATGCCCGGCGTGCTTGTCCATTCGCACGGCCCGTTTGCCTGGGGTAAAAATGCCGAGGATGCCGTGCATAACGCCATCGTGCTGGAAGAAGTGGCCTATATGGGGATCTTCTGCCGCCAGCTTGCGCCGCAGTTGCCCGACATGCAGCAATCCCTGCTGGATAAACACTATCTACGCAAACACGGCGCAAAAGCCTATTACGGGCAGTAATGCCTCTAAAAACGCGTCCCATTGGGGGCGCGTTGATGAATCTGGTCGGTGATATATTCAGCAAATGCGCTTTGATAGACGTAATGATCAGAACTCACATATTCAATAATATTATCATAATGTCCCTGCCACGCTTTTCCTTCCAGCGCATGGAAGAAAATATAATCTTCGATTGTTGACTGCCAGCGTTGCCCATTTAACAGATAATTAATAATGGTATCCCGATGTCCGTTTTTTCTGTCGTGTCCTTGCCAGTGAAAAAAAGCATTGCCGTTTTCAATAATCTCGGTACGCCAAATTTGTTCTGTCCATGTTTTATACTCAAAAAATCGACTCACGGTTTTTATGGAAGGGTTAGCGCGTTGAGTATTGACGAAAAGATAACGGTCGCTCCCTACCAGACGCGCCTGCATACTCACATTCATAAAAGATCATTCCCGAATACCACAAATTTTGATAAAAACACCCGCACCCGAAAGTCAAAA
The DNA here is from genome assembly GCF_017572835.1 of Salmonella sp. 32120201201600049SM. Taxonomy (NCBI): domain Bacteria; kingdom Pseudomonadati; phylum Pseudomonadota; class Gammaproteobacteria; order Enterobacterales; family Enterobacteriaceae; genus Salmonella; species Salmonella sp. 32120201201600049SM. The sequence continues at coordinate 269,487 of NZ_JAGESA010000004.1, read as the reverse complement.
TAAAATTATATTCTAAAATAAAAATTAAATTATGCAGAGAGTTCCCGACGAATTCGCACTGTAATCCATTTTTATTTAACCATAGCGGCCAATTGGAATATTATATTTCTACCTGACGGTGCGGATGTTCCAAATGAAATTGTTACACTTTTCATTAATTAAAACAAACAAAAAATATCGCTTTTTTGTTAATCCGAGAAATAAGTAACAGATTCGAACAAGCGCCTTTCTGAAAAATACTGAATGTATGAAAACAGACTTGACACAAAACGGCTAATACATGGGTAAAAACTGTAAATAAACATGATTTAAAATTAGCAGTTATAGGATAATTATATCTGCTGTATATACCGGCATCATTATATTGATAAATATACGTCAGCAAAAATATCTGACGCTAAAAGCCATTTTATCGTTAAAATATCCATTACACCCGTCACGGGGAACGAACTCATTCATGAAATATCGCTACATCATCAGAATCGCGGCAGGCATAATTCTCATTATGGCTACGGTGTTTATCCATAATGCCATCGCTATTTATCAGTTCAGTCAGCAAAACCAGACGCGCGTAGCTGACTGCGCGATTGTCGCAGGAGCAGGTGTTAGCGGAAAAACGCCTTCTCCCGTTTTTCAGGCCAGACTGGATCATGCCATCTGGCTTTACCAACAACACATTGTCCGCGCGTTGGTATTAACCGGCGGCTACGGCGCTGGCGCAACGGTTTCCGACGCGGCGATAGCCCGTCAATACGTTCTGGAAAAAGGGATTCCGGCTAAGGCGATTTTTATTGAAGAGCGCTCTACCGTGACGCGCGAAAATATTCGTTACGCAAAACAGATCCTGCGACAACAACAATGGCGCACAGCGTTACTGGTCAGCGATCCGCTGCATATGCTGCGTCTGAAAACTATCGCTCAGGATAATGGTATCGATAGCCGCTCATCACCCACGCGATCCACCCGCTATAAATCCTGGTGGGCGAAAACCCGCTTCTTACTGCGAGAAACTTTTTATTACAGCGGATATCGGCTTTTACGTTATATGCCTGTACAAAATAACAGTATTACCCCCTAAAACAGGTTATAATTAGCGTGAATTTTTTAGACAGGTAATCATCGTGGCGCAGGCAGGTTTCATTTTAACCCGGCACTGGCGGGATACGCCGCAAGGGACGGAGGTCTCTTTCTGGCTGGCGACAGACAACGGCCCTGTGCAGGCAACGCTGGCACCGCAAGAGTCCGTGGCGTTTATTCCGACCAGCCAGACCTCCCGCGCCGCCTCGCTGCTACAGGCGGAAAAAGACTATCGCCTGACGCCGCTCCAGCTGCGAGACTTTCATCGTCAGCCGGTATCCGGTCTGTATTGCCGCACTCACCGCCAGCTTATGCGGATGGAGAAACTGCTGCGCGAAAACGGCGTCACCGTTTATGAAGCGGATGTACGCCCGCCGGAACGTTACCTGATGGAGCGTTTTATTACGTCGCCCGTTTGGGTAGACGGCGAGATGCGCAACGGCGTTATCCGCAATGCGCGTCTTAAACCCCACCCCGACTATCGACCGCCGCTAAAATGGGTCTCGCTGGATATCGAAACCACGCGACACGGCGAACTGTATTGCATTGGTCTGGAAGGATGCGGTCAGCGTACCGTTTATATGCTGGGCCCGGCGAATGGCGATGACCGCCAACTGGACTTCGAGCTTGTGTATGTCGCCAGCCGCCCGCAGCTGCTGGAAAAACTCAACGCCTGGTTTGCCGAGCATGATCCTGACGTCATCATCGGCTGGAACGTGGTGCAGTTCGACCTGCGTATGCTGCAAAAACATGCCGAACGCTACCGTATCCCTTTACGGCTGGGGCGAGACAATAGCGAACTGGAGTGGCGCGAACATGGCTTCAAAAACGGCGTTTTTTTCGCCCAGGCCAGAGGGCGAGTCATTATCGATGGTATCGACGCGCTTAAATCCGCGTTCTGGAATTTTTCGTCTTTTTCGCTGGAAGCCGTCTCGCAGGAACTGCTCGGCGAAGGAAAATCCATTGATAACCCCTGGGATCGTATGGATGAGATCGATCGCCGCTTTGCCCAGGATAAACCCGCCCTCGCCACCTACAACCTGAAAGACTGCGAGCTGGTCACGCGCATTTTCCATAAAACCGAGATCATGCCGTTTTTGCTGGAACGCGCGACGATCAACGGCCTGCCGGTCGATCGCCACGGCGGTTCAGTCGCCGCATTCGGGCATCTTTACTTTCCGCGAATGCACCGCGCCGGCTATGTCGCGCCCAATCTCGGCGAAGTGCCGCCGCTGGCAAGTCCCGGCGGCTACGTAATGGATTCACAACCCGGATTATACGATTCAGTACTGGTGCTGGATTATAAAAGCCTGTACCCGTCGATTATCCGCACGTTTTTGATTGATCCCGTCGGGCTGGTCGAAGGCATGGCGCAGCCGGATCCGGAACACAGTACCGAAGGTTTCCTTGACGCCTGGTTTTCACGAGAAAAGCACTGCCTGCCGGAAATTGTTAGCCAAATCTGGCACGGGCGCGATGAAGCCAAACGTCAGGGCAATAAACCGCTCTCGCAGGCGCTTAAAATCATTATGAACGCCTTTTATGGCGTACTCGGCACCACGGCCTGCCGCTTTTTCGATCCCCGTCTGGCGTCGTCAATCACCATGCGCGGTCATGCGATTATGCGCCAGACCAAAGCGCTGATTGAGGCGCAGGGTTATGACGTGATTTATGGCGATACCGATTCCACTTTCGTCTGGCTCCGGCGCGCGCATTCAGAAGCCGATGCGGCGGAAATCGGGCACAGGCTGGTGCGTCACGTGAACGAATGGTGGGCGCAGACGTTACAACAGCAAAATTTGACCAGCGCGCTGGAGCTGGAGTTTGAAACCCACTTTTGCCGTTTTCTGATGCCGACCATCCGCGGCGCGGATACTGGCAGTAAAAAACGCTACGCGGGCCTGATTCAGGAAGGCGACAGCCAGCGCATGGTATTTAAAGGTCTGGAAACGGTGCGGACCGACTGGACGCCGCTGGCGCAGCGCTTTCAACAGGAGCTGTATCTGCGTGTTTTTCGCAATGAACCTTATCAAGACTATGTGCGTGAGACTATCGATAAACTGATGGCGGGCGAACTGGACGCACAGCTGGTTTATCGTAAGCGTCTGCGTCGCCCTTTACATGAGTACCAACGTAACGTTCCGCCGCACGTTCGCGCCGCCCGGCTGGCGGATGAACAAAACCTGAAGCAGGGTCGTCCGGCGCAGTATCAGAATCGCGGCGCCATAAAATATGTCTGGACTGTTAACGGCCCCGAGCCCGTGGATTACCAGCAGTCGCCGCTGGATTACGAACACTATCTTACCCGCCAGCTACAACCCGTGGCGGAAGGAATTCTTCCCTTCGTTGAAGATAATTTTGCTACACTACTGACCGGGCAACTGGGGCTATTTTGACGCGTGACGAAAGCGCCGCCTTCCAGTACCATAGCGCCCTTTCCATTCCTGGACCTAATTAACGCCACTACCACATTAGCCTGGTAGCGGGGTCGTATACTCGCAATTATCCAGTGCTGTCGCCTGGGAATGGCGAGTAATGCCTGCAATTAAAGATATAGAGCCGAACACATATGCCTTTTACACTTGGTCAACGCTGGATCAGCGATACAGAAAGCGAGCTGGGACTTGGAACCGTTGTTGCGATGGATGCGCGAACCGTCACCTTACTTTTCCCGTCCACGGGGGAAAACCGCCTGTATGCGCGCAGTGATTCTCCCGTGACCCGCGTCATGTTCAACCCTGGCGATACGATTACAAGCCATGAAGGCTGGCAGCTACATATCGATGAAGTAAAAGAAGAAAATGGCCTGCTTGTTTATGTCGGCACCCGCCTGGATACCGAAGAGACCAATGTGACGTTGCGCGAAGTTCTGCTCGACAGCAAGTTGGTTTTCAGTAAGCCCCAGGATCGTCTGTTCGCCGGTCAAATCGATCGAATGGATCGGTTCGCGCTGCGCTATCGCGCCCGTAAATTTCAGAGCGAGCAGTACCGGATGCCATACAGCGGCCTGCGCGGTCAGCGGACCAACCTGATCCCGCATCAGCTTAATATCGCTCATGATGTGGGTCGTCGCCACGCGCCGCGCGTACTGCTGGCGGATGAAGTGGGCTTAGGTAAAACCATTGAAGCCGGGATGATTCTGCATCAACAGTTATTATCCGGCGCGGCGGAACGCGTATTGATCATCGTGCCGGAAACCCTGCAACACCAGTGGCTGGTAGAAATGCTGCGCCGTTTCAACCTGCGCTTCGCGCTGTTCGATGACGAACGCTATACCGAAGCGCAGCACGACGCGTATAACCCGTTTGAAACCGAACAACTGGTGATCTGTTCGCTGGATTTCGCCCGCCGTAATAAGCAGCGTCTGGAACATTTGTGCGACGCCGAGTGGGATTTGCTGGTGGTCGACGAAGCGCATCATCTGGTGTGGAGTACCGATGCGCCGAGCCGTGAATATATGACCATCGAACAGTTAGCTGAACGCGTGCCGGGCGTGCTGCTGCTGACCGCCACGCCAGAACAGCTGGGGATGGAAAGCCATTTCGCCCGTCTGCGCCTGCTCGATCCGAACCGTTTCCACGATTTCGAACAGTTTGTCGAAGAACAGAAAAACTACCGCCCTGTCGCCGATGCGGTGGCCATGCTGCTGGCGGGCAATAAACTCAGCAACGACGAACTGAACAGGCTGGGCGATCTGATCGGCGAACAGGATATTGAACCGCTGTTACAGGCCGCTAATAGCGATCGCGACGACGCGCAGGCCGCCCGTGATGAGCTGGTGTCGATGCTGATGGATCGCCACGGCACCAGCCGCGTTCTGTTCCGCAACACCCGTAACGGCGTCAAGGGGTTCCCGAAACGTGAACTGCATACGGTAAAACTGCCGCTGCCGACCCAGTATCAGACCGCCATTAAGGTCTCCGGCATTATGGGCGCGCGTAAAAGCGCGGAAGATCGCGCCCGCGATATGCTCTATCCGGAACAAATTTATCAGGAGTTCGAAGGCGATACCGGCACCTGGTGGAACTTCGACCCGCGCGTTGAGTGGCTGATGGGCTATCTGACCAGCCATCGTTCGCAAAAAGTGCTGGTGATCTGCGCTAAGGCGACCACCGCGTTACAGCTGGAGCAGGTGCTGCGCGAACGCGAAGGCATCCGCGCCGCCGTGTTCCATGAAGGCATGTCGATTATCGAACGCGACCGCGCCGCCGCCTGGTTCGCCGAAGAAGATACCGGCGCGCAGGTACTGTTATGTTCCGAAATCGGCTCTGAAGGACGTAACTTCCAGTTTGCCAGCAATCTGGTGATGTTCGACTTGCCGTTTAACCCGGATCTGCTGGAACAGCGTATTGGTCGTCTGGATCGTATCGGCCAGGCGCATGATATCCAGATCCACGTCCCGTACCTGGAAAAAACCGCCCAGTCGGTGCTGGTTCGCTGGTATCACGAAGGGCTGGACGCCTTTGAGCACACCTGCCCGACCGGTCGCGCGATTTATGATTCAGCCTACGCCAGTCTGATTAACTATCTGGCCGCGCCTGAAGAAACCGACGGGTTTGACGATCTGATCAAATCCTGCCGCGAGCAACATGAAGCGCTAAAAGCCCAGTTAGAACAGGGCCGCGACCGCCTGCTGGAGATCCACTCCAACGGTGGTGAAAAAGCCCAACAACTCGCACAAAGCATTGAAGAACAGGACGACGACACCAACCTGATCGCGTTCGCCATGAACCTGTTCGATATCGTCGGCATTAACCAGGACGATCGCGGCGACAACCTGATCGTGCTGACGCCGTCCGACCACATGTTGGTGCCGGATTTTCCCGGCCTGCCGGAAGACGGCTGTACTATCACGTTCGAACGTGACGTAGCCCTGTCTCGCGAAGATGCGCAGTTTATTACCTGGGAACATCCGCTCATCCGTAACGGACTGGATCTGATCCTCTCCGGCGATACCGGCAGCAGCACCATTTCGCTGTTGAAAAATAAAGCGCTGCCAGTCGGCACGCTGCTGGTCGAACTGGTTTACGTCGTGGAAGCGCAGGCGCCGAAACAGCTACAACTGAACCGCTTCCTGCCGCCGACGCCGGTACGTATGCTGTTAGATAAAAACGGCAACAATCTGGCCGCCCAGGTCGAGTTTGAAACCTTCAACCGTCAGCTCAGCGCCGTGAATCGCCACACCGGCAGCAAACTGGTTAACGCCGTGCAACAGGACGTCCATGCCATTTTGCAACTGGGCGAGACGCAGATTGAAAAGTCCGCCAGAGCGCTGATTGATAACGCGCGTCGCGAGGCGGATGAAAAACTGTCCGGGGAACTGTCGCGTCTGGAAGCGCTGCGCGCCGTCAACCCGAACATTCGCGACGACGAACTTGCCGCTATCGACAGCAACCGTCAGCAGGTACTGGAAAGCCTGAATCAGGCAGGCTGGCGTCTGGACGCGCTGCGTCTTATCGTCGTCACGCACCAATAACGGAGCCGTACATGGGGATGGAAAACTACAATCCGCCGCAGGAACCCTGGCTGGTTATCCTGTATCAGGATGAGCACATTATGGTGGTCAATAAGCCCAGCGGCCTGTTGTCCGTGCCGGGGCGTCTGGAAGCGCACAAAGACAGCATTATGACGCGTATCCAGCGCGACTACCCGCAGGCAGAGTCGGTGCATCGTCTGGATATGGCCACCAGCGGCGTGATTGTAGTGGCGCTGACCAAAGCCGCGGAACGGGAGCTAAAACGCCAGTTCCGCGAACGGGAGCCGAAAAAGCAGTATGTGGCGCGCGTATGGGGGCATCCCTCCCCGGCGGAAGGACTGGTTGACTTACCGCTCATCTGCGACTGGCCGAACCGGCCAAAGCAGAAAGTGTGTTATGAAACCGGCAAACCGGCGCAAACGGAATATAACGTGGTGGAGTTTGCGGCGGATAATACCGCCCGCGTGGTGCTCAAACCGATCACCGGGCGTTCGCATCAGCTTCGTGTGCATATGCTGGCGTTAGGCCACCCGATTTTAGGCGATCGGTTTTACGCTTCGCCGGAAGCGTTGTCGCTGGCGCCGCGTTTGCAGTTACACGCCGAAATGCTGACCATTACCCATCCCGCTTACGGTAACAGCATGACGTTTAAAGTCCCGGCAGATTTTTAAATTCGGAGCCAATTTATGCCGGGGCGCTTCGCTTGCCCGGCCTACATTCATTAACGTAGGCCGGATAAGGCGCTAGCCGCATCCGGCAATTCAATCACTTGAACCCTTTCTGTTCTTTGATTAGCTCATACGCTTTCTGAATTTCCTGCGCTTTTTGCTTCGCCATTTCCATCATTTCCGGCGGTAAACCTTTCGCGACCAGTTTGTCCGGATGATGCTCGCTCATCAGTTTGCGATAAGCGCGTTTAATGGTGGTTGCATCGTCGGTGGTTTTAACCCCCAGCACATTACAGGCATCTTCCAGCGTCGGGCCGCGCTGCGCCTGCTGCCAGCCGCCGCCGGACTGTTGATGATAACCGCCGCCAAACTGCGCGCCGCCCTGCATCATGCGCAGAAACTGATCGAACTGTACGCGGGAAATACCTAACTCTTCCGCAATCACATACAGCACTTCCCGCTCATTAGGGTGTAGCGAGCCATCGGCAAACGCCGCCTGGATCTGAATTTCCAGAAACATCCGGATCAGATCAAAACGCCCGAAGCAGACGCTACGAAACTGCCGCATCTTTTCACGTAATGGGTAATTATCCGCTTTTCCGACCCGAAAGGCGTTCTGCGCGGCAGTACGTGAATCGCCGTGTAAATTCATACGATCCATCAACTGACTGGCGATATGAATATCCGCTTCCGTCACCCGTCCTTTTGATTTGGTTAAGTGGCCCATCACCTCAAAGGTGGTGGCAAAAAACAGCGCCTGCCGTTCCCGCTGGTTGGCAAACCACGCCATTTTTCGGCTGCGGGCTTTGTCGAACATATGGCCCACCAGCAGACCCAGGACCACGCCCCAAAAGCCGCCGCCCATCATCAGGGCTACGGCGACGCCAATTATCTTTCCCCAGTACTGCATAGACTCCCCAAAACGTTACGCTATCGGTGAGGCTATCTCCCACAAAATAAGGTGCTTTTCTGCGAATGAAGGCTACGGTCAATTGTGGGACATCGCCTATAATTTGCATTATCATACCTGTCATTCAATGCCGTGCCTAACACCACAGACGCTAAACGGCAGGATTAACACTGGCGCAGCGAAGATGAGTAAGTTAGGCTGTGACCGTTTGTCACGCGCAACGCTACCGATGATGGAACAATAAATACAACGTATGAAAAAACGTATTCCCACTCTTCTGGCCACCATGATCGCCAGCGCCCTTTATAGTCATCAGGGGCTGGCAGCCGATCTCGCCTCACAGTGTATGTTGGGCGTGCCGAGCTACGATCGTCCTCTGGTAAAAGGCGATACCAACGATCTGCCGGTTACTATCAATGCCGATAACGCTAAAGGTAACTACCCGGACGATGCCGTTTTTACCGGCAACGTGGACATTATGCAGGGGAATAGCCGCCTGCAAGCGGATGAAGTGCAGCTTCATCAGAAGCAGGCGGAAGGTCAGCCGGAACCTGTACGCACCGTCGATGCGCTGGGTAATGTGCATTATGATGATAATCAGGTCATCCTTAAAGGGCCGAAGGGCTGGGCGAACCTGAACACCAAAGACACGAACGTCTGGGAAGGCGATTACCAGATGGTGGGCCGTCAGGGGCGCGGTAAAGCCGATCTCATGAAGCAGCGCGGCGAAAACCGCTATACCATTCTGGAAAACGGCAGCTTTACCTCCTGTCTGCCTGGCTCCGATACCTGGAGCGTGGTGGGGAGTGAAGTCATCCATGACCGTGAAGAACAGGTTGCGGAGATCTGGAACGCCCGGTTTAAAGTAGGTCCGGTTCCGATCTTTTATAGCCCCTATTTACAGCTACCCGTCGGCGACAAACGTCGCTCAGGTTTCCTGATCCCGAACGCGAAATACACGACCAAGAACTATTTCGAGTTCTACTTACCGTATTACTGGAACATCGCGCCCAATATGGACGCCACCATCACCCCGCACTATATGCACCGCCGCGGCAATATTATGTGGGAGAACGAATTCCGTTATCTCACGCAGGCAGGCGCCGGGTTGATGGAATTAGATTATCTGCCTTCTGATAAAGTCTACGAGGACGATCATCCCAAAGAGGGCGATAAGCACCGCTGGTTATTCTACTGGCAGCACTCAGGCGTGATGGATCAGGTGTGGCGTTTTAACGTCGATTACACCAAAGTCAGCGACTCCAGCTACTTTAACGATTTCGACAGTAAGTACGGTTCCAGTACCGACGGTTACGCAACGCAGAAATTCAGCGTCGGCTACGCCGTACAAAACTTTGACGCTACGGTGTCGACCAAACAATTCCAGGTCTTTAACGATCAAAACACCAGCAGCTACTCTGCGGAGCCGCAGTTAGACGTTAACTACTACCATAACGATCTCGGGCCGTTTGATACCCGGATTTACGGCCAGGCGGTACATTTCGTCAACACCAAAGACAATATGCCGGAAGCGACCCGCGTCCACCTGGAGCCAACCATTAATTTGCCGCTCTCCAACCGCTGGGGCAGCCTGAACACCGAAGCGAAGCTGATGGCGACGCACTATCAGCAAACGAATCTGGACAGCTATAACAGCGATCCAAACAATAAAAATAAGCTGGAAGATTCGGTTAACCGCGTCATGCCGCAGTTTAAAGTCGACGGTAAGCTCATCTTCGAACGCGATATGGCGATGCTGGCGCCGGGGTATACCCAGACGCTGGAACCACGCGTGCAGTACCTGTATGTGCCGTACCGCGACCAGAGCGGCATCTATAACTACGATTCTTCTTTGCTGCAATCCGACTATAACGGCCTGTTCCGCGACCGCACTTATGGCGGTCTCGACCGTATTGCTTCCGCCAACCAGGTCACGACCGGCGTCACAACACGCATTTATGATGATGCCGCCGTTGAACGTTTTAACGTTTCTGTTGGTCAAATCTACTATTTCACGGAGTCTCGCACCGGCGATGACAACATTAAATGGGAGAATGACGACAAAACCGGTTCGCTGGTTTGGGCAGGCGACACTTACTGGCGTATTTCAGAACGCTGGGGGCTGCGTAGCGGAGTGCAGTACGATACCCGTCTGGATAGCGTCGCTACCAGCAGCAGCAGCCTCGAATACCGTCGGGATCAGGATCGTCTGGTACAGTTGAACTACCGCTATGCCAGCCCGGAATATATTCAGGCTACGTTGCCTTCGTATTATTCCACGGCAGAGCAGTATAAAAACGGCATCAACCAGGTGGGCGCGGTGGCAAGTTGGCCGATTGCCGATCGCTGGTCGATTGTCGGCGCGTACTACTTCGATACCAATTCGAGCAAACCTGCAGACCAGATGCTCGGCTTGCAGTACAACTCTTGCTGCTATGCGATCCGCGTCGGATACGAACGTAAGCTGAACGGTTGGGATAACGATAAACAACACGCGATTTATGATAACGCGATTGGCTTCAACATTGAGCTGCGCGGTTTGAGCTCTAACTACGGCCTCGGCACGCAAGAAATGTTGCGTTCGAACATTCTGCCGTACCAAAGCTCTATGTAATCTGATTGATTTACAACGTAATCCGCATTGCGGTTAATTGAAATGGAAAAAGTATGAAGAACTGGAAAACGCTGCTTCTCGGTATCGCCATGATCGCGAATACCAGTTTCGCTGCCCCCCAGGTAGTCGATAAAGTCGCAGCCGTCGTCAATAATGGCGTCGTGCTGGAAAGCGACGTTGATGGCTTAATGCAATCAGTCAAACTCAACGCGGGTCAGGCAGGTCAGCAGCTTCCGGACGACGCCACGCTGCGTCACCAGATCCTGGAACGTTTGATTATGGATCAAATTATCCTGCAGATGGGTCAGAAGATGGGGGTGAAGATCACGGATGAGCAGTTGGATCAGGCCATCGCCAACATCGCCAAACAAAACAATATGACGATGGATCAGATGCGCAGCCGTCTGGCTTACGATGGGCTGAACTATTCAACCTACCGTAACCAAATTCGTAAAGAGATGATTATCTCTGAAGTGCGCAACAACGAGGTTCGTCGCCGTATCACCGTTTTGCCGCAAGAAGTTGACGCGCTGGCAAAACAGATTGGCACCCAAAACGATGCCAGCACCGAGCTGAACCTGAGCCATATCCTGATTGCTCTGCCGGAAAACCCAACCTCCGAGCAGGTTAACGACGCGCAGCGCCAGGCGGAAAGCATTGTTGAAGAAGCGCGTAACGGCGCAGATTTCGGCAAACTGGCGATTACCTACTCTGCCGACCAGCAGGCGCTAAAAGGCGGTCAGATGGGCTGGGGCCGTATCCAGGAGCTGCCGGGGATTTTCGCCCAGGCGCTGAGCACCGCGAAGAAAGGCGACATTGTCGGCCCGATTCGCTCCGGCGTCGGTTTCCACATTCTGAAAGTAAACGACCTGCGCGGTCAGAGCCAGAGTATCTCCGTGACCGAAGTTCACGCTCGTCATATTCTGCTTAAGCCGTCGCCGATCATGAACGATCAGCAGGCGCGCCTGAAGCTGGAAGAAATCGCGGCTGACATTAAGAGTGGTAAAACCACATTTGCCGCTGCGGCGAAAGAGTACTCTCAGGACCCGGGCTCCGCTAACCAGGGCGGTGATTTGGGTTGGGCTACGCCAGATATTTTCGATCCGGCGTTCCGCGACGCGCTGACGAAGCTGCATAAAGGCCAAATAAGCGCGCCGGTACACTCCTCTTTCGGCTGGCATCTGATCGAATTGCTGGATACGCGTAAGGTAGACAAAACCGATGCGGCGCAGAAAGATCGCGCTTATCGTATGCTGATGAACCGTAAGTTCTCAGAAGAAGCGGCGACCTGGATGCAAGAACAGCGCGCCAGCGCTTACGTTAAGATTTTGAGTAACTAATGAGCAGTGCGCAACGCGTTGTTATCACTCCCGGCGAACCCGCCGGGATTGGCCCCGATCTTGTCGTCCAACTGGCGCAACGCGCGTGGCCGATTGAACTGGTCGTCTGTGCGGACGGCGCGCTCCTGACGGAGCGGGCCGCCATGCTCGGCCTGCCCCTCTCACTTCTCCCTTACTCGCCTGATGTCCCCGCTGCGCCGCAGCCCGCGGGAACGCTGACCCTATTGCCGGTCTCGCTGCGCGCGCCTGCCATCCCCGGTCAGTTGACGGTAGAAAATGGCCCCTACGTGGTAGAGACGCTGGCGCGAGCGTGTGATGGCTGTCTGAACGGTGAATTTGCCGCGCTGATCACAGGCCCCGTGCACAAAGGCGTTATTAACGACGCAGGCATTCCGTTTACCGGTCATACCGAGTTTTTCGAAGAGCGTTCGCAGGCGAAAAAAGTCGTGATGATGCTGGCAACCGAAGAACTTCGCGTGGCGCTGGCGACCACGCATCTGCCGCTACGGGCGATTGCAGACGCCATCACCCCTGCGCTTTTGCACGAAGTGATTGCTATTTTGCATCACGATTTGCGGACCAAATTTGGTATTGCCGAACCGCGCATTCTTGTCTGTGGCCTGAATCCGCACGCGGGCGAAGGCGGTCATATGGGCACGGAAGAGATAGACACCATCATTCCGGTGCTCGACGAGCTGCGGGCGCAGGGGATGAAACTCAACGGGCCGCTACCTGCTGATACGCTGTTTCAGCCCAAATATCTCGATAATGCCGACGCGGTGCTGGCGATGTACCACGATCAGGGCCTGCCCGTGCTAAAATACCAGGGATTCGGTCGGGGAGTGAATATTACGCTCGGCCTACCTTTTATTCGAACCTCCGTTGACCACGGCACCGCGCTTGAACTGGCAGGTCGTGGAAAAGCGGATGTCGGCAGTTTTATTACGGCGCTTAATCTCGCCATCAAAATGATTGTTAATACCCAATGAATAATCGAGTCCATCAGGGCCATTTAGCCCGTAAACGCTTCGGGCAAAACTTTCTCAACGATCGGTTTGTGATCGACAGTATTGTTTCTGCTATTAATCCGCAAAAAGGCCAGGCGATGGTTGAAATCGGCCCCGGTCTGGCGGCGCTGACGGAGCCGGTCGGCGAACGACTGGATAAGCTCACGGTCATTGAACTTGACCGCGATCTGGCGGCGCGCTTGCAAACCCATCCGTTCTTAGGGCCGAAGCTGACTATTTATCAGCAGGACGCCATGACCATGAACTTTGGCGAACTGTCTGCGCAGTTGGGCCAACCGCTGCGTGTGTTCGGCAATCTGCCCTATAATATCTCCACCCCGCTGATGTTCCATCTCTTTAGCTATACTGATGCCATTGCCGACATGCACTTTATGTTGCAAAAAGAAGTGGTAAATCGTCTGGTTGCAGGGCCGAACAGCAAAGCGTATGGTCGTTTAAGCGTGATGGCGCAATATTACTGTCAGGTGATCCCGGTGCTTGAAGTGCCGCCATCCGCCTTCACGCCGCCGCCCAAAGTGGACTCCGCCGTGGTGCGTCTGGTTCCACACGCAACAATGCCTTACCCGGTTAAAGATATTCGCGTGTTGAGCCGTATTACCACCGAGGCCTTTAACCAGCGCCGTAAAACGATCCGTAATAGTCTCGGCAATCTTTTTAGCGTTGAGACGTTGACGGAAATGGGTATTGACCCGGCAATGCGCGCGGAAAATATCTCTGTCGCGCAGTACTGCCAGATGGCCAACTATCTGTCGGAAAACGCGCCTTTGAAGGAGAGTTAAACATGATCAATTCGCCCAGAGTGTGTATTCAGGTGCAAAGCGTCTACATTGAGGCGCAATCCTCACCTGACGATGAACGTTACGTTTTTGCCTATACCGTAACCATCCGCAATCTGGGTCGGGCGCCAGTGCAGCTATTGGGCCGCTACTGGCTGATTACCAATGGTCATGGCCGTGAAACTGAAGTCCAGGGCGAAGGTGTGGTTGGCGTCCAGCCGCGCATTGCGCCTGGCGAAGAGTATCAGTACACCAGCGGCGCGGTAATTGAAACGCCGCTGGGCACCATGCAGGGTCATTACGAAATGATCGATGAAAATGGCGACGCCTTTACCATCGACATTCCCGTGTTTCGACTCGCCGTCCCTACACTCATTCACTAAAATTATAACAATGGCAACTTATCTCATCGGCGACGTTCACGGTTGCTACGACGAACTGATCGCCTTATTACAGCAAGTGGAATTTACGCCAGATACAGACACTCTGTGGCTGACTGGCGATTTGGTCGCCCGCGGTCCCGGTTCGCTGGACGTGTTACGCTACGTCAAATCGCTTGGCAATAGCGTGCGTTTGGTGCTGGGGAATCACGATTTACACCTGTTGGCCGTATTCGCCGGGATTAGCCGCAACAAACCTAAAGACCGGCTGACCCCGCTTCTTGAAGCGCCGGACGCCGATGAGCTGTTGAATTGGTTACGCCGTCAGCCGCTGTTGCAGGTAGATGAAGAGAAAAAGCTGGTCATGGCGCATGCGGGTATTACCCCACAGTGGGATTTGCAGACGGCAAAAGAGTGCGCCCGCGATGTTGAAGCGGTGCTGTCGAGCGACTCGTACCCCTTTTTCCTCGACGCGATGTATGGCGATATGCCGAATAACTGGTCGCCGGAGTTAAGCGGTCTGGCGCGGCTACGCTTTATTACTAATGCCTTTACCCGTATGCGTTACTGCTTTCCTAACGGTCAACTGGATATGTACAGTAAAGCGTCGCCGGAAAATGCCCCTGCGCCGCTGAAGCCGTGGTTCGCCATTCCGGGGCCGGTGAGCGAGGCTTACAGTATTGCGTTCGGGCACTGGGCGTCGCTGGAAGGGAAAGGGACGCCAGAAGGTATTTACGCGCTGGATACCGGCTGCTGCTGGGGCGGGGAGTTGACCTGTTTACGCTGGGAAGATAAACAGTATTTTGTGCAGCCGTCAAACCGCCAGATGGATATGGGCGAAGGCGAAGCGGTCAACGCCTGATAGGTTTATGCCTGATGGCACTACGCTTATCAGGCCTACATCTGGCTCAAGAGTAGGCCGGATAAGGCGTTTCGCCGCCATCCGGCACTACAGCGTTAACGACGCTCCAGAATCTCGAAACAATAGCTGTGAGAATTCTGCGCGTCGGCATCGTGAAACTCACTGAATACCGATTCCCAGTCATCCGGTTCATAATCCGGAAAATGGGTATCGCCTTCGACTTCCGCATCAATATGCGTCAGATAAAGCTTCTGCGCCTTTGGCAGGAACTGCTCGTACACGCGCCCGCCGCCAATGACCATAATTTCCGGCGCATCGCCGCAAGCGGCAATCGCCTCATCGACAGACTTCACCCACTGCACGCGATCGTCGGTGCCCGGCTGGCTGCTGATAACAATATTTTTACGTCCCGGTAAGGGGCGTCCGATGGACTCCCAGGTGTGACGTCCCATGACGACAGGTTTATTTAACGTGTTACGTTTAAACCAGGCGAGATCGGCAGGCAGGTTCCACGGCATGGCGTTTTCCATACCGATGACGCGATCCACCGCTAACGCCGCAATCAGACTGATCATTAATTATTTCCTGATACAAAAAAAATTGCCGCCACTATACGTAAAGCGCAATCTTTCGTCGACTGACGAAAAGAGGATGAGCACGAAAATTTTTCGTTCTGCTGGCGACGCCACTCATTTGATGTGGAGCGCCAGCATTACAGTAGTTCAAAAACAGCCAATTAGCAGTAAAGTTTGCAGAACATCACATTTTTTACTTTAGATTGACGGTTTGACCTCGGGTTCATCGGCCACCTCCCCGGAATGTTTGCCCTCAGCCGTTCCCTGCCAGCCATGGCGCTGAATCAACGACAGATGCTCCCGGTCCTCGGTAATAATTTCGCTCAACATCGCGCTGGTACGTTTATAGGCGGCGGCGCGAGATAACGGATCGTTTTCCCCTTTCGCCATCTCTTCCACCATCCGGGTATTAAAATGACGGAACAGATCCGCGCGCTCGCGGGCTTCATAACGCCCCAGCCCCAGCGCTTCCAGCGCCTGTCGTCCGCTTTTGAGCGCGCCTTCGAAGGTTTCACGTTCGGGCATCGCCACACCAGCCTGGCGCAGGCGAATGTAATGATCGACATCACGGGCACGGGCGATAATCTGCAGATGCGGGAAATGCGACTTCACCAGTTCACTCAGTTGCAAATTGGTTTGCGGATCGTCAATGGCGTTAATCAATACCTCCGCCTTCGCCGCTCCGGCAGATTCCAGTAAATCCATACGCGTCGCGTCGCCATAAAAAACCTTCATGCCGAATTTACGCAGCGTTTCGATATGATCGGGATCGTGATCGAGCACCACCATCTTCACCCCGCTAGACAGCAGCAAACGCCCGGCTATCTGCCCAAATCGTCCAAACCCGGCCACAATAACCCGCGGTTGCTCTTCGTCGATTTCATCCGCCTCGCGCGCTTCCCCCGTCGCGGTCTTCTCCATGCGCGTCAGCAGCACCAGAAAAATCGGCGTTACCGCCATCGACAGCGCGACCGCCAGCGTCAGCGCTTTTGCCCATTCCGGCTCAAGTACATCTGCCATTTGCGCCGCGCCAAAAACCACAAACGCAAACTCACTTCCCTGGCCTAATAAGACGGCAAACCAGCGACGCTGTTTTGCCGGTACGCCCAGCGGCCTCGCGACCAGCCACAACATGACGATTTTGATTGCCAGAAAACCGGCCAACAACAGCAGAATGCGCAGCGGATTCTCCACCAGCGTGCCGAAATCAATCGACATGCCGACGCCAATAAAGAACAGCCCCAGCAGCAACCCCTTAAAGGGTTCAATATCGCTTTCCAGCGCATGACGGTATTCCGAGCTCGCCAGCAGAACGCCCGCCAGGAACGCGCCCATCGCCATTGACAGCCCAACCTCTTCCAGCAACAGGCCGAAACCAAACACCAGAAATAGCGCCACGGCGCTGAACACTTCCCGCAAACCAGAACGCGCGACAAAGCGCAGCGCCGGGCGCGTGACGTAGCGTCCCAGCAGCACCACCAACGCCAACGCGCCTGCGACTTTCAACGCCGACAGCGCAAACGCGCCAAGCGTGGTGGATGCGCCGCTGGCGGCCAGCAGCGGAATCATCGCCACCAGCGGGATCGCCGCGATATCCTGGAACAAGAGCACTGCGAATGCGCTACGTCCTACTTGTGAAACGGTCAGGTTACGCTCATTCATTGCCTGCATGGCGATAGCCGTGGACGAAAGCGCCAGCGTCATGCCAATCAGTTCCGCCACCTGCCAACGCAAGCCAAGAAACATACAGAACAGACCAATCAGTCCGCCGCAGACCACCATCTGTAACGCGCCGCCGCCAAATACCGAGGCGCGCAGCTTCCATAACCGTTGCGGGTCCAGCTCAAGCCCAATAACAAACAACATCAGCACGACGCCGATTTCCGCAAAATGCAGAATAGATTCGGCGTCCGTCACCAGCCGTAGCCCCCAGGGGCCGATAATGCAACCCGCAATCAGATACCCCAGCACCGATCCTAAGCCCAAACGTACCGCAATCGGCACAATCAGCGCCGCCGAACCAAGATAGATCAGCGCCTGCAGTAGAGTATGGCTATCCATGATTCACCTCCTGCCATGCCAATAAACGCTGTTTATACTGACGCGCCTGCGCCTGTAAGGTGTCGTCATCGCAAATGAACGTGCAGTGCATGGCAAACGGCGGCAGCCATTTGAGGCCACAATAGAGCGCCGTCGCCTGTAGCGGCTGAGAAAGGACGTCAAATCCGGGATGGGAGCCGATAGCAAAGTGGTTTTCACCACCGCCGGTCGTTACCGCCCACAGCAGATGTTTACCATGCAATGCCGTACCGCCATGACCGTAAGCCCAGCCGTGGGTGAGGACTTTATCCATCCATAATTTGAGTAAAGGAGGGACGCTGTACCACTGCATCGGATGCTGCCAGACGATAAGACTCGCGCGCGACAGCGCCTCCTGCTCGGCGGCAACGTCAATATTGAAATCGGGATAGAGGTGATAAAGCGAACGTATTTCGACGTTTTCCAGCGTCCCTGCCTGTTCAAGCATCCGCTTATTCGCATGAGAATGATGCGGATACGGATGCGCATAAATAATGAGGATCATGATTAGCCTGTGATGATCTGTTTTTTATTACAAAGTGTAGTGACAAATTCGCCAGGCTAATAGTGAATATTATTGAGCGGCTAACCAGAAAAAATTGAATTAACGCCAGCCAGGAGTTGACGCCATCCTGCTCCCCGAAGATGCCCTCGAAGGGCCGCAGGCGTTTGCGGAAAAGCGCGATCCGGTGTGGAAAGGTCGGTGATGATAGTAGCCTTAAATCGGTTTAAGGCCTTCTTACCGGGCGGCGCTGCGCTAAATTTGCCTGTAATGACTGTAATATCAATCGATTACATGATGATACAGACCCAATAAGCGCAGCGCCAACAGCATCTGAACCTCCAGACACGCTGGATGCCAGATCGCCGACGAATAAAATAGCCTAATGGGTCAAACACTTAGAGCCTGGCCCAGTAGGCGTAATTGTTGAAGCCAGTTTGGGGCCGACCAGCGCGCAGAAACCGGAGCGTACACGTAGTACGTGAGGATTTTGAGCACTGCCCGGTCCCAAAATGGCGAATAAAATAGCCTAATGGGCCAGGCACTTAATCTTTCGCCATGCGGTTAAACTGCTCAATAGTAAGATCCCACGGCTCATGGGCCGCATCCGGCATAAAACTGCCGTCATCCACGCCAATTTCGTCCTTGATAATTTTATTCAGTTTTTCATTCATCGTAAGAATGAGATCCTGATATTTCTGTTTATCAGCAGCAAGGTTATGGTTCTCATCGGGATCATTTTTAAGATCGTAAAGTTCAAGATCGTTGTACTTAATAAGATCCTCCCAGGTTTCCGGCGTATTATGCTCCCTTAGCGAGAAATAACGCGCAAACTTATAACGGCCATCGTTAATCATCCGCGTCCCTGAACGATGGCTAAAATCAGGATGCAAATGGGATATTTCCTGCTTGATTTGCGCCACCGTTTTTTGTTTATCTCTTTGTAGCGCGATAACGCGGTGGAGATAATGGGCATCGGTATACAAGATCATGCCATAGCAATATAAGCTGGCATTTCTCACCGCATTAACCGCAACGCCCTCCGGGTTTTTTAGCAATCCGCTAAAATTAACGCCTTTGCGGTTGCCTAACGCCTGGTGCTGTTTTTCTTCCGGCAAACCGGTCAGCCCAACTAATGTCGGCGCGATATCAAGATGACAGGTCAACGCCTGACATTTCTTATTACCGGGGTACGCCGGGTGGGAAATAATCATCGGTACATGGATCTGTTCTTTATAAACGGAGGCGCCTTTACCGTGCATCTGATGGCTTCCGCCTAATTCGCCATGATCGGCAGTAAATACAACAATCGTTTTATCAGTTAACTTGAGGGCATCAAGTTCATTTAATATCCGATCAAGGTGAGTATCACAATCGCGGATACAGTTGAAATAGTAGTCAAGCAGTTTACGCCAACGACGATCTTCATCAGGAAACTGCCCTTCCAGCGCAGCGCGCGCCGTCTGGTATTCAAGATGCGCCGGCGGTCTTCCCTGCTCATTGAATGATTGATGCCTGTTTGCCGGCAGCGGATAGTTCGGCCAGCTTGCCTGATAAAGTTCATTTTCCGGCGGCTGCGTGGGCGCCAGGGTATTATCATCCTGATCCAACTCGCCACGCCACTGTACCTTTTCTCCCTCTTTATCGGTATCAATAAACATGACGTCATGAGGATTAACGAGGTTAACGGCCAGGAACCAGGGCTTGTGTTGGTCATTCAAGGGCTGCCCCTTGCATCTTAACCAATTTATAGTCTGAGCCGTGGTGGTTGAATCATAAAAATAGCCGCCTTTACTATGGCCTATAATATCGCCGATGCCGTGATAGTCAGCAAAACCATATTTTTCCATAATTTTATGTAATTCTGGTTCAGGAATATCCCCGACATCAATATCCTCATCTTTTTCGTCAGGCAAAGGCTTCTCCAGTTTTTCTGTAAGATGCCACTTACCTTTATAGGCCGTATAGTATCCCAGTTCCCGCATCATATGGCCTGTGGTTCCAAGAGCGGGGTCAAGGTCATAAGGCATCCAGGGTAATCCCAGATTATCAAACATCTTTGTCTGGGGCATATGTAAGCCGGTATACAATACGGAGCGGGAAGGCGTACAGACATTACTGGTATTCTGATGATTACAGAATGTCACCCCCGTTTTCATGAGCCGCTCTCTGCCGGGTACCGGGAAAGGAAACGTAGGAAAAAAACGCTCCTGGTCGGTCACGACTAACAGAATATTATATCCTTCTGGCAATTTTTCCGGGATTTCGCCGGTAAACGGTTTATCCCACGCCGGTTTCGCCTTGACGGCACATTTTTCATCAGCTTTTACCGCGCCGGATAGCATACCGCCGGCGGCAAGAATACCGGCGCTGGTTAACAGTTTCCTACGCGTAAGATCCGTCTCTTCTGCGGACAGATTTTTTTTATTACTCATATTATTATACCTGTAGTCAGTAACTTTATCACATATTCATTTATTACTGTACGAGGAAGCGTGGATATGTATCAATGCCTTCCGGGTAAGAATATGTGTTATAAATTGATTTGTATTTCAAATTAGAAATATATTAATAAATGAGCATAATTCATTGAAAAATTATTTAGATGAAAAGTTCATTGTTTTTATTTTAGAGATACAACTGCAGACATTACTTCATAAAAAAATACATTATTAAACATACTCTATAGCTCTGTGTTCGTGCCTTTTCCCTTCAACTACGGTGATTACCCTATGCCGCTACAATAAAATCGCCCCGAAAGAAACACTATCAGTAACAGGCCGCGCAACCATAGACATACAACCGGTAATATCACTCTGGGAAATTAAAACATAACTCAATTCTGTTATGTTGCTTATGAATAAAACTAGCGTATTGCCGCGTGATTCAATAAAAATTACGCCATTAAAAGAAATAATATAAAAACTATTATTTACAGGGGGTTAAGTTTCTTTTTAGCTGGCAGTGCATTATTTTACATTGACAACAACATAAAGAGGTGACTATAACAAGATATAAGACGGTCACACCAAATAAGGCTATTTTCAGATAATCAACCGAGGTTATTACCCAAAATAATTCGAGTTGCTTAAAGGCGGCAAGGGAGTGAGTCCCCAGGAGCATAGATAATTATGTGACTGAGGTGAGCGACAAATTTGCCGGGAGCAGATTTGAACGTCGCGTGCGACGGCCCGTCAGGGCGAGGCCCATGGGTGGGCCGAGTAATCCGTAGCCAACCCATAAGCAACCTGAAGTATGAAGGGGATAAATAATTTCGTTACGGATTACTGATATTGCGCAAACCTTATCATCAATGCAACAGGAACAGAACTATGAAAAAACGCATTATTGCCGCCGCATTACTGGCAACGGTTGCTTCATTCAGCACACTTGCGGCAGAGCAGGTCTCTAAACAAGAAATCAGCCACTTCAAACTGGTTAAGGTCGGCACCATAAATGTGTCCCAGAGTGGCGGGCAGATTTCCTCACCCTCTGATCTACGCGAAAAACTGTCAGAATTAGCCGATGCGAAAGGCGGAAAATATTATCATATTATCGCTGCACGTGAGCATGGTCCGAATTTTGAAGCCGTTGCCGAAGTTTATAACGATGCGACGAAATAAAGCTCTGATTGCGCCATAACGAGGGCACAGGCATGAAATAATAAGAGAGCGCCAGCAAGGTGCCATGTTACGTCACAATCCACTCAGGGCCGTCTGGAAACAGATGCTGGCCCTCTTTTTTATCAACAGTTCATCCGGGGCAGGCAAGCCGTTGGAATGTGCGCGCGCAGGCAGTAAGCCCTTCGTGAATAAGACGGTTTTGCGGGCTGTTTTAAGGTAATATTTAGTGCGCTTTTACCTGCCTGAACCAGTAATTCTCCATTTTCGTTATCCATTTCCCCTTTTTATTTTTCGGTATTACGCCAGCCCAAAGTAATTGCAGCTGTCGGTTATAGGTTCCAATAGCGTGTCCACCATACGCCCCTTCAAATGCTATCACCATGGGTCCCTGCCCTTTTACCCCCTCTTGTCCTTCATGGCAATAAAGCGCGTTGCGGTGAGTCACGTCAAGTTCATACTGCACGTTCAGTTTCACACATTTTTCCCCGCAGCCTTCTACTGGCGGCAATATTGTCATGGTATAAGGCGGGTTATCTGCCGTGGTTTTCCATGTTCCGATCAGGTCTTTGCAGGCGTTTATCTCCGTAGCCCCGGAGGCGGCAGAAAATAGCGCGAGAAAATAAAAAGGTATTAGTTTCAGTTTCATTACAGACTCCTGTTCCTTATACCTCATCATTTATACCTAATCATAAGGATAAATGCCCTGCGATATGTTTTTTTCCGGGAAATGTTGAGCCGCCGTTCAGAGAAATGTCGATGAGTGTAACCTCATGTAAGCGGGCAGCGCGGTGGGGAAAGCGGGAACGCGGGCGAACGGTCTAACGTATTTCGACGTTTTCCGGCGTCCCTGCCTGTTCAGGCATCCGTTTATTCGCATGGGAATAAATGGATGCGCATAAAGAGAGAATATTATTGCGCGGCTAACCAGAAAAAATTGAATTAATTATCCAGCTCGCTCATATTCTTCAGCTGATCGCGGTTAATCTGTTCGGTTTTCCCGGTGGCGGCGTTTTTGTAAGACACCATACCGGTATCGTTATCGACTTCGGGTTTCCCGTCGGTGACAATAGTTTTGCCATCCGTGGTTTCAACCGCCTGGTTAGAAGAGCATCCTGCGACGGTGAATAGTGTTGCTGCGGTAAACAGTGCGGTCATAAGACGTTTTTGCATGGTGTTCTCCCTGCTTTTCAGTTGTTTTAGCATGTGACTGTTAACTGTAGCGTTATTGGCGAAAAGCAGGGAGAAATGCAGAACACTCTTAACGAGGGTTATCCGATGGCGTTCCGCGCAAAGTCATGTTTCCGGTCTGTGTTAGCGTCAAGCCGCGAGTTTCCGGAGCAAACATCACCGATACGCCAAGCCCGACTAACGAAATCAACGCGCCAATCAGCATGACGTTATTAATACCGTAACGAGTAATAAAAATCGGTAATGCCCAGGTGGATATAATAGTTCCAATACGGCTTAATGACATGATGACCCCCACGGCCGAAGCGCGAATATCCGTAGGGAAGAGTTCATTAGGATAAAGCCATTGCAGTATGCCCGGTCCGCCGGAAAAGAAGGCGTATACCGCAAACGCCACCACGACCAGTATGATGCCCAGATTTGACACCAGCCCCAGCAGCGCCAGCGCGATAGTCATCATGGCGAAGCTGCCAATAAGCAGAGGGCGACGGCCAATACTGTTTAGCCAGAACATCGCCGGTATACAGCCCAGCATAAAAAAGAGGCTAATCACCACATTGCCGAGCGCCGCGTTGCGCCCCTGCTCCCAGCCGAGTAACCCGACGATCTGCGGCCCAAAGGTATAGATAGCGAACATCGGGATTACCTGACAGGTCCAGATAGCCGCAACGAACAGTACAAACGGGAAATGACGGCGGTTAAACAGCTGCAGGAAGCGGGTCTCCTGCGGCGGCTCATCGTCAAAGCAGACCGGTTCGCCGAACAGTTTGATCATCATTTGTTCGCACTCTTTTACCCGTCCTTTTCGCAATAGCCAGCGTGGCGATTCCGGCAGGTCAAAGCGGCCAATCAAAATGATTAAGCACGGGATAAAGGCGCTGCCAAGCATCCAGCGCCAGCCGCCTTCCATGTCATACAGCCAGTAACCCACCAGGTTGGCGCAGGTCGCGCCGACGTACCACATCGCGGCGATAAAACCGATGGAGAACGCGCGCTGGCGGGTGTTGGAAAACTCCGTAATCATGGAAGTAGCGATAGGGTAATCCGCGCCGATAACAATGCCAATTAAAACGCGCATCACCAGTAATTCAAGCGGCGTGGAAACAAACATGGTCGCCACGGAGATAACGCCGATAGCGATAATATCAAGCAGGAACATTTTACGCCGCCCGACTTTATCGCAAATATAGCCAAACAACGAGGTGCCGATAAACAGTCCGGCAAGCGTAGCCGCGCCGAGCGCGCCAATCCATTCAGCATCAAGGTGCAATAGCGGCGTCAGTTGTTCCAGCGCCACGCCAATGATCACCAGCACGTAGCCATCAAGGAACGGGCCGCCGCTTCCCCACAGCATAATTCTGCGATGAATGGAGGAGAATTTAAGGTCATCAAAGTTCCTGGGCTGCTGCATGGTGATGTCCTGTTTCAACACGGGCAAAGCGCATCTGTAGGCCGGATAAGGCGTTTCCGCCGCCATCCGGCATTGGCGCCACATGATTGCCGGATGGCGACGCTACCGCATCTTATCCGGCCAACGGGGGCACAACTTCGTACTTATTAGCCGTAGCGGAACTCCACGCCAAACGTCCCGCGCGGGTATTCCCATTTTTCCAGCGCCGTATCAAGGCCGAGGATCCGGCACGTTCCGCACTCCAGGCACCCGGCGTAATCAAAACGAACACTGCCGTCGTCCTGCTTTTTATACAGTCCCGCCGGACAGGCCTTAATCAGCACCTCCAGCGCCTGTTTATCAGGATCGGTTTTGAGAATGATGTGCGGACTGTCTTCATCCACATTGAACTTATTGACGCCCAGTTTGACGTCCACATTAACGGGAGATGTCATAATACGGTCACTCCTTTCAGGCCATCTTTCATCAGGTTGATGAAGCCCACTTTCTTCGCATGGCGCAGGATTTTTTTACGCATTGGCACCGGAGCGGAGCCATCCACGGTGAACAGGTCGCGCGCGATATTGACCGCCATTTCGGGATAAGCGGTAAACATGCGGGGATTATCAAGAAAAGCCGGCAGTTTCTGATACATGCGCATATCGCGCATCGGACCTTCGTCCAGATGCTGACGGTATTCACCCAACGACTGCTTGCTAAAATCGTCACGCTTCATCGCCGAAAGCACCGTCTTCGCCGCCGCTTCGCCTGCGGATATGGCGAGATCCATACCCCGGATGGTAAAGCCGAGGTTCATACACATGCCGGCAGCGTCTCCGGCAATCAGTACGCCATCGCCCACCAGTTCAGGCTGCATATTCATTCCCGCCTCGGGTACAACGTGCGCGGCATATTCCACCAGCTTGCCACCGGCGATCAGCGGCGCAACTGCCGGATGCTGTTTGAAATCTTCCAGCATTTGCGGGACCGATTTTTTCGCGTCTTTCAGATGATGAAGACCGCAGACCAGCCCCAGGGAAAGGGTTGTTTCATTCGTATACAGGAAGCCACCGCCCATCAGACCATCGGTTGGCGCCCCGGCAAACAGACAGGCGGCACCTTCGTTGCCCTGTAACTGGAAACGATCTTCAATGACCGACTTCGGCAATTCGATCAGTTCCTTCACACCGACGGCAACATGCGATGCCTCAACACGCTTGGCCATGCCCAGCTTTTCAGCCAGCAGAGAATTCACCCCGTCAGCGAGGATTACGACTTTGGCTTCCAGAATATCGCCATCGGCTTCCACGCCCACGACTTTGCCATCACGCTGAACAACGTTATCCACGCGAATACCGGTGATCAGTTGTGCCCCCGCCTCTTCGGCCTGCTCCATCAGCCAGGCGTCAAATTTACTGCGCAAAACGGAATAAGAAACTTGCGACGATGCGGCGTCCTCGCCGTTGCAATAATCCATCGTCATCGCCCCTTTGTCGGTCATAAAGGCGAGTTTTTCGTGGGTGATCATGCGTTCAATGGGGGCCTGATCCGCAAAGCCGGGAATGATGCGTTCCAGGCTATGTGCATACAAACGCCCACCGGTGACATTCTTCGCGCCAGCAGAATTGCCGCGCTCGATAACCAGCACCTGTGCACCTTCGCGAGCAAGCACCAGCGCCGCAACCGAACCAGCCAGACCTGCACCCACGATGATGGCATCAAAGATATCTTCGGACATACGTACTCCTGTCAGCGGCAGGATACATTCGCATCCTGCCCGAAATGGTTTATCGCGCTAAGGCAGCCGTCAGCGCAGGCAGGATCTTCAGCGCATCGCCAACGATGCCAAAATCTGCATACTGGAAGATTGGCGCGTTTTTATCTTTGTTGATGGCGAAAATCGTCTGCGCGCCGTTGGCACCAACCATGTGTTGGATCTGCCCGGAGATCCCCACCGCCAGATACAGCTCAGGCTTGAGCATCAGGTTGGAGATACCGACGTAGCGCTCGTGCTCCATCCACTTCTCGTTTTCCGCCACCGGGCGAGAGCAGGCCAGCTCGGCGCCAATCGTCTGGCACAGCGCTTCGGCCAGCGAGATATTCTCTTTGCTGCCGATGCCACGTCCCACGCTGACCACCAGACGCGCTTTGTCGAGGTCAACGCTGTTGCTCTGACGCGCCTGGGTTGCGGTGCGGGTCACGGTAATGGCCGGAGCCTGCCACTGCACGGTATGCATCTCGCCGCTGCGAGAAGTGTCCGGGTCTTGTGCGTCAAACGTTCCGCTGCTGAGTGTGATCACGGCAAACGGCGAAGCGATGGTCTCTGCCCCTATCGCCAGACCGCCGTAGACCATATGTTTGACCGCCGCTTTTCCATCCTGCAGGGCGACTTCGCTGGCGTCGTTGGAAACCGCAGCCGACAAGCGATAGCCCAGCTTTGCCGCCAACAGCTTGCCCCGACGCGTATTCGGCAGCAGCACCGCGCCGCCCTCGCTATGCTGACGAATAGTCTCAGCCATCGCAGCAGCGTAGTCTTCGATCATGCGGTCTTCTGGTTTGCCGCTGAGCAGCCAGACATGATCGGCGCCCAAATGACATGCTGTCGCGCTGTCTGCTTCGTTCAGTACGAACGCGTTAACTTTTTCACCTACAGCCTGCGCGCCACTCATCAGTTCGGGCAGACGAGAAGGGGTATCGCTGAATACCCAGACACTGGAAAATTTGTTCATAACATCCCCTGATAATTAAATGATTTTGCGCAGATTCTCGACAAACGCGGCGATTTGTTCTTCACCGTCACCTTCAATCACCACACGCTGACGCTCGCGCTGCTTCGGTGCGGCAACCTGTTGTGCGGAATACGTGGGGACGCTGTTCAGCCCGATATCCGCAGGCGACCAGACCTGAACCGGTTTTTTCGCCGCGCCAAGAATGGCTTTCATCGAAGGGATTTGTGGGGTGTTAATGTCGGTGGAAACCGCGATCACCGCCGGGAGCGGGATGCTCAGCGTTTCAACTTCATCTTCCAGTTCGCGTTCTACCGTCAATGTGCTGTCGGTAAGAGAGAGGATTTTACTCACGCCGTTAATCGCCGGAATGTTCAGCGCTTCGCCCACCAGCAAACCAACCTGCTGAGCATAAAGATCGGAAGAACCGTCGCCGCAGATAAGTAGATCGAAACCTGATTTTTGCGCGGCAGCGGCCAGCGCGGTAGCGGTGTGTTGCGGCAGCGCCTGCTCAAATTGATCGTCGATGACCACAATCAGTTCATCAGGGCCACGAGAGAGGACATCTTTGCGCCCTTTTGCATTGGTCAGCGCTTTGCCGCCAACGCTCATGGCGACAACCTGAGCGTCTCCCAACTGCTGTTTTAACTGGCAAGCAGCTTCAATTGCATTCAGATCATATTGGCTGATTTTGCTATCCGCTTTGCTGAAATCGAGTGTTCCGTCAGCATTATTAATCGCAATATCCTGCTCATCAGGTACGCATTTGTAGCAAGTAATTATCTTCATTGCATCTCCAGAAATCATGAAGGAAACGTATTTATATCGGCGGTGTTAAATACAGATATCACGCTCTTTAATTCGGAAATAAAACCTTAATCACCAATATTGAAAATGTCACACATTGATATTCGTAACTTTCAATAGTGTTACGCACCTCACCAATATTGAAAGAAATATGCCAAATATGAAAATTTTCAATATTGTTTGCTGGCTCAACAATATTGAACGTCAGATACTTAAAAAAGTTAAAAAACCACAACCAATCAATTGATAAATAAAGCAAAAATCAAAATTTAAACACAAAATAATCAACGCAAAAAAGTGTGACGAAGATAACAGAATCACCCGAAGTGAATACCCATCATGAGTTACTCATTGAGGCGTCCCAGAGGTTAAAAACTTATCAACAAATCATTAATAATAAATAAACAAACGTTCATGGACTGGCACGCTAAATAAATTTCGTTTTCACACTGGAATTCACTTATGAAAAATGAAAAGAAAAAATCGGGAATTGAACCGAAGGTTTTTTTTCCGCCATTAATAATTGTCGGGATACTTTGCTGGCTAACAGTCAGAGATCTTGATGCCGCTAACGTCGTTATTAATGCGGTATTCAGTTATGTCACCAACGTCTGGGGTTGGGCATTTGAATGGTATATGGTCGTCATGCTCTTCGGCTGGTTCTGGCTGGTTTTTGGCCCCTATGCCAAAAAGAGATTAGGTGACGAAAAACCGGAGTTTAGCACCGCCAGCTGGATTTTCATGATGTTCGCCTCCTGTACATCCGCTGCGGTTCTGTTCTGGGGCTCTATTGAGATCTACTACTATATCTCCACCCCGCCGTTCGGCCTGGAACCAAATTCCACGGGCGCGAAAGAGATAGGCCTGGCGTACAGCCTGTTCCACTGGGGGCCGCTGCCGTGGGCAACCTATAGCTTCCTTTCCGTGGCCTTCGCCTACTTCTTCTTTGTACGCAAGATGGATGTCATCCGCCCCAGCTCCACGCTGGTACCGCTCGTCGGTGAAAAGCATGCGAAAGGGTTGTTCGGTACCATCGTCGATAACTTCTACCTGGTGGCGCTGATCTTCGCGATGGGCACCAGCCTCGGTCTGGCTACCCCGCTGGTCACCGAGTGTATGCAATGGCTGTTCGGTATTCCGCATACGCTGCAATTGGATGCCATCATCATTACCTGCTGGATCATTCTGAACGCGATTTGCGTGGCCTGCGGCCTGCAAAAAGGGGTCAGAATCGCCAGCGATGTGCGTAGCTACCTGAGCTTCCTGATGCTCGGCTGGGTGTTTATCGTCAGCGGCGCCAGCTTCATCATGAACTACTTCACCGACTCCGTCGGGATGCTGTTAATGCATCTGCCACGGATGCTGTTCTATACCGACGCCATCGGTAAAGGCGGCTTCCCGCAGGGCTGGACCGTTTTCTACTGGGCGTGGTGGGTTATTTACGCCATCCAGATGAGTATCTTCCTGGCCCGTATTTCCCGTGGTCGTACCGTACGTGAGCTGTGCTTCGGGATGGTGATGGGTCTGACCGCGTCTACCTGGATCCTGTGGACTGTCCTTGGCAGTAACACGCTGCTGCTGATGGATAAAAACATCCTCAACATTCCGCAACTGATTGAGCAACACGGCGTGGCGCGCGCCATTATCGAAACCTGGGCCGCCTTGCCGCTCAGCACCGCCACCATGTGGGGCTTCTTCATCCTCTGCTTTATTGCCACCGTCACGCTGATTAACGCCTGCTCTTACACCCTGGCGATGTCGACCTGTCGCGAAGTTCGCGATGGTGAAGAGCCGCCTCTGTTAGTGCGTATCGGCTGGTCAGTGCTGGTCGGCATCATCGGTATCGTTCTGCTGGCGCTGGGTGGGTTGAAGCCGATTCAGACCGCGATTATCGCCGGAGGATGTCCGCTGTTCTTCGTCAACATTATGGTGACGCTGTCCTTTATTAAAGACGCCAAAGTGCACTGGAAAGACAAGTAATTCTTATTAACCCAATTGATCAAGAGGCTGAAAGATGGATTTCAACTTAAATGACGAACAGGAGCTGTTTGTCGCCGGTATTCGCGAACTGATGGCCAGTGAGAACTGGGAAGCTTATTTTGCCGAGTGCGATCGTGACAGCGTCTACCCTGAGCGTTTTGTAAAAGCGCTGGCGGATATGGGTATTGATAGCCTGCTGATCCCGGAGGAACACGGCGGTCTGGAAGCGGGTTTTGTTACCGTCGCCGCCGTCTGGATGGAGCTGGGACGTCTTGGCGCACCAACTT
This sequence comes from Salmonella sp. 32120201201600049SM, assembly GCF_017572835.1. Classification (NCBI taxonomy): domain Bacteria; kingdom Pseudomonadati; phylum Pseudomonadota; class Gammaproteobacteria; order Enterobacterales; family Enterobacteriaceae; genus Salmonella; species Salmonella sp. 32120201201600049SM. The sequence goes on along the minus strand of NZ_JAGESA010000004.1, from coordinate 239,199 downwards.
ACGTGTTGTACCAATTGCCGGGAGGTTTTAACACTTTCCTGCGTGAAGGAACTCAGGAGCAAATTGATAAAATCATGGCGTTCCGGGGCACCGGTAAGCAGATGTGGAACTCTGCTATCACTGAACCGGGAGCGGGATCGGATGTTGGTAGTCTGAAAACCACTTATACACGCAAAAATGGTAAGGTTTATCTCAATGGCAGTAAGTGCTTTATCACCAGTAGCGCCTATACCCCGTACATCGTGGTCATGGCGAGAGACGGTGCATCGCCGGATAAACCGGTTTACACCGAGTGGTTTGTGGACATGAGCAAAGCGGGTATCAAGGTCAACAAACTGGAGAAACTCGGTCTGCGCATGGATAGCTGCTGTGAAATCACCTTTGATGACGTTGAACTGGACGAGAAAGACATGTTCGGTCGGGAAGGTAACGGCTTCAACCGCGTGAAAGAAGAGTTTGACCATGAGCGCTTCCTCGTCGCGCTGACCAACTACGGTACCGCAATGTGCGCTTTTGAAGACGCTGCGCGTTACGCTAATCAGCGCGTGCAGTTTGGTGAAGCTATTGGCCGTTTCCAGCTGATTCAGGAGAAGTTTGCGCATATGGCGATCAAACTGAACTCCATGAAAAATATGCTGCTGGAAGCCGCGTGGAAAGCAGATAACGGCACTATTACCTCCGGCGACGCGGCAATGTGCAAATACTTCTGCGCCAACGCCGCGTTTGAAGTGGTAGACACCGCCATGCAGGTACTGGGAGGTGTTGGTATCGCGGGCAACCACCGCATCACGCGTTTCTGGCGTGACCTGCGCGTTGACCGTGTTTCTGGTGGTTCTGACGAAATGCAGATCCTGACGTTGGGTCGTGCGGTACTCAAGCAATACCGCTAATCGATCCCTTGTAGGCCTGATAAGACGCGGGGCGTCGCCATCAGGCAATCATGCCGGATGGCGCTGTGCTTATCCGGCCTACATACCGCAAAAAATGCCAGGAGAAAAATGATGAATCATTTACCAATGCCAACCTTTGGCCCGCTTGCTGGGGTACGCGTTGTTTTTTCAGGAATCGAAATCGCCGGTCCATTCGCCGGACAGATGTTCGCCGAATGGGGCGCCGAGGTTATCTGGATTGAAAACGTCGCATGGGCCGATACCATCCGCGTACAGCCTAACTACCCGCAGCTCTCACGCCGCAACCTGCACGCCCTGTCGCTGAATATTTTCAAAGATGAAGGTCGGGAAGCGTTTCTGAAATTGATGGAAACCACCGATATTTTCATTGAAGCCAGTAAAGGCCCGGCCTTTGCCCGCCGTGGTATTACTGATGAAGTGCTGTGGGAACATAACCCGAAACTGGTCATTGCCCACCTTTCCGGCTTCGGCCAGTATGGTACCGAGGAGTACACCAATCTTCCGGCGTATAACACCATCGCGCAGGCATTCAGTGGTTATCTGATCCAAAACGGCGACGTTGACCAACCGATGCCAGCCTTCCCGTATACCGCCGATTACTTCTCCGGGATGACCGCGACGACAGCCGCGCTGGCAGCCCTGCACAAAGTACGCGAAACGGGTAAAGGTGAAAGCATCGATATCGCCATGTACGAAGTGATGCTGCGCATGGGTCAGTACTTCATGATGGACTACTTCAACGGCGGCGAAATCTGTCCACGTATGACGAAAGGGAAAGACCCCTACTACGCCGGTTGCGGCCTGTATAAATGCGCCGATGGTTACATCGTCATGGAGTTGGTCGGCATCACGCAAATCAACGAGTGTTTTAAAGATATTGGCCTGGCCCACATTCTCGGTACGCCGGAAGTTCCGGAAGGCACGCAGCTCATCCATCGCGTGGAATGCCCTTACGGCCCGCTCGTCGAAGAGAAACTGGACGCCTGGCTGGCAACACACACCATCGCCGACGTTCAGGCGCGTTTTGCTGAGCTGAATATCGCCTGTGCGAAGGTGCTCACCATTCCGGAACTGGAAGGTAACCCGCAGTACGTTGCCCGCGAATCGATTACTCAGTGGCAAACAATGGACGGTCGCACCTGTAAAGGGCCGAACATCATGCCGAAATTTAAAAACAACCCGGGGAAAATCTGGCGTGGCATGCCGTCACACGGCATGGATACCGCCGCCATTCTGAAAAACATTGGTTATAGCGAAGCAGATATTAAGGAACTGGTCGGCAAAGGCCTGGCCAAAGTTGAGGATTAAACGCGATGCGCTAATCGGTTTTCCGGTTAGCGCTCACGCCTGATTTCAGTGGATAAAGCAATATGGATATCGTTGGCGGACAAAACTTACGTCAGATGTGGGACGACCTGGCCGGGGTGTACGGAGATAAAACGGCGTTAATTTTCGAATCCTGTGAGGGAATCGTTCGGCAGTTTAGCTATGCTTCGCTCAATGAAGAGATTAACCGCACGGCGAACCTTTTTTATTCCTTAGGGATCCGCAAGGGTGATAGGGTCGCGCTGCATCTGGATAACTGTCCGGAATTCATCTTTTGCTGGTTTGGACTGGCAAAAATCGGCGCCATTATGGTGCCGATTAATGCCCGCTTACTGGGCGAAGAAAGCGCCTGGATCCTGCAAAACAGCCAGGTGAGTCTGCTGGTTACCAGCGCCCAGTTTTATCCTATGTACCGTGAAATACGCCAGGACAATAGCACTCCGCTTAATCATATCTGTCTGATTGGCGAGCAGCTTCCGGCTGACGACGGCGTGAGCCACTTTACCCAACTACAAGCACGCCAGTCGGCCACGCTGTGCTATACGCCCGTGTTATCCACTGACGATACGGCGGAAATTCTGTTTACCTCCGGTACCACCTCGCGTCCAAAAGGGGTGGTGATTACCCACTATAACCTGCGTTTTGCAGGCTACTACTCTGCCTGGCAAATCGCCCTGCGCGATGATGACGTGTACATGACGGTGATGCCCGCTTTTCATATCGACTGTCAGTGTACCGCCGCAATGCCAGCCTTTTCCGCCGGCAGCACCTTTGTGCTGCTAGAGAAGTACAGCGCCAGGGCCTTCTGGGATCAGGTACGTAAATATCAGGCGACGGTGACCGAGTGCATTCCGATGATGATCCGCACGCTGATGGTCCAGCCCGCCGCGCCAACGGACAGGCAGCATCATCTGCGCGAAGTGATGTTCTATCTCAATCTATCCGCGCAGGAAAAAGACGCCTTTACCGAACGCTTTGGCGTCAGGCTGCTGACCTCTTATGGTATGACTGAAACCATTGTCGGAATTATTGGCGACCGTCCCGGAGACAAACGGCGCTGGCCTTCCATTGGTCGCGTGGGTTTTAGCTATGAAGCTGAAATTCGCGACGATCAAAATCGCCCGCTGCCCGCCGGAGAAATTGGCGAAATCTGTATTAAAGGCATCCCCGGCAAGACTATCTTCAAAGAGTATTACATGCAGCCGGAGGCAACCGCCAGGGCGCTGGAACCAGAGGGCTGGTTACATACCGGTGATTCGGGTTACCAGGATGAGGATGGCTATTTTTATTTCGTCGACAGGCGCTGCAACATGATTAAACGCGGCGGAGAAAATGTCTCCTGCGTCGAGCTGGAAAATATTATTTCTGCGCATCCGAAAATTCAGGACATTGTGGTGGTTGGTATTAAAGACGCGATCCGTGATGAAGCCATTAAAGCGTTTATTGTCCTTAATGAAGGTGAAACATTAAGCGAAGCCGAGTTTTTCAGCTTCTGCGAAAACAATATGGCGAAGTTCAAGGTTCCCTCTTTTATGGAGATCAGAACCGACCTGCCGCGCAACTGTTCAGGAAAAATAATCAAAAAAAATCTGAAATAAACCTTCCGGCAGGAATCCCTCCCGCCGGAAAACTATTTATCTGGAGATGAACTATGAGTGAGTCATTACATCTGACCCGTAACGGCCCGATCCTGGAAATTACCCTCGACCGACCTAAAGCGAATGCCATTGACGCCAAAACCAGCTTTGCAATGGGTGAAGCTTTTCTTAATTTCCGTGACGATCCGGAATTACGCGTAGCAATCATTACCGGCGGCGGGGAGAAATTCTTTTCTGCTGGCTGGGACTTAAAAGCGGCAGCGGAAGGTGAAGCGCCGGATGCCGATTTTGGTCCCGGCGGCTTTGCTGGTTTAACCGAAATATTTGACCTCGATAAGCCGGTTATCGCCGCGGTGAACGGCTACGCGTTTGGCGGCGGTTTTGAGCTGGCGCTGGCGGCGGACTTTATTGTCTGCGCCGAAAACGCCAGCTTCGCGCTGCCGGAAGCAAAGCTCGGCATCGTGCCTGACAGCGGCGGCGTATTGCGTCTGCCTAAGCTGCTGCCACCGGCTATCGTCAACGAAATGGTAATGACCGGCAGACGAATGAGCGCCGAAGAAGCGCTGCGTTGGGGAGTCGTGAACCGCGTTGTCAGCCAGAGCGAACTGATGGATAGCGCGCGCGAACTGGCGCAACAACTGGTCAATAGCGCCCCGCTGGCTATCGCGGCGCTGAAAGAGATTTATCGCGCGACCAGCGAAATGCCGGTAGAAGAAGGCTACCGCTACATCCGCAGCGGCGTGCTGAAGCATTATCCGTCGGTACTGCATTCAGAAGATGCGCTCGAAGGACCGCAGGCATTTGCCGAAAAACGCGATCCGGTGTGGAAAGGTCGTTAATGTGACTATGCCGGATGGCGCTTCGCTTATCCGGCCTACAGCACATGCGCAACCGTAGGCCGGATAAGGTGTTTACACCGCCATCCGGCAAAAAAAGCGAGGTACAACTATGAGCTATTACGCCTTTGAAGGACTGATCCCGGTGGTGCATCCGGACGCGTTTGTCCATCCCAGCGCCGTGCTGATTGGCGATGTCATCGTGGGCGCCGGTGTTTATATTGGCCAACTCGCGTCATTGCGTGGGGATTATGGTCGCCTGATCCTGGAGGCAGGCTCTAATCTGCAGGATGGCTGCATTATGCATGGCTACTGCGATACCGATACCATCGTGCATGAAAACGGCCATATCGGCCACGGCGCTATTCTACATGGCTGCGTGGTGGGACGGGACGCCCTGGTCGGCATGAATAGCGTCATTATGGACGGCGCAGTGATTGGCGAAGAGAGCATTGTCGCCGCCATGAGTTTTGTCAAAGCCGGATTTCAGGGTGAGGCAAGGCAACTGCTGGTGGGATCACCGGCGCGCGTACTACGCCAGGTTACGGACCAGGAGCTGCACTGGAAACGCCTCAATACCAAAGAATATCAGGATCTTGCGATCCGTTGTCGAACGGGGTTATCTGAAACGAAGCCGTTAACGCAGGTCGAAGAAAACCGGCCGCGCCTGAAAGGCACGACGGACGTGAAGCCAAAATCAGCACAGTAATTGATGCCGGATGCGCTCACGCTTATCCGGCCTACGCGTCAATTACCGTTTACCCCGCCATCAGGTTAAACAGACAATTAGCGACGCATACTCTTGGAGAGCATCATCTGCCATTTCTGCTCACGGTTTAGCTCTGTGGGGGGAACGGCAGACAGTCGCGGCGCTTTCGCCACGCTCACTTTTCTTTCCTGCAAATTATGATTCAATCGGCGATAGAGTTGAGAGTCGATACTCACGACTTTCACCAGACGCTGGCACTGGCAGCCTCGTCCTGCAATTTGGTTAGGGATCATCTTCACTTCACAAACAATTTCCCCCACTTCTGACAGAATATAGGAGAGCGTATTAATTGCTTTGCAATGTTCAATATCAAATTGACGGGAAATCTCCCTGGCAGTGATCCATCGGTTCTCTGCCATCATCCAGTCAGCAATTAACAAATAAAGCGGTCTTTCAACATATTTTTCACACATAAGCACACCATTTCACAAATTAAAAATCTGGCTACGGCCTGTCCAAACTAATAAAAACTAAGCCATATTAAAATTGTGGATATGCAAGATAGTATGCGACTTAAATATTGATTAGTGTGAGCAATATCGTGCTTATTACATTGAAAATGTGGTTACGGAAACGGACTTCTCCAGGAATGACCTTACGCAAGATAAAAAAAGGGTTTCTTTACAGAAACCCTTTCAACATTATATTACAGGTCCGGTTAGAGCAATATCCGCCGAACCCTTTGTTTACGACTTTTTGATCTGCGCGTGCATTTCCTGCACCGAGGTTACCTTCTCGGTGGCATCAGCATTGAGCGCCATCGTCGTGGCAAAACCGCCGTTCAGCGTGGTGTCATAATGCACCTTGTACTGCAGCGCGCTGCGGCGAATCACCCTGGAGTCTTCAATCGCGCGGCGACCTGCGGTGGTGTTGATGATGTAGGTGTATTCGCCATTCTTGATACGGTCCTGAATGTGCGGACGACCTTCATGCACCTTGTTCACCAGACGCGGGTTGATACCGGCTTCGCCCAGCACAATCGCCGTACCGTGGGTGGCATCCAGCTCAAAGCCCTGTTTCAGCAGCTTGGCGGCGAGATCCACCACGCGCTCTTTGTCGCCTTCGCGGACGGAGAGCAGCGCACGGCCCTGTTTCTTCATGGTGGAGTTACTGCCCAACTGTGCCTTGGCGAACGCTTCCGCAAAGGTACGGCCCACGCCCATCACTTCCCCGGTGGAGCGCATTTCCGGCCCTAACAGCGGGTCAACGCCGGGGAATTTATTGAACGGCAGCACCACTTCTTTCACCGAGTAGTACGGCGGGATAATTTCTTGGGTCACGCCCTGCTCGGTCAGCGATTTGCCGGCCATCACGCGCGCCGCCACTTTCGCCAGCGGAACGCCGGTGGCTTTGGAGACGAACGGTACGGTACGCGCCGCACGCGGGTTGACTTCAATCAGATAGACTTCGTTGTCTTTCACCGCAAACTGCACGTTCATCAGGCCGCGCACCTGCAACTCGAAGGCCAGCTTCTGCACCTGTTGGCGCATCACATCCTGAATCTCCTGGCTCAGCGTGTAGGCCGGCAGGGAACAGGCGGAGTCGCCGGAGTGTACGCCCGCCTGCTCAATGTGCTCCATAATGCCGCCAATCAGCACCATTTCGCCGTCGCAGATAGCGTCCACGTCCACTTCAACCGCGTCATCAAGGAAGCGGTCCAGCAGCACCGGCGCATCGTTAGAGACGCTGACCGCCGTCTGGAAGTAGCGACGCAGATCGGCTTCGTCATAGACAATTTCCATCGCCCGACCGCCCAGCACGTAAGAAGGACGTACCACCAGCGGGTAGCCGATCTCTTTCGCTTTTTCGACAGCCTGTTCAATGGCGGTGACGGTGGCGTTGGCCGGTTGCTTCAGCTTCAAACGGTCAACCGCATGCTGGAAGCGTTCACGGTCTTCCGCACGGTCGATGGCGTCCGGGCTGGTGCCGATAACCGGCACGCCTGCCGCTTCCAGCGCGCGCGCCAGCTTCAGTGGGGTCTGGCCGCCGTACTGCACGATAACGCCTTTCGGCTTCTCGATGCGCACGATTTCCAGCACGTCTTCCAGCGTCACCGGCTCGAAGTACAGACGGTCGGAAGTGTCGTAGTCGGTGGAGACGGTTTCCGGGTTACAGTTGACCATGATGGTCTCGTAACCGTCTTCGCGCAGCGCCAGCGAGGCGTGTACGCAGCAGTAGTCAAACTCAATGCCCTGGCCGATACGGTTCGGGCCGCCGCCGAGGACCATGATTTTATCGCGGTCAATGGACGGGTTCGCTTCGCACTCATCTTCATAAGTGGAGTACATGTAGGCGGTATCGGTGGCGAATTCCGCCGCGCAGGTATCCACACGCTTGTAGACCGGATGCAGGTCATACTGGTCACGCAGTTTGCGGATTTCCGCTTCGCGTACGCCCGCCAGTTTCGCCAGACGCGCATCGGCAAACCCTTTGCGCTTGAGCTGACGCAGGAAGTCGGCGTTGAGGCCAGTAATCCCGACTTCAGCCACTTTCTCTTCCAGACGCACCAGCTCTTCAATCTGCACCAGGAACCAGCGGTCGATGTTGGTCAGGTTAAAGACGCCATCCACAGACAAGCCCGCACGGAAGGCATCGGCGATATACCAGATACGATCAGCGCCCGCATCTTTCAGCTCGCGGCGGATTTTGGTCAGAGCTTCCGGGTCGTCGAGGCTCACTTTCGGGTCGAAACCGGTGGCGCCCACTTCCAGGCCGCGCAGCGCTTTCTGCAGGGATTCCTGCTGCGTGCGACCAATCGCCATCACTTCCCCGACCGATTTCATCTGAGTGGTCAGACGGTCATTGGCACCGGCGAATTTCTCGAAGTTAAAGCGCGGAATTTTGGTGACAACATAGTCGATGGACGGCTCGAAGGAGGCCGGCGTACGGCCACCGGTGATGTCGTTCATCAGTTCGTCGAGGGTGTAACCCACCGCCAGTTTGGCGGCTACTTTGGCAATCGGGAAGCCGGTGGCTTTCGACGCCAGCGCCGAGGAGCGGGAGACGCGCGGGTTCATTTCGATAACGATCAGACGACCGTTTTTCGGGTTCACTGCGAACTGGACGTTAGAACCGCCGGTTTCGACGCCGATTTCACGCAGTACCGCCATCGAGGCGTTACGCATGATTTGGTATTCTTTGTCGGTCAGCGTCTGTGCCGGGGCCACGGTGATGGAGTCACCGGTGTGGATACCCATCGCATCGAAGTTTTCGATAGAGCAGACGATGATGCAGTTGTCGTTTTTATCACGCACCACTTCCATCTCGTACTCTTTCCAGCCGATCAGCGATTCATCAATCAGCAGCTCGTTGGTTGGCGAGAGGTCCAGACCGCGTTCGCAGATTTCTTCGAACTCTTCACGGTTGTAAGCGATACCGCCGCCGGTGCCGCCCATGGTAAAGGACGGACGGATGATGCACGGGAAGCCCACGTCAGCGGCAACCGCCAGCGCTTCTTCCATAGTGTGCGCGATACCGGAACGCGCGGTGTCGAGACCAATTTTCTTCATCGCGATATCGAAGCGACGACGGTCTTCGGCTTTATCAATGGCGTCGGCGGTGGCGCCAATCATGGTGACGCCGAACTCTTCGAGCACGCCCTGCCGCTCCAGTTCCAGCGCGCAGTTCAGCGCCGTCTGGCCGCCCATGGTCGGCAGCACTGCATCCGGACGCTCTTTTTCAATGATTTTGCGCACCACTTCCCAGTGAATCGGCTCGATGTAGGTGGCATCGGCCATTTCCGGGTCGGTCATGATGGTGGCCGGGTTGGAGTTCACCAGAATAACGCGGTAACCCTCTTCGCGCAGCGCTTTACACGCCTGAGCGCCGGAGTAGTCAAACTCACACGCCTGACCGATAACAATCGGGCCCGCGCCCAGAATCAGGATGCTTTTTATATCTGTACGTTTTGGCATGGCTCTTATTACTCCTGATTATTTCGCGGACTGACGGTATTGCTCAATAAGCTCGATAAAGTGGTCGAACAGCGGCGCCGCATCGTGCGGGCCTGGGCTCGCCTCCGGGTGACCCTGGAAGCTGAACGCCGGTTTGTCGGTACGATGAATCCCCTGCAGGGTGCCGTCGAACAGCGACTTGTGGGTCACGCGCAGGTTGGCTGGCAGCGAGTCTTCATCCACCGCAAAACCGTGGTTCTGCGCGGTGATCATTACCACGTTTCTGTCCATATCTTTTACCGGATGGTTGCCGCCGTGATGGCCGAACTTCATCTTAACGGTCTTCGCACCGCTCGCCAGCGCCAGTAGCTGATGACCGAGGCAGATGCCAAATAGCGGAATGTCGGTTTCGAGGAATTTCTGGATAGCAGTAATCGCGTAGTCGCACGGAGCCGGGTCGCCAGGGCCGTTTGACAGGAAGATGCCGTCCGGATTCATTTTCAGCACCTCTTCAGCAGAGGTTTGCGCTGGCACCACCGTCAGGCGGCAGCCGCGATCCACCAGCATACGCAGGATGTTGCGCTTGGCGCCGAAATCATAGGCCACCACATGGAACGGCAGGTCATCCTCAGATTTCGCTTCCGGTAAACCGTCTTTCAGCGTCCAGCTACCCTGCGTCCAGCGGTAGGTTTCCGCCGTGGTCACTTCTTTCGCCAGATCCATACCGTTCAGTCCAGGAAATGCTTTCGCTTTTTCCAGCGCCAGCTTCGCATCCGGGCTATCGCCTGCAATGATGCAGCCGTTCTGTGCGCCTTTCTCACGCAGCAGTCGGGTCAGCTTGCGGGTATCGATATCAGCAATCGCCACAATGTTATGCCGTTTGAGGTAAGAAGAGAGGTCTTCGGTGTTACGGAAGTTGCTGGCAATCAACGGCAGATCGCGAATCACTAAACCTTGCGCATGAACCTGAGAAGATTCTTCATCGGCTTCATTGGTGCCGACATTACCAATATGGGGATAAGTAAGAGTGACGATTTGGCGGGAATAGGAAGGATCAGTGAGGATTTCTTGATAACCGGTCATTGAAGTATTGAAAACGACTTCCCCAACCGCCGAACCTGTTGCCCCTATGGCCCGACCGTGAAACTGGGTTCCGTCTTCCAGAACCAATAGCGCTGACTTAATCAAAACACCCTCCAGAGAATATTCACTCACTTTATTTGCATATTAATTCATTCAGTCAGTATGAAGCAATGCAAATTTGCTTACCCGTGGATTTCTGGCAAACGGCGGCATTCTGAAGTTAAGCCGGATAAAAGTCAACTTAAAGCGGGTATTTTTTATGTTATTTTGCACATTATAAGGAAGTTATTCTGTTTAAGAGGCAAAAAGATCAACTAAGTGACGATAGAAAACGCTTGCGCTTCCTTGAGTTCGCAAAAAACTGGCTGGCATGATAAAAAGTGGACCAAATGGTCAAATTTCACATTAAAACAACAAAAAACAACGATAAAAACTCACTTAATAGCCATCAATGCCATTAAATGCATAAAAATTCAAAATTAAGCAAATTAACAACAAAAACATTTTAAAAATCAATATTTTAAAAATATAAAAAACAAATCAAATGCATTATAAAATCAACAAAAACAGCAAATTAAGACAATGTAATAACAATTACAATCGCGATATGAAGATCCAGCTTCTTTTTCTTTAAGACTAGCGCATACGATTGGACCACAACCAGCCTCACTACAGCATAAAAAAGCCAACCTATTGAAACAAAAGAGATAAAACGCCCACGTGGAACAGCACTACCCCCCGATGGATATCAGTCTTATCAGTCTGGTCGAGGTGCATTTTGCATACGGTAAGCCGCTGCGGCTGAATATGACTAATGTCAGTTCAGGCAGTAATTTTTTCCCGTTGAACGTAATGACCCGTACCGATGCGCCTGAAAGGTCAATTAACCGCATTTATCGTAATGGCAATTACGTCACGCAAATGGATGCCGTTGGCCCGGATGTCTTTAAACTGACTGTTCTTAACGCGAAAACAACGGCAGAACATGTCGTGGGCGAAGAAACTGTCGAAACATGAATGGCGAAAGGCGTTATTTATCTGGCCGAATAACCGGGGGGGCAAAAACAAAAGGGCAATAATATATTGCCCTTTGTAATCAATTAATCTTGATTACCACAACCACATCACGAAGGTATTTAGTCGCTATAATACATCCAGCCCCAGCACGTCCCGCATGTCAAATAGCCCATTTTTCTTCGTTTTTAGCCATAACGCCGATCGCAACGCGCCATTTGCAAACGTCATGCGGCTGGAAGCTTTATGCGTAATCTCTACGCGCTCGCCAATATCGGCAAACATCGCGGTATGTTCGCCGACGATGTCGCCCGCGCGTACGGTTGCAAAGCCAATCGTGCCCGGTACGCGCTCGCCGGTATAACCTTCACGCGAGTAGACCGCGCAGTCCTTCAGATTTTTATCCAGCGCCCCGGCGATTGCCTCGCCCATTGCCAGCGCCGTACCCGACGGTGCATCCACTTTATGGCGGTGGTGCGCTTCAATAATTTCAATATCGCTATAGTCGCCCATTACCTTCGCGGCTTTCTCCAGCAGCTTGAGCATGACGTTAACGCCGACGCTAAAGTTTGCGGCGAAAACGATCGCAATCTCTTGCGACGCCTCGCGAATGGCTTGTTTACCGGCGTCGTCAAAGCCGGTAGTACCAATCACCATCCCTTTACCATGCTGGCGGCAAAACGCCAGATGCGTCAACGTGCCTTCCGGACGGGTAAAATCGATGAAAACGTCAAAATCATCTTTTACCGCCTCAAGGCTACTTTGAACGATCACGCCGGACTTTCCCGCCCCTGCCAGTTCGCCAGCATCGCTGCCCAGCAAGGAAGAGCCTTCGCGCTCCAGCGCGGCACCCAGCTGAACACCTTCCATCGCCATGGCGGCCTGGATTAACTGCCGTCCCATGCGGCCACCAGCGCCGGCAATGGCGACGCGGATTTGTGCTTCATGCATAGCTATTCTCTTTTGTAAAAATTGCGTAAACCGTTTTCAGAGTAACCAGCGCGCCCGGAGGCCGCCATCTAAAATCGCCGATAATTAGAAATTAATGATAAACAGGGAGCGATATCAGTAAAAGACATGATTCATCCCGCAGGATGAATCATTGCTGGAGAGAATGAAAGAAGAGAAACTTACTCAGGATAGAGGGAACCGGCAGGAAAATGACTTAAAAACCAGGTCACTGCCAGTAAATCCGCGCTACCGCCAGGGCTTAAGTTACGCAGGATGAGTTCATCATCGAGGGACTGCATCGCTTCAATGCCCCCCTCAACCAATACGCCCCCTTGCCACAACAATTTTTGTGCCTGCTGCTGCACGTAGTAAAGCCCTTCCAGGCCTCCCCGTGACACCAGATTGGTATCATCATTCCACGCCATCAGATGCAACAATGTTTGCAGCAGGGCAAGATGGGTATCGTCATGCTCCTGCACGACCCGGTTAAACACCGGCAAAGCCTGCGTTCTGACGGTTCGAAAACCGCTTTCCGCTTCTCCCCGCGCGCCCGACAGGCCATAACACTGGAAATGGGTTTCACTCTTTGTCAGTTTTCCCGCTTTTTTTGCTGAGAGCTCGTGGGCAACAATATTCCGACTCAGGCGGGCAACCTGGTCGCAGATACGATTTTGCTCCAACGGTTCTCCCCGCGCGAGAAGTCGGCCAATCGCTGCGCTCAACAGGCCAAAAGCGAAAATCGCCCCGCGATGGGTATTCACACCATTGGTCGCCTGTAGCATATCGTTCTCACAGGCCATCCCCAGCGGACGCAGCATCACCAGGACATTTTCTGCCGCCAGCGCCGCCGTGTTGTTGCCCATGATAAAAAACTTTTCCATCCACGGAGCAATGGCGGTAGTGCTACGTTCAAATGCCGCCAGATCCATATCCCTATGCGCTCCCGAATTACGAATATCGACCAGACCGGGTTTTGGTGTCAGCCTGGCTTCCGTCAGCAGCGCTCTTGCAACCAACCCATTAAGTTCGCCAGCCGCCAGCGATGAGTACGCTGGCGTACGCCGTTCAGTCACAACGCTCACGTTCATAGCATTCAATCCTTCGTGCAATTTCATCCAACAAAAGGTCAAGGGTGTGATGCTTGCCCCGGGCACAGAGATGAGCATCCTGCTGGCATATCAAACATGGCCGGGCAGGATGCCCGAGTTCACGGCGTGATAGCGACTTACCGTCGCTATCAATAATGTCGATGTCCCAAAGCCGCCCTAACGGATGGCTCATCTCTAGTGTCGACATGTGCTGTTTCAACGCCATTGCCGGCGCACAGACCGCTGCCATCCATTCCGGGCCGCTGCGTTCATTTACCTGCATTTCCCAGACGTTGACCCACTCCTTCTGTTCGCAAAGCGCCAGTATTTCGGCAATTGCGTAATCGGCGACACGCCGCCAGACCGCTGAGTTTTTAACGGCGCCCGGTGCAACCAGCGTGAGGGAAATCAACGGTAGCCGATAGCAGTTCAACGCCTGACGCTGCCTGGCGGCACGTTTATCGCGCGCTTGTAGCATCTCCTCCAGCGTAACTGCCTGGCCCTGGTACAGCAGGTCTGTGCCCTTCATCAGCCTTTAACCTGGCGAATCACGTCAATCACTGAACCGTCGCGATAACGCACCACAGCCACCACCCGATCGGTAAACTCAATCGGCTGCGGTTTACCGGTCAGTTGCTCAGCGCGCTGTTGCAGTTGTTCGATGGTCATCAGCGCCACGCCCGCAGCACGCAGGTTATCAAGCAGATCCTGACGCGCAGGGTTCACTGCAATACCATGGTCGGTAACCAGCACATCAACGCTTGCCCCTGGCGTGACGGTAGTCAGCACCTTTTCTACCACGCAAGGAATACGCCCGCGCACCAGCGGCGCAGTGATAATAGTCAGATCCGCACCTGCTGCCGTATCGCTATGGCCGCCCGATGCGCCACGCAGTACGCCGTTTGAACCGGTCATCACGTTAACGTTGAAATTCACGTCAATTTCCAGCGCGCTCAGCATCACCACGTTCAGGCGTTCGCATGCCGCGCCTTTAGAGGCGGGGTTCGCGTATTGATTGGTTGAGATTTCAATATGATGTGGATTCTGCGCCAGCGAACGGGCCGCATCGCCATCGAATGATTGCGTATCCAGCAGCGCTTTGATCAACCCTTTCTCATGCAGATCCACCATGGTGCCGGTGATCCCGCCCAGGCCAAAACTCGCCGTAATGTTGTGCCGACGCATTTTGTCTTCCAGGAAACGGGTGACCGCCAGAGATGCGCCACCGGTGCCGGTTTGCAGTGAGAAACCATCACAAAAATAACCTGAGTGTTCGATCACATTGGCCGCCTGCCGGGCGATCAACAGTTCACGCGGGTTGCTGGACAGACGAATCGCGCCCGCGGTGATTTTTTCCGGATCCCCTACTTCGTCCACCTGTACGATCAAATCAACCTGATCCTGCGCGATACTGGCCGGATAATTGGGGAATTCGACCCACTCTTCAGTCAGGAGCACCACACATTTAGCGTACTGCGCATCAACCTGCGCATACCCCAAAGAGCCGCAGCGTGACTTGCCGCTAAAGCCGTTCGCATTACCAAATTCGTCGCAGCACGGCACGCCGAGGAAAGCGACATCAATATTCAGCTCACCGCTCTGAATCAGCTTTACGCGGCCGCCGTGAGAGTGGATCTGTACCGGGTTTTCCATCAGGCCAGCGGAGATCTCTTCCCCTAACTTGCCGCGCAGCCCGGAGGTGTAAATCTGCCGCACCACGCCATTTTTAATGTGTTCGATAAGCGGCCAGTGGGCATCAATTAATGAGCTGGAGGCAAGCGTCAGATCGCGGAATCCCATTTCCGCCAGCTTCGCCATCACCATATTGACAACTTTGTCGCCACCACGAAACGCATGGTGGAAGGATATCGTCATGCCATTTTTAAGCCCGGAACGACGGATAGCCTCTTCAAGCGAGTCACAAATTTTACGCCGACGCTTTTCCGTTTCACTGGCAAGCCACGGGCTGTTCGCTGTTACCCCCTGGTAGGGCTGTAATCCTTCCGGTACGACATATTGCTGGTTGAGCATGGTTACAGTCTCTTTCATGGTTCCTTCCTTAATCACGAATACCGGAAGCCGACAGCGCCACCACTTTACGCGCGTGGTCGATAATCGGGCCGTCAATCATTTTGCCGTTGAGTGAAACGACGCCCAGACCGCGAGACTCAGCCTCTTCAGCGGCGGCAATCACCTCATACGCATGCTCAACTTCTTTACGTGTCGGAGAATAAGCCTGATGTAACAGCTCAATCTGACGTGGGTTCACTAAGGACTTACCGTTAAAACCAAGCCCTTTCGCCAACTGCACTTCCTTCAGGAAGCCTTCTTCATTATTGATATCCGACCAAACGACATCATAGGCGGCAATACCCGCAACGCGCGCCGCATGCAGCACTGCGCAGCGGGCGTAGAACAGCTCGGTGCCATCGCCCCGGCAGGTGCCCATATCCATCACGTAATCAAATGCCGCCAGCGCAATTGCCACCATGCGCGGGCTGGAGGTGGCGATGCCGACGGCATTGACCACGCCTTTCGCTGATTCGATCGCCGCCATCAGCCTGGTACTGCCGACCGCGCGTCCACATTCACGTTCGATCCGTTCGACCTGCGCTTCCAGCTCCAGCACATCGTTTTTGCTGTCGGTTTTCGGCAGACGCACGATATCCGCGCCACCACGCACGACGGCTTCAAGATCGGCCAGACCAAACGGCGTGTTCAGTGGATTAATGCGCACCACTTTTTCAACATCCTGATAGAACGGATGTTGAAGCGCGTGATGGACTAAAAGACGGGCGGTATCTTTCTCACGTAACGCTACGGCGTCTTCTAAGTCGAACATCACCGCGTCCGCACCATAGACAAACGAGGTGCTCAACATGGCCGCATTTGCGCCGGGGATAAACAACATACTGCGACGTGGTCTCATAACGCACTCCATTGAATTTCCGTTTGTTCTGCAGCGCGTAA
Source organism: Salmonella sp. 32120201201600049SM (assembly GCF_017572835.1). Taxonomy (NCBI): domain Bacteria; kingdom Pseudomonadati; phylum Pseudomonadota; class Gammaproteobacteria; order Enterobacterales; family Enterobacteriaceae; genus Salmonella; species Salmonella sp. 32120201201600049SM. The sequence continues at coordinate 222,760 of NZ_JAGESA010000004.1, read as the reverse complement.
CGCCGCCGCCTGCACTCGGGCGCGTAAAATACACTCCAGCGCGCCTTTGTCATCGACGCTAACCAGCGCGCGTTCAACGCCCAGCTTCGCCAGCGTTTCCCGAACCACCTGCTCAATCGCCGCGCCAAACTGCTGCTTCACCAGACTCTCTAGCTCCAGCCGAATTCCTGGCTCGCTGGATGGACCAATCCTGATCATCACATCGCTGGATTCCAGCGTGCCTGCCAGGGCATCTTTAATGATTTTCATTAGTTATGTTCCTTGTTAACGGTGTTACGTCATATGGTTTCAGTGTGTCTGGCGGCATGCCGCTGCAGATATGCCAGGGTGCCAGCAGGCACCAACGCGCTTATTGCCGGCCAATTACGTTCGCTATACAGTTTTCTGACGCGAGAGGCGGAAATAGCCGTGCCGTTTTTCTCCACCCGCGCCAGCTCGACGACCTCAATAACCGGGCCGCTACGCTTCGGATCGTGCAAAATGTCGTGCATTCGCTGGTTATAGGCACAGGTCAGAGGACAAAACGGTTCACTGCCGACAAAACGATGGGTAATCCCCAGCGCTGGAGCCAGATGTTCACGGAAGAGTTGCAGATCGATCTGGCAATGGCAGTCGTCCACAACCCCTTTTTCTTTGAGGAAATAGCCGGGAAACGTCGCACGCGAGATCATATAAGCGGAGCCGGAATGCAACGTGACGTTGTCAATACCCGCGATTCCTTGTTCGATCAGCGCCCAACGGTCGGTATAGGAAAAAAATGAAGCATCTTCTTTGACCACAAATAGATGCAGCCAGTCACAGGCTGCCGCTGCTTGTTCCACCAGATAACGGTGGCCCAAGGTAAACGGATTGGCGTTCATGACGATGGCGCCGATCGTTTTTCCCGGTTGACGATAAAGCGCCAGTTGGCGACAAAAGCGCGCTAACCGTTCACTGCTGTTCTCCATTAACACCGCCAGCTCACCTGCCTGCGCAATGGGCCAAAACCCCGCGCCAGAAAACAGCAACCGATTTTGCGGCTTAGTGAACAGGAAAAGCTCGCTGCGGTTTAACTCATAGGCCAATGTAAGCAGCTCAGTCAGCAGTTTGAGGCTGAGCCCTTCCCCTTGTAAAACCGGGGAAACGGCGATGCATTTCAGTACGTTTCCGGCCAGCGAGCCGCATCCAACTATCTCACCCTGCCAATATGCGCATACCGCGATTTCACAATCATCTTCCAGGGCGAGTCCCACGCCCTCCAGAAACATGGCGACCGACTCGCGACGCAATACATCCTTTTGCAAATAAATGCGTTTAAATATTAGATTCACTCTATTCTGCATCCGTCAGCAAATAACGCCGCATATTTCGCCAGCGTTTGTATTACTCGTCTGGAATAGACATCACACTTTCCCCCTTGCTTTTATAAGCTTTATGGTTTTTATTTCCTTAATTAACCAGAGTTAATAAAAATAATTAAATTAATTAAAAACACAACCATTCAGTGAAGATAGTCACATCTCACGGTTCATTGAATTTATTAGTATGCGCGGGTCTTGTTACCCATCAATACACAGGAAAATGTTTATGACCAACATGACCCAGGCTTCGGCGACGGAGAAAAAGGGGGCTGGCGATTTACTCAGATTCAAAATCTTTGGTATGCCGCTACCGCTTTATGCTTTTGCATTAATTACTTTATTACTGTCTCATTTCTATAACGCTATACCGACTGACTTAGTCGGTGGTTTTGCTCTTATGTTTGTTATGGGGGCCATTTTTGGTGAAATCGGCAAACGTTTACCGATCTTCAATAAATATATTGGTGGCGCACCGGTTATGATATTTCTGGTTGCGGCTTATTTTGTCTATGCTGGCATATTTACGCAGAAAGAAATTGATGCGATCAGCAACGTAATGGATAAAAGCAACTTCCTTAACCTGTTTATCGCAGTGTTGATCACAGGCGCGATCCTGTCGGTAAACCGTAAGCTGCTATTAAAATCACTGCTGGGCTATATCCCAACCATCCTCGCCGGGATTGTCGGCGCGTCCCTTTTCGGTATCGTCATTGGTCTGTGCTTCGGTATCCCGGTCGACCGTATCATGATGCTGTACGTTCTGCCGATTATGGGCGGTGGTAACGGCGCGGGCGCCGTGCCTCTGTCTGAAATTTATCACTCGGTTACCGGACGTTCTCGCGAAGAGTATTACTCAACGGCTATTGCTATTCTGACCATTGCGAATATCTTCGCCATTATTTTCGCCGCCCTCCTCGATATGATAGGCAAAAAATACACCTGGCTTAGCGGTGAAGGTGAGTTGGTTCGTAAGGCTTCCTTCAAAACCGAAGATGATGAAAAGGCCGGTCAGATTACCCATCGTGAAACGGCGGTTGGCATGGTGTTATCCACCACCTGCTTCCTGCTGGCCTATGTTGTTGCCAAGAAAATTCTGCCAAGCATCGGCGGCGTCTCTATTCACTACTTCGCCTGGATGGTTCTGATTGTTGCTGCGCTGAACGCATCAGGTCTTTGCTCACCGGAGATTAAAGCCGGGGCGAAACGTCTTTCTGACTTCTTCTCCAAACAACTGCTGTGGGTGCTGATGGTCGGTGTGGGTGTTTGCTACACCGATCTGCAAGAGATTATCGATGCCCTGACGTTCGCGAACGTCGTTATCGCCGCAATCATTGTGGTCGGCGCAGTCGTTGGCGCAGCTATCGGGGGCTGGTTGATTGGCTTCTACCCGATTGAATCATCCATTACTGCGGGTCTTTGTATGGCCAACCGCGGCGGCTCCGGCGATCTGGAAGTGCTCTCCGCCTGTAACCGTATGAACCTCATTTCATATGCACAAATTTCCTCTCGTCTGGGCGGCGGTATTGTGCTGGTTATCGCCAGCATCGTGTTCAGCATGATGGTGTAAAAAAACGCACGGCGGTGTCTTTGCCGCAAACGACCTGGAGAAAAGTAGAGGCCAAAGCCAGAGGTGGCCAAGGGAAATCCACTCTACTCCTTAGCCGGATTCACCAGGAAGGTTGTCGTCAAGGCCACCGTCGTGCCTCTCATTATGGAAAATGATTCATGAATGAAGCTGTACTACTGGGTGAAGGTTTCACCCTGATGTTTTTAGGGATGGGGTTCGTACTGAGCTTTCTGTTCCTGCTCATCTTTGCCATTCGCGGCATGTCTGCCGTGATTACTCGCTTCTTCCCGGAACCCGTCGCCGCGCCCGCACCGCGCGCCGTTCCCGTCGTGGACGACTTCGCCCGCTTAAAGCCGGTGATTGCCGCCGCTATCCACCACCATCGCCGCCTTAACCCTTAATTCACGGAGGGATCCATGACTATTGCCATTACCGATGTCGTCCTGCGCGACGCCCACCAGTCCCTGTTCGCCACCCGCCTGCGCCTTGACGATATGCTGCCGATTGCCGCTCAGCTCGATGACGTGGGCTACGGGTCGCTGGAGTGCTGGGGCGGCGCCACCTTTGACGCCTGTATCCGTTTCCTCGGCGAAGACCCGTGGCTGCGCCTGCGCGAACTCAAAAAAGCCATGCCCAAAACCCCGCTGCAGATGTTGCTGCGCGGCCAGAACCTGCTCGGTTATCGCCACTACGCCGATGATGTGGTGGAGCGTTTTGTTGAGCGGGCGGTGAAAAACGGCATGGACGTGTTCCGCGTCTTCGATGCCATGAACGACCCGCGCAATATGAAAGCCGCCCTGCAGGCGGTGCGCAGCCACGGCGCGCACGCCCAGGGCACGCTGAGCTATACCACCAGTCCGGCGCACACGTTGCAGACCTGGCTGGATTTAACAGAGCAACTGCTGGAAACCGGCGTCGATTCCATTGCGATTAAGGACATGTCCGGCATTCTCACCCCGATGGCCGCTTTTGAGCTGGTCAGCGAAATCAAAAAACGTTTTGAGGTGCGCCTGCACCTGCACTGTCACGCCACCACCGGGATGGCGGAGATGGCCCTGCTGAAAGCCATCGAAGCGGGCGTCGACGGCGTGGACACGGCGATTTCCTCGATGAGCGCCACCTACGGCCACCCGGCCACCGAGGCGCTGGTGGCAACGCTTGTCGGCACGGAACACGACACCGGGCTGGATATCCTGAAGCTGGAAAACATCGCCGCGTACTTCCGCGAGGTGCGCAAAAAGTATCACGCCTTTGAAGGCCAGCTGAAAGGCTACGACAGCCGTATTCTGGTGGCCCAGGTGCCGGGCGGAATGCTCACTAACCTCGAAAGCCAGCTGAAGCAGCAGAACGCGGCGGACAAACTGGACCAGGTGCTGGCGGAAATCCCCCGCGTGCGCGAGGACCTCGGCTTTATCCCGCTGGTGACCCCGACCTCGCAGATTGTCGGCACCCAGGCGGTGCTCAACGTCCTGACCGGCGAGCGCTACAAAACCATCGCGAAGGAAACCGCCGGGATACTGAAAGGCGAATACGGCCACACGCCGGTGCCGGTTAACGCCGCGTTACAGGCCCGCGTGCTGGAAGGGGGCGCTCCGGTGACCTGCCGTCCGGCGGATCTGCTGAAGCCGGAGCTGGCTGAACTGGAAGCGGACGTCAGGCGCCAGGCGCAGGAGAAGGGCATTCAGCTTGCGGGAAACGCCATTGACGACGTGCTCACCGTGGCGCTGTTCCCGCAAATCGGCCTCAAATTCCTTGAGAACCGCCATAATCCGGCGGCGTTTGAGCCACTGCCGCAGGCGGAAGCCGCGCAGCCTGCCGCTGCCCCGGCAAAAGCCGCAGCTTCCGGTATCTACACCGTGGAAGTGGAAGGCAAAGCCTTTGTGGTGAAAGTCAGCGACGGCGGCGATATCAGCCAGCTCACTGCGGCTGCACCTGCTGCCTCTTCTGCTCCTGCCACCGCCCCGGCAGGCGCCGGCACCCCGGTCACCGCGCCGCTGGCGGGCAATATCTGGAAAGTGATAGCCACCGAAGGGCAGAGCGTAGCGGAAGGCGACGTGCTGCTGATTCTGGAAGCCATGAAGATGGAAACCGAAATCCGCGCCGCGCAGGCCGGGACGGTACGCGGTATCGCGGTGAAGTCCGGGGATGCGGTTTCCGTCGGCGACACCCTGATGACGCTGGCGTAAGGACGAGGAGCGGAAATGGAAAGTCTGAACGCCCTGCTTCAGGGCATGGGGCTGATGCACCTTGGCACAGGCCAGGCCATCATGCTGCTGGTCAGCCTGCTGCTGCTGTGGCTGGCGATAGCGAAGAAGTTCGAACCGTTGTTGCTGTTGCCAATAGGCTTCGGCGGGCTGCTCTCCAACATCCCGGAAGCGGGCATGGCGCTGACCGCGCTGGAAAGCCTGCTGGCGCATCACGACGCCGGGCAGCTGGCGGTGATTGCCGCGAAGCTGAACTGCGCGCCGGACGTGCACGCCATTAAAGAGGCATTAGCGCTGGCGCTACCGTCGGTGCAGGGCCAGATGGAGAACCTGGCGGTGGACATGGGCTACACGCCGGGGGTGCTGGCGCTGTTCTATAAAGTGGCGATTGGCTCCGGCGTCGCGCCGCTGGTCATCTTTATGGGCGTGGGGGCGATGACCGACTTCGGCCCGCTGCTGGCCAACCCGCGCACCCTGCTGCTCGGCGCGGCGGCGCAGTTCGGCATCTTCGCCACCGTGCTGGGGGCGCTGACGCTGAACTACTTCGGCCTTATCAGCTTCACCCTGCCGCAGGCGGCGGCCATCGGCATTATCGGCGGCGCGGACGGCCCGACGGCGATTTACCTGTCGGGCAAGCTGGCGCCGGAGCTGCTGGGGGCCATCGCGGTGGCGGCGTACTCGTATATGGCGCTGGTGCCGTTAATCCAGCCGCCGATTATGCGCGCGCTGACCAGCGAGAAAGAGCGCAAAATCCGCATGGTGCAGCTGCGCACGGTGAGTAAGCGGGAAAAAATCCTCTTCCCGGTGGTGCTGTTACTACTGGTGGCGCTGCTGCTGCCGGACGCCGCGCCGCTGCTGGGGATGTTCTGCTTTGGCAATCTGATGCGCGAAAGCGGCGTGGTGGAGCGCCTGAGCGACACGGTACAGAACGGGCTGATTAATATCGTGACCATTTTCCTCGGGCTTTCCGTTGGCGCAAAACTGGTGGCGGACAAGTTCCTGCAACCGCAGACGCTGGGCATTCTGCTGCTGGGGGTGGTTGCCTTTGGTATCGGGACGGCGGCCGGGGTACTGATGGCGAAGCTGCTGAACCTGTGCAGTAAGAACAAAATCAACCCGCTTATCGGTTCGGCGGGGGTGTCGGCGGTGCCGATGGCGGCCCGCGTATCGAACAAAGTGGGGCTGGAATCAGACGCGCAGAACTTCCTGCTGATGCACGCGATGGGGCCGAACGTGGCGGGGGTAATTGGCTCGGCCATTGCCGCGGGCGTGATGCTGAAATACGTGCTGGCGATGTAATAGTGGATGGGATACGCATGTCGTATCCCATTTTCATCCAAATTTTTTCTGAAAGAAAAGTAAGTATGAACTGGTTCAGGTTCCGGTGATGCCGAATGCAAGAAAATACCGTAATTAAATATTTAAATACCAATATGTTTATACGGGAAATTACACGCTGGTTTGCCAGACACTCGTTTCAAAACCGGATATTTCTACTGATCCTGTTTACATCCACCATCGTGATGCTGGCAATCACCTGGTATCTGACCGATATCACGAAAGAACGCCTGCATTATCAGGTGGGCCAACGTGCGCTTATTCAGGCAATGCAAATATCCGCTATGCCAGAATTAGTTGAAGCCGTAGAAGCGCATGATTTGTCACGCATCAAAGCGTTGATTGACCCAATGCGCTCGTTTTCGGATGCGACTTACATTACCGTTGGCAACGAAAAAGGTCAGCGACTGTATCACGTCAACCCGGATGAGATCGGCAAATATATGGAGGGCGGCGATAGCGACGACGCGCTGTATAACGCTAAAAGCTACGTATCGGTGCGCAAAGGTTCATTAGGCTCTTCCCTACGTGGTAAATCCCCGATTCAGGACAGTACCGGTAAAGTCATCGGTATTGTTTCCGTCGGCTATACTCTGGAACAGTTGGAGAGCTGGCTTAACTTACAAATCAGCTCGTTGCTGTTCCCGATGGCGTTACTGCTGCTGGTACTGTTGTACTGTGCCCGCCGCTTCTCGCTGCATATTAAAAAGCAGATGCTTAACATGGAGCCGCAGCAGCTTTCACAACTATTAATTCAGCAAAGCGTGTTGTTTGAGTCGGTATTTGAAGGGTTGATCGCCATTGACTCCCATCACCGTATTACCGCCATTAACCAAACGGCTCGCCGCTTACTGAATCTGAGCCAACCGGAGTCTGAACTCATTGGCTATGCAATCCACCATGTCGTGTTGCCGGAGGCCTTCTTTTACGATGCGCCGCAAAAAAACAAAAAAGATGAGATCGTCACCTTTAACCAAATGAAAGTCATCGCCAGTCGCATGGCGGTCATTATTGACAACCAGCCTCAGGGCTGGGTTATTAGCTTTCGCAACAAAGACGATATCAATACACTCAGCCTGCAGTTAAGTCAGGTGCGGCAATACGCCGATAACCTGCGCGCCGTGCAGCATGAGCATCGCAACCTTATTTCCACCATTGCCGGACTGCTGTTCCTGAAGCGCTACGATAATGCGCTGGCGCTGATTCAGCAGCAGTCGGAAAGCCACCAGAAAGTACTCGATTTTATTTCCCATAATTTCCGCGACCACCACCTTGCGGGGCTATTAATCGGTAAATATTATCGGGCAAAAGAGCTGGGGCTGGAGCTGATTTTCGATCCTTCAAGCTTTGTTGAACACCTGCCGTCATCGCTCTCGCATAATGAATGGATTTCGATTGTTGGCAATTTATTGGACAACGCCTATAACGCCACCCTGCTCAATCGCGAAGGCTCGCGACAGATTGAGTGCCTGATCAACAGCGAAGGTAATGAAGTCATTATTGAAGTTGCCGATCAGGGATGTGGTATTGACGAAAATATCCGCCAGCATATTTTCGAGCGTGGAGTGACCACCCACAACAACGGCGATCACGGAATTGGATTATGGTTGGTGCACAGCTACGTCAAGCAGGCCAATGGTGACATTATCGTCGATAACAATAATCCTTTTGGCACCATTTTTACCCTCTATATCCCTTTTACCAGAGAAGAATAACATGGATAGCATTACGACACTCATCGTTGAAGACGAACCGATGCTAGCGGAAATCCTGGTGGACACCATCAAGATTTTTCCCCAGTTTTCAATCGTCGGCATCGCAGACAAACTGGAAAGTGCGAAGAAGCAAATACGCCTCTATCAACCACAGTTAATTCTATTGGATAATTTTTTACCCGATGGCAAAGGGATCGATTTAATTCGTCATACCATCAGCACCAACTACACGGGGCGAATTATTTTCATTACCGCCGACAATCATATGGATACCATCAGCGATGCCTTACGCATGGGCGTATTCGATTATCTGATTAAGCCGGTACATTATCAGCGCCTGCAGCATACCCTGGAGCGGTTCACCCGTTACCGCAGTTCGTTACGTTCCAGTGAGCAGGCAAACCAGACGCACGTTGATGCCTTATTTAATATCCAGGCCAAAGAACAAACCGCAGAACCGAATAGCGGACTGCGGGGAATTGATGAAAACACCTTCAACCGGGTACGACAAATATTCGCCGACCCGCAGGCAGTACATACAGCAGACACTCTGGCGCAAATTCTGGGCAGCAGTAAAACCACTGCCCGACACTATCTGGAACAAGGCGTGAAAAATAACTTTCTCGAAGCGGAGATCAGCTACGGGAAAGTGGGCAGGCCGGAGAGACTCTATCGCGGCAAAGTATGAGATTATGGCGCCAACATGTAATTACGGCGCATAGGCAAACACCTCAGCCACCCACTGACGAAAACCGTCCACATCCAGCGCCAGCGCCACCTGCGCGTTGGCGGGCTGCCCAAGACGCCCTTCAATATCTACCACCGTGGTACCGGCGGTATATTGCCCCTGCGTTTCTACGGCCACAAAACAGGATTGCAGGGTAAAAAGCTCCGGACGCACCAGCCAGGCGATCGCGCAAAGATCGTGCATCCGGACGCCAGTGCGCATACTACCGCTGCGATAATGGTTGAACAGGCTGTGCAACATCTTACCGGTGCGATTCAGCGCGGGCAGTTTACTCAGAAAATCTGGCGAGAGCATTGCCTGATTCGTGACGTCCAGCCCACACATCACAATCTCCAGACCGCTGCGGAACACCAGCGCCGCGGCCTCCGGATCGACAGCAATGTTAAATTCAGCATTAGGCGTAAAATTGCCGCGCCCTGCGGAACCGCCCATCAACACCAGACGGCGAATGTTACACGCGCACTCCGGATAGTGCATCAGTAGCAACGCAATATTGGTCAATGGCCCAATCGCCACTAATGTCATGGGCTCCGGGGCGTTCATCAACACATCCCGGATAGCGATAAACGCAGGCTTCGCCAACGGTTGGCGCTGATGGTCGACAAAATCATAGCCTTCCATACCGGATTCGCCGTGGACGTATGCCGCATCGCGTAACGGACGCAGCAGCGGCGTCGCGGCCCCTTGTGCAAGTGGCACATCGGCGTCCCAGAAATGCAGAAGCTGCAACGCATTACGGGTGGTTTTTTCGACCGAAACGTTGCCGGCAACGGTGGTTATTAGTTGCAGATCAAGCTCGGGGGCGAACAGCGCAGCGGCAATCGCAGCCGCGTCATCAATGCCCGGATCGGTATCAAGAATAATGTGTAGGGATGCTGTCATTAACGCTCTCCTGACCTATTGTTTTATATCTTCATACTCAGCGCGACTGATACAGGTATCAGGCACATCGTCATCCGTCACCAGACGCGGACTTAGCTTATCACCTTCGATAAACGGAACTAATGGGCAAAAACGCCCTGGCGATGCTTTGTTTTCCTGCCACTGAATCTCAAGCGATTCGGGCTCAGCGCCGGGTTTTTCTGCCTGAATCACGGTACGAACATTACCGATTAGCCAAAAAGGTTGACACGTCCCATCAAGGCTAAGAGGCGGCGTCAAATGACCATTTTTACGTACTAGCGGATAAATAATACGCCCATCAGCGTAGGAAGGTGTCATGTAGCAGTTATACATTTTGCCTTTACTTATCACAGGCTGAAAGTAGCTTTCACCGCGATCGATCAGTTCAATCGTTTTTCCTTTCCAGCGATACACATTGACGCCATGGCTGCAGCAACCGCCGCGCCAATAGCTGACAATCTGTTTATGTTCAGCATCGATCTCTGGTGAAGTGATTTCCTGAAAAGACGCGGGCGCATCAACATAACGCTGTTTGGCGGGGTCATAGAGCCATGTTTGTACTGGAGCATCCGGCCCAGCAAGTAACTCTGTTACAATCGACAGATCCGGGTAGCCATCAAAATTGACATCCCCCCATTGAGGCATAAACGGGCTACAAGTGCCCACCGAGGCGGTATCTAAGGTCTGTATGAGTTTACCATCACGGTATAATTTTATCGCCGAAATGGCCGGCGTATTGCCGCAATCAATCTCTTTGGAAGGGTCGTAACCCCCTGCATCATTCGTGTTCGTGACCAGCACAATATCAAGGGAGTTTTTAGGTTTGAGGTAGATAAGAGCAACAGGAAAATGTCGTTTTTTATCTGCGGACGTCCATTCGCCTTTAATCTCACTGCTGGAGATTTCCGCATTCCAGTAACCCGAAAGCGCCTTTACGCGTTCTTCAAGATGTACCTCTTTATCCTGAAGCGAGCCGCGTAGAACAATCACTGCCTTGTGCTGATTGCAAGGTTCATAGCAGTAATACCCATTAAGAGAGTTACCAAATCGCGTGATATTAACGTTTACCGGTTTCCCCGCGATAGTTCCGGTATAGTTTCGCTCCCAGGCGGGTAGCTCCAGCACCGTGGCGCTTGTTGCGTCCATCCAAAAGCCGATGGCGAGTAACGTTGGCAATCCATATTTTATTTTGCCCATTTCCCTTATCCCTGTAGGCATTACAACCCAAAAAACCAGCAACGATTGTGCTGGTTTTTCAGATGAATAGCAAAAAGGTGGGGCATTAGCACTGGATGACGACTACGCCTTATTCTTCCTGTCGCACATTGAATATCAAAAGAAATTCTTAAGATCTGGTCAACGTAGCGTCATCAGGCAGATTTCTGAATTATGAAATCTTATTCGACCTCACGAACATCCACACGCAGCTCTTTCGGCACTTCAAAAACAATATTTTCTTCGCGCCCCTCAAGCGTGACGGCTTCGCCGCCGCCAAACTCGCGCAGACGCGCAATAACATTCTGCACCAGAATATCCGGCGCGGAAGCGCCAGCGGTAACGCCGACGCAGGCGGCTTCTTTCACCCACGCCTCCTGGATATCCGCCGCATCGTCGATAAGAAACGCGGTTCTTCCCATCCGTTGGGCCAGTTCCGCCAATCGGTTAGAGTTAGAAGAGTTTTTCGAGCCGACCACCAGCACCACGTCAGCCTGCTCCGCCAGCGCCCGCACCGCTTCCTGACGATTAGTAGTGGCATAGCAAATATCGTCTTTGCGCGGGCCAACGATTTTCGGAAAGCGTTTACGCAGCGCATCAATCACATCGGACGTATCGTCCACGGAAAGCGTGGTTTGCGTCATGAAGGAGAGCTTGCCTTCATTTTTGACATTCAGCGTCCAGACGTCCTCTGGCGACTCAACCAGGTACATCCCCCCTTCCGGGTTGCTGTACTGGCCCATGGTGCCTTCCACTTCCGGGTGCCCGGCGTGGCCGATGAGAATAGATTCTTCACCGCGACGGCTGGCGCGCGCCACTTCCATATGGACTTTCGTCACCAGCGGGCAGGTGGCGTCAAAAACGGTAAGATCGCGGCTTTTCGCCTCGTTACGCACCGCCTGGGAAACCCCATGAGCGGAGAAGATCAGAATGGCGCCATCCGGCACTTCGCTAATTTGCTCTATAAAGATCGCCCCGCGCTGGCGCAGGCTGTCCACTACATAGCGGTTATGCACGACTTCGTGCCGAACGTAAATTGGCGCGCCGTAAATAGCGAGCGCATTTTCAACAATGCTGATAGCGCGGTCTACCCCGGCGCAAAAACCGCGTGGGTTGGCCAACAGGATCTGCATGTTTATGCCTCCAGCGCCGGATCGATTTCCAGCACTTCAATATCAAAGTGAACGGTATGCCCGGCCAGCGGATGGTTAAAATCAACGGTAATCGAGTCGCCGTTGATTTCGCGAATCACGCCAGGCATTTCGCTGCCATCCATTGCGGTAAAAAGCATAATCGCCCCGACTTCCGGTTCGCCCGCCGCCATAAACTCACGGCGCGAGAAATACTGGATCAAGTCCGGACTGGGGACGCCAAACGCGGCGTCAGGCTCCAGCGAAAACGCTTTCTTTTCCCCTTCTTTCAACCCCAGAAGCTGCTGCTCCAGACCTTCGGAAAGCGAGGTATCGCCAAGACGGAACAGGGCTGGCTTGCCGTTATTGCGGGTAGATTCCGCCGTTGAGCCATCATCCAGTTTCAGGGTGAAGTGAACGAGGATCGCGCTGTTGCTCTGTACGGATTTAGACATGCAAATTGCTCACGTGTTTTGCCCGGAGGCACAAAGAACGATAAAACCGTAGGCCGGATAAGGCGTTTTCACCGCCATCCGGCACCACGTTTGCCTGATGGCGCTGCGCTTATCAGGCCTACAAAACCGGATAAGCGCCACCCGGTATTTACGCTTATGCCTGTTCTTTCGCTGTCGGCTTCGGCAAAAAGCCTTCCAGTACAATCAGCGCCGCGCCGATACAGATCGCGCTATCGGCAAGGTTGAACGTCGCGAAATGCCAGTCGCCGACGTAAAAATCGATCATATCGACAACAAAGCCGTGCCACAGGCGGTCGAACAGGTTACCCAGCGCGCCGCCGATGATTAACGCATAAGCGATGTTATTCAGCTTCTGCGTCGCTTTCGAGCGATACATCATCACCAAAAGAATTACGCAGATCCCTATCGCAATCCCGGCAAAGAACCAGCGCTGCCAGCCGCCGCTATCCGCCAGGAAGCTAAAAGCCGCGCCGTAGTTACGCGCATAATGCAGATTAAGCGACGGAAACAGCCCTACCGTATCCCCCAGAGCGAAATTCTGGAGGATCAGGTATTTGCTGCCCAAATCGATAATCAGCACGACTACTACCAGCCATAGCCAGCGTAGTCCTGTTGAACAGAGTGGTTTACTCATCAGGCAAATTTACGTTGTTCGCCATTACCGGCGATGTTGCTGACACAGCGTCCGCAGATATCTGCATGTTCCGCCACCTTGCCGACATCAGTAGTGTAGTGCCAGCAGCGCGGACACTTATCACCCTCGGCACGCGTTACCACTGCCTGAACTGTCGTATTACCAGCATTGTACTGAATATTTTCATCATCAATACCCCCTGCTTGCTCAGAAATCACGAACTGGGAAGTAATGAAGATAAATCTGACCTCTTCACCCAACAGTTTTAGCTTCTTGATCGTACCGTTAGCATCGTCAGCATATTTCAGCGTCACTTTTGCTTCCAGGTTCGATTTGATGCCATTGGCTTTCTGATTTTCCAGCTCTTTGTTGACCTGGTCCTTGATATAGCGGACATCGTCCCAGAATGCGTCATTAAATTCTTCATTCTCTTCCAGGCCAAACAACCCGTCGTACCATTCGCCGGTGAAGACATATTTTTCACGCTCGCCCGGCAGGTAGCCCCAGATTTCATCAGCCGTGAAGGACATGATCGGCGCCATCCAGCGAACCAGCGCCTCTGCGATATGATACAGCGCAGTCTGGCAGCTACGACGCGCGACGCTATCGGCCTTCGCGGTGTACTGGCGGTCTTTGATGATGTCGAGGTAGAACGAGCCCATTTCAACGGAGCAGAAGCGCATCAGGCGCTGTACCACTTCATGGAAGTCGTAAGCTTCGTATGCCTTCAGAATCTCTTGCTGCGCCGTTTTCGCGCAGCCCACCGCCCACCTGTCCAGCACCACCATCTCTTCCGGTTTGACCATATCGGTGGCCGGATTGAAGCCATTGAGGTTCGCCAGCAGGAAGCGCGCGGTATTACGGATACGGCGATAGCTGTCGGCAGCACGTTTCAGGATCTCGTCAGAGACCGCCATTTCGCCGGTATAGTCAGTAGACGCCACCCACAGACGCAGGATATCCGCGCCCAGTTTATTCATCACATCCTGCGGCGACACGGTGTTACCGATGGACTTGGACATCTTGCGCCCCTGACCATCGACGGTGAAACCGTGAGTCAGTACCTGGCGGTATGGCGCTTTGCCTTTCATCGCCACGCTAATCATCAGGGAGGACATAAACCAGCCGCGATGCTGGTCAGACCCTTCCAGATACATATCGGCAGCATGACCGGCGAATTCCGGACGTGCGTCAACCACGGAGTAACTGGTGGAACCGGAATCAAACCAAACGTCCAACGTGTCCGGAACTTTCTCGTATTGATCAGCATCTTCGCCGAGGATCTCTTTCGGGTCGAGATCCCACCACGCCTGGATACCGTCAACTTCGACGCGTTTCGCTACCTCTTCCATCGCCGCCAGAGTACGCTCAATCGGCAGCAGCTCCTGCGTTTCTTTATGCACGAACAGCGACATCGGTACGCCCCAGGTACGCTGACGTGAGATACACCAGTCAGGACGGTTAGCGACCATTGATTCAATACGCGCCTGACCCCAGTCCGGGATCCACTGAACGCCTTTGATCTCTTTCAGGGACTGTTGACGAAGCCCTTCTTTATCCATGCTGACGAACCACTGCGGGGTCGCGCGGAAAATGATCGGCGTTTTGTGACGCCAACAGCACGGATAGCTGTGCTGCATTTTTTCGACATGCAGTAGCGCGCCTTTTTCTTTCAGCAGTTCAATAACGATATCGTTCGCTTTGAAGACGTTAACACCGTCAAGCGTTGGATATGTGCCAGGCAGGTAAGCGCCGTCCGGCCCAACCGGGTTAGCGGTTTCCAGGCCATACTTTTGACCGATCACGTAGTCATCCGGGCCGTGACCAGGGGCGGTATGTACCGCGCCGGTACCGGCGTCCAGGGTGACGTGATCGCCGAGGATCGCCGGCACGTCAAAGCCCATAAACGGATGGGTAAAGCGCAGCAGTTCCAGCTCCGCGCCTTTAACGGTGCCGAGAATGGTGTATTCAGCCGCGCCAATACGCTGCATGACGCTTTCAACCAGATCTTTCGCCAGAATCACCGCCTGGCCGTCAATCTGCACCAGCGCATAATCAAAGTCCGGCGCCAGGGAGATGGCGCGGTTAGCCGGTAGTGTCCACGGCGTGGTGGTCCAGATAACCAGCGACACAGGGCCGCTCACGCCCGGCAGACCGAACTTCGCTTTCACCGCATCCTGATCGACGGCGCGGAACGCCACGTCGATAGACGGCGACGTTTTGTCGTAATATTCAACTTCCGCTTCCGCCAGCGCGGAACGGCAGTCAACGCACCAGTGCACCGGCTTAGCGCCTTTGTGCAGATGACCGTTTTTGATAATTCTGCCCAGCGCGCGGATGATGTTGGCTTCGGTTTTGAAGTCCATGGTCAGGTACGGATGCGACCAGTCGCCCAACACGCCCAGACGAATGAAGTCTTTACGCTGGCCGTCAACCTGAGTGGCGGCATATTCGCGACACTTAGCGCGGAATTCAGCGGCAGTAAATTTCTCGCCCGGCTTACCGAACTCCTGCTCGACTTTCAGCTCGATAGGCAGACCGTGACAGTCCCAGCCCGGCACGTAAGGCGAGTCAAATCCCGACAGTCCTTTGGACTTCACGATAATGTCTTTCAGAATCTTGTTAACTGAGTGACCAATATGAATGCTGCCATTCGCATATGGAGGGCCATCATGCAGAATGAAGGTTTTTTTGCCTTTTTTGGCCGCACGAATGATGCCGTACAGATCATCATCGGTCCAACGCGCCAGCATTCCCGGTTCACGCTTGGCGAGGTCGCCGCGCATCGGGAACCCTGTTTCCGGCAAATTCAGGGTCGATTTATAGTCACTCATCAGATTCTCGGTTCCGTATTTCGGTTTGATAAACACCGTCAGGGTTACACCTGCCCGGCTAGCCCAAAAAACTTGCGGGCCGTTAACTCATCGCGTGCGATTTGCGCTTTTAGCTCATCAAGCGACGCAAATCGCTGCTCATTACGTATCTTTTTACGCAGTATTACATCTATATGGCGACCGTAGAGGTCCATTACAACGTCCAGCAGATGCACTTCCAGTTGTTGACGCACGCCAGCCACCGTTGGACGAGTGCCAATGTTCGCTACGCCGGGTAACGGCTTATCGCCAAGCCCGGTGACTTCCACCGCATAGACCCCTTTGACCGGGGAGACCTGACGGCGCAGCGGTAAGTTCGCCGTCGGGAAGCCAATGGTACGTCCCAGCTCGTCGCCATGAACGACACGCCCGGAAATAGTAAAGGGATGTCCCAGCAGGCTTTCGGCAAGCGCCAGGTTATCCTCCGCCAGCGCCTGTCTCACTGCGGTACTACTGATACGCACGCCGCCTTCACAAAAGGTTTGGGTGCTGGAAACCGCAAAACCATACTCCGCCCCCGCCTTCTGTAATAACAAGAAATCGCCCGCGCGGCTAGCACCAAAGCGGAAATCATCGCCGACGGCAAGAAATTGCACGCCAAGTCGCTCCACCAGCAGTTCGCTGATAAACGTTTGCGCCGTCAAAGCGGCAAAGCGGCGATCGAATTTCACGCACAGCACATAGTCCACGCCGCACTGCGCAAGGTAATGCAGTTTTTCACGCAGGCGCGTCAGGCGGGCGGGCGCTTTATCCGTCGCGAACAGCTCCAGCGGCTGCGGTTCGAAAATCATGACCACCACCGGCAGACCGCGTCTGCGTCCTTCTTCCTGCAAACCCTGCAGTAGAGCGCGATGCCCCCGATGTACGCCGTCGAAATTACCAATGGTCAGCACACACCCATGCGGGGCCTGACTGAGATTATGTATGCCGCGTATCAGCTTCATGTCTGACTCAAAACAGTGAAAATCGCAAGAGTATACCTTGTACAGCGGTCAAGGTTAACCGACTATTGCCCTGATGAAACATAAAGAAGATGCTTTTCATCGCCATGCGGCAAACTCCGCCCCAAAACCCGCCGCTTAATGCAATTTTTCTCATGGAAAGGCTGTATTCACAGCACGCAAGCTGGTAGAATCCTGCGCCATCACTACGCAACGAGTGCTGCAATTTAAACGGCGCTTATTTGCACAAATCCATTGACAAAAGAAGGCTAAAAGGGCATATTCCTCGGCCTTTGAATTGTCCATATAGAACACATTTGGGAGTTGGACCTTGGCTAATATCAAATCAGCTAAGAAGCGCGCCGTTCAGTCTGAAAAGGCTCGTAAGCACAACGCAAGCCGTCGCTCTATGATGCGTACTTTCATCAAGAAAGTATACGCAGCTATCGAAGCTGGCGACAAAGCTGCTGCACTGAAAGCATTTAACGAAATGCAACCGATCGTGGACCGTCAGGCTGCTAAAGGTCTGATCCACAAAAACAAAGCTGCACGTCATAAAGCTAACCTGACTGCACAGATCAACAAACTGGCTTAATCGCCTGCTTGTTATCAGCTTTGTAAAAAAACCCGCGTAAAGCGGGTTTTTTTATGCCTGCTATCTGCCGTTTTGCTCGTCAACCGCTGGCGCTGATCTCACTCGTTCACGCTCTTCCTGACCAGCCTATTTTTTCAGCTATCCCTCCCTCAGTCACGTAATACTTGAAAGTTATTTTCTTTCACTGTTTTCCTTTTCTTATTTCATTACTGAAAAAACTGTGACCACCTTAGCAAATAAAAACATCGCTCATTCAAAAACTAATAAACGCAATCCTGATGTAAGATTTAATAATTGATTGATGCCGTCGGGTTAACTACTTTTCATGTACACCTTACTTACTCATTTTAATCTGAGGTTAAATTCAAAAACGACATAAAAATAATATTCAAAACTTGCTTAGAAAGTAGAGGTTGTTTTTCTGGGCGTATCGTACCAATATCGGAGTTATCATTATGAGTTCTGTCATTGAGGATACCCAGCCTTCCGGGTCAGCATCATTGTCTTTACTACAGCGTATTAGCTACGGCTCTTTGGATGTGGCGGGTAATCTGCTGTACTGCTTCGGTTCAACGTACATTTTATATTTCTACACAGACGTTGCGGGCATTAGCCTTGCCGTAGCAGGCGTTATCCTGCTGCTGGCGCGTATTATCGATGGCATAGACGCCCCCATATGGGGGATCATCATCGATAAAACGCGTTCACGCTACGGTAAATGTCGCCCCTGGTTTTTATGGTTACCGCTGCCTTTTGCGGTATTCAGCGCGCTGTCATTTTGGTCTCCTGATATCAGTATGACAGGAAAAGCCATCTATGCAGCAATATCTTATATGATTGCCAGCATTCTATTTACCGGACTTAATACACCACTCAGTGCAATATTACCCCTGATGACCTTATCTCCCAAGGAAAGACTGGTTTTAAATTCCTGGCGAATGACCGGTGGGCAAATTGGGGTTTTATTAATGAACGCGACCGCCTTGCCGTTAGTCGCTTTTTTAGGTAACGGTGATGATCACGCTGGTTTTATTTATACGGCAATTACGTTTGCCATTATATCCTGCGCGCTAACGCTCTTTGCGTTTAAAAACATTCGTGAAATGGATACGGATAAAATACAGCATGAACCTAAGTTGCCGATGAAAAAAAGTTTCGCGGCGATGAAAGGTAACTGGCCGTGGATCCTGATGGTGCTGGCTAATCTGATCTTCTGGATTGCCCTACAGCAGCGCAACACGACCATTGTCTATTATCTGACCTACAACCTCGACCGTAAAGATCTGGTACCGCTGATTAACAGCCTGGCGACGATTCAGATCCTGTTTATCATCGCTATCCCCTTCTTTAGCAAATACCTGGCTAAAACCTGGATATGGGTAGGCGGTCTGCTGGTCGCCACGTTTGGCGGCGTCATGATGTGGCTGGCAGCGGACAACATTACTTTCCTCATCGCCGCCTGGATACTCGGCAATATCGGCAGCGGTATCGCCTGCTCAATGCCGTTTGCCATGCTGGGCTTCGCCGTCGATTTCGGCGCCTGGAAGACCGGTATTAAGGCTACCGGCATTCTTATCGCCTTCGGCAGCACCTTCTGCATCAAGATGGGTAGTGGCCTCGGCACCGCTTTCGCCGCCTGGATCATGAACAGTTTTGGCTATGTCCCCAACCATGCCCAGAGTGCTGCGGGTCTGGAGGGCATTATCTGGGCCTTTATCTGGGCACCCGCCCTACTCTTCGCGCTCGCAGCGATCCCACTACTTTTCTTTCGCAAATACGAAGCGATGGAAGAGAAGATTCGCCACGATCTGGAAACCGTCAACTCATAACGTTCTTTACCTTCACCCTCGAATATGGGAGGCACCACCATGCCATTTATGCAACAAGACCCGCGTCGTCTGGTCTGGCAGCAAAACGATCGCTATTTATGGATTGAACCCTGGGGCGAGAACAGCCTGCGCGTACGCAGCGGCCGTCATCTGCCGGTAATGAGAAATGAAGACTGGGCATTGACTGAGCCAGTCGCAGAAAGCCAGTGCCACATTGATTATGAGCACCACCAGGCAACGCTGACCAACGGCAAAATTATCGCTATCGTCAATCAAAAAGGACAGGTTACCTTTTACCGCCATCCACACAAACCCCTGTTGCAGGAGTTCTGGCGCCTGCGGGGCGAAATTGGCGAGGATGAATCATCTCACGGCCAGTACGTCAGCGCACTCAACCTTGAGGGACGCGAGTTCCGCCCTATTCAGGGTGGGAAATATTCACTGAAAGCCCGCTTCGAAGCCACCGAAGGGGAAAAAATTTATGGTATGGGGCAGTATCAACAGGCCAACCTGGATCTCAAAGGATGCGTGCTTGAGCTGGCGCAACGTAACTCCCAGGCCTCAGTACCGTTTATGCTCTCCAGTCTGGGCTACGGATTTTTATGGAACAACCCGGCAGTCGGACGCGTAACCTTTGCCCAAAACGTTACCGAATGGGAAGCGCAGGTCAGCGAACAGCTGGACTACTGGATCACGGCTGGCGATACCCCGGCAGAAATTAGCCGGGCTTACGCGCTGGCTACCGGCACGCCGCCGATGATGCCGGACTACGCCATGGGCTTCTGGCAGTGCAAACTCCGTTATCGTACGCAGGAAGAGCTGCTGGAGGTCGCCCGCGAATATAAGCGCCGCAATCTGCCTATCTCAGTGATCGTAATCGACTTCTTTCACTGGCCGAATCAGGGTGACTGGATGTTCGATGCGCGCGACTGGCCCGATCCTGATGCCATGATTGCCGAGCTGAAATCGCTGGGAATTGAGCTGATGGTCTCCGTCTGGCCGACGGTGGATAACCGTACCGAAAGCTATCGGGAGATGCGCGAAAACGGCTGGCTGGTACAAACGGAACGTGGCTTGCCGATCAATATGGATTTCCTCGGCAATACCACTTACTTTGATGCGACTCATCCGGGCGCGCGCGACTACGTCTGGGGCAAAGCCAAACGCAACTATTACGATAAAGGCGTGAAGTTATTCTGGTTAGATGAAGCCGAACCTGAGTTCAGCGTTTACGACTACGACAACTATCGCTACCATGCCGGGCCGGTACTGGAAGTGGGCAATATCTACCCACGTATGTACGCTAAAACCTTTTTTGACGGCATGAAAGCCGATGGCGAAGACCAGGTTATCAACCTGCTACGCTGCGCCTGGGCCGGCAGTCAGAAGTACGGCGCGCTGGTCTGGTCAGGGGATATTCACTCCTCGTTTAGATCGCTGCGCAACCAGTTTGCCGCCGGACTCAATATGGGAATCGCGGGGATACCGTGGTGGACGACGGATATCGGCGGTTTTCATGGCGGTAATATTCACGACCCGAAATTCCATGAATTGCTGATTCGCTGGTTCCAGTGGGGCGTCTTTAGTCCGGTGATGCGTCTGCACGGCAACCGCGATCCGCAAATTTTACCCGCGCAACCGTACCGGGATGGTATCGCCCAGTGCCCTACAGGTGCGCCGAACGAGGTCTGGAGCTACGGTGAGGAAGTATGCGAGGTACTGACAGGTTGCCTGGCGTTGCGAGAAAAACTCAAGCCCTATATCAAAGCGCTGATGGAGGAAACCCATAAGCACAATACGCCAGTGATGCGCCCCCTGTTCTTTGAATTCCCCGAACAGGAAACAAGTTGGGCAATCACCGACCAGTATTGTTTTGGTCCTGACCTGCTGATCGCCCCCGTCATGCATGAAGGTATGCGCGAACGTGATGTCTGGCTACCAGAAGGGGAAACATGGACGGATCTTGCGACCGGTGAAAGCTATTCAGGAGGGCAGACGCTGCAGTACGCTACGCCACTGAACAGAATTCCGGTGTTTATCCGCGAAGGTGGGCAGTACCGTAGCCTGCTGAACTTGTAGAATGATTCCGGCTGCGGGCTAGTTCCGCAGCCGGAAGTATTACGGTAGGTACGTCTACTGTAGCTTAAACAATGCCGAGTAGTCCGCATTGCAAATACGCTGCACCGCCGGATGCTGGATCATTCTCTCGGCAAAAATCGCATGATATTCTTCCATGACATTCTCCACGCGCCCAATCTCTATTACCGACTCATCGGCATAAAAATCCAGCGAATAAAGGCTCGGCGCCACAAAAATCGCATCGTGCGTCGCGCCAAACGCCTTCATTAAGGCCGCGTCATCAAATTCGCCGAGGATCTCAACCTGCAACCCCTGCGAATTAAACCAGTTCAACAATTTACGCCCCAGCATCGAGCGCCGTCCCGGCACCAGCAAACGTCGCTCTTCCAGGCAGGCAGGGAACGCTTTTTCGGGAAGTGGATTCGTACACCAGAAACTGACGCTACATTCGCCGATTTTGACTGAGAATAGCCCCTCCTGCTGCGTGGAATCTATCGGGCAGTCGGAGATAATCATATCCAGCTTGTGCTGGCTGAGCTGTTCGAGCAACATTTCGTGCGTGGACTCGAAGCAACGCAGATGTATGGGTTCGTCCACCACCACCGCCGCATCCAGAACGCTGCTGACCAGACGCTTGGATAAAGCATCGGCGACGCCGACATCAAACAACAGGTTTGATTCTTTGCGGTAATTGACGATATCCAGCATCTCCTGGCTTAGCGTAAACATTTTGTCCGCATAGCGAAAAACCAGCTCGCCCAGTTCGCTGGGCTCAAGACCGCGTCCCTTACGTTTAAATAGCTTCCCCTGTAAACGCTCTTCCAGGGCTTTAATTTGACCAGTAATGGTTTGCGGCGTCAGAAAAAGCGCCTCTGCGGCACCCACGACAGAACCTTCTTTATAGACATGCCAGAAATAATAAAGATGGTTGTAGTTAATATGAGACATGCTCATTTCTCTCCCTGTTCAATGTCGCAAGGGAGCGATACATCGCTCCCCCTTTCCTTCGTACTGATTATGCCGGCGCGTTCAAACGCGCGCGCAACCAGCTATACCCCACCACTGCGGAGAGCAATGAACCAATCAAAATGCCCAATTTCGCCCAGTTAATAAGTTCCGGATCGACATTGCCAAATGCCAGGCTGGCGATAAAGATGGACATCGTAAAGCCAATGCCACACAAAATGCCGACCGCCATGATTTGCTGATAAGTGGTCCCCTGCGGCAGATGCGCCAGCTTGAAACGCAGCGCCAGCCAGCAAAACAGACTAATCCCCAGCGGCTTACCAATCAGCAGACCGGCAATAATTCCCAACGGCAGCATGGAGGTCAGACCGTCAATCGTGACGCCCTGAAGAGAAACGCCAGCATTCGCAAAAGCGAAGAGCGGCAGGATCAGGTACGCGACCCACGGGTGCAGAACATGCTCCAGACGCTTCGCCGGCGAGCGACCGTGTTTTTCTTTCAGCGGAATAAAGAAACCGATAATGACGCCTGCCAGCGTCGCGTGAACGCCGGACTTCAGTACCGCCGTCCACAGCACTGCCCCGACCAGAATATATACCCCAGTCCGTCTGACGCCGCACAGGTTCAGCAGCGCCAGCACGGCAATCGCGAACGCCGCCACGCCCAGCGAGACGATAGAAAGATCGCTGGTATAAAACAGTGCGATAATAACGATGGCGCCGAGATCATCGATGATCGCCAGCGCCATCAGGAATATTTTCAGCGCCAGCGGAACCCGGCTGCCCAACAGCGCCAACACGCCCAGCGCAAAGGCGATATCCGTCGCGGCAGGAATAGCCCAGCCCTCGCGAGTGACCGGATCGGAGTAGTTAAAGGCCAGATAGAGCAATGCCGGTACAATCATCCCGCCGATGGCGGCAATCACCGGAAAAGCGGCCTGGCGCAGACTGGCTAACGAGCCTTGCATCAGTTCGCGCTTAACTTCCAGGCCAATCAACAGGAAAAACACGGCCATCAGCGCATCGTTGATCCACAACAGCATGTTTTTGTTGATCTCAAGCGCCCCAACCCGTAGCTGAACCGGCGTCTCCAGAAAATCATGATACCATCCACTGGTCGCGCCCATATTGGCCATCAGCATAGCCAGCGCAGCGGCGATGATGAGAATGATGCCCCCAGAGGCATCGCTGCTAAAAAATCGGTGCAGATGTTTCACTTTTTATTCTCTCAATCAGGTGAATTCTTCGGATCTACTATCTTACCTCGCCTGACTCATCGTTAAAATTAGATTATATATGATGAATAGCTCGTTTTTTACGAAATGAAGTCCGACTTACGCCGGACTTTTTTAGTGCAGTCAGTCATTGATGATAGACCGCTACGCGTACAGATCCATTTTATACACCCGGAAACTGGTAATATCGTAGCGATAGCCTTCCCCGTTCGTTTCCGCGTTTTTGTAGTAACCTGACGTCATGGTCGCTTCAAAAAGCACGGTTTTCTCCGTAGGCGCAATCTCCTGTAAAATTAGCAGCCCCATCGCCTCGCTGCCCGCCTGCGGATCGATAATATCGCTCTCGCCAGGCTGGCAAGAGATGGCGCGGCCATAAACGGATTAAGAATAATCAGCGCATTTTGTACTGTATTACTTTCTGTAATCTGGCTGAGGCTGTGCTCATAAATCGCCGTATGGTTGAGCACCATCGCATTTTGCTTATCAAGCCTCTGATTGACGGCAAGACACGGGGTAGGAAGCGTATTCTTTTGATGTTTGAACGGCCCCATGATCTCTCCAGTATATCGTTGTCGTTCCTTGCTGGAACAACGAAATAGATACGCTGGAGAGGGTTGTACTGATAATCAAAAGCCATCGACTCAGCTCTATCACACGGCATGCGATGCGTTATCCGACCTTACGGGATTGATTATATTCATACTTCAGATAATCCAGCGTTGCCGTCACATTTGCCGGTGACAGACGATTAAGCTGCGCCAAAAAAGGATGCGCATACAGATAATTAATGAACGCCGTCGCGCCTTGTAACGTAGCATAGCGTTGCTGGGTAATTTTTTTATTACCGGTGAGATTACACACCGCCATAGCATAATCGCGGGTAGAAAAAGTACGCCAGACATTGTTACGGATACCGCCGCTTAAAAACAGGCGTGGCGGAATATCTTTTTGCAGCGGCGTCGTACCGCGTTCTTTGACAAATGAAATATGGCAACGGCCCTGATGGACATGCGGCATATTCGCCATCATGCATCCCCCCAGAATAAAGCATTCATGATCGAGGTAATGCTGAACGTTTAAGGAGCGTTCGTCCGTCAGCATCCGCACCAGTTCAAAATGGCGGTAGGCAGGCAACACCGGCTTTACGATCATTCCGGAGTCATTCTTATATAACGAGGCCGGACCGTAATCGATATCAAATAAAGTTTCGCGGCGCGCTGTAATCGCTTCCTTACGTTGCACCATATGCGCCAGCGTTCCCGGAGGTAGCCGTTCTTCATAATACGACTGATACTGCCAGGCTTTATCCAGCGGCTGTGCTGAATAATTTGACGAAATCGCCACCACCCTTCCGCTTTGTTCTTCTGCCGTCACCAGAACATACAGGCTGCTGTCTCCACCGTTATAGTTCACCCTGAAAGCGCGGGTGCTGAGTGCGATATCGAAGGCCGGAAACTGCTGGCATCGCTCTGCAAGGTTTGCATTACGGGATAGTTTAAACAGCGCCCGGTTAAGACCTGTGCTGTCTAATTTCAGCTGTGAGCGGATCCCGGCAAGCGACGTCCCTTCCTCAATTAGGGTTGCCAGCTCGTCCTGTCGGCAATCGCTTTTTGCCTTTTCGGGGACGATGAACGTTTTCCGACACTGACTACACGCCATGCGGTGTTCGCCCTGAGTCGAGAAGCCGTATTTCTTTAATGAGGTGCTGCCGCAGGCAGGACACTGTTTGACCAGGCCTTTCCATCCCCGGTTTACCGTGTGGCGAAAAAGATTTAACGCCCCAGCGGAAATAACAGGAAACAGGAAACCACATTCCCGACAAAGAACATCTTTTCCCTGGCGGACATAATCCGGACTGTTCAACACGCCCAGATTTTTACATCCCGGCGTTTTACAGCAGTCCACATTAATATTGGCAAACATGCGTTCCTCCTTGAGCATTACTTAAAAAAAACAGACCGGATCTCCGCCGGTGACAGGTTATTTACGTAAAGGGTTTTCATCGCTTTCATCATTGGCGCGGTATGAGAGAAAAAGCACTGATAGCCGGCACAAAGATAGTTTTGCTTCATCGGTCCGCAAGCCGAAGGCAAAAAGCGGTGTTTAGGGCAACCGCCATAACAGGCGAATTGCCACGGGCAGGTATGGCATTCCTGCGCCATCGTGCGGCTTTTATCGAGACCAAACTGCTGGTTTTGCGCGCTATTATTCATCTGACGCAGCGGCGTGTCGTTAATATTGCCGAGCTTATATTGCGGGTAAACGAAATGATCGCAGTTATACACATCGCCATTCATTTCCATTGCAAAAGCGCTACCGCAAACGGGCGCAAAAACGCAAACCTGAGGGGGGAGTCCACACCATGCCGCCAGCGTTTGTTCAAAGAGTTGAATGCCGATATCACCAATATCTTCGCGGATCCAGATATCAAAAATGGCATTCAGGAACTTTCCAAACTGTAATCCGTCCACTGACCAGGGGGTTACTGCGGTTTGCTCGTCCTGCGGATGCGCCAGCATTCCGTCTTTATTTGCCGCTCTTTCCACTAGCGGAATAAACTGCATATAGCGGCTGCCGATAGATTTCAGATACGCATAAACCCGCTGCGGGTGCAGCATATTGCTCTGACTCACCACCGTGAGAGTATTAAATTCAACGCCATGACTCGCCAGGCATTTTATCGCCTGTTCAACTTTATGATGGGTAGGTTGCCCTGCGCGAGTTACTCGCCATTCGTCGTGCAGCGCCGCATCGCCATCAATCGAAATACCAACCAGAAAGTCATGCGCCCTGAAGAATCTCGCCCATTCATCATCAATCAGAATGCCATTGGTCTGAAAAGTATTAACGATGGCTTTTCCATTAGCATAACGTTGCTGGAGCGCTACAGCCTGGCGGTAAAATGGCAGCCCCATCAGCGTCGGTTCCCCACCCTGCCACGCAAAAATCACTTCATCCACGTCCTGCGCCGCAATATGCTGTTGCACAAACAACGCCAGCGTTTCTTCCGTCATCTTGTAATGGTTTTTTCTATCGGGATAGAGCATTTCCTTTTCCAGATAGAAGCAATATTTACAATCAAGATTACACACCGACCCGGTCGGTTTGATCATTACCTGACAGCTTTTCCGTTGCATATTTTCCGTATCCCTAAAATAAAAGAACCTGACTCAGCACGAGGGCGCTGAATCAGGCGGGCAGAGCCCTAAGTGGCATACTTAATTTTTTATAATTATCCTTTTAGCCCCAGGTCACCGGCGTTGGTTTGTCGCCACGGGCTTTCATTAACGAGTCGTTATCGATGTCCTGTTTCATTTTCAGGAACTTGCCATACAGCTGTTTTTCAATTTCAGGCTGTTTGCCAATTTGGTTCAGCGTTTCGAACCGATCTTTTTTCAGGTTATAGAGGTATTTAGGTTTATTTTCACGATCGATGATCATTTTCCAGTCACCGTCGCGGATCGCCCATTCATCGGTCGGATCATCCTGGAACGGCATATCAATACCGAAGATCAGCGGCTTATTACGTTTTAACGTTTTCTGCTCCAACAGCGGAACCAGCGATTGCCCGTCGTATGTACGATCAGTAGGCAGTTTGAAATCCATCATGTTCGCCAGCGTCGGCATCCAGTCCAGACCATACA
Organism: Salmonella sp. 32120201201600049SM; assembly: GCF_017572835.1. Taxonomy (NCBI): domain Bacteria; kingdom Pseudomonadati; phylum Pseudomonadota; class Gammaproteobacteria; order Enterobacterales; family Enterobacteriaceae; genus Salmonella; species Salmonella sp. 32120201201600049SM. Next base: position 195,329 of record NZ_JAGESA010000004.1, on the reverse strand, counting down.
CAGGCGTATCGGTAACGACGCCCTGTGGAATGTGTTTACCGTATTTGATAATTGCCGGAACGCGAATACCGCCTTCCCACAGGTTATCTTTACGTCCGCGCAGACCGTCAGTCTCGCCTGCGAGGTTCAGCTCGTAGACTTTACGCGCTTCACGCGTCACCGGGCCGTTATCACTGGTGAAGATGACAATGGTATTATCTTCTTCCCCCATCGCTTTAATTTTATCCAGTACTTTACCGACTTGCGCATCCATATAGCTGATATTGGCGTAATATTCACCGGTACCGCGCCACGGTTTATCCGCCCAGTCGCCGTAGAACAGATCGGGATGCTGCTTCTGGTATTCGCTCATGTATTGTGAATACATATCGAGGTATTTTTTCGGCGAGGCCAGTGGGCTGTGAACTTCCGTAAAGGCAACGTATAAGAAGAACGGTTTGTCGTCTTTCTTGTTATCTAGCCAGTTCACCACTTCAGAACTGACAAATTCGCCGCTGATGCTATCGGCACGATCAATATGTTTGCCGTTACGCATCCAGCCGGTTGGGTGGACGACGCCGTAACGCGGGCGCTCTTTGGCATTATCCAGCGTAGCATCGGTCACAAAGCCAGCCGGGTTCACCAGAGAGTAATCAAAACCTAACTCTTTCGGCTGCGGCTGATCGGTACGATCGCCCCCGGCGTTGAGATGCAGTTTACCCATCATCGCGGTATCGTAACCCTGCTGTTTCAGCAGATTGGCTATGGTCAATTCGTTACGTCCAATAGAAACATTAGTACCTTCAGGGATCCAGGAGCGTACACCGGTGCGGAAGGGCATACGGCCTGTTAACATCCCGGCGCGGGAAGGAGAACACAAAGGAGCCGGCGCATAGTATTCAGTGAATTTGACCCCTTCTTTCGCCAGGCGGTCAATATTCGGGGTTTTCACTATCTGGTGACCGTAAGTCGCCAAATCACCATAGCCAAGATCATCTGCCACAATAAAAACTAAGTTCGGGCGTTTTTCGGCAGCCGCGTGCACGACAGATAACGTACTTGTCGCACAAAGCGCCAGTCCAATCATGCTGGCAATGACTGTTTTTTTCATTTCAACTCCTTTGATTTTATTTAAAATGAATATCCGACCATATAAATCATCTGGTCTCCATATCCGTCATAACCTAGTTTGTTCGCGAAATAACGATATGTCACAGTAGCTTTCCAGCGGGGATAAAATTTCCATGCCAGTGTTAATCCACCATTTAATCCATTTCGACCGAATTGCTGCTCCGTATAAGCGTCATTTCTATCTAGTTCGATTTCATTCCAGTCAGATAAAACAAAATCTTCACCAAATAAATTAAAATTATAGGCTGCAGTCCAGCCAATAACATAGCCATTCCAGCCGCTTGTCTGCCCATATTTCTGCGAGACATAATCACCAGATTGATTATGCAGACCAATATAGGGTTTGAAGAACCCCCAACTCCCGCTCCAACCTAAATACCCCGCACCATAAAACATATCGAGGTCATCGCCCCATGAGTTATCCCATTGACCATATATCTTGCCGAAGAAAGTATAATCTGAATCAAAGAGTCGTACATGAGTCATGGCAGAAACAGTATGATTTCTTCCAGCAACAGCGTGATTTAACACGTTGCTTTCAATAAATGAATAGAATTCTGCCTCTTTGAAGTTGACACCAAAGTCAGCAGTTACTTTCCACACCTCCCCACGATGTACATTGACGAATCCACTATTCCAGTCAGCATAACCGGCATTAATTGATCCAAATGAATTCTTATATTCCAGTGCATGTACAGAATGGCTAAAAACAGTAGATATTGTAAGTAAGAGACTAAATAATACTGTTCGCTTTATCAGAGACATTGAATATATTTCCCATAGTTATATTTTATTCATCAATGAATATGTTTTACTCCGGTGTCGAAGTTTAACCAAATCTAGTTATAGAATAGTGATATAAATCTCACATCACGCAGGATAAAAGTATTTAAAAATAATGTGTCGAGAAATGTTTTTTTATAAAAAATAACTCAATGTTTATTATTAAATCAACACTTCATCTTTTTAGGTCATACAGCAGATTTAGTGTTGTACTAAGCTTTACCTTTTGGATAACTGATAGCAAAGATTGATGTGATTTGCCCCGCTGTTCCGTAACTCAGGGGGTGATCCGAAACGGTCATTTCCCCCTCAGGAGTGCAACTCTATCGCTGTAAGCAATACCTGAAAACCTGCCAGCTCAGCCATCACTACAACGGTGCCCTCCATCACACCATTATTGATATGACGATGATTACCTGCTCGGCGATGTTCTGAGTATGTATCCTTTTACTAACGACGTAATGAACGTGGAAATTAGCGGTAAAGATCTGAAGGCGATGATGTCTCATGCAGCCGATCCGAAGAACGGCATGCTGCATGTGTCGAAAACGGCCAAATTCAAACACTACAGCACAAAACCGCTGGGACAGCGTATTGTCGAATTTGATATCAAAGGTAAACAGGTCGCAGACAATACATTCAGTACCGTCGCGCTGGACTCCTTTATCGATAAAGGCCGTGGCGGATCAGGCTTCACGAAAGGTAAAAATGTCAAAGACATTAAAGGGCTGTAAACCTCGCAGGCAATTGCTGATTATATGGAACATATCAATAACATCGTTCTGGATCACACCATGCGTGTTGACGACATCAGTAAATAAAACAACTCTCATGCGGTCGTTATCCGGTGGCGGCAGATTGATATTATCTTCGCGGGAACGGTAATTACCGTTGTCAAAAACCAGAAACTCCACGATACCCGGTTCGCTGCTTTCAACTCAGACACCAGGATAAAGGCTTAACGGCGCGGTGCCATAAGGATTAAGGGTAATAACGGCATGTGTATATGTATTGTCCTCACGAATTTGGTCGAGGAGCTGTTGGTATATGGCGTTATGGTTTTGCACCATCGCGTTATCGGTATCAATTTTCTGATTCATCGGCGCTCTTGGTGCAGGCATGGCGAGTGAGGACTGTTTGGTTTACGTACATAATGTTCTCCAGACTATACGTTATGAGACTTCTGCAATGCAGAGGCAATTTCTCTGCCCGTCCAACGTAATATTCCGAAGATGTGCAGCATAGTTATCATGTATAACTCCATAACAAAAAAAATCATAAAAATATTTTATATCGCCATCAGCTCATAAAATTTCATCCTGAGAAAGCAAGCCATCATCGAATATTTATTTAGTTCTTTTTATCTATATCCTATAGCATCCATAAGACCGACCAACAGACCGAAATAAACGTTATACCAGGTAACATAAATTACCATTCAAGCACATAAAAAATGCTTAACCTAAAATCATAGCAACACTTAATAAAATTAATCATAAACGGTGGAAAAATATTATTTTTATGTCATTTTTTGTAGCTAACCGCATTTTCAAATTAATGAATCACAACAGACAATTCTCATCAACTGAATAAAAAATAATGACATACATATTATTTGCCGCTCAAAAACATGGTTTGATAATCCTTAAACGACGCGTTATATGCATACCTCATTAAATATTGATAAAACAGAATCAACATGCTTATAGAAAGAACACAAAAACAATAACACAATAACATTTATTTCACTTAAACAATTTAGCCAATTTAATGACAGTTGATTTTTCAGGCCTGTCGCCCCAACCTATCCTTGCTCATAGCATAGCGGACACGTTGCAACGATGCTGACTATACGGAACAAGTGGGATGTCATGGCCTGAAAGCACAAATGGAGTAATCATGAGACAGCATAAAATAAATAATGAGTTTATTTACAATGAATCATTAAGGGAAATCACGTCCTTGCGCAGCAATGCAGCGTTCAAAATGACATTTATGCGGGCCTGGTGCCTGAGCTATTTAATAGAAAACGCACATCAGGAATTGATTATCCGTGAAGGTGTCGCGTACGCAGTTTGGGGAGAGCGAAGTCAATTTGTTAGCGATGCTAATTTGACGCAACTTCTTTATCTGCTGCGACGAGATTTACAACAAATCGGGCTTTTCGAACTGTTCGTTACGCTCCCCAGGCAGGGGATAAAAATCGATGAAAGATTTATCATTGACGCTGCTGACATACCGCCACAAGCTATTCAATATCATACTCACCGATGTAATAAAATTATATCCATTGGTATTCCCACTCTTTTTTTATTGATCGTGCTTTTCTTTTTAGCGCCGTTTATCTGAAGATAAAGTCTGTAGACCGTGTCCCGGGAAGGTGAGAACATTTTTCATAATATCCTCACACGACACTGACGGGACACCACCTGCGGTCTGCTACGCGGTTCAGTCATAGACAATGCGTAGCACTGTTAATTGCTTATCTTCATCCAAATAATCTCGTTTTACCGTTGCATGAGGAGACGATATCGGCGTGATAATATTCTCGACAATAATATAACGTTCAACTCCCTCTTTATTATGGCATTGAATTTCTAAGGTTCCCACGTCATTCCAGCAGCCTGCCTCAACAACCGATCCCATAAAATGAATCTGAGCGGTCGGTTTCGCTGTCCCTTCATGAACGATAAAGGAAAGTAAAATCACCGGTATGACGCAACGCATAGACTTCATTTTACTTTCACTCCTGTGCGTTCTCCTCTGAGCGAATATCACCCCTTCGCTTTCTGAATCGCCATTTGCAACATATCCTGAGTCGTGCTTCCCGGGATCACGGTCACCCGTTTTACATCACCGTTTTGCGTCTGAGGCATGACGACAAAAGCAGGCGTGCCGCTAAAATCCATATGCTGCGCCAGTGCCTGGTTAGTGAGGAGCGCATCATGTACTGCACCGCTGCTTTGCGCTTCTTTTACGGCGGCCAACTGCGTCGGCGTTAGATAATGTTGCGCCAGGGTATAGACATCGTGTTCCGTTAACGCGCCTTCCACCTTCCCTGTGGCATAAAGCGCATTATGCCAGTCGAGATATTTTGCCCCGCCCTGGGTGAGCCATACCTGTTCGCCGACTCTTGCCGCCAGTCCGGATACCGGCCAGCGGGAGGAAAAAATAGGAAACTCTTTGAAAATAAACCGGGTATCCGGGTTCGCCTTAATCAGGTTTTCGACCACAGGCGCCATTTTGCTACACCACGAGCACTGGTAATCAAAGAACATCACCACCGCCGCTTTTGCCTCGTTTGGTCCAACGGAAGGACTGCTGCTACTGAGCAACTCAGCACGATACTGTAATGCCAGTTGAACATACGCCTGTTGTTGCGCAATCTGCTGACGCTGATGCAATGTCTCGCTGGCGGCGACCAAAAATTCCGGATGTTCGGCCAAATACGTTGCCACCACCTCTCCCACTTTATCCGGATGACTGACGATGTAGGCTTCCGCCGTCGGGCCAATTTGCGACGTCGGGGCAGAATCGGCGGCGATTGCCGAGGCGGATACGGCAACGCCTGCCAACGTCAACATCGCCAGTCGGGAAAGTTTTAACGCGTGATAATACATAATAAAAGTCTCGTTCGATAAGATCGGAAAGCCTCCCGCTATCGGGAGACGCCTGAAAAATAGGTTAATGAATACGCGTCAGATCCACGGTTTGCGCTGGCATTACCCGCCCATAGTCATTAATACTTTGCCAGCGCACAGTGCAGCGAACCGTGTGCCAGCACCAGTCCGTTTGACGCGTTGCAAAGGGAGCCACGACCCCGGCGTTGTCCTGGGCGCGCTCGTTAGCGCGTAATAAAAAGAGCGTAACGTAATAGGGTGTCGGATTGCGTACCGTCGCGCCATCGGGGGTAAGCGACCAGATCAGATGCCGGTAGGCCTGCTGCGGATTGCCGGCGAGTCCCTCAGGGCGATAGAGCAATTTTAAAGCCGAACGAAACGCCATTTGTACACGGTTCGCTTCCGGTTTACCGGAGGGAATAGCGGCGATACTCAAGGTAAACAGACTTTCCCTGTCGGCGGGTAGCGGTCCGCCGGTATAAACCACCCGCATTGAGTTTTCCTGGCGCGCTGAAAGCATAAATAATGGCGGCGTGACCACGAAGGGCGTGATATTCCCTTCGTTTTTGGTTCCAGGCCAGCGGCCACCAGGTAAAATATGCGTATCAATTAACCAGGACGCTTCTGAATGGTTACTTACCGGTACGCTTAATGCCGGGGCGCCCGCATGATAGATAAAGCGAGTACCGCCAATTACCACGCCAGCCTGCGCCCATGATATGGGAAGCAAGCACCAATATATCGCGCAGCGTAAAAAGAACTTATTCATAGGCAAGAATGAAGGTGGCGGAGGCATTGGCGTCCCCGGGCGTTACCGCGCCGCCATCAGCAAGATAACGCGCGTAAAATTGCAGATGCGCCGACGCCTGACCCGGACTAAGCGTCACCACATCACTCTCCTGCCCCAGTGGGATTAAGGTTTTATTTTGATCATAAAGCGCAATCCCAATGCCTGAAGCGTCGCTTTCCCCTGCGGTAAGCGCCAATAAATCCGTATTACGACTGTCCGCCGCACCGCTAAAACTGACCGTTACGCCGCTGGCAGTGCTGCCGCAGTTCTGTAAATCGATAGCAAAAGGTTGCCATGCGGAACCGTCGCCTGCGCGATAAAACTGCCGTTGAGAAACCGCGCCCATCGCCACGTTAATATTTTCCGAGCCAGGAGAGAGCGAACACGTATTGTCCGTGATGGTTCCGGAAACATAGACCCGGCCATCGTGCGCCTGGACGCCGGATGCCGCCAGCAGCATCCCGATGCCGTACAGGATATCGTTACGCATAATTACGATGGCTCCTCATTCATACTGCATATCGAAATACATGACCGCCGTCGCGTTCCCGGACGTGACCGTCGGCCGGGTCGATTTATAGCGAATATAAAAAGACAGCGTGTTGCGTCCGGCTTTCAACGGATAGACCACCGAGTCGGCATTATTGATACTGATGGTATCCTGATCATCATTCAGAATTTCCACCCCAACCCCGCTTGCTAACATGTTTCCGCTTCCCATCCCGGTGTCGGTTATCGCCAGTAGCGCGGGATTGTCCGGATCGGGTTCGCCGGTAAACCAGATCTTCGCCCCGGCAATTCCTCGGGAACAATTTTTGAGGTTGATATTAAAGGGCTTAAATTTTGTCGTTGTTCCTGTCGAAGGAAAGTCGCCAACCGCAAACTGTCCTAAATCAATACTTTGACTGAGGCTGGAGATATCTATGTCGCAGGTTTGCGCCACAATAGTGCCGGTAAATTCGAGGTTATAAGCGAGGTCGTCAGCGCTGGCATTGATTTGTGGACACAGCATTAGTCCCATGGCAAAAAGAGCGCAGTGTGATCTGTTCATTTAGTCAAAGTCCACTCGCAGGCTGGCCAGTGCGGTAAACGCCCCTTCCGCTGGCGTTTCGCCTGTTGTACTCACCGGGTAGGCTTGCAATGTGATGTTAGCGCGTCCGGCGCTATCGGTGATAAAAGGCGCGACGCTCTGTACATCATTGGGGATAAGCGCGTTTCCTTCATCGGTTTCGACCACTACGCCGACATCGGCATTATCCGAAGCGATAGCCTGGGGAACGTGGCTATCCGGCGTAGCGATAAGACGCATTGTTAAATTGACCTGCGAATCCAGACCGCTGCACTTTACCGGTACGCTGAATTTTTTCGCTCGTACCCCCTCCGGCTTTTGGCCTGCATGGTTGAAATTGCCGCTGTATAATGCGCCGAAATTTACCAGAATCGTTTGTCCGGCGTTGATTTCACAGCTTTGCGGTACGGTCACCGTTCCACTATAAAGAATGCTGTACACGACATCTGTCAGCGGATCGCCTGCGGCGGTCATGACATAAACATTGAACATAGTCTTAGGACTAATATTCACCGTGCCGACGAACGGTTTAACAATTTTGAGCTGAAACTCCAGATTTGAGTCACGAACGTAAAACGGTTGACCCGCTTTCACATTTTCATCATATCCCATCAGAACGTTGTTCATTGGCGGATAGATATCGCCCGCCGAAGAATCCTCAATTCGCATTCCGCCTTCAAGGTAGTCCGGGTCCAGCTTTAAATATTTCCAGTTACCGCTCGTTTCTACGACCGGATATGGCGACACATAGGAGCGATAAGTCTGGCTATAGGTCGACGCGCCGGCGGGACACACCGCCTGTACATTAACTTCCTGGCTTTTTTCCAGTTGAACCGTCTTTCCCACCTGGTTTTGTTCTGCCGTCAGAGTGGTCGTTAAATCGTAATTAATACTGGAAGGCACGCCGTTAACGTTTTTACACACGTCTGCGAAGGCGTACTGCGATACGACACTTCCCGCCAGCAGAGCAAATAAAAGAGGTATTTTCATTTAATGACACTCCGCATGTTGTCGACTCAGAATCTGACGGGAGGAAGAGAGATGATAGGACGCGACGCACTGTTGATCCGGCAGGTTCCCCCAGCGAACGTGCAGAACGCCTTGCGCTGACAACCCGGAAAGATAGACCTCCCCGGCTTCGTCAACAATCGCCTCCGCATGGCGATCATTCACCGTCACCGTTGCGCCAAAGGGTACAGGCTTACCGTTATGATTCAGCGTTACCAGGGCACGCGCGCCGACTCGCGCTTTAAAGCGGGCCAGAACCAGCGCGCCTTCGGTCGGCACAACGCGAGTCACCGCGTCATCAATATCGACATCATCAGCCATGGCGTTAACGTCCAGCACCATACGGTTTTGGCGATATGTTGTCGCATACGGCACCACCGCATAGCCACGCGCGTCCGTATGAATACCCGGCTGGTCGACAACGCCGACGTTGGCTGCGCCCGGCGCGGCAATCAAAATATTGGTATTGCCCAGCGGCTGGCTTAGTGTCACTCCATGCGCGTGCGCCACCAGGCCGCCGCTCAGGCCATAATTCACCTGCTGGTAATCGCCGTTATCGCTAACGTTATAGCCAATGTTGGCGTTGCCTTTCGCGCCATCGTATTCCAGACTGGCGGCGCCGCTTTCGCCAATACCGTGATTCTGATAACCTTGCTGTATGTTGTAACTAAGATTGTTTTCGTCCAGCAGTGTGCCGCTAAGGCCCGCATTCTGCGTAACGTTATGCTGTTTGTCCGTACTGGTGCTAAAGGTAGCGTAAACATTGTGATGGCGCGTGACTTCATCATCGTGTTGCAGCCATTGACTTAGCGGCACCGAGATATTCAGCGCGAAAATTTGATCGCGCTCCGCATCGCCTGCGGATTTGTTATTGTTGTAAGAAACGCTCCATGCAATCCCCGCCAGCGTATCGCTGTATCCCACCTGCAACAAAGAATCCTTTTCATCAGTGTGCCAATAACTTTGCTGACTGCCGGTAATAAAAATCGATCCTAACCCGCCTAGCTGTTGATTGATATCGAGTTGTACTTTCCCCCTTCTGGTGTAATAAAGGTTGTAATAATCCGCCCATTCCGGCCTGCTTTTATCGCTGTCAGTCCGATTGTCATCGTCATAGCCGCTCATCCGTTTCCACGTGGTATCATCCAACGTGTAAAAGCCCGAGGTTGAATAGCGATAGCCCATAAGCTGTAAATTGGTTCCTGACTGTGCAAGCGATTTGGCATACAGGAAACGCAGCGATTGCCCCTGGTAGGTGTTATTATCCGCCAGCGTACTGGTAGCCTGGGTGACATCCAGCGACACCGCGCCCCAGTCGCCCAGATTTGCGCCGCTGCCGATCGCCAACGCGTGATAATGACTGGAAAGTTGTGTTCCGCCATACAGCGTAAAACCATGCGGTAACCCCCATATCAAGGTCGCCTGACTGAATTTCACCTTCTCTTTTTGACTACTATCGCTGCGATACTCCGCCACCGTCGCCGCATACTTCAGCCGCCCTTCTCGTTGTAGAATCGGCACGGCGGAATAGGGCACGTTATAACGATTAATAGAACCGTCGGACTCTTTGACTTCCACAGTCAAATCGCCGCTGGCGGCGGTAGGATAGAGATCATTAATAGTAAATGCCCCGGGCGGCACATAGCGCTGATTGATGATGTAGCCGTTTTGCCGAATGGTCACTTGCGCGTTGCTTCTGGCAATGCCGTGAATGGTCGGCGCGAAGCCCTTCATGCTGTCTGGCAACATATTGTCGTCAGACGCCAGTTGTAGCCCGCGAAAAGGAAGGCTGTCGAATAATGCGGAGGGGGTATAACTATCGCCTGCCGTCAGTTCTCCCTGCAAAAAGACCACATCACGTTCCAGATAAGTACTGATGTGCTGCCAGTCGCTGTCGCTATTCTGATCGCCGCTATTCGCGTTCCATGTGGAGTAGTCGCGTAACCGCCAGGCCCCCAGATTAAGGCCGCTATTCAATCCAAGAAAATAGCTGTTCTCCGCACTGCCGCCTGGGCTCCGATCCTGACTATTCGCACCGGTAAAGGTGTAATTCAATAGCAACGCGTTAATACCTTCATCCCAGTATTGCGGTGGGATATAGCCTCTGGCGCTGGCAACCATCGCCGCCTGCGGGATGCTAATGTCGAGACGTTGCTGCGCAAAATCAAAGCGGGTCCGGGCGGCCGGTATCGCACTGGCGAGATCCGGGCAACTTCCCGCCGCCGCCTTCGCCAACAGTGGAAACGCCCCGGTGTTTACTCCCATATTTTTAAGCATTTCAGGCGTCAGGCAGGCGCGTAATCCGCTGTCATCGGTGGGCACGCTTTTTCCCGTCGTCTTCACCGCCTGGAAGGCAATGTCTCTGGTCGCGAGAAACGTATTGTTCAGGTAAACGTCAACGCGATACATCCCCGCCGCCTGGGCATTACGGGAAAAGGTCGATAGGTCGGCCACCGCAGACGGGTCGTCAGACAGAAATGCCGGGTTGAAATAGTTTTCCGCCCACCCCGGCGCAGGCGCCAATGCGATAGCCAACGCCAGCGGGGTTAATACGGGTTTAGTTACGCTGGAGTAATATCGCGTCATGAAAAGCTGATTACGCATAACATCATGAAGCTGGACAAACGCGTGCTGGCGTCGTTGCGCCAAAATCGTTTACCGTGCGCAAAGATACCTGGCCGGGCGTCGCCGGGAGAGTGATCGCGCCTTTCGGCGGTACCATAGTATTCGGCAGTTTTTTCCCCGCGCTGTACAGTTCAACCATCGAAACGTAGTACGGCGAAGGGTTAGTAATCGTTAGCTGGCCGCGCTCGTTACGGCAGCGAAGCGTCGACGGGGCATGAGCTGGCGCCTCCGCCAGATTTTTCGGGCGAATAAATAGCTTAATCACGCTTTGCGTCGCAATTTGCAGGGAGTTGCCGGTCAATTTATTTTTATCGACAGAGGGTATCGCTTTACTGTTTAAATAAAATACGCTTTCGCGATCGGTCGGTAATGACGGCCCGACATACATAATACGTAATATATTTTCTTTTTTAGGCTGGATCACAAAGAGAGGCGGCGTAATGATAAAATCCGTCGAGCGTGAACCATCGGCATTGGCGACCCATGACTGAATTAAAAAAACATTGCTGGCAGAAGAATTAATAATCGGCAAGGAGGTTTGCTTACTTCCCTGCGGATAAATCACCCTGGTCGCGCCCAGCGCAATGCCTCCCGCCTGCGCGGCAAACGACAGGCCGGCCGCCGACAGCAGTAGCAATAATCGAAGGAAAATCGGTAAGTTTTTTTTCATCTGCGTAATATCCTGATGCCGTCGGTTTGTTACGCGCAGTGACGCGCGTAACGCCCCTTTCTCGCCTCCCAACAGACGAGAAAAAAATCCCGATAAGGAATCAGGAATAAACCATGCTAAATGTCGCCGTCGCGGTAACATTACCGGCAGTCGCCGTACCGGTAGCGATATAATCCACGCTAAGCGGAATAACGTTTTCGCCATCGTTCAAGGTAACAGTACTGGACGATTCACCGATATTCAGCGCCTGGCCATCTGGTCCATAAAGTTGTAATGCCACATTCGTCGCCGAACCTGCCCCAGCGGTATTCGCCAGCGACCCCGGCTGGTTTGCGTCCTGTTGGCCATTAAAAATCACCGCCGCATTCTGGCTGGTCTGAGTATCGCAGTCTTCCAGTTTAATGGTGAAATCTTCTTTTTGATTCGCCACCATACCGGCCTCGGTTAATTTACTGGCGCGAACCTGGCCTAATGTCACGGTCTGATCGACAGAGTCAGCGGAAACAGAACAGGCGGCGTCAACGACCTGTCCGACAAAATTTACCGTACCGCCAGTGACGGTTGTAGTATCCGCTTGCGCGGTGGACAACATTCCGCCAAAGGCAATTGCAGAGACCATTAATGCTAGTACAGGCTTTTTCATTCAAGCTCCTTTTAAATATAAAAATGAGGGTAATCAGATTTTTTAACGAAACGGCTGCTGATATTTCTTCACAGCAATATCACGACTTTTTCTTATGCGAAAAAAAGTGTCTTCTTGTTCTGATATAAATGTCAGAGGCAATAAAACAGCCACTCAACGTCGTGAGTTAATCTTTACGTTATAATGAGATAACGATGTTATTAATTATTAGCAAGCCAACGGCAAGTTGCAATCATCGACATTTGGTTTTATAGGACTAGACATAACTTCTTGTTTTATATTAACTTTACACCAGTCGTTCGGCCTATCTCCTTTAGCCATATTGACTTTTTAAAAATAGCTTTCATAACAACCTTCAGTAAAACATTCTATTAACGATACCAGGCAAATTCAGTCGAGATATGTAAATATATCGTTGCGTATAGTACATTAATACGCCACTGGTAGTTTTCCGAGCGCCGTCAGCCGCCCATTATCAATATGGATATACCCGCCTTTTTTTAGTTCAGACAGAATCTTCATAGTCCGACTGCGCGATATCCCGGTACGCCGTTGAATAAAATTCAACACGATAATGCTTTCCCGGTAGGCCTGTGGATAAGCCCAGATTTCAGTCAGCAACGCCCGAACTTTCAGATAAGAATCGACGCCGACTAATTCACGATCGCGCGCGCTCATCACCATCAGACGGTAAGCCAGACAACGGGCCACGTCGTGCCACAAATCGCATTCATCGGCGATTTTTATAAAATCCGGCAGGCGAACAAATCTACCGGTACAAACCGTTTCTGCGAGCAAAAAGTGTTCCGGTCGCGCGGGGACGTTATAGGTAGCGCCATAGCTGTCAACCATACCCACGACCGATGGCGCAAACGATGAAGATATATGGAGTCGTTTGTCATCATGACAGAAAGAAACAACGCCTGACTCCAGTAATACAATGTAGTGTTCATCATTTGCCTGTAAATAAAACTCATCGCCGATACCCAGCGTAAACGGTTGACCAAATGGCAACAAGGCCGAAAATAAGGCATCAATTGCCGCGTGAGGTTTAGCCTGCTGAGAAAAAAGAAAAGAGTGTAATGAATTCTCATTATTATCTTTAGCAAAAGCGTCGTTCATCATTTTTTTCATTAACGGTTGTCTACTCAATGTAGCGTCACAGTATAACCTCTCAAAAAGTACTTAAATTAATAATAAATAACATCGCTATGCAGTATTTCTGTATTCACAAGGCACTAATACGCAATATTTTTAAGATTAAGACAATTCTTAATACAAAATGATTACAGAAAATTAATAACGAATTACGCATAAAGAATGAGAGGTCAGGGGCGCAAGAAAAGAGATTCGAAAGCACGCGCCTTCGAATCTCAAACTAATAGTCCAGATTAATGCAAATAAGCAGTGATATTATCTGAAATAGCGAGGGGCAGCATAATACTCTACCATTTTATCCGCCAGCCAGCCGCCGTCTTCACCGTTAGAATGGATTGTCGTAATACTGATAGTAGAACCACCGCCCCATAAGATCGAAAAGACGTTAAAGTCCGGTAGGTTCAGCGCCTGCATCTGGCCCCAGTCATACCCTTTATCTTTACGTAAAAAGTCGCCGACGGTCGGGACGCCGTAAGTCGCGCTATTTAAGGCCGTATTGAGTAGCTGCAAAGAGAGCGTGTCAGGATCGCTGCCAATACGGGCGTCACCCATAAAAAAGGTTCCGCCGGATGCAAAGTGCGCAGCGCTGATTTTACTGACGCCCTCTTCTACTGTAGGCATATGGCCGCCAGGGATTTGCCACAGCATGGCGGGCGTCAGCAGCGCTTTCGTCACCTGTTTGACCATCGCCAGGTAATTAAGCCAGCATGTCGCATTCCAGCCATAGTGGGCAAGCGCATCAGGACTGAAACAGTCACGCTCAAATTTATCAAACGCAATAAAGTCCGGCGCATATTCTCCGCTGTAAACGCCCAGTTCATGAATAAATCCGGCGATCGCCTGCCCTTCAGCTACCGGATCAGCGGTATCGCGCAGCACCCAGTCCGCCGTTCCTGTCGCCCAGACATTCGTCTGCCAGCCAAAAGCCACATCCGGGGCAAACTGACGAACAAGATAGTTCACCGCCTGAATATAGCCGTAGAGATCGTCGCTAAACGTCGGCAACGAAGGCGCGATAAAGCCAGCCATCGCCGGTAATGCTTGTATCGCCGCCGCCAGTTGGGCATTCACCGGCACACTGTTTTTTTGCCGTACTACGGTATAGCCATACGGTCCTTGCTGTAGCGCCCCGAGAAAATCCGGATTAAGCACAAAGGTGGCCGGGACAGGATGCGTCTCATCTTTGTATGACTGCGCCGCCAGACACTGGGTAATAAAGTTACCAAAATGGTTACGTAGCTTTTGCGCATCCTGTAAATCCGCCAGCGCGCTACCGCCGCTGGCATTCGCGGTATAAATGACCATTACCGGCATGACGCTACGCCCGGCTTCTTTTTCTATCTGGCGCACCAGCGCAACGGTTTTATGGATCGGTAACGTCGCGTAATCCAGAAAACCATCCCCGTTCACGTCAACCTCCGCGGCCGGAACCGGATCGCCGCCGCCGTCAAAACCATCGTATTTAAACAACGCGCTAAACGGTATATCGCGATAAAGAGAAACCGTCTCTGGCGCGTTAACCGTCACGCCGCCATGAGCAAGGTAATCAGGCCAACCTTTTACCTGTAGCGTCACGCCGGGCAGAAACTCCAGCGCCACATGGTTGACCTTTTGCAACAACCGTAGCGGCCCGGCCTGTTCACAACGCCACGGCACACTGTCGATGAAAATATCGTCCGTCTGAACATCATACAGCCCGGGCGCAAAGCGTAATGCCAACGTCTGCCGATCGCTGCCGCTCTCCAGCATTAATGAGTATTGATATTTACCGCTGCTGAACAGATAACGCTGCGGCGCGACGCCATCGGGCAGACCCAGTATAGTGGCATCCACCGTCACGAAACTCGCCGTGTCGAGCGCTGACTGTTGGTAAGCGACAGCAACCTCGGCAACCTGCGCCGCAGCAGGGATAAACCCCGTAAGCTGTATGGGGGCCGATATAAAGCGGTTATTAATCATCGCAGGCTGCAGATTGACCGTATAATGATGCCCCGCCAGTAGCCGGGTGATTAACTGCGGTTGGTTGGCGATCAGCGTGACGGTACGCTCATCCGCTTGCGTAGCATCGGCGATCTCAACGGTCAATTTCGCATGACCAAGCGCAGGGGCGTCAATCATCAGACGCGCGCTGGCATAATAGACAATCGGCAGACAGGATACCTGGACCTGCGCGGCGGCATCGCCGGATTGCAGCGTAACGGTAAAAGAGGACTCGACTGGCGCGATTTGCATCTCATCATTCGCCAGTACCGGTACGGTAAGCCGATACGTTCCTGCGCTAAGATCGCCTATTGTCAGAACCTCTCCCCACTCACCGACAAAGCGCCGGGTTTCGCCGGCAGGAAACAGCAGCTCAATCGCCGGTTTGAGCGCCACGGTCTGCGTCATGGCAGGAAAATGAACACAAATTTTTCCCTGACGGGCAGGGTCATGGGCCAACGTCGCGCTCAAATCGCTGATGGCAACTGGCATCTGCGTGGCAGCCAGATAGCACTGTAATTCGGCGGTATCCCCCGCCGCCAGCATCAGCGCGCCGTCATGATTAATGGTGATGGTATTCTTCTCGATGGGCCATCCCCCATCGCTGGCCAGCGTCACAGCCTGATTCCCCAGCATTGTTCCCTGAAACGGACTGTAGGGATCGGGGTGCGCGCTGGCCGTAAAATTCAGTTGAAGCTGATTGAGATCTACCGCCTGGGCGTAGAGGTTGGTCAGCGTAAAGGTGACGCGTTGATACCAACTCGCGGTATTCAACTCGCTAACGTTAAGCGTAAGGCCGCGTTCCTGAAGGTCGTTATCCTTTTCCGGCGCATCGGGTTCGGCGGGTTGTTCGTCTGCAGCGGGTATCGCTGGCGTCTCCTGATCGGATGGGGTTTCAGACTCTGCGTCTTCGGATGACGATGACGCCAGCGTCAAGGTGATGGCGGACATTTTTACCGGCACCTGCGTCGCCGCGAGGCTGAAAGAGAGCGTCCCGCGTTCGCCCGGCTGAAGAAGTAATGCATCGCTGTTATTAATGATGATGTTGTTAGTTTCCAGCGTGCCATACGAACTCTCATTCAGCGTAAGCGGCAGGTTCCCTTTGAGCGTACCGCCGCTATTTCCCCATGGATCGATGTGCCCGGAAGCCGTGAATGATATTGCGGCATGGTTCATATCGACCGCATTACCGCTCTCATTGATGAAAGTTAAGGTGATTTTTTGATACCAGCTGTTGACGTCAAATGCGCTGGCGTGAATGGAAATGGTCATGGTCTACTCTTCCTCTGTCCCTGGTGGAGAAAAGCCCCGGTAAACCGGGGCTTGAATCATGAAGCCCAATACATCGTCTTAATACCGTGTATTAGTAAGCGCCAAGATCGGTCCATGCACCGCCGACACCGCAGTTCAGGTCAGGCTGGTTGCCCATAGACCACCATTTCACCTGATAGTTATGGCCTTTCCAGCTAACGATTTCGAAAGAACCCCAGTTTGCGCCATAAACGGTAGAAGCATCCCACTGCGCGTAAGGTGACGTTTTGTCATCTGCTGGCGTATCATCCTCAGCCGGCGTGGTATCTTCTTCCTCGTCCGGTACAGGAACGATAATCTCTTCTTCCTCTTCCGGTTCCGGTTGAACCTGAGATAGCGCAGGCACAGCCGTCAGAACAAAGCGCTGTTGAGAGGACGGTTCGTTGTAGCAGTCGCGTACAAACAGGGTGAACTGGAAGGCTGTTTTTTCGCTAACTTCCGGTACCACAACCTCAATGATTTCAGCCGTTTTGTCTGCCACAGTGATTTGAGAAGGCACGCCCCAGCTAAAGGACAGCTCATCGTTATCTTCATCAGAAGAACCTGCGCCAGACAGCTGTACCGTAGATCCGCCTACAACCATCAGTTCAATCGCCGCTTTCGGCGCGTGGTTGACCTTCTGCGCGTCGTCGCTGTCGCTCTGCTCTTCATCTTTTTCTACATTGATACCTTCAAAGTAGAACGGTTCCATATCGATAACTTCAGATTCGATTTCATAACCCAGACCTTCACGCACGGCGTTAACCAGCACGCCGTTGTCCTGATCGATAGTCCAGGTAAACACGCCGCCCAGGCCCAGTTTCGCTGCATATTCGCCTTTTGCTTTGACAGTACGCGGCGTATCCAGGGATAAAAACAGTTTGGATTCCGGGCTATACAGGTAGTCAGCATCAGCGACCTGGTCGGTGTAAACGTTGAAACCGTTACGGCCTTTCTGGTTTTCCAGATCCAGGTAGCTATAAATGACGTCATACCATTCGCTGGTGCCGGATTCGAAGGAACCGGTAGTAGGGCCTGAACCTGGGTTGTAAGAACCTTTCAGCGGCGACAGGGATTCAATTTCTACCTGACGAGCGTTACGGGTATAGCCGGCATAACCGATGTTGATACGGTCAGCGGAGAAACCTTCCGCCAGCAGGTGATCAACGATAGTTTCGACAGCCCAGCCGCCCTCTTCCAGCGCTTTGCGGTTGGTGTGGTGGCCCAGCGTTTCCGCCCACGGCGTACCGAAGAAGTCATAGGTCATCAGGTTGATGCCATACAGGCCGGCAGCCATCAGATCTTTTACTTTCGCATAGTCAAAAATAGTAGTGACAGCAGAAGCGGCAATAGAGATCTTCACATTGCTCAGACCCGCGGAATCCAGCTGTTTACGCAGTTCGGCAATCAGCAGCGCGTAGTTAGCGCCATCTTCCGGACCAAACGGGTTGCCCGCCCCTTCATTGTTCGGGTATTCCCAGTCAATATCCACTTCGCTGAACATCGGGAACTGTTTGAACAGTTTCACCACGCCTTTGGCGAAGATTTTACGAGAAGAGTCAGAAGCGGCGGTTTCGTGGAACCCGTTACTCATGCTCCAGCCGCCGATACTCATGGAGAGCGCCAGCGTGTGACCTGCGGCTTTCGCTTTTGCCTGCATATCACGCAGCGCGCCCAGCAGACCCTTGGCGTTAGACTGAGTTACAGTCTTCGGATCCACATCCCAGCCGCTGACATCAAAGCCGAGGTTGATATAAGACTGGAAGTCGCCCCATGGGTCGAGGAAGGTCGGCTCATATTTCACTTTGCCGCACAGCGCTGCCGCTTCTGCTACGACATCGCGGTCTTCTGTATCAATTTTTCTGAAACCGGTGATGCCAACAAAGCCAAAAATCAGTTTGTCATAAGCCGTCGGTGAAACTTTGGTTAAATCATAACCACGGCCCGGTTGGGACATATTGCCTTGCAGACGGCTGTCATACTGTGACCAGTCGGTGTAATAACCGAATACCTTCGGTTTAGTCGTGGAATTTTTATATTTATTGTATACCGGTTTCGCAACACGAGCGGAAGTATAGCTTATTTTATCATCGCTTGTTGCAGGGTCAAAACCATTCGCTGCATGAGTAGTTTCAGTAATTGTATCGCCTTGAATCAGTTTGCTTGTAGCCATTTTCAAATTTCCTTTTACGTTTCAAAATTGTCGCAGCTCGTTCTGCGGGGTCCATAATCGTTACAGGCATAAAAAATAGCTAATCACAAAACATCATCTTTTTAGATGATATAAAAATCATAAAAATGAGGTTAACAACACCGTCTAACGAAGAGAAAACAACACCTCTCAGCGCCCGCTTATTCCGTTCTGGTGAGAACATAGTAAATATCATTTATCATGTAATTAAATATCATTTAATTACAATGAAATAATGTGATTACACTCGCTATAGACAATGACAATACAATAAAACCAGTGACATTTATTGGATTAAGACATTTCTCATACAATATAGTCACCACAGACAACCAGGATGTACATTTCTAAAGGAAGACGTTATGAAAACTTATATCATTAATAGCAATTGCATTTACAATGAAGGTAAATATGAACTGAGGACGGTCTCAAATTCACAGGTTATTAAAATGACTGCGATGAGAGCCAAATGTCTCAGTTTCATCATCGAGAATGCTCATCTGGAGATTATCGAGCGACAAAAAATAACCACTGCGTTATGGGGAAGTCGAAGCCACTATGTTAATGATGCAAATCTAACGCAGATTCTCTATTTAATCAGACGTGACCTTAAAGCGCTTGGTATTAACGATCTTTTTATTACCATTCCAAGACAAGGTCTCAAAGTGAATAGTGATATCGCCATTATCGCGACGGATAGCGAAACAAAGGGAAGAAAAAAACAGATTGTACGGCAAACCATCGCCGCCCTGACGACCGTATTTTCAGTAACGTTAGGTTCTCTCATGTACCTGCATATTCACTAAGCGAAGGAAAGGGAAGATGAATCCAATTATAGATGGAATTATTGCGCTTGAAGGCGGTTACGTATTTAACCCTAAAGATAAAGGCGGCGCCACCCATTGGGGCATTACCGAAGCCACGGCGCGAGCGCATGGATATGCTGGCGATATGCGGGATCTGACCCACGCTGAAGCCTACGCGATTCTTGAAGAGGATTACTGGATAAAACCAGGTTTTGACGTCATCTCGACGCTATCGTGGCCAGTCTCCTTCGAGCTGTGCGATGCGGCAGTCAACATAGGCGCTTACCACCCCAGCGCGTGGCTGCAACGCTGGTTGAACGTCTTTAATCACGAAGGTAAACGCTACCCGGATATTCATGTGGATGGCAATATTGGCCCGCGGACGCTTGCCGCTCTCGAACATTATTTGGCCTGGCGAGGCCAGGAAGGGGAAGCCGTTTTGGTGAAAGCCCTCAATTGCAGTCAGGGCACGTACTACTTAAACGTTGCTGAGAAAAACCACAATAACGAACAATTTATTTATGGCTGGATCAAGAATAGAGTGACCTAGACCCGGCTGAAAAAAGACGCGTAAAAGGCTCACGGATGAGCCTGATACTGCGAATGATAATTAATCTGAATTATTACCTTCGATAATTTTTTTAATCCGCCGCCCAAGAATCTTTAAGATCGGACTCGCGAAAACACCGCCTAAGCCTGCCGCCAACAGAACAATGTTGAAACTGCATTCTTTTTCGATCGCAATCGCGCTTAACAAGAAACTGGTGAAGCAGGAAATCACGATCTGCGTTAAGCAATATTTAATACTTTCATGAGAACTATTATATTCTGTCTTATCTTTGCGTAAAAGATAGCTGACAAAGCCTCCCCACGCGCCAATCGAAATAATAGTGAGTAAGATCTCTAGCTCCAATAGCA
Source organism: Salmonella sp. 32120201201600049SM (assembly GCF_017572835.1). Classification (NCBI taxonomy): domain Bacteria; kingdom Pseudomonadati; phylum Pseudomonadota; class Gammaproteobacteria; order Enterobacterales; family Enterobacteriaceae; genus Salmonella; species Salmonella sp. 32120201201600049SM. The sequence continues at coordinate 174,668 of NZ_JAGESA010000004.1, read as the reverse complement.
CAACTTCCGTTGTCGACACATGGTTGGGAATAGACATTTTAACACTCCGAAATCATTATAAATGAATAATTAACACAAGGAGTGTAAGCGCCCTGTCAGAAGGGTAAAAATCAAAGCACATCATTTAAAACCATATTAAATCAAAGCGTAAAAATGAGGTGTATTAGCGACGGAAGGAGGAAAGCGTTTGTAACATACTTACCATCTCATTAATCGTCGATATATTTCTACTATTTTTATTCCAGGATGCATAGACCTGAACTGACTTCAAAGCCAGTTCGGGCGGAGGCTGAATAAATTTAATGTCATATTTACGATGATTTTTATAAAAAAGCGCTAATTTCAAAGGCATCAATGCAATCAATGAGGTTCGTTCGATCATGCTCATCAAACCGCTAATCGAATCACTGCGATAGCCGACAATACGCCTGCCAGTATAGTAAAGCTCATCCTTAAATAACTCGCTATCATGATATATCACTGAAGCCCCCATCCCCGGCTGATATAACGCATGACGCGAAGAATAAAAATGATGTAGCGACAGTTGTGAGAGGGTACTCAGCATGTGTTTACTGCTACAGATACAAACAAATGATTTAAAACTATCAATAATTTGATTCTCTATGCCGGACTCCAGCAAAGGTTCGGCACTAATCAACAGATCGCCTTGCGCAGTAAACAGAAGTTCGCTGATATGCTCCCGACTCATATTTCTGACAGTGAAATGATTTATCAAAATACGGTCAAATATATCGCTGTTATAGAGCTGAGAAAGATAATAGCTTTCAACAATATCACTGCCTAATAACGTTATCTGGAACGCTTCATCTTTTTTGCTATTACAGAGAAATGTGTCATCCACCAGTTTCATCACCTGACTGAAATTTTGGTGAATGTCGACAGCCTTAGCTGTGGGGATGAGCCCGCCTTTCCCTCTGCTAAACAGTTCTTCCGGGTAATAACTCTGCAGGCGCTTTAACGCCAGAGAAACGGCAGCCGGTGTAATGCCTAACTTTTTTGCCGCCATAGCCGCATTTCCTGACAAAATAACAGCGTCAAGAATTTTGATTAAATTATAATCAAAGCTCTTGTTGGCACCTTTCGATCCCATTCGCTGTCTGCCTCCGGAAACTAAAAAAAGCAATATAGATAATACTCAAGATAAATCAATTCACAGCATCTAAAAAAGCAATCATTAATGTCATCACATCACGTTTTTTTAAAGAATAAGCGTATACAAAACTGCTGATTAACATCAATTTGTTTATCAGTAAAAACAAAATATCAACAAATGAGAGGATACGATGCGTTTAACAGAAGCCTGGGCGCGTACAGGCAGAAAAAAGCCCGGATATACACCCGGGCTGAAGAAAAATACAACGGGAAAAAGATTAGCGAGTCAAATCGTCAAAGAATTTTTTCACGCCGTCAAAGAAGCTTTTTGAACGCGGGCTGTTTTTCTCTCCCGTCGGGCCGCCAAAACTTTCCTGAAGATCTTTTAGCAATTGCTTCTGTTTTTCGCTCAGACCGACCGGCGTTTCAACCACCACACGGCACAGCAAATCGCCCTGCGCGCCACCGCGTACGGACTTCACGCCTTTGCCGCGCATACGGAACAGCTTGCCCGTTTGTGTTTCGCTCGGTACTTTCAGCATCACGCGACCATCTAACGTCGGCACTTCAATTTCACCGCCCAGCGCCGCCATCGCAAAGTTGATCGGCACTTCGCAATAAAGATTATTGCCTTCACGCTCGAAAATAGGGTGTTGTTTCACCTGGACCTGAACGTACAAGTCGCCTGCCGGTGCGCCATGCTCGCCCGCTTCGCCCTCGCCTGCCAGACGAATACGATCGCCGGTATCCACGCCCGCCGGGATTTTAACGGACAGAGTTTTACTCTTTTCAACACGCCCATGACCGTGACATTTATGGCACGGATCTTTGATCAGCGTACCGCGTCCCTGACAGTGTGGGCAGGTCTGCTGTACAGCAAAGAATCCCTGGCGCATCTGTACCTGACCAGAACCATGACAGGTCGGACAGGTTTGCGGTTGCGTACCAGCTTTCGCGCCGCTGCCGTGGCAAACGTCGCACTCCTCCAGCGTCGGAATACGGATCTCTTTGGTCACGCCACGCACCGCTTCTTCCAGGGTGAGATCCATGTTATAACGCAAATCAGCCCCACGCGCCGCACGTTGGCGACCACGCCCGCCGCCAAAGATATCGCCAAAAACGTCACCAAAGATATCACTGAAATCAGCGCCGCCATTAAAGCCGCCGCCAAATCCGCCGCCCATCCCGCCTTGTTCAAACGCGGCGTGACCATACTGATCGTAGGCTGCGCGTTTTTGCGCATCGGTCAGCACTTCGTAGGCTTCTTTAATCTCTTTAAACTTAGCTTCGGCCTCTTTATCCCCCTGATTGCGGTCCGGATGATATTTCATGGCCAGGCGCTTATACGCCTTTTTGATTTCACGCTCTTCCGCTGTTTTGGAAACGCCTAAAATCTCGTAGTAATCTCTTTTCGCCATCTCTTTTTATCTGCCCTTAACATGCATACACGGGCGGAGAGGAAACCTCTTCGCCCGTGCCAGTAATTACCCGTTCAAAGGGCGATTATTTTTTATCTTTTACTTCTTCAAACTCAGCGTCGACAACGTCGTCATCTTTCGCGTTGTTTGCAGAAGCGTCAGCGGAGCCAGCCTGCTGCTGCGCATGTTGCTGCTGAGCGATTTCCATCAATTTCTGGGAAACCTGCGCCAGTTCCTGCATTTTCGCTTCGATAGCGGCTTTATCTTCGCCTTTCAGGGCAGTTTCCAGCGCGCTCAGGGCAGACTCGATAGCGGTTTTGTCATCAGCCGGCAGTTTATCGCCTGCTTCTTCAACCTGCTTACGAGTGCTGTGCAGCAGATGGTCGCCCTGGTTACGGGTCTGAACCAGCTCTTCGAACTTACGGTCGGATTCAGCGTTCGCTTCTGCATCGCGAACCATTTTCTGAATTTCTTCCTCGTTCAGACCAGAAGACGCCTTGATAGTGATCTTCTGCTCTTTGCCGCTGTTTTTATCTTTCGCGGAGACGTGCAGGATACCGTCAGCATCGATATCGAAGGTGACTTCGATCTGCGGCATACCGCGCGGCGCCGGGTTGATGCCATCCAGGTTGAATTGACCCAGAGATTTGTTATCAGACGCACGCTTACGCTCACCCTGCAGCACATGGATGGTTACCGCAGACTGGTTGTCTTCCGCAGTAGAGAACACCTGGCTGTGCTTGGTCGGGATGGTGGTGTTTTTGGTGATAAGCGGAGTCATCACGCCACCCATCGTTTCGATACCCAGAGACAGCGGGGTAACGTCCAGCAGCAGTACGTCTTTCACATCACCGGTCAACACGCCGCCCTGTACCGCTGCGCCGATAGCCACAGCTTCGTCCGGGTTAACGTCTTTACGCGGCTCTTTACCAAAGAACTCAGCCACTTTTTTCTGCACCATTGGCATACGGGTCTGACCGCCGACGAGGATCACGTCGTTGATATCAGACACGGACAGGCCAGCGTCCTGCAGTGCGACTTTCAGCGGCTCGATAGAACGGTTCACCAGATCTTCAACCAGGCTTTCCAGTTTCGCACGAGTCACTTTGATGTTCATGTGTTTCGGACCGGTGGCATCTGCGGTAATGTACGGCAGGTTCACGTCGGTCTGCTGCGCAGAAGACAGCTCGATTTTGGCTTTTTCTGCGGCTTCTTTCAGGCGCTGCATGGCCAGCGGATCGTTACGCAGGTCAATGCCCTGATCTTTCTTAAACTCGTCAACGAGGTAGTTGATCAGGCGGGTATCGAAGTCTTCACCACCCAGGTGGGTATCACCGTTGGTTGCCAGAACTTCAAAGGTTTTTTCGCCATCAACTTCGTCGATTTCGATAATAGAGATATCGAAAGTACCACCACCGAGGTCGTAAACCGCGATAGTACGGTTGCCGACTTCTTTATCCAGACCGTAAGCCAGCGCTGCGGCAGTCGGTTCGTTGATGATACGTTTAACTTCCAGCCCCGCGATACGACCAGCATCTTTGGTAGCCTGACGCTGCGCATCGTTAAAGTAAGCCGGTACGGTGATAACCGCTTCAGTTACCGGTTCGCCCAGATAATCTTCAGCCGTTTTCTTCATTTTCTTCAGCACTTCGGCAGAAATCTGCGGCGGCGCCATTTTCTGACCTTTCACATCAAGCCATGCGTCGCCGTTGTCGGCGCCGATGATTTTGTACGGCATGATAGAAACGTCACGTTGAACTTCTTCGTCCTGGAAGCGGCGGCCAATCAGGCGTTTAATCGCAAACAGGGTGTTTTGCGGGTTTGTCACTGCCTGACGTTTAGCCGGCTGACCAACCAGAGTTTCACCATCCTGGGTATAAGCAATGATAGAAGGCGTAGTGCGATCGCCCTCGGCGTTCTCCAGCACGCGTGCCTGCGTTCCATCCATAATCGCTACACAAGAGTTGGTAGTACCCAGGTCGATACCAATAATTTTACCCATCTAAACGTCTCCACTAAAAATTCGGTCATCATGTGGTTGTGAATCTGTAATAAGGGCGAAACGTGCGGTTTCAACTACCCTGAATCGTTTTTTTTCAGACTCACCACTGCGGTTGACTACAAGATGGGGTCGTAACCCACGTCATCAAGGGGGAGATGAAAAAATTTTTTAGTGACGAGAGGGCGCGATGGAAAACCAGACAGATAAACATTCATGAAATAAATTAAATAACGAATACCATTCACATAAAAATTGTAATAAAAAGAAAAGATTACAAAACTGAATCGTTGCCATGAGCAGAGTATGATAGACGGTATTGCTTATTGAACCCGTCAAAGAGAAATTCCATGCGATCTGTGTTAACGATTTCCGCCGGCCTGCTTTTCGGCCTGGCGTTAAGTAGCGTCGCGCACGCGAACGACCATAAAATACTGGGTGTTATTGCCATGCCCAGAAATGAAACGAACGATCTCACGCTGAAAATTCCCGTCTGCCGCATCGTGAAGCGCATTCAACTCACGGCGGATCACGGCGACATCGAACTTAGCGGCGCATCCGTCTATTTTAAAACTGCGCGTAGCGCCAGCCAAAGCCTGAACGTCCCTTCCTCAATCAAAGAAGGCCAGACGACAGGCTGGATCAATATTAATAGCGATAACGACAACAAACGCTGCGTATCAAAGATTACCTTCTCAGGCCATACGGTAAATTCTTCCGATATGGCGAGACTTAAAGTCATTGGCGACGATTAATCGCTGTTATTTCTATTCCAAAAGCCAGACTGAAAATGAACGTCACCTATTTACACGACGAGGATTTAGACTTTCTTCAGCATTGTAGCGAAGAACAACTCGCCGATTTCGCCCGTTTGCTGACGCATAACGAAAAGGGCAAAGCTCGCTTGTCGAGCGTTCTTAGCCATAACGAGCTGTTCAAAGCGATGGAAGGTCACCCGGAGCAACACCGCCGTAACTGGCAGCTCATTGCCGGCGAGTTTCAGCATTACGGCGGCGACAGTATCGCCAACAAATTGCGCGGACACGGAAAACAGTACCGCGCGATTCTGCTGGATGTCGCAAAACGGCTAAAACTCAAAGCAGATAAAAGCATGTCGACGTTTGAAATAGAACAGCAACTGCTGGAGCATTTTTTACGTCATACCTGGCAGAAGATGGACGCGGCGCATAAGCAGGAATTTCTGCAAGCCGTAGACGCCAAAGTTTCTGAACTGGAAGAACTGCTGCCGCTGCTCATGAAAGATCGCAGTCTGGCAAAAGGGGTCTCCCACCTGCTTTCCACCCAGCTTACCCGCATTTTGCGTACCCATGCCGCAATGAGCATCCTGGGCCACGGATTGCTGCGCGGCGCAGGTCTTGGCGGCCCGGTCGGCGCGGCGTTAAACGGCGTCAAAGCGATGAGCGGCAGCGCGTATCGCGTGACTATTCCGGCGGTGTTGCAAATAGCCTGCCTGCGACGAATGATGGCAGCCGTTCAGGCGTGAATGCCCTCACAGGGGGAAATATTTTCTTTTCCCCCTTATTAGATCATAGACAGTCCTCTTCCCCCTGATTATTATGCCGCGCCCCGAATACGGAACTCGTTATTCTGGGAAACTATTTCACCATTCAATTATGATGATTTTGAGGAATTATGGGCAACACTAAGTTGGCTAATCCGGCACCGCTGGGCCTGATGGGCTTCGGCATGACCACCATTCTGCTTAACCTGCACAATGCCGGTTTTTTCGCCCTGGACGGTATTATTCTGGCGATGGGGATTTTCTACGGCGGTATCGCGCAAATTTTTGCCGGTCTGCTGGAGTATAAAAAAGGCAATACCTTTGGTTTAACGGCCTTTACCTCTTACGGTTCGTTCTGGCTGACGCTGGTCGCTATCCTGCTGATGCCGAAAATGGGCCTGACGGATGCGCCTGACGCTCAGCTACTCGGCGCTTATTTAGGTCTGTGGGGCGTGTTCACGCTGTTTATGTTCTTCGGTACGCTGAAAGCCGCCCGCGCGCTGCAATTTGTTTTCCTGAGCCTGACCGTACTGTTCGCTCTGCTGGCGGTCGGCAATATCACCGGTAACGAAGCAACTATCCATATCGCAGGCTGGGTTGGTCTGGTTTGCGGCGCCAGCGCTATTTATCTGGCGATGGGTGAAGTGCTAAACGAGCAATTTGGCCGCACTATTCTGCCAATCGGCGAGGCGCACTAAATCTCTTTTATTCCTCCCGCACCGGGAGGAATAACCCTACTATCAGTATTTTCCGGTCAGTCCGACATATTCTCACGTCTGGCGCTCTTTGGACGGAAAGCGGCAACCACTTCCGGCGCGGTTTCGACATACGGCCCGTCAAGCAGCTGTATGCAATACGGCACGCTCGCAAAAATGCCCGGCACGCTAACGCTGCCATCGTCCGCTTTTACGCCTTCCAGCGTTTCTTTGATCGATTTTGGCTGTCCAGGCAGATTAAGAATTAACGCCTGTTTACGGATAACGCCCACCTGGCGGGAAAGAATGGCGGTCGGCACAAAGCGCAGGCTGATCTGGCGCATCTGCTCGCCAAAACCTGGCATTTCACGGTCGGCGATGGCAAGGGTCGCGTCCGGCGTGACGTCGCGACGCGCCGGACCGGTACCGCCAGTGGTCAGCACCAGATGACAGCTCATCTCATCAACCAGTTCACACAACGTTTGCTCGATAATTTCCTGTTCATCAGGAATTAAGCGCCGCTGAACCTCGAAAGGCGTGGTCAGCGCAGAAGCGAGCCACTCCTCAAGCGCAGGAATGCCTTTATCCTGGTAAACGCCGCTTGAAGCGCGGTCGGAGATAGAAACTAAGCCAATACGTAAGGTATCCATGATTATTCCGTTTAAACAGTCTCGTTAAACAGAATGATACACTGCGAAGGGAAGGACAGACAGGTTTCAGAAGAGGTAGCGTGACCCATATCAGGGCCACGCGTTAATGATTACAGCAGATCGCCGATCATTTTTTCCAGTTTTTCCTGGTCTACCGCAAACTTACGGATACCATCCGCCAGTTTGTCAACCGCCATGGGGTCCTGGTGATGCTGCCACAGGAACTCGGCTTCGGTAATGCGTTCCGGGCGCGCTTTGACTTCGCCGGAGAAAGAGAGCTTACGCTCAATCGCCCCTTCGCTTTCCGCCAGTTCTTTCAGCAATGCCGGTGCGATAGTCAGACGGTCGCAGCCCGCCAGCTCCAGAATTTCGCCTACGTTACGGAAGCTTGCGCCCATAACGACGGTTTCGTAACCATGCTGTTTGTAGTACTCGTAGATTTCCGTTACGGAAACCACGCCCGGATCTTCAGCTGGCGCATAGTCTTTCTTGTCGGTATTGGCTTTATACCAGTCAAGAATACGACCTACGAACGGCGAGATCAGGTAGACGCCCGCTTCGGCGCACGCACGCGCCTGCGCGAAGGAGAACAGCAGCGTCAGGTTACAGTTGATGCCTTCTTTTTCCAGCTGTTCGGCTGCACGAATGCCCTGCCAGGTGGACGCCAGCTTGATCAGGATACGATCGTTGCTGATACCCGCATCATTGTAGAGTTTAATGATACGTTTTGCTTTGGCGATAGACGCTTCGGTGTCATAAGACAGACGCGCGTCAACTTCGGTAGAAATACGCCCCGGCACCAGCTTCAGGATCTCCAGGCCAATATTCACCGCCAGCTTATCGGTCGCGTCAACAACCTGCTGCGCGCGGTCGCTGCTCTGCTGTTTCGCCCAGGCGACAGCATCGTCAATCAGCTTACGATATTCCGGGATTTGCGCTGCGTTAAGAATGAGAGAAGGGTTAGTTGTAGCATCCTGCGGCTGATACAGTTTCATTGCCGCGATATCTCCGGTATCAGCCACTACGGTGGTGAACTGACGAAGGGAGGTCAATTTGTCCGTCATGATAGAGTTTCTCTTTAAACAGCTTGTTAGGGGATGTAACCGGTCTACCCTGATGATAACACGACGCACTCACAGCGCAACCGCCTACATGCACCTGGCTGCCCTTGTGCACTGTTTGCGTATCTGCCGACGGTTGATGCGCAATTAAAGGATACCGCCGTATTTATGGTAAACTGCCGTTAATATTAGTCTGACAAGGTCATCTACATCATGGGTCACGCTTATACAGGATTATCAAAGCGTGCCGGCATCAACAAGAGGGACGTTAATGCCTGAGTTTTTCAGTTTTATTAACGAAATACTCTGGGGCTCGGTAATGATTTACCTGCTGCTCGGCGCAGGATGTTGGTTTACCTGGCGTACCGGATTCATTCAATTTCGTTATATTCGCCAATTTAGCCGCAGTCTGAAAGGCAGCCTTAGCCCGCAGCCAGGCGGCCTGACGTCATTTCAGGCGCTGTGTACCAGCCTCGCGGCGCGGATTGGCAGCGGTAATCTGGCCGGCGTGGCGCTGGCTATCGCCGCAGGCGGTCCCGGCGCGGTATTCTGGATGTGGGTCTCGGCCATCATTGGCATGGCGACCTCCTTCGCCGAGTGTTCGCTTGCCCAGCTTTATAAAGAACGTGACCCGACAGGCCAGTTCCGCGGCGGCCCGGCGTGGTATATGGCGCGCGGACTGGGAATGCGCTGGATGGGCGTGGTTTTCGCCCTCTTTCTGCTCGTCGCCTACGGGTTGATTTTTAATAGCGTGCAGGCGAATGCCGTCTCACGCGCGCTCCATTTCGCCTTCAACATTCCGCCGCTTATCTCCGGCATTGTTCTGGCGTTCTGTGCCCTGTTAATTATCATTCGCGGCATCAAAGGCGTCGCCCGCCTGATGCAATGGCTGATTCCCATCATCGCGTTATTGTGGGTCGCCGGCAGCGTATTCATTTGCCTCTGGCATATTGAGCAAATGCCTGGCGTTATCGCCTCGATAGTCAAAAGCGCATTTGGCTGGCAGGAAGCCGCGGCAGGCGCAGCCGGATATACGCTCACCCAGGCTATTACCAGCGGTTTTCAGCGTGGGATGTTCTCTAATGAAGCGGGAATGGGGTCAACGCCTAATGCGGCCGCAGCGGCAACGTCGTATCCCCCTCACCCTGTCGCGCAGGGGATTGTGCAAATGATTGGCGTATTCAGCGACACCATTATCATCTGTACCGCCAGCGCGATGATTATCCTGCTGGCGGGGAATCACGCGTCCCATTCGTCAACAGAAGGCATTCAGCTTCTCCAACATGCAATGGTTTCGTTGACCGGTGAATGGGGCGCCAGTTTTGTCGCGCTTATCGTCATTCTGTTCGCGTTCAGTTCTATCGTCGCCAACTATATTTACGCCGAGAACAATCTGTTTTTTCTGCGGTTACATAACGCAAAGGCCATCTGGCTATTACGCCTTGCGACGCTTGGCATGGTCATCGCCGGTACGCTCATCAGTTTTCCGCTGATATGGCAGCTTGCTGACATGATCATGGCCTGTATGGCTATTACCAATCTGACGGCGATTTTGTTGCTCTCACCGGTGGTGTATACCCTCGCCGGCGATTATCTGCGACAACGGAAACTGGGCGTAAGACCGCAGTTCGATCCGCGGCGCTTCCCGGATATCGAACCACAACTGGCGCCAGATACCTGGGATGCGGCATCGCGCGATTAAGCCGACAATCGCAACCATCGGTCAACTCTGCGGCGTTTTTTTGCTAAAGTCGCAGAAAATTCCCTGCAAGGACTGGATATGCTGATTCTGATTTCACCTGCAAAAACGCTTGATTATCAAAGCCCGCTGGCCACGACCCGCTATACCCAGCCGGAGCTATTGGATCACAGCCAGCAGCTTATTCAACAGGCCCGCCAGCTTTCGGCGCCGCAAATTTCCAGGCTGATGGGAATTAGCGACAAACTGGCGGATCTCAACGCCACGCGTTTTCATGACTGGCAGCCTCATTTTACGCCGGATAATGCACGCCAGGCGATTCTGGCGTTCAAAGGCGATGTTTATACCGGCCTACAGGCGGAAACGTTCAACGACGCGGATTTTGATTTTGCTCAACAACATCTGCGTATGCTCTCTGGCTTGTATGGCGTATTGCGCCCGCTGGATTTAATGCAGCCTTATCGTCTGGAGATGGGGATTCGCCTGGAGAATCCGCGCGGCAAAGATCTTTATCAATTCTGGGGCGATATCATTACCGATAAGCTCAACGAAGCGCTTGAGGCGCAGGGCGATCGGGTGGTGGTGAATCTGGCCTCCGAGGAATATTTTAAATCGGTGAAGCCGAAGAAACTGAATGCCGAACTGATTAAGCCCGTGTTCCTTGATGAGAAAAACGGCAAGTTTAAAGTGGTAAGCTTCTACGCCAAAAAAGCGCGCGGACTGATGAGCCGTTTTATTATTGAAAACCGCTTAACGAAGCCGGAACAGCTTACCGCGTTTGACCGTGAAGGGTATTTCTTTGATGAAGAAACCTCCACACAAGACGAGCTGGTCTTTAAACGCTACGAGCAGTAACGGCATCGCCGGATGGCGGTTACGCCTTATCCGGCCTACAAATCGACACCACCCCATAGGCCCGGTAAGCGACAGCGCCACCGGGCGCAATGGTTACTGGCGGGTCATCATCAGCTTACGCAGGGCGGCAAAATCCGCAGGCAGATGATGTGAAAGCAGCGGCAGATCGGCGCGTTCGGCGAGCGCTTCAGGCAAGGCCAGCGTTTCTCCCAGAATGGACTCCACGCTTTCTTTAAACTTCGCCGGATGCGCCGTTCCGAGAAACAAGCCATACTCGCCAGGGTTTAACTGGTCGCGTAATGCCCGATACGCTACCGCCGCATGAGGTTCCGAGATATAACCTTTCGCTTTCAGCTCGCGCATCGTCTGCTGTGTCGTAGTATCATCCACCGCCGCATAGCCCAGCTCAGTCAGGCGCCAGATTTTACGGCGGAATAGCTCCTCCACGCGCGGCCAGTTATTCGGCTGGCTGACATCCATCGCATTCGACAGGGTCGCCTGCGTCGCTTTCGGCGCCCACTTTCCGTCATGCAGAAAACGCGGCACCGTGTCGTTGACGTTGGTGGCGGCGATAAAACGTTTCACCGGTAGGCCTAACGACTTCGCCAGCAGTCCTGCCGTCAAATCACCAAAGTTGCCGCTGGGTACAGAGATCACCAGTTGGTTACGCGCCCCCTGCGGCAATTGCGCCACGGCTTCAAAGTAGTAGCAAATTTGCGCCAACAGGCGGCTGATATTAATCGAATTAGCTGAATTCAGCCCCTGCGCCGTTTTCAGTTCTTCGTCATCAAATGCCTGTTTCACCAGCGCCTGGCAAGCGTCGAAATCGCCGTCGATCGCCACGGTTTCAATGTTGCCGCCCAGCGTACAGAACAGTTTTTCCTGCAACGGACTGATTTTACCGCGCGGGTAGAGAATAACGACCCGCACATTTTCCAGGCCATAGAACGCGTGAGCCACCGCCGCGCCGGTATCGCCTGACGTTGCGGTCAGAATCGTCACCGGTTTGTCGCCGCTGATATGCGTCAGCATTTGCGCCATAAAACGCCCGCCGAAGTCTTTAAAGGCCAGCGTCGGACCATGGAACAGCTCCAGGCAGCCGACATCGCTTTCTACCTGCGCTACCGGCGCCGGGAACGCAAACGCCGCGCGGACGCGCTCTTCCAGAATTTGCTGCGGTATTTCATCGCCAATAAATGCCGAGAGGATCTTTGCGCTACGGCTGACAAAGTCCTGGTTGAGCATCTCATCAATTTCCGTCAGGCTAAACTCCGGCAGATCGTGCGGAAAAAAAAGTCCCTGCTGTTTGCCCAGTCCTTGCGTGACGGCCTGCGCAAAGCTGACCTGCTCATTATGGTCTTTCAGATTATAGAGTTTCATTGATTATCCCACTACTCGTGCGCCCGCCGTATCCAGCCGGCAAATATGAACGAAGCCTTCCTGATTTTGCAGATAATGTTTGCTCAGCCAGTCCGCGACGCGCTGCGCCGTCTCCGGTTTATCGCATAGCGCAAACAGCGTCGGCCCCGACCCGGAAATCCCGCTCGCCAGCGCGCCGATCTCCGACACCGCCTGCCGCGCCTGGCTAAAGCCCGGCAGTAAACGCGCGCGGTATGGTTCGGCAATAACATCTTTCATCAGCGCGGCGGCAAGCTGCGGCTGCCGCGAGTAACAGGCGTGAATAAAACCGGCCAGATGCCGTCCATGCGCAATGCAATCCTGACGGCGATACTGCGCAGGCAAAATGGCCCGTGCTTCTGCGGTAGAAACTTTAATGCCCGGATAAGCCAGTACCCATAGCCACTCATCAAAGCCCGGCACCTGCTGACTAATAATGCCGTTTTCTTCAATCATCAACTGCATACCGCCAAGAAAGCACGGCGCGACGTTATCGTAATGGATGCTGCCGGAGATACGGCCTTCCAGCTCGCCCATCAGCGCCAACAGACGCGTGTCGTTTAACGGTTTGCCGCAGTGCTCATTCATCGCGACCAGCGCAGCGACGACGGAACAGGCGCTGGACCCTAACCCGGAACCAATCGGCATATTTTTTTCCAACGTCATCGCCACCGGGATGGTTTTCCCCAATGCCTGGCAAAAACGTTCCCAGCACTGATAAACAATATTTTCACGCGGCTCCGGCGGCAGTTTATCGGCAAATCGCCCCAGGTTATGCAGACGGAAATGGTCCGCTGCTTCAACGGATACCACATCGCCCAGCAACGTGCCGTCAACGGGTGTGACGGCTGCGCCCAACACGTCGAAACCGACGCTCATGTTCGCGCTGGAAGCCGGGGCATACACTTTCACCATGTTAAACTCCTAACTTCCATGAGAGGGTCCGTAACAGATCGGCAAACACGCCCGCCGCCGTCACATCATTGCCTGCGCCGTAGCCGCGCAGCACCAACGGCAAGGGCTGATAATAGTGGCTGTAGAACGCCAGCGCGTTTTCACCGTTTTTCACTTTGAAGAGCGGATCGTTACCATCAACTTCGGCAATTTTCACGCGGCACACGCCATCCTCTTCGATATTGCCCACATAGCGCAATACCTTACCTTCATCACGAGCTTTCGCCACACGGGCGGCAAACGCGTCGTCAAGCTGCGGCAGATGCGCCATAAAGGCGGTCACATCGCCGGAGGCGTCAAACTCGTCCGGCAACACCGGTTCAATCACAATATCGGAAAGCTCCAGCTCGCGGCCCGTCTCGCGGGCGAGGATCAACAGTTTACGCGCCACATCCATACCGGAAAGATCGTCGCGCGGATCGGGTTCGGTATAGCCCATCTCGCGCGCCAGCGCGGTCGCCTGTGAGAGACTCATCCCCTCTTCCAGTTTACCGAAAATAAAAGAGAGCGACCCGGAAAGAATGCCGGAAAATTTTTGCAGTTCATCACCGGCATTCAGCAGGTTTTGCAGGTTTTCGATTACCGGCAAACCGGCGCCGACGTTGGTGTCATACAAGAATTTGCGCCGTGATTGCGCGGCGGCGAAACGTAGCTGATGGTAGTAGTCCATCGACGAGGTGTTCGCTTTCTTGTTTGGCGTCACCACATGGAACCCTTCACGCAGGAAGTCGGCATATTGGTCGGCCACCGCCTGACTGGAGGTACAATCAACAATCACCGGATTGAGTAGATGATATTCTTTCACCAGGCGAATTAAGCGTCCCAGATTGAACGGCGCGTTCGCTTGCGCCAGTTCCGCCTGCCAGTTGTCCAGATTCAGGCCATGCACATTGGTTAGCAACGCCTTTGAGTTCGCCACGCCGCACACGCGTAGATCGATGTGCTTGTTCTTCAGCCAGGTTTGCTGACGTTTAAGCTGTTCCAGTAGCGCGCCGCCGACGCCGCCGACGCCAATGACAAACACTTCAATCACCTGATCGGTATTGAACAGCATCTGGTGCGTTACCCGCACGCCGGTGGTGGCATCGTCGTTATTCACCACCACAGAAATGGAACGCTCAGAAGATCCCTGAGCGATCGCCACGATATTGATATTAGCCCGCGCCAGCGCGGCGAAGAATTTCGCTGAAATGCCGCGTAGCGTGCGCATACCGTCGCCGACAACAGAGATAATCGCCAACCGCTCCGTAACCGCCAGCGGCTCCAGCAGCCCCTCTTTCAGCTCCAGATAGAACTCATCCTGCATCGCACGGCGGGCACGCGCGCAGTCACTCTGCGGCACACAGAAGCTGATGCTGTACTCAGAGGAGGACTGGGTAATGAGCACCACTGAGATCCCGGCGCGAGACATGGCGGCGAAAACACGCGCCGCCATCCCAATCATCCCTTTCATTCCCGGGCCGGAGACGCTAAACATCGCCATGTTGTTAAGGTTAGAGATCCCTTTAACCGGCAGATTATCATCGTCGCTGGACGCGCCGATCAGCGTTCCTGGCGCCTGCGGATTGCCGGTATTTTTAATCAGACAGGGGATCTGGAACTGGGCGATGGGCGTAATGGTGCGAGGGTGAAGGACTTTGGCGCCGAAGTAAGAGAGTTCCATCGCTTCCTGGTAGGACATCGATTTCAGCAGCCTGGCGTCCGGCACCTGGCGCGGGTCACAGGTATACACGCCATCGACGTCAGTCCAGATTTCACAGCAGTCAGCGCGTAAACAGGCGGCCAGCACGGCGGCGGAATAGTCGGAACCATTACGGCCCAGCACCACCAGTTCACCCTTTTCATTACCGGCGGTAAAGCCCGCCATCAGGATCATGTGATCGGCCGGGATCTGGCTGGCGGCGATACGGCGAGTCGATTCCGCGATATCGACGGTAGATTCAAGGTAATGGCCCACCGCCAGCAATTTTTCTACCGGATCGATCACCGTGACGCGATGCCCACGCGCCTCCAGAAGTCCCGCCATAATCGCGATCGACATTTTTTCGCCACGGCAAATCAGCGCGGCGTTGATGCTATCCGGGCACTGACCCAGCAGGCTGATACCATGCAAAACATGTTTGATCTGAGCGAATTCTTGTTCGACAACCATTTTCAACCGTGCAAGCGGGAATCCCGGCTGCGCGCTGGCAAGTCCTGCGAGCAGGTCAGAAAAAATACGTTCGGCATCGCTGATATTCGGCAAAGCATCCTGACCGCCGATAGTTTTTTCAATCATCGCCACCAGATGGTTGGTAATTTTCGCGGGGGCGGAAAGTACGGTCGCTACCTGCCCTTGCCTGGCATTGCTTTCCAGAATATCGGCAACACGCAGAAAACGTTCTGCATTTGCCACTGATGTACCGCCGAACTTCAACACTCGCATGGTTGTTACCTCGTGATCTCTGGTCGAAAAAAAAGCCCGCACTGTTTAGGTGCGGGCTTTTTTCTGTGTTTCCTGTACGCGTCAGCCCGCACCGTTACCTGTGGTAATGGTGATGGTGGTAATGGTGGTGGTGCTGATGCGGTTCATGGATGTTGTGTACTCTGTCATTTTTATTTGTCTGTCTTGTATTCCTATATTGGTTAAAGTATCTGCCCGCCTAAGTCAATAAATTTTTAAATTGATCACATTCCGAAACTTGTTCATGTGCTGCTGGCGATATATTTATTTTCAACCAATTCCCCCTGTTATGATCTCTTGCAACCAGACGTAATCTCTTATTATTTTAAAAATTACAGCACGTTATTTTGTTAGTTTTTTTTCAATATCATGAACCAAACGGTGCAACATTACCGTATCTCGCTGTCCCAGCAGGCCGATTCGCTGTTGTAGCCAGTCGGTTAATTTGTGGTCATCGGTCGCCTCCAGAGTCGTTAGCAGGCGTAAAAGGCGCGCGCGTAACGCCTGTAACTGCGATTCATCAGCAATATCAACGGATTCCGGGGTCTGTTGCATTAAACCTGCTAATTGATAGCAATACACCATGACCGCCTGACCCAGATTGAGCGAAGGGTAATCCGCCGCCATCGGCACGCCGGTCAATACATCCGCCAGCGCCAGCTCGTCATTGGTCAAACCGGAATCCTCACGGCCAAAAACCAGCGCGGCATGACGCATCCAGCGTGATTTTTCCTGTAATAAGGGAACCAGTTCAGCGGGCGAAGCGTAGTAATGAAATTTTGCCCGGCTGCGGGCTGTCGTCGCGACGGTAAAATCCACATCGTGGAGCGCGTCGGCAAGGGTCTGGAAAACCTCAATATTATCAATAATATCTCCAGAACCATGTGCGACCCAACGGGTGGCGGGCTCCAGGTGCGCCTGGCTGTCGACAATACGCAGGTCAGTAAATCCCATGGTCTTCATAGCCCGGGCGGCTGCGCCGATATTTTCCGCTCTGGCGGGAGCGACAAGAACGATTGTTACACGCATTTCATTACTCTTTTTGACTAATTTACAGGAAATTAGCTGGCGTTTGTAAGCATATTACGCTTCGCAAATTTACAAAATTTTAACGGATATCACTGAAAAAGCATTTTTGATTTCGTAAAAGACGCTACACTATTGCGTATCTGTACTATTGCTGTTTATGTTAACAGAACATCGTTATCCTGCTGTTTATTTAGGATAATTTAATTTAAAATAGATCCTGTTCTTTGGATTCATCACATTTATTAGTTGGCTTACGTAACTAGTTGGAATATTGCAAATTTGTGATGAAAGCTAGCATTTAGCTACGATGATTTCATCAAACTGTTAACGTGCTACAATTGAACTTGATATATGTCAACGAAGCGTAGTTTTATTAGGTGTCCGGTACGTCTTAGCCTGTTATGTTGCTGTTAAAATGGTTAGGATGACAGCCGTTTTTGACACTGTCGGGTCCAGAGGGAAAGTACCCACGACCAAGCTAATGATGTTGTTGACGTTGATGGAAAGTGCATCAAGAACGCAATTACGTACTTTAGTCATGTTACGCCGATCATGTTAATTTGCGACATGCATCAGGCAGGTCAGGGACTTTTGTACTTCCTGTTTCGATTTAGTTGGCAATTTAGGTAGCAAACATGCAGACCCCGCACATTCTTATCGTTGAAGACGAGTTGGTAACACGCAACACGTTGAAAAGTATTTTCGAAGCGGAAGGCTATGATGTATTCGAAGCGACAGATGGCGCGGAAATGCATCAGATCCTCTCTGAATATGACATCAACCTGGTGATCATGGATATCAATCTGCCAGGGAAAAACGGTCTCCTGTTAGCGCGTGAACTGCGTGAACAGGCTAACGTTGCGCTGATGTTCCTGACGGGCCGCGATAACGAAGTCGACAAAATTCTCGGCCTCGAAATCGGCGCGGATGATTACATCACCAAACCGTTTAACCCACGCGAATTGACCATCCGTGCCCGCAATCTGCTGTCCCGTACCATGAACCTGGGTACCGTCAGCGAAGAGCGTCGTAGCGTTGAAAGCTACAAGTTCAACGGTTGGGAACTGGATATCAACAGTCGTTCACTGATCGGCCCGGACGGCGAGCAGTATAAACTACCGCGCAGCGAGTTCCGCGCGATGCTTCACTTCTGCGAAAACCCTGGCAAAATTCAGTCACGCGCAGAGCTGTTGAAGAAAATGACCGGGCGTGAGCTGAAGCCGCATGACCGTACTGTTGACGTTACCATTCGTCGTATTCGTAAGCATTTCGAATCCACGCCGGATACGCCGGAAATCATCGCCACCATTCACGGCGAAGGTTATCGCTTCTGCGGCGACCTGCAGGATTAATTCGGCCCAGGCGCCAAACCGTAAAAACAGCCGGTAAGTTATTCTTACTGGCTGTTTCTTATGTCCCCCTTCCGCTAAGCGGCCTCGCTTTCCCTCCTGACCTGCCGTTATGACGTACTCTTTTACATAAAAATTGTCGTATAGCGCTGTTTATCTCAGCTTGCGAAAGTTAAGGTAGTTTGTGTATTTACATTAAAGAGTAATACACGGGATTTGTTAGTCCCCAAAAAATAAGGGGATGCTCACAGGACGTGAGGTTTCAAAGGATGAAAAAATCACCATTATGCTGCTACCTGTTTTGTGCAGCGATGTCAGCTTCATCAGCCGCGCTGGCTGCTACCGCGCCGGTCTCCGCAGGCGTTATTCATTTCAAAGGCCAGATTGTCGAATATGGTTGTAATCTTGCGCCTCACGATCGCAATATCGAGGTATCATGTTTGCGGAATAATATCCCCCATTTACAGACAGTCGCCACACCGTCTGGAAACGCTATTTCGTTGATGAATGGAATCGCCACGGTACGGCACGTGTCGTTAAAAGATCATCCGGAGATTCAAAGTCTGATCGTCCAGTACCGCTAACCGCTTATGGCTCCCGCCGGGAGGAGTTCCGGCAGGCGGCGATTTCGCTCAGTAAAACGCCGCCCGCCTGCATTTTGTACTTTTCTCTCATTCGTATCCTCCAACAGCGATGTTCATCGCTTCGCTATCCTGTACGCTCTACGCGCTCGTTAAGCACGGTACCTATGATAGCTGTCATAAAATGATTGCAAATAAAATCATCACATTTACTATGGTTAACCTTACAAACAGCGTTGTCGCTCATGCATTGATAAGGTGAATACATTGACTTAAATATTCTTGTTGGCTATTTTAATTTACTTAATTATAATTTTAAGTGAATATTAAATTTATCTTTACCTTTTAATAGTCAACCACTTTATCAGCCATAATAATGGGGAAGATATGAAGCAGTTAAACGGCGGGAATGTGTATCGTCCCACAGGGAAAGAAAAAAACCTGCAAGCCATTTTAAATATTCATCGGCACGTTATTCAAAACATCTCCCCTGTCACTATTACGGCCGGTAAAACACTGGATATCAAGATTGATAATCAATCCCACATCCTGTTAATCACTAAAGGCGCTATTAAAGTATGTCGGCGTATCGACAGCATTGTAATGGGCTGCGGTGTCTCACCAATGATTTTAGGCCTTGTAGATGCCTATGCTGACTTATACCAGTTAGAAGAGAATTCAGACGTCTTTTTTATCGCCGAAACCACCTGTGAATATTATCCTGTCCCAGTAAAAGATTTTGTGGAAATAGCCGATGAAAAGCATCTCTGGCGTGACATTTCGAACATCCTGATGTACCGCATTGCTTTCATGACTAACCGTGACAGAAACCTTATCGGGCAGGACGCCTATAGCCAGATAAAAGCGCTGTTACTTGAACTGTGGTCGTATCCTGAAAGCTCACGATTTGAGATCAACGCACAGAACTTCATACAGCAGAGAACCGGGCTTTCACGCAGCCGTATCATGCAGGTACTTTCAGAACTAAAAGCGGGGGACTATATAAAAATACTGCATGGAAGACTGTTAGAGCTTCGAAACCTGCCGGTTTCATTTTAAACGGACAAGCGTCGTATACTCTTAAAAATAAAGCAATATAGAGTTAAATAAATCCTCCAGGAAATAATAACTATTATCAAAAAAGAGATCTTGCTCTATAAATCCAGTCATCAACCATACTTCTTTAGTGGTATTTTATTAAACTTTGTTACCGAGTCCGAAACTGGACTGCCGTTCAATATTGCATCAGAATTTTCATTGAGTTCATAGTTGATATACGTAGAATAGCCGCCTGCTTATCTACAGAACAGAAAGAAGCGCATACAGAGTAAAATATAATATTTTATTTTATATAGCTATCTTTATTTTTCAGCGAATAGAATCAGGCAACAATTAATATGTTTAATAAGAAAATTATCATCCTGGCAATGTTAACTGCCGTAGCATCCACACCGGTATTTGCCCAGAATACGATTACGTTCAATGGCAAAATTTACGATCAGGCGTGTACGGTTCAGGTTAATGGCTCCACGGATACCACCATTGATTTAGGCAATTACAGCAAAGAACGCATCGCGGAAAAAGGCGCCACAACCGATTACGTGCCGTTTACCGTAAGCCTGGTTAGCTGCCCGGAAGCAGGGACTGGCGTACCAACCCAGGCCATGTTCCGCTTCCACGGCGCAACAGATGATTCCAACCCAACGTACTTCAAAAACGCGGACGAAGGATCGGAAACGGGCGCCGCGGGTGTCGGTATTTCTATTCAGAACGCTTCACATAGCGATGTGACAGATAACACGGATGATGCCGCAGTAAACCTGCCAACCGACGGTTCGGAAGCAGACTTTACCTATTACGCTGCCATGGCAAACGATGGTTCCGCAACCGTAACCGGTGGAGATGTTAGCACTCAGGTTACGTATACCGTTTCGTATCAGTAAGGCATTCTCATCCTGATGTGGACAGGCAGGATGCCAGTCCATAGCGCAAAACATCTTTACAGAGTAAAAAATGAAACACATAAAGAAATCCGTGTTGGTCGTATTACTGACAAGCCATGTTGCCCATGCCAGCATTGTTGTTGGCGGAACCCGACTGGTTTTCGACGGCAATAATGATGAGTCGTCAATCAATGTAGAGAATAAAGACAGCAAAGCGAATCTTGTTCAGTCATGGTTATCGGTTGCCGATCCCCAGGTCACAAATAAGCAGGCGTTTATTATCACCCCGCCTCTTTTTCGCCTTGATGCCGGGCAAAAGAACAGTATTCGGGTTATTCGCTCTGGCGCCCCCCTACCTGCAGATCGGGAGTCTATGTACTGGCTCAATATTAAGGGTATTCCTTCTATTGATGATAATGCCTCCGCGAACCGCGTGGAAATCTCCATTAATACCCAAATAAAGCTTATATATCGACCACCAGCATTAACAAAATCAACGCCTGATAGCCAGAGCCAACAATTAAAATGGCAGACGGCAGGTGATGTTATTACCGTAAATAACCCCACTCCCTATTATATGAACTTTGCCAGTGTGACGCTTAACAGCCATGAAGTGAAATCAGCGACCTTCGTTCCGCCAAAATCATCAGCGTCATTTAAATTGGGTTCTACTGCCGCCCCTCATGGCACGGTAACGTGGCGATTAATCAGCGATTATGGGATGAGTTTAGAGCCGCATTCCGGTTCATTCTAGCCATTAACGACTTCACTTTACTTTTACCCTTTCAGGACTTTTACTGTGCAATTCTCCAGAGTAGAGCCCCGTTCTCAATTAGCGTTATCGTTTCTCTTTATATGCTGCTCCATAAAACCAGCGTTAGCGCATGATCATTTTAATCCATTATCGTTGGAAAATGATGAACCGGGCGTGGAGAATGTCGATCTATCGGTTTTCGAAAAGGGGGGGCAGGCAGAAGGCACCTATAATGTTGATATTTATATTAATAACACCAGTGTTGAAACAAAAAATATTGCCTTTAAAAATAAAAAATCAGCAGATAATAAGCTCTCCCTACAGCCGTGTCTTAGCGTTGAACAACTCAAGCAGTGGGGCGTAAAAACAGAAAACTTCCCCGAGCTTAAAAATGACCCAAACGGGTGTACCGATCTTAGTCTGCTGGCTGGCGCTGTAGCAAAGTTTAATGTCATCGGTAACCGGCTGGATTTAGCGATCCCTCAAATCGCGTTGATCGCCGACCCGCGAGAATTCGTCCCTACCAGCGAATGGGATGAAGGCATTAATGCTTTTTTGCTGAACTACAGTTTTACCGGATCGCAGGATCACGATATTGATGAAAACCGGACGGAAAATAGCGAATACGCTAACCTGCGCCCTGGTATTAACATTGGCGCATGGCGTTTTCGTAACTACTCAACCTGGAATCATGATAGCGATGGGCAAAATAGCTGGGATTCTGCCTACACCTATGTTTCTCGCGATATCGAATTTTTAAAAGGACAGCTGATCGCCGGGGAAAATAACACGCCCGCGGACGTCTTTGACAGTATTTCATTTAAAGGCGTACAGATCTCTTCTGATGACGATATGTTGCCGGACAGTATGAAAGGGTTCGCCCCGGTCATTCGCGGGGTGGCCAAAAGCAGCGCGCAGGTAACCGTTGAACAAAACGGTTATACCATCTACAAAACTAACGTTCCGGCGGGTCCATTCGCCATCAACGATCTTTATCCAACCGGCGGTTCGGGCGACCTGTACGTCACCATCAAAGAATCCGATGGTTCTGAACAGCATTTCATTGTGCCCTACGCCAGCGTTCCGGTATTACAGCGTGAAGGCCACCTGAAATACGACCTGACGGTAGGCCGCACGCGTTCATCAGATACGCATTCCGCGCAACAGAACTTCGCAGAACTGACGGCCTTATACGGATTAGCAGGCGGCATAACCGCCTATGGCGGAATAGAGAGTACGCTGAGCAATGATGTTTATCATGCGGCGCTCATCGGGACAGGCTTAAACCTTGGCGATCTGGGCGCATTGTCTTTAGACGTCACCAACTCATGGTCAAAAATTAAAGCAGGCGATGTGGTTAGCGATACGCTTACCGGACAGTCCTGGCGTATTCGTTACAGCAAAGATATTCAGTCAACAGGCACCAATTTCACTGTCGCTGGCTACCGTTATTCGACCAAAGATTACTACGCTCTTGAGGATGTGCTGGATACCTATAGCGATAATAGTCACTATGATCATGTACGTAATCGCACCGACCTGTCGTTGTCGCAAGACATTATCTACGGTTCCATTTCACTCACTTTATATAATGAAGATTACTGGAATGACACTCATACCACATCATTAGGTATTGGCTATAACAACACATGGCATAACGTAAGCTATGGCATTAACTATTCTTATACGCTGAACGCCGATAATTCTCAGGATGAAGACGACGATACGGAAGACAGTAATGACCAGCAAATTTCAATCAATATTAGTATTCCGTTAGATGCCTTTATGCCGTCAACGTATGCCACCTACAATATGAATTCCGCGAAAGACGGCGATACCACGCATACTGTCGGTTTAAACGGAACAGCGCTGGCACAGAAAAATCTCTCATGGAGCGTTCAGGAAGGTT
Organism: Salmonella sp. 32120201201600049SM; assembly: GCF_017572835.1. Classification (NCBI taxonomy): domain Bacteria; kingdom Pseudomonadati; phylum Pseudomonadota; class Gammaproteobacteria; order Enterobacterales; family Enterobacteriaceae; genus Salmonella; species Salmonella sp. 32120201201600049SM. The sequence goes on along the minus strand of NZ_JAGESA010000004.1, from coordinate 151,296 downwards.
ATTCCTCTCAAGAGAAAGCCACCAGCGGTAATGTGAGCGCAACCTATAACGGGACGTATGCGGATATTAACGGCGGGTATAGCTACGATAATCATATGCGCCGTCTGAATTATGGCGTTCAGGGCGGCGTACTGTTACATCGAAATGGCCTGACACTATCCCAGCCAATGGACGACACCATCATATTGGTTAAAGCTCCTGGCGCAGCGGGTGTCCCCGTGAATAACGAAACGGGCGTGGACACCGATTTTCGGGGTTATGCCGTCGTACCTTATGCTTCGCCTTACCATCGTAATGAAGTCTCTTTAGATACGACGGGCATTAGAAAAAATATTGAGCTCATTGATACCAGTAAAACGCTGGTGCCTACCCGTGGCGCGGTGGTCAGGGCTGAATATAAAACCAATATTGGTTACAAGGCATTGATGGTATTAACCCGCATAAACAATCTGCCTGTTCCTTTTGGCGCGACCGTCTCGTCTTTAACAAAACCAGACAATCACAGCAGTTTTGTTGGTGATGCGGGGCAGGCCTGGTTAACCGGACTGGAAAAACAAGGGCGGTTATTAGTGAAGTGGGGACCAACAGCAGCAGACCGGTGTCAGGTCTCTTACCGTATACCGAGCTCCCCCTCCGCTTCTGGCGTAGAAATCTTACACGAGCAATGCCAGTGATTCTGGTGGGATAAAAGATGAATATGAACAGATTTGCTGCATTAGCCACCCTGTTAACGTTCACGGGTCTGGCATTATGGTCGCCCTCGATCAACGCGGCATACAATACCGCAGATGCCGTAGACATTAACGTTACGGGATTAATTTATGCCGATCCGTGTACCGTGACGGTCCCCGACACGATCTCTCTTGGACAATATGCCCGGGCGGATATCGCCGTGGCCGGTGGCAATACCGCCACCATTCCTTTTACCATAAAAATGACGAATTGCCCGGCAACGACCACAAAAGCCGCGATTTCATTTAACGGCGTACCTTATCCCGATCCGAATTATGCTTCTGCGATTTATGCAAACAGCGCGGCCAATCCGGCGCAGGATTTAGGATTACAGCTTTTTAACCTGGACGGTAAAAGTCTGGTCAATCTGGCCAACAACGTCACTTACACGGTGGATATCAACAGTAATACCCATGAAGCCAATTTGCCTGTCGCCGCAAGGATGTATACCCCGTATGGAAAAGTCACGGCAGGGGATTTCACGTCCGTTGTGACGATCACTATCGCATGGCAATAACATCTTTCTATTTCACCTGGTATAAAAGCAGGAATTTTTCATGAGAAGGTTATATCTGGCGCTTATTCTGCTGTTCGCGTATTCCGGTCATGGTTACGCCTCCTGTAAACGTTCCGGAAATGAAGGCGCGATCACTATCACCCCGCCGTCGCAGCTTGTGGTGGATAGCCACGCCTATACCGCAGGCGAAGTGTTGTGGCAATCGGGCTGGGTTTCCACCTCCGAAGTCACAATGGATGGCTGTAGTCGCGATTATAAGGTCGGTTTTTTATATGAACCCGGTAGCGCGCAGTCAAATACATCAGCGACAATCAATGCGAATGACGGGAACAACACACCGGTATTTAGCACCGGGATTTCCGGCGTGGGCATTGCGATTAAAACCCAAACGAATGCTGGCCCTTACGATAATGTCATGCCAATCGATAATACCTACCATAATGGCGATGGCAATAAAACACACCATGCGATGGCTCCCGCCTACAATGTTGAACTGGTTGCCTTAGGCGGTCCGATCACCTCCGGTACCGCGACATTCCAAAGTCCACTGGCGCGCGTATCTTTTCGCGATAGCGCAACGGAAGACTCCGGCGGCGATGTTCTGACCCATCTGTATTTAGGGAATACGCAATTGATTATGAAAGCGATGGGATGTCGGGTAGAAACACCTGCCATCACCGTTGATTTAGGCAGCGTCAATTTAGGCAGTTTCGCTAACAGTCAAACCGCGGGTACAGGCGAGCAGGATATCTTATTGACCTGCGAACAAGGCACCGCTATTTCCGCATCGTTAAGCGCCCAGCCTGCCAGCGGAAATAACCCTGATAATTCAGTCATCCAGTTGAGCAATGCAAGCGCGCCAACCAGCGCAACCGGCGTTGGCGTACAGTTGGGTATTCAGGCGCCGGACGCCGGTTTCTTTACCGACAGTTTGCCAATCAATCAAAAAATTGCTCTCTTTACTCACACGATTACCACCAATGCCGATGGCAGCCAGACGGTTAACGGCGGAACCATGAATATGTCGACCACCCTGAAAATTAGCGCGCGCTACTATAAAACCGCCGCCACGGTAACGGCCGGGCAAGCGAATGCCACGGCAACATTAAACCTGACCTATAACTAACGGCATCACATTTTCTGGCGCTGCGCGGGAAAACGTTAACGCGCGCGCCCGTTAGATTTATTTCCACAAACGTAATTCGTCATCTTGTACTGGCGGTAATGACTTACGTTGCTGACAAGAGAGCGAATACCAGTCCAGATGGCGCGTCAGGAACATCACGCCGCCAAGCGCCAGTAGCAGAACGCCGGTACCCAGAAGCAACGAGCTATCTTCCGAACGCAGCAATCCCCACATCACGCCATCCAGCGCCAATAACGCTAACGTAAACAGCACGCTATTGCGCCATCCTTTCAGCACCGCCTGCAAATAAACGCTATTCATCAACGCGCCCACCAGGCTGGCGGCGATCCAGGCTGGCGTGAAACCGATATGTTCCGACAGTGCCAGCAACAGCAGGTAGAACATCACCAGCGATAACCCCACCAGCAGATACTGCATCGGGTGTAACCGCTGCCCCGTCAGGGTTTCGAAGACAAAGAAAGCCATAAACGTTAGCGTAATCAACAAAATGGCATATTTCGTCGCTCTGTCCGTCAGTTGATACTGGTCGGCTGGCGTCGATACAGCGACGCTAAACGCTGGTAAGTTGTCCCAATCCACCTTTTGCGCATCAGCAAACTGTTCGCCGAGATTCGTGGCAAACCGGCTGGTTTGCCACTGGGCCTGAAATCCTGAACCGCTGATTTCGCGTTTACCGGGAAGAAAATCCCCCACAAAATTTGGGTGCGGCCAGTTACTGGTCAGGGTCATTTCACTGCTACGCCCGACGGGAACCAGTGAAAAGCTGCCGGTTCCGCTTAAATTTAACGACATCGCCAACGTCAGGTTGCGCGTCGCCCACTGACTGTCCGGCAGCGGGATATGAATGCCCTCTCTACTTTCCGGTAAGCCGGTCCCCGGTTCTACAGTGAGCGTTTCACCATTCACCTGCGGCGCTTTTACTGCGCTGATACCGCGCGCATCGCCGACGCCCACGACGATAAAGGGCTTTCCAAGGGTAATGTTCGGTCTGTTCAGCTCATGCAGACGGGCCACATCAAACTCCGCCTTTATCGCCATATCGGTATGCCACACCTGCCCCTGATAAATACCTATTTTTCGCGCTTCAACGTTTTGATTGCCTTCGACCAATAGCGACTCCGGCAGCCAAAAATAGAGATAGCTGCGCTTATACTGGACCTCTTTCTCCTCTTCCAGCACGGTATAGAGCTCTGTCACCGGAATCGCCACCAGCGGGCCGACAACCTTTTGTGGGCCGCTGGTACTCTGACGAATAGCATTCTCCACATGGCTTCGATAATCAGCACGCTCCACGATGGTGTGCCGTACCATCATCAGGGGAATTAACAGCAGGATCATGGCGCCGCCTAACGTAATCATTTTCCACAACAGGGGGGATTTCAACATAGCGTTCTCCTTTGCAATGCCAGCAGTGTAAGAACGCGATGTGGGGAGAATTTGAAGTTATGTGAAGTGACGGTGAAGTGTCAACGAGGCCAGCACGCCGCCTTCGGGACGGTTGCACAACGTCACCTCACCGTTGAGGAGCCGCGCCGCCTCGCTGACAAACGCCAGCCCAAGCCCGCTGCTTTTACGCCCGTTTTCACGGGGCAACGAATAGAATCGGTCGAAAATGCGCGGCAGCGCAAAATCAGGAATACCACAGCCGGAATCCGTCACCTGCAGGATCGCTTTCTCCCCCATCGGCTGAGCGCTTAATGTGATAACGCCATTTTCAGGCGTAAAGTCGATGGCATTGTCCAACACATTGCCCAGCGCCTGCGCCAGAAGCTCCGCGTCGGCGACGACAACCAGCGAGGAAGGCCGTAAAGTAAGCGTGATCTTTTTTGCCGCCAACTGAATACTGCGCGCCTCGCTAAGCTGCGTAAATAGCTCATCAACAGCAACCGGCGCGAGAGGGATATCCTGTCGGTTTTCCAGCCGCGCCTGGCGCAGCAGGGTTTCTACCAGCGCCTGCATTCGTGTATTTTGCGCCAGTATATTCTCTGTAAAGCGGGTAACCACATCCGCGGGCGGTCCTTCACGCAGAATCTCCGCCGCGCCGCGTATCGCCGCCAGCGGACTTTTCAGCTCATGAGTCAACGCATACACATACTGCTCAATGTCATTCTTGCCTTCCAGCTTAATGCGCATACTCTCCAGCGCCTGCGCCAGTTTACGCAGCTCGCTGCTGCCTAATGCAGGTAACGCAAGCGGGCGGTTTTCGGTGACGGAATCCGCATAGCGCGTCAACCGGGCGATGGAGCGGTTAATCCACCAGACCATCCCCGCGCCAATCGCCAGCGCAATCCCCAGTAAAACGGCGCTGGCCCACAGAATGCGCCGTTCGCTGCGCTTAATCACCGGCGCCATTGCCGCATTCGGTTTACCGACAGACAGGACACCGATAATCCGTCCATCGCTGATTATCGGCGCGGCTACGTACATCACCGTGCTATTGGGATCGGCAGCATCTTTTGCCGTGCTGCGGGCGCCATACTGTCCGCGCAGCGTAAGCCAGACGTCATTCCAGCGAGAATAATCCTGCCCCACCGCTTTGTTTTCCGAATCAAACAACACCTTCCCCTGCGCATCCGTCATGTAGACATGGTATTCATTACGCACTTTGACGATCCCGCTGATATTGGCGCGAAACGGGCGATGTTGCAGCTGGGCGAATGCTTTCGCCAACTGGCCGTCAGTCGGGTTGCCGGAAAGGAGATCGTCGCGGGCCAGCGCCGCCAGCAGCGTTGCGGTGTCAATCAGCGTCCCTTCCGTCGCGCGGCGGACGCCCGGCTTTATCTCCTGAACAAAGATAGACAGCACAAACACGGCGGCGACAGCGACAATAAGAAAGTAGCCCAGCAGCAAACGCATTCCGATGCGCATCAGACGCTCCTCAGGCTGTATCCCATTCCACGATGCGTGTTAATTGGCGAGAGATCCGGGTTGATCGCGCGTAGCTTAGCGCGCAGGGTTTTGATGTGTGTATCGACCGTCCGATCGAAGGTCTCCTGGGCATCAGACCAGACAATATCCATCAATTGCTGGCGCGAGTACACGCGCTCCGGCGACAGCAGCAGGGTTTTAAGGAGCAGAAACTCATAACGCGTCAGCGAGAGCGGCGTACCAAACCAGGCGATCTGCGCCGCCGGTTCATTGAGTTCAAAATGTCCGGTACGCACCACCGGCGACGGCGCAGCAAACTTTTTCACCCGGCGCAGCAGCGTGCGCACGCGGGCGCTCACTTCGCGCGGCGAGAACGGCTTGGCGACATAATCATCTGCGCCGATCTCCAGACCAAGCAATCGATCCACTTCATCGCTACGGGCAGTCAGGAAAAGAATCGGCAGCGCAGGATGGCGTTCCAGCAACTGCCGACACAGCTCAAAGCCGCTGATATCCGGTAGTCCCACATCGAGAATCACCGCATCCGGCCGTTGCTGACGCGCTTTTTCCAGCGCGGGCAGCCCGCGAGCGAATAGCTCAACGGTAAACCCTTCCAGTTGCAGGGTGTAGATGAGCGTATCGGCGATTCCCTGTTCATCCTCGACTAACCAGACCTGCGGTTGCTGCATACTCTTTCCCTGTTATTGTCGCCACGGCATGACCGGCACCGCGCTGATGGCGTTCTTCGGCGACCCGTCGACTACTTTGTCGGAGTAGGCCAGATACGCCAGCGTGTTGCGTTTCTCATCATAGAAACGCACGACCTGCAATGACTTAAATATCAATGAGGTGCGTTTTTTGAAAACCACCTCTCCCTGCGCCTTGCCGTTCTTAATTTTGTCGCTCAGTTCAATAGGCCCGACCTGCTGGCAAGAGATAGCGGCGTCAGACGTATCTTCCGCCAGCCCTAATCCGCCTTTTATGCCGCCCGTTTTCGCCCGGCTAACATAGCACGTCACGTTTTTGACATCAGGATCGTCAAAAGCTTCCACCACGATTTTATGGTCAGAACCGAACATTTTAAATACCGTATCGACTGAACCAATTTGTTCCGCGCGGGCGCTCTGCCCCAGCAGCAACAAAATTGAGAAAAGTACTAAGCTCTTGTATTTCATATTGTTACCATTCATAAAAGTTACATTGCGTAATTATTAGACATTCTAAAATAAAATGGTTATAGATCACAGGATTAGAATAATTACCTGTCACGTTGCCTAAAAAAAGCATTTAAGCTCAAAAAAAACACTGAATGCTAAAAGAACAAAAAATGCTATTATCCTCTTACCTGATATCGGGTGCTCGTTGTTGAAAGGATGGGGATATTTTATGGATCAGGCTGGCATAATTCGCGACCTGTTAATCTGGCTGGAAGGTCATCTGGATCAGCCGCTGTCACTTGACAATGTGGCGGCAAAAGCAGGCTATTCCAAGTGGCACCTGCAGAGAATGTTTAAGGACGTGACGGGCCACGCCATTGGCGCTTACATCCGCGCCCGTCGTTTATCGAAATCAGCAGTGGCGCTGCGTTTGACCGCGCGTCCAATTCTGGATATTGCTCTTCAGTACCGCTTCGATTCTCAGCAAACCTTTACGCGCGCCTTTAAGAAACAGTTTTCCCAGACGCCAGCGCTGTATCGTCGCTCCTCGGAATGGAGCGCCTTTGGCATTCGCCCGCCATTACGGCTGGGCGAGTTTACCGTGCCGGAACATCAGTTCGTTACGCTGGAAGATACGCCGCTCCTTGGCGTCACGCAGAGCTATTCCTGCTCGCTGGAACAGATTTCCGACTTCCGCCACGAAATGCGCGTGCAATTCTGGCATGATTTCCTCGGTCATTCGCCAACTATTCCGCCAGTGCTTTATGGGCTTAATGAAACGCGCCCCAGCATGGAGAAAGACGATGAGCAGGAAGTATTCTATACCACCGCACTGCCGCAAGAGCAGGCCGATGGCTATGTTCAGTCGGCGCATCCTGTGCTGTTGCAGGGCGGTGAATACGTCATGTTCACCTATGAAGGGTTAGGAACCGGCGTGCAGGATTTTATCCTGACCGTTTACGGCACCTGTATGCCAATGCTGAATCTGACCCGTCGTAAAGGGCAGGATATAGAGCGATACTATCCGTCAGAAGATACCAAAACCGGCGATCGCCCTATCAACCTGCGCTGCGAATTTCTGATCCCGATTCGCCGTTAACGCTGTAGCTCATCCAATGCAGGGGCGTCCAGATGCGAAACGTCCCCTGCGGTTTCTACCACCCACCCAGACGCCAGCCACTGACTTTCCTGGTAATCGATGCGGGAAATAGAGCAGTTGCGCAAACGTAACCGGCGTTCCGCCCAGGCGGGTAGTCCCAGTATAGTACTGACCAGACAGCCCAACGCGATACCGTGACTGACCAATAAAGGTCGGCTGCCCTGCGGTAGCTCCAGACAGGACGCCAGCGCGGCATGAACGCGATCGCTCAACTCCTGCATCGATTCCCCACCGGGAATACGACCATCCTGCGTGCCGTTGACTAACTGACGACGCCAGCCCTCTTCTTCTTCCGTCAGCGAATCGATCTGGCGCTTTTCCAGCACGCCCATATCCAGCTCGCGCAGGCGGGAGTCAAAGGTAATATCACACCCGCACGCCTGGGCGATAATCTCCGCCGTGCGTTTTGTGCGGCCTAAATCGCTGCTGATGATATGGGTGATGCCGAGGCTGCGGGCGCGTTCTCCTACCTGCATGGCCTGCTGCTCGCCTTTTGCTGTCAGGGGACTGTCCGATTGTCCCTGAATACGTCGCTCGGCGTTCCACTGCGTTTCACCGTGGCGAACAAGGTATACCTGTAACATGTTTTTTTTCCGTTATACTGCGATAAATTTTTAAAACTGAGCTTAATTATGCACCAGGTTATCTCTGCGACCACCAATCCTGCCAAAATTCAGGCAATTCTACAGGCATTTGAAGAGATTTTCGGCGAAGGATCGTGCCATATTACGCCCGTCGCCGTCGAGAGCGGCGTACCGGAGCAGCCCTTCGGAAGCGAGGAAACGCGTGCTGGCGCACGAAATCGCGTGGATAATGCGCGACGCCTGCATCCACAAGCTGATTTCTGGGTAGCCATTGAAGCCGGAATTGACGATGATGCCACCTTCAGTTGGGTGGTGATTGATAACGGCGTTCAGCGCGGTGAAGCGCGATCGGCCACGCTGCCGCTGCCCGCCGTCATTCTCGACAGAGTCCGCCAGGGAGAAGCGCTTGGCCCGGTGATGTCCCACTATACCGGTATTGACGAGATTGGTCGCAAAGAGGGCGCCATTGGCGTATTTACCGCCGGAAAATTAACGCGCTCCAGCGTTTACTACCAGGCGGTGATTCTGGCGTTAAGCCCGTTTCATAACGCTGTGTATCGATAATTATTTGCGCTATGTTGTAGGCCTGATAAGCACAGCGCCATCAGGCATTTCGCGCGATGTTGCCGGATGGCCGCTTCGCCTTATCCGGCCTACAAGCAAATCAGGCGTTTTTCAGCAGTACGTTCTCAAGCCAATGACGCAGTTCAACCGGCGCGGATTTCAGGCTGTTTGACCCGCGCGTGATGGTGGCGATGCCCGCCCCCAGCTCGGTTTTCAACTCGCGCTGGCTCATTTCGCCACGCAACAACTCCTCAATAATGCGCACGCGCGTTCCCAGCGCTTCACGCTCGTCCGGCGTAAGCATCAGTTGTAATAAAGGCAGATGCAGATCCTCTGCATATGCCTGACGGAGTAACTCCACAAAACGAAGCCACTCCTGATTACGTTGTTCGGCGATAGCCGATGAATAAGGGGAATGCTGGGTCATGTTATACCGCCGTTTGTACTGTTACACGAGTACAAATGATAACATAACCCGTCTGCATTAATACCGTTGCTGCCACTCAGAGTCGCTCATTAAGGCCTCTTTCTGCCCCATAAAGTGGCGATAGTAAGCGTCATAGGCCAGAACGTTTTTCACGTAGCCGCGCGTTTCCGAAAAGGGAATGCTTTCGACAAACGCTACGGCATCGATACGCCCGGCGCTATTGCCAAGCCAGGTGCGCACGCGCCCCGGCCCGGCGTTATACGCCGCCGAGGCGAAAATACGGTTATTACCAAACTGCTGATAGACATACTGCAAATAGCTGGTGCCAATGTTGATGTTGGTCTCCGGCTCCAGCAGTTGACCGGGGCCGCGGTAGTCCGGAATCGAAAACATTTTCACCGTATGGGTGGCCGTTCCCGGCATAATCTGCATTAAGCCGCTGGCCCCTACCGGCGATTTTACTTTCGGGTTCCAGGCGCTCTCCTGGCGGGCAATCGCCATGGCATAGCTTTGTGAGATATCTTTTCCGCGGGTATAGCGGGTAAAAAGATCGTTATACGCCAGCGGGAAACGCTCCTCCAGATGATCCCACAGTTTTCCGGCGATCGTCGCCTGTACGCTCAGATCCCACCAGTGCTGGTTAAACGCATAGCGCGCCAGCTGCGCCTGTTCAGATTTACTACGGCTTTTTACCAGATTCGCCCATTCGCTGCGCGCCGTGTTATCCAGGTTCCAGTACATCAGCTCCCGTACACGCGCCATCTCCGGCCCCTGCGTCAACGCGCTGTTTACGTTGGCGGGCGCTTTATCGATTTTAAGCGTGTACTCTTCGCCTAAACGCTGCGCTGCGACCATCGGATAAAAACCGCGCTTCTGCATTAAAGCATGAAGGATCTCTTTCGCTTCGGCGTCACGACCGCGCTCCAGCAATAAATCCGCCTGCCAGTAACGCCACTCGTCTTTCTCTTTCGCCTCCATTGGCAGTCGGGCAAGCCAGGTATTGAGACCGCGACGATCGCCCATCCCCAGCGCCATGCGCACGCGCCGTTCGATAAGCGACGTCGATTGCGAGCGCATAATCGCGTCATCGCGCCATTTCGCCTGCGCATCGGTCACATCGTTGCCCATCAGTCGCCAGGCAACGATATCGCGCAGCGCCTGCGTTTGTTCCTCATTAAGTTTCTGCGCCTGTACCAGCGAGGGGATCATCAGACGCGCATTTTCCGCGTCCTGGCGGGCGACGCTGGCAAACGCGACTTCCGCCATCTGGCGGGTAAAATCGGTGGCGCCAGTGGTGCGTGCGAAGGTCAACACGTTATTAGGGTCATTAGCGAGGGTAATGATCGCTGAGGCGATCGTTTGATATTCCGCCGGCATCTGTCCGGCCAGCACCGTAACCAAACCCGTATTCCCGGCTTTCATCGCCAGCCGAATACGTTCCAGGTACGCCAGCGGGTCTTGCTTGCCGGAGGCCCGCCAAACGCTGAACAGTTTATCGCAGGCATTCGGCTGACTTTTGCCGGTCAGCCAAAGGTCTTTCGCGCCCTGCCAGGCCGCTTCCGTTTGCCCGGTACTCCATTTCGCGTAGTAATAGTTACATTGCGCTTCCGTGGTGCCGGGTTTCTCCGGGCTAAACGCCAGCAAGCCGCGCCAGTCTTCACGACGCGCCAGCTCATTGACGAAGCGTGATTGCAGCGTACGCGCAGGCGGAAGCGTAGGATTGGCGCGCACAAACTGCGTGACAGCAATCGCCGGTTGGTTCATCAAATCGTCGGTGATCTTACGGTATTCCAGATACGGGTAGAGCGGATAATCTTTCAGACCCGGCATCATCTGCTCTACCACATCCATCTGGCGGTTGTCCCAGGCCTGCTTAATCTGCGCATAGCGGTTACGCTGCTCTTCCAGTGAGTCGGCCCGCGCGAGGTGACAAAAGGTCAGCAGGCATACGCTGGCGGCGACGAGACGCCAGACAAATGGTTTGGCTCTATCCACAAGCTCTTCCTCAATTGTTATCCAATGCAGCATCATGCCGCGTAATGAATTTATGCTAACCAGTCATAGCCATTTGCGCCACGTTACGGACACTTTTTTACTTTTATTGCGAGTGCGATCTGCTGGCTGGGCTTAGGCAGGGAAAAAGGCTACACTTCGCCTTTGAAATCTATTCACCATCACGATAAACATAGAGGCGAAGTCCAACGTGGCTCAATTCGTTTATACCATGCATCGTGTCGGCAAAGTGGTTCCGCCGAAACGTCATATTCTGAAAAACATCTCGCTGAGCTTCTTCCCTGGCGCCAAAATCGGCGTGCTGGGCCTTAACGGCGCCGGTAAGTCTACCCTGCTGCGCATCATGGCGGGTCTCGATAAAGATATCGAGGGTGAAGCGCGCCCGCAGCCCGGCATTAAGATTGGCTACCTGCCGCAGGAACCTCAGCTAAACCCGGAACACACGGTACGCGAGTCGATTGAAGAGGCCGTTTCGGAAGTGGTTAACGCCCTCAAACGTCTGGATGAAGTGTACGCGCTGTACGCCGATCCGGATGCCGACTTCGACAAGCTGGCCGCAGAGCAAGGCCGGCTTGAAGAGATTATCCAGGCGCACGACGGTCATAATCTGAACGTGCAGCTTGAGCGCGCAGCTGACGCTCTGCGTCTGCCGGACTGGGATGCCAAAGTCGAAAAACTGTCCGGCGGCGAGCGCCGTCGCGTGGCGCTGTGCCGTCTGTTGCTGGAAAAGCCGGATATGCTGCTGCTCGACGAACCCACCAACCACCTGGATGCCGAATCTGTTGCGTGGCTGGAACGTTTCCTGCACGACTTCGAAGGCACCGTCGTGGCGATTACCCACGACCGTTACTTCCTCGATAACGTTGCCGGTTGGATTCTGGAACTTGACCGCGGCGAAGGTATTCCGTGGGAAGGCAACTACTCCTCCTGGCTGGAGCAGAAAGATCAGCGTCTGGCGCAGGAAGCGTCTGCCGAAGCGGCGCGCCGTAAATCCATTGAGAAAGAGCTGGAGTGGGTGCGTCAGGGCGCGAAAGGCCGTCAGTCGAAAGGTAAGGCGCGTCTGGCTCGCTTTGAAGAACTGAACAGCGTTGAGTATCAGAAACGTAACGAAACCAACGAACTGTTTATTCCACCAGGACCGCGTCTGGGCGACAAAGTCATTGAAGTCAGCAACCTGCGTAAATCCTACGGCGACCGCGTACTGATCGACGACCTGAGCTTCTCGGTACCGAAAGGCGCTATCGTCGGGATCATCGGGCCAAACGGCGCGGGTAAATCGACCCTGTTCCGCATGATGTCCGGTCAGGAGCAGCCTGATAGCGGCACCATTACGCTGGGTGAAACCGTCAAGCTGGCCTCGGTCGATCAGTTCCGCGACGCGATGGACAACAGCAAAACCGTCTGGGAAGAAGTGTCCGGCGGGCTGGATATCATGAAGATCGGCAATACCGAAATGCCAAGCCGCGCCTATGTAGGCCGCTTCAACTTCAAAGGCGTCGATCAGGGCAAACGCGTTGGCGAACTGTCCGGCGGTGAGCGCGGTCGTTTGCACCTGGCGAAGCTGCTGCAGGTGGGCGGCAACGTCCTGCTGCTCGACGAACCGACGAACGACCTGGATATCGAAACCCTGCGCGCGCTGGAAAACGCCCTGCTGGAGTTCCCTGGCTGCGCGATGGTTATCTCGCACGACCGTTGGTTCCTTGACCGTATCGCCACCCACATCCTGGATTATCAGGACGAAGGTAAGGTGGAATTCTTCGAAGGCAACTTTACCGAATACGAAGAGTACAAGAAACGCACGCTGGGCGCCGAGGCGCTGGAGCCGAAGCGTATCAAGTACAAGCGTATTGCCAAATAAATGTCTGAATGCCGGGTGGCGCTTGCGCTTACCCGGCCTACAAACCCAGCGATTCCAGTACGTTGTGAAACTGTAGGCCTGATAAGACGCGGTAAGCGTCGCATCAGGCATTGGTTCTTATCCCTGCTCGCCCATCATCTCTTTCACCAGTTCCACACAGCGCAAAAAGCGGCCATCGTAATCAGCCTCTTTAACGTGAACGAACTCAATGTTGTTTTCTTTCAGCATCTCGACCAGCAGGTTCTGGAACGCTTTGCGATCCACTGAACTGCCCAGGCTTCGCAGTCCGTCAGCTATCCACGGCGTATTATTCTCCAGCAAAATCACCAGGTCGAAGCGATACTCGTCGATCAGCGCCTGGACAAAGGGATGCTCGCGCCCTTCGTATTTTTTGCAAAATGCCTGGGTGGTGACGAAATCGGTATCGATAAACGCCACTTTATTCGCATATTTTACTGCGAAATCAATATATTGCGCATGACCCAGCGCAATTTTATCGTAGTCGGAATACTGTAACGCCATCTCATCGCCGCCCAGATGCGAAAAGACATAGTCGCGGCCATATTCCCAGGCGCTGGTGGTATTAAAAATATTGGCGAGCTTATTGACCAGCGTAGACTTGCCGCTTGATTCCCCGCCCAGAATCGCGACGGTACGCACGAAAAACGGCTTCACTTCGGTAGGAATATATTCCCAGTAACGAAACGGATTTTCGCGGATTTGCGCCCCGCTGATATTCATAAACGTGCGTTCAGGATCGACCAGCACCGTCTCAATCCCTAAATGCTCAAGGTACTGCGGCGCATCAGCCTCTTCGGAAGTGTAGATCCAGCTCGGCTGTATTCCCTTCTCTGCCATAAACGCTTTAATGCCGTTGCTCCAGACGTCCCAGCCATGCGGATAAGGCTCCATCCCCTCTTCATTAAAGGCGTGGATGCGAATATTTTTTTGGTATTTGAAGGTTTGCAGCAACCAGCGCAGGCGATCCGACACGGTGGGCTGCTGCGACATGGCGCTATCCTCAAACAGCCCGCGGTCGCGCGTATCGTCATATCCCATAATGATGTGCAACTCATCCACCTGGCTACAGGCGCGCTGGATCAAGTAGATGTGTCCGGTATGCAATGGATAAAATTTACCGAACACCACGCCAATGTTTTTCTGTCGGCGGGGAAACTCCAGCCCGAGAAAACGGTGTAGCGCCTCCAGTTTTTGCGCGCTGGGGCTTTTGATTTTGGCGTTAAGTAACTGACTCAGATACCCCTTGGTCATACCGCTGGCGTCAGCCACCTGTTGCAGAGTGCAACCTTGCTGCTTAATCGCGGTTTTGAGATAGTCGAACGATGACACAAGAGCCTCCTGCTGGAAAAATCGCATAACACTGCCTGATGGCGCTTCGCTTATCAGGCCTACAACATCAATCCGTATCAATCCGTAGGCCGGATAAGACGCATTGCGTCGCCATCCGGCAAATTATACAACATCACTACATACAGAGAATTATAAGTCGTCAAACACGCTTAACGCATCTGCGAGCTTTTTAACACCGAACACCTGCATTCCTTCCGGCGGCTTTTTCGGTACGTTGGCGGCAGGCACAATCGCCCGACGAAAACCGTGTTTCGCCGCCTCGGAAATACGCTCCTGCCCGCTCGGCACCGGACGAATCTCGCCTGCCAGCCCCACTTCGCCAAACACCACCAGATCCTGCGGCAACGGCCTGTCACGCAGGCTGGAGACCATCGCCAGCAGTAAAGCCAGATCCGCGCTGGTTTCGGTGACTTTCACGCCGCCGACCACGTTGACGAAGACGTCCTGATCCGACATTTGCAGACCGCCGTGTCGGTGCAGCACCGCCAGCAGGATTGCCAGACGGTTTTGTTCCAGACCGACCGCCACGCGTCTGGGGTTCGCCATCATCGAGTGATCGACCAGCGCCTGAATCTCCACCAGCAACGGTCGCGTGCCTTCCCAGACGACCATCACTGAACTGCCGGAAGTGACCTCATCGCCGCGGCTTAAAAAGATGGCGGACGGATTGCTCACTTCGCGCAACCCCTGTTCGGTCATGGCGAAGACGCCCAGCTCATTGACTGCGCCAAAGCGGTTTTTGTGGCTGCGCAGCGTGCGGAAACGAGAATCGGCGTCGCCGTCGAGCAATACTGAGCAATCGATACAGTGTTCCAGCACTTTCGGCCCCGCCAGCGACCCGTCTTTGGTGACGTGGCCGACCATCACGATCGCCACGCCGCGCGTTTTGGCGAAGCGCGTCAGGTAGGCTGCCGTTTCACGGACCTGGGCGACGCTGCCTGGCGACGACTGGATGTCCGCCATATGCATCACCTGTATGGAGTCGATCACCATCAGTTTCGGCTGTTCTTCTTCGGCAATCAGGCAAATTTGTTCGATGCTGGTTTCGGAGAGCATATTCAGATTCGCCGTCGGCAGGCCGAGACGGTGCGCGCGCATCGCCACCTGCTGTAGCGACTCTTCGCCGGTGACGTACAGCGTTTTCATCTGCTCGGCGAGCTTGCACAGCGTTTGCAGCAGCAAGGTTGATTTGCCCGCGCCGGGGTTACCGCCAATCAAAATGGCGCTGCCGGGTACCACCCCGCCGCCCAGCACGCGGTCAAACTCTTTAAAACCGGTAGAAAAGCGCGGCAGTTCCTCAAGACTGATGTCAGACAGTTTCTGCACTTTTGATACGCCCGCACTGCCGGCGTATCCGCTCAGACGTTCGTTACGCGCCACCGTCGGCGACGCGGCAAGGCGCACCTCGGTAATGGTGTTCCAGGCATGGCAGGCGCTGCACTGCCCCTGCCAGCGTGGGTAATCGGCACCACATTCATTACAAACAAAGGCGCGTTTTGGAGCTTTTGCCACGTTTTACCTCTTTCGTTAACGCTGTTGCCGGATGGCGCTGGCGCTTATCCGGCCTACGGTCGCCTTGCCATTGGGCAGGTTAATCATTTCTGGTTCATGCTGCCGGAGAGAATGCAAAACACGCCCATCAGGTCAGCGTGGCGGATCGTAATCTCCGTCTTTTCGTTTACTTTTGGCTTGGCATGGAAGGCAATACCTAACCCTGCCGCTTTGATCATTGGCAGATCGTTAGCGCCGTCGCCAATCGCCACCGTCTGCGCCAGCGGGATGTCATGCTCTTGCGCCAGACGAAGCAAGGTATTGGCTTTATACTCAGCATCCACAATATCGCCGATAACGTGACCGGTAAATTTACCGTCCATGATCTCCAGCTCATTGGCGACCGCCGCCGTCAGGCGTAGCTGGTCACGCAGATAGTCGGCGAAGAAAGTGAAGCCGCCGGAGGCGATAGCGATTTTCCAGCCAAGTGCTTCCAGTTTTAGCACCAACTGCGTTAATCCTGGCATTAGCGGCAGATTCCCGCGCACCTGGCGCAAAATATCGGCATCCGCGCCTTTTAGCGTCGCCACGCGGCTACGCAGGCTGGCGGTAAAATCAAGCTCGCCTCGCATCGCGCGCTCCGTCACTTCAGCCACCTTCTCACCGGTACCGGCCAGCTTAGCGATTTCATCGATACACTCAATCTGGATCGCCGTGGAATCCATATCCATGACCAGCAGCCCCGGCGTGCGCAGATGCGGAATTTTACCCAGCGGCGCGACATCCAGCTGCGCCTCATGCGCCAGCCGCGTCGCACGCGGCGTCAGCGACCCCGCCAGACGAATGACCTGATAATCCTCCACGCACCAGGCGGCGACAATCACCATTGCGGCGCCCAGTTTGGTCTGATATTGAGTTAAACGCTGCTTATCCAGCCCGCGCCCATACAACAGCCAACCGCTGCGGCCTGCATGGTAATCCAGAGGCATCACCTCGTCGCCGCTTAAAGAAAGAGGCAAACCAGGCCATAAAGAGACATCTTCAGGCAGATCGCACCAGGTAATGTTAGGCATTAAAGCTCCTGTAAATCGTTCAGGCCGGTAACCGCCCCGCGGAAAATAACGCATGAGGCTACCTTGTAACCATCGCTTCTGGCAACATTAAGCCTCAAATTTTCAGCAGGTGGAATATGGCTCGCGCAAAACTGAAATTTCGGCTGCATCGTGCAGTCATTGTATTGTTCTGTCTCACGCTGCTCGTCGCGCTCATGCAGGGCGCTTCATGGTTTAGTCAAAACCACCAGCGACAGCGCAATCCGCAGCTGGAAGAGCTGGCCCGCACGCTGGCGCGCCAGGTGACGCTCAACATCGCCCCGCTGATGCGCAGCGAAACACCGGATGAAAATCGCATCAACGCCGTGCTGCGTCAGCTCACGCAAGAGAGCCGTATTCTGGATGCCGGCGTCTATGATGAACAGGGCGATCTTATTACTCGCGCTGGCGAAAGCGTCAATGTGCGCGACAGGCTGGCGCTGGATGGCAAAAAAGCGGGCAGCTATTTTAACCAACAAATTGTCGAGCCTATCCAGGGGAAAAACGGCCCCTTGGGTTACCTGCGCCTGACGCTGGATACCCACACGCTGGCCACCGAAGCAAAGCAGGTCGATAACACCACCAACATTCTACGCCTGATGCTGCTACTCTCGCTGGCGATAGGCGTGGTGCTGACGCGCACCTTGCTACAAGGTAAACGCACCCGCTGGCAGCAGTCGCCCTTCCTGCTAACGGCCAGCAAGCCTGTTCCGGAAGAGGAAGAACGTGAGGAAAAAGAGTAAAATGACGGCTTAATAAAGGTAAGGAAAACCACTATGACAACATTACGCCTGCTTATTTCTGACTCTTACGATCCCTGGTTTAACCTGGCGGTCGAGGAGTGCATTTTCCGCCAGATGCCCGCCACCCAGCGCGTGCTGTTCCTGTGGCGCAACGCGGATACGGTGGTCATTGGACGCGCGCAAAACCCGTGGAAAGAGTGTAATACGCGGCGTATGGAAGAAGATAACGTCCGTCTGGCCCGCCGTAGCAGCGGCGGCGGCGCGGTATTCCATGACCTCGGTAATACCTGCTTTACCTTTATGGCCGGTAAACCGGAATACGATAAAACCATCTCCACCCATATTGTGCTCGCGGCGCTGAATTCGCTGGGGGTCATGGCCGATGCTTCGGGACGCAACGATCTGGTCGTAAGAACGCCGGACGGCGATCGCAAAGTCTCCGGTTCAGCCTATCGCGAAACCAAAGATCGCGGCTTCCATCACGGTACGCTGCTGTTGAACGCCGACCTCAGCCGTCTGGCGAACTATCTGAATCCCGATAAAAAGAAACTTGCGGCGAAAGGGATTACCTCCGTTCGCTCCCGCGTGGCTAATCTTACCGAGCTATTACCGGGTATCACCCATGAACAGGTCTGCCAGGCGGTCACAGAAGCCTTTTTCGCCCATTACGGCGAACGCGTCGACGCGGAAGTGATTTCACCGGATAAAACGCCGGATCTGCCGAATTTTGCCGAAACCTTTGCGCGCCAGAGCAGTTGGGAGTGGAATTTCGGCCAGGCACCGGCGTTCAGCCATCTGCTGGACGAACGTTTTACCTGGGGCGGCGTCGAGCTGCATTTTGACGTCGAGAAAGGTGTGATTACCCGTGCGCAGGTGTTTACCGATAGCCTGAACCCGGCACCGCTGGAAGCCTTAGGCGAGCGTTTACAAGGCTGCCAGTATCGAGTGGATGTGTTGGAGCAGGCCTGCGAATCTTTAATTACTGAATTCCCGGCTCAGAAAGGTGAGCTGCGGGAACTGGCTGCGTGGATGGCTCAAGCTGTACGCTAAGCGTCTACGCCAGCCGCCCGATGGTCTGCGCGGCTAACTTCAATTTTCCCACCATCGCGCGGGCAATCTCCTGAAAGCCCGCGCTGATGCGTTTATCATCAGCGACCAGCACCCAAAAGCGCTCGGCCAACGGCAAGGCAAATTCCCACGCTTTCTTATCGATTGTGGCCTCCACACGAATGTCGACAGGCGCGTAGCGCAACATGCCCGATGCCGCCGGAGCGTAAGCCATCGGCAACATATCATAGACAGGCGCGAGCGCCATCGGGGCATCGGAGTAATAAAACGAGAGGTTACCCGCATGCATATCGCTGTTGGCGATAAGCCGACCAAACGCCCAAATTTTCTCAATTTGCTGATGGGCAACAGCATCTATAATGCCCTGCCCGGCAAGCCGATGCGTGACCACCGGCCAGATGCCTGGCGAAGATGCATACTCGCCTTGCAACGCCTCCAGGGAAACAATTTGCCGACGACCACGTATCCCGGTGCAGTCGAAGCGAATGCTTTCCAGAAAGACCTGTCCTCCCTCGCTGCAAATAGCCGTGGCTAAGCTGGCGTTGATGCTGGCGGCAGAAAGCACGGCTAATGCGATGGACTCGGCAATCAAGAGGTCGCTCCAGCGTTCAGAAACGGCGTTCCTTTCACGCGCACTGAATTTCACCAGTACGTTCTGATTGCCCCATCTTGTTTCTGCAAAACAGGCAAATTTAGGCTGCTCACCACCAGCTGAAGAGCCAATGACCTCACCTGCGAGCGCGTCTTCCGCCAGCTGCTGATAGCGATTGAGTTTTTCGGACTGCGTAATCGCCGTCGCATCCGGCGCGGTCACCCAACGCTGGTAATTCTCCTCACCCACGATCCAGCCGCCCGCATTTTCACCCTGATACGCCCGCAGCGCATACAGGACTTCATCCTCTTGCCACAACCGGATGTCATCAGGCAGATGCGCATACCCAGCCACGGTCCTTCCCCAGGCTCGCCCAAGGAATCCCTGTGGCCTAAGATCGGTCAGATACCATGGCAGGCTGTCAAACCATTGCCATTCACCTGTATCAAGCGCAACCAGGCAACTCCCCTGAGGCCAACACGGATAAAGAACGCCAAACTTAGCGGCCTGTCCTTGTGCATTGACCTGCCAGAGGGGAAAGGCCGCGACGCCGCGAACAGGCCGAACAAGCGCGTAGCGCGTAGCACGAGCTTTACCAAACTGGATGACGTCCTGATGCGCGGAAACCAGACGAGAGAACGTCGCCTGACTAACGGCCAGCGATGATCTTAATTCAGCGGCGGAACTCGGCCCCTGTAAGAGCAAATCGGTTAATGCGCTCATAGATGAATAGATTAATGAATAGATACTTGAATGGATTTAAGGACACAGCCCTTTGATTGTCAATACAAACAAAGAAAGAGCGAGAGGAAAGATGAATAGATTATCAGAAGAGAGTGGATATAACGCTGGCATTACCCGGACCAGGCCTTGACGCACCTCGTCCGGGTCGATTTGCTGCTTACTCCTGGTCGCCCAGCAGCACGGATTCCAGTGCGATTTTGATCATGTCGTTGAAGGTCGTCTGACGTTCAGCGGCAGTGGTCTGCTCGTGGGTACGGATATGGTCAGATACGGTGCAGATGGTCAGCGCTTTCGCGCCAAACTCAGCCGCAACGCCGTAGATACCCGCCGCTTCCATCTCTACGCCCAGTACGCCGTATTTTTCCATCACGTCGAACATTTCGCCATCCGGAGAATAGAACAGGTCTGCGGAGAACAGGTTGCCCACGCGCGCGTCTACGCCCAGCGCTTTTGCCGCGTCAACCGCGTTACGTACCATGTCGAAGTCAGCGATAGCCGCGAAGTCATGATCTTTAAAACGGATACGGTTCACTTTGGAGTCGGTGCAGGCACCCATACCGATCACCACGTCGCGCAGTTTGACGTCCATGCGCACAGCGCCGCAGGAGCCGACGCGAATGATTTTCTTCACGCCGAAATCGGTGATCAGCTCTTTGGTGTAGATGGAGCAGGACGGGATACCCATACCGTGGCCCATCACGGAGATCTTACGGCCTTTGTAAGTCCCGGTGAAACCTAACATGCCGCGAACGTTGTTCACTTCGCGGACATCTTCGAGGAAAGTCTCAGCAATGTGCTTCGCACGCAGCGGGTCGCCCGGCATCAATACGACGTCAGCGAAATCACCCATTTCTGCATTAATATGTGGAGTTGCCATCTTCAGTTCCCTTTAAATTTGTTGTTATTGCCTGATGGCGGCTACGCCTTATCAGGCCTACAAAACGTGTGCAAAAACAGTCAAATACCCTAAGGATTTCGCGTTGCAGGAAGGCGACGAATTCGTGAGTCCCCGGGAGCATAGATTAACTATGTGACCGGGGTGAGCGAATGAAGTCAACGCATCTACAGCGCAAAAGACAACGGGTATCACAGCATGTTTTTACCGTAGTCCATCGGCGATGTGCCAAAGTAGGTCGCCAGCGTCTGGCCGATATCCGCGAAGGTTTCACGGTGACCTAAAGAGCCCGGTTTGACTTTCGGACCGTAGATCAGCACCGGAATGTGCTCACGGGTATGGTCAGTACCGGTCCAGCTCGGGTCACAGCCGTGGTCAGCGGTCAGGATCAGAATGTCATCTTCACCCACCAGCTCCATCAGCTCCGGCAGACGGCGGTCAAACAGCTCCAGACCTGCGGCGTAGCCCGCGATGTCGCGACGGTGGCCCCAGGAAGAGTCGAAGTCAACGAAGTTAGTGAAAACGATGGTTTTATCGCCCGCTTCTTTCATCTCTTTGAGGGTCGCGTCGAACAGCGCGTCCAGACCGGTCGCTTTCACTTTCTTAGTGATGCCGCAGTTGGCGTAGATGTCGGCAATCTTACCGACGGACACCACGTGGCCCTGTTTTTCATCGACCAGTTTCTGCAGCACGGTCGGCGCTGGCGGTTCTACGGCCAGGTCGTGACGGTTGCCGGTACGCTGGAAGTTACCGGCCTTGTCGCCGATAAACGGACGCGCGATCACGCGGCCAATGTTGTAGCCGCCTTCGGTCAGCTCTTCACGGGCGATTTCGCACAGCTCGTAGAGTTTATCCAGGCCAAAGGTCTCTTCGTGGCAGGCAATCTGGAACACGGAGTCAGCGGAGGTGTAAAAAATCGGCTTGCCGGTTTTCATGTGCTCTTCGCCGAGCTGGTCCAGAATGACCGTACCGGAAGAGTGGCAGTTACCGAGATAGCCCGGCAGGTTGGCGCGTTTTACCAGCTTATCCAGCAGTTCCTGCGGGAAGCTGTTTTCGTGGTCGCTGAAATAGCCCCAGTCGAACAGCACCGGCACGCCGGCGATTTCCCAGTGGCCGGACGGCGTATCTTTGCCGGAGGACAGTTCGTGCGCCCATGCGTATGCGCCAATAACGTCCGCGTTGCCGTCCATGCCGGCGGCAATTTTACCGGTAGAGCCTTCATGCGCTTTCACCAGCCCCAGACGAGTCAGGTTAGGCAGATTCAACGGGCCCTTACGGCCATTGTCAGCTTCGCCTTTGGCGCAAGCTTCTGCGATGTGGCCCAGAGTGTCGGAACCTACGTCGCCAAAACGATCCGCGTCTTCAGTAGCGCCGATGCCGAATGAGTCCAGCACCATAATAAATGCACGTTTCATATCTTCTCCGTACTTAGTGCTTCAAAAATAATTGATCAGATCAGTATACAACTATTCAGTAATTCGACGATAGACCGAAGGTGTGCTTGCTGGCGCTTTATCGTCAAGGATAATTGCCGCTTTGACGGCCTTCGCCGCTTCCTGCCAACTGGCTTCGTCTTTGGCATGAATCACCGCCAGCGGGCGCTGCCCGTCGATGCTGTCGCCCAGACGGGCCATGTCGGTAAAGCCAACGCTGTAATCAATGGTATCAGACGCCTGACGACGGCCGCCGCCCATCGAGACGACCGCCATCCCCAGCGCACGCGTATCCATTGCGCTGATAAACCCTTCGGTATCAGCATATACCGCTTTGCTCAACATGGCGGTCGGCAGGTATTTATCGTAGTTCTCAACGAAATCGCTCGGCCCTTTCTGCGCGGCCACCATACGACCAAAGACTTCTGCCGCTTTACCGTTATCCAGCACCGCCTGCAGTTTGGCACGCGCTTCGGCGTCGTCTTTCGCCAGCTGACCGGAGATCAGCATCTCCACGCATAGCGCCATGGTAACGTCAAACAAGCGCGGATTGCGGTATTCACCGATCAGGAACTGCACGGCTTCACGCACTTCCACCGCGTTACCGGCGCTTGAAGCCAGCACCTGGTTCATATCGGTTAACAACGCCGTAGTGCGAACTCCCGCGCCGTTTGCCACGCCGACAATCGCTTCAGCAAGGGCTTCAGAAAGTTCATAGGTTGGCATAAACGCGCCGCTGCCGACTTTGACGTCCATTACCAGCGCATCCAGCCCTTCGGCCAGTTTCTTGGCGAGGATGGAGCCGGTGATCAGCGGAATAGAGTCCACCGTCGCGGTAATATCGCGGGTGGCGTAAAAACGTTTGTCCGCCGGTGCAAGCGAGCTGGTTTGCCCAATAATCGCCACACCCACGTCTTGAATAATTTCGCGGAAACGGTTGTCGTCCGGGAAGATATCGAAG
The DNA here is from genome assembly GCF_017572835.1 of Salmonella sp. 32120201201600049SM. NCBI lineage: Bacteria > Pseudomonadati > Pseudomonadota > Gammaproteobacteria > Enterobacterales > Enterobacteriaceae > Salmonella > Salmonella sp. 32120201201600049SM. Next base: position 127,881 of record NZ_JAGESA010000004.1, on the reverse strand, counting down.
CCCGGGATCGCTTCCAGTTTGTCGAGCGTACCGCCGGTATGTCCGAGGCCGCGACCGGAGATCATCGGCACATAACCGCCGCAGGCCGCTACCATTGGCCCCAACATCAGAGACGTCACGTCCCCTACGCCGCCGGTCGAATGCTTATCGACAATCGGGCCATTGAGATTCAGGCTTTTCCAGTCAAGGACAGTACCGGAATCCCGCATCGCCATGGTCAGCGAAACACGCTCCGGCATGGTCATATCGTGGAAGAAGATGGTCATCGCCAGGGCGGCAATCTGCCCTTCAGAGATAGTATTGTCACGAATACCATTGATAAAGAAACGAATTTCTTCGTCACTCAACGCATGACCATCACGCTTTTTACGAATAATTTCTTGTGCGAGAAACACGGTACCCTCCTGAGGGAAAAGAGTAGAAGGCTTACATCGCCGGATGGCGGTTAACGCCTTATCCGGCCTACAGGCCTGGATTTGTAGGCCGGATAAGCGCAGCGCCATCCGGCAAATCAGAGCTTAGTAGCTGCTGGCGCTCTTACCGTCGCCGTGACCCAGCGCTTTCAGCAGGCTTGCCAGCAGGCTGGATGCGCCAAAGCGGTAGTGACGAGAATCTGCCCAGTCAGCGCCAAACAGTTCGTCTGCAATCGCGAGGAATTTCTGCGCGTCTTCCGCCGTACGTACTCCGCCCGCCGGTTTGAAGCCAACGGTTTTGGAAACGCCCATGTCGCGGATCACTTCCATCATGATGCGCGCGCTTTCCGGCGTAGCGTTTACCGGCACTTTACCGGTAGAGGTTTTGATGAAATCCGCACCGGCTTTGATGGAGATTTCAGAGGCTTTACGAATCAGCGCCTCTTCTTTCAGCTCGCCGGTTTCGATAATCACTTTCAGCAATACGTTCGCTGCGGCACAAGCGTCTTTACAGGCTTTTACCAGATCAAAACCCACCTGCTCGTTACCGGCGATCAACGCGCGGTACGGGAATACCACGTCCACTTCGTCAGCGCCGTAGGCGATCGCCGCACGGGTTTCCGCCAGCGCAATATCGATGTCATCATTGCCATGCGGGAAGTTAGTCACCGTTGCAATGCGGATGTCCGGGGTACCTTGTTCTTTCAGAGTTTTACGCGCAATCGGGATAAAACGCGGGTAAATGCAAATCGCCGCCGTATTCCCGACCGGGGTTTTTGCCTGATGACACAACGCGATCACTTTTTCATTGGTGTCGTCATCGTTCAGAGTGGTCAGATCCATCAGTTTGAGCGCACGCAGGCTGCTTGCTTTTAAATCAGTCATGACATTCTCCAACGGCATTGCCGTATAAAATTTCACCTTGCGAGTCTGTTAATATTCTAACATTCACTCGCGTTTACACTTCGATATACATCACAGTTAATGAAAACTACGTACAAATTTGCATTACTGTAATGAGATCTGAATCAAATTATCCCGCTGTCACCGCCTGTTCTTCGAGCGATAAGCGCATCAGGATCAAAGTCGGTTTGCCGCCATTTTCTACAATAGCGCATCGTCCCGGCATAAAGAGGAAACGAAGATGCCTGCCTCATGCGAAACTGCGCTCCAGCAGCGTTGCCAGCAAATTGTGACCAGCCCGGTGCTCACGCCTGAACAAAAACGCCATTTTCTGGCGCTGGAAGCTGAAAACGCCCTGCCTTATCCCACCCTGCCGGAAGATGCCCGCCAGGCGCTGGATGAAGGCGTCATTTGCGATATGTTTGAGGGGCACGCCCCCTTCAAACCGCGCTACGTGTTGCCCGATTACGCCCGATTTCTGGCTAACGGTTCACAGTGGCTGGAACTGGAAGGCGCGAAAGATCTGGATGATGCGTTATCCCTACTCACCATTCTGTATCATCACGTTCCTTCCGTGACGTCCATGCCGGTTTATCTCGGCCAGCTTGATGCGTTGCTGCAACCGTATGTTAGAATTCTAACACAAGATGCGATCGATATTCGAATAAAACGTTTCTGGCGTTATCTCGACAGAACGCTGCCAGACGCCTTTATGCATGCCAATATTGGCCCTGCCGATACGCCTGTCACACGAGCGATTTTGCGCGCTGATGCCGAGCTAAAGCAGGTGGCGCCTAACCTGACGTTTATCTACGATGCGGAAATTACGCCGGACGATCTGCTGCTGGAGGTCGCCAAAAACATTTGTGAATGTAGTAAGCCACACATTTCCAATGGCCCTGTAAATGATACAATTTTCACAAAAGGCCATTATGGCATCGTCAGTTGTTATAACTCGCTACCGCTTGGCGGCGGCGGCAGTACGCTGGTACGTCTCAACCTGAAAGCCGTGGCAGAACGCAGTACGTCTGTCGATGACTTCTTTTCACGCACGCTACCGCACTACTGCCGACAGCAGATCGCCATCATTAATTCACGATGTGAATTCCTCTATGAAAAGTCACATTTCTTTGAGAATAGCTTTCTTGTACAGGAAGGTTTGATCGATCCCGAACGTTTTGCGCCGATGTTCGGTATGTACGGGCTGGCGGAAGCCGTGAACCTGCTGTGCGAAAACGCGGGCCTGAACGCCCGTTATGGCAAAAATGAAACGGCGAACGAGCTGGGCTACCGTATCAGCGCCCAACTGGCGGATTTCGTCGAAAATACGCCAGTGAAGTATGGCTGGAAGCAACGGGCGCTGCTCCATGCCCAGTCTGGCATCAGCTCCGATATCGGCACTACGCCGGGCGCGCGTCTGCCGTATGGCGATGAACCGGACCCTATCACCCATTTGCAAACCGTCGCGCCGCACCATGCCTTTTATCATGCCGGGATCAGCGACATTCTGACGCTGGACGAAACCATCAAGCGTAATCCGCAGGCGCTGGTTCAGCTTTGTCTTGGCGCGTTCAAAGCCGGGATGCGGGAATTTACCGCCAATGTCAGCGGCAACGATCTGGTGCGCGTCACCGGTTATATGGTGCGCCTGTCGGATCTGGCGAAATTTCGCGCCGAAGGCTCGCGCACGAATACCACCTGGCTGGGAGAAGAAGCCGCACGTAATACCCGCATCCTGGAACGACAGCCACGCGTAGTCAGCCATGAACAACAGATGCGCTTTAGTCAGTAAGATCATTGCGTTTTCCTGCGTCGATGGGCTAGGCAGCCGCCTGGCATTATTCTTACAGGGCTGCAATTTGCGCTGCAAGAATTGCCATAACCCGTGGACGATGGGACGCTGTAACGACTGCGGGGAATGCGTATCGCAGTGTCCGCATCACGCCCTCAGCGTTGATGGCGGGAAAGTGGTATGGCGGTCGGACGTCTGCGAGCAGTGCGATACCTGCCTGAAAATGTGCCCACAGCAGGCAACGCCAATGGCGCAGACCATGAGCGTTGACGATGTGCTGCGTCATATTCGTAAAGCATCGCTGTTTATTGAAGGTATTACCGTCAGCGGCGGAGAGGCGACCACGCAATTACCGTTTATTGTGGCGCTATTTACGGCGATCAAAGCCGATCCGCAGTTACAACGGCTGACCTGTCTGGTGGACAGTAATGGTCAGTTAAGCGAGACCGGCTGGCAGAAACTACTGCCGGTTTGCGACGGCGTAATGCTCGATCTGAAAGCCTGGAAGAGCGAGTGTCATCACCGTCTGACCGGACGTGATAACACGCATATTAAGCACAGTATCCGCTTTCTTGCTGCGCAGGGAAAACTGGCGGAGCTGCGGTTGCTGGTTATCCCGAATCAGGTGGACTATGCGGCGCATATTGATTCACTGGCGGCGTTTATTACTTCGCTGGGCGAGGTTCCGGTGCGTTTGAATGCCTTTCATGCGCATGGCGTCTATGGCGAAGCGAAAGCCTGGCCAGGCGCGACGCCGCAAGAGGTGGAACGGCTGGCTGACGGATTGCGCGCGCGTGGGGTGGCGAAGCTGATTTTGCCGGCGCTATATTTGTAAGCGTCGCCTGCCGGACGGCGGCTGCGATGCCATCAGAGCCGAAACAAGGTAATGGTATTGCGATACAGCGTATCGGCTATCACCTCTGCGGGCTCCGGACGTAATTCGCAGAGCGCATCAAATACGCGCGCCGCCTGCTCCGGGCGGTTCGGCTGCCCCTGAAACCCCTTTAGCGGCATATCCGGCGCATCGGTCTCCAGCAACAGCGCGTCCAGCGGCAACCGCGCCATAACATCACGGGTTTTACTGGCGCGCGGGTAGGTGATGGTGCCGCCGACGCCGATTTTATAGCCCAGTCGCACAAAGCGTTCGGCCTGCTGCAGACTGCCGGCAAAACCATGCACCACACCGGTTCGCGGCAGTTCCTGGCGCTTTAAGCGCATCGCCAGTTTGTCATGCGTGCGCCGCGAGTGCAGGATCACCGGCAGATCGTAGCGTTTTGCCAGTTGCAGTTGCGCGTCTAAAAATCGCTCTTGCCTGGCGAACTGCGGGTCGTCGCGATAAAGATCGAGCCCGATCTCGCCTACCGCCACGACGTTCTGTTGCTGCGCCAGCGCCTGTTGCAGCTTATCAGGATCGTCATCGGCATGACGCTCAATCACAATGGGGTGCAATCCCAGCGCAGCATAAAGCGACGGGAAACGCGCCGCCAGCGCCAGCACGCGGGGAAAGTGAGCCGCCTCGGTCGCCGGCACGATGATTTTTTCAACGCCCGCCTCACACGCACGCTGAATACTGGCGCGCTCATCGCCCGTAAAGGGCGGGAAATCAAAATGGCAGTGTGTATCGATAAAGCGCCAGCTCACGCCAGATCCTCGTCGGTAAATGTGGTGTCGTTTGCCTGCGGCGCGCTAATGACCTCCGCCACATGCGTATCATTGGCCACCGGCGCCGGAGGCACGACCACCGTTTCCGGCACGGCAATCCGCGACGTATGGCGCAAGAGAGGCGGCGTTGCGGTGAGCAATTTACCAACGGTGGCAAGGAAATAACGCCCGCATAATCGCCCGGTTTTGTAATCCTCACGCAGCGCCGGGATACGGCTGCCCAGCGCCATGCTGTGCAGCGGTTTCGGCGGATAAATTTCAATGATCCGCAGCTTACCCGGCGGCTTTTCAATAAATTGTTGGATCGCGCTGTAGGACGTTTCATGATGCTGCACCAGGTTGACCAACGGCTGTAGACTGCTCTCTCCCAGCCAGCGCTCCATACGCTTAAACCACTGCGGCGTGTAATACATTTGCGAGGGTACGGTGCGGATCACCACAATGGTTTTCGCCCCCCGCTTTGCCGCCTCCTGAACCGGAATGGCGTCGCTAATGCCACCGTCCAGATAGTTGATGCCCTCTAACGTAACGCCGGTACGGTAGAAACCCGGTATGGCGCTGGAGGCGCGAATGATATCAAGCCAGTTTTGTTTTGTCGGCGAGAAATAGCCCGGCGTGTAATCATCCCCCCGGCAGGCGCACATATAAAAGGATTTTCCGCTGTCGAACAGGCGCGCTGCGGTATCCATCTGCAGCGGCATCCGGGCGGCGGTGGATTCCACCAGCCAGTCGAGGTCAATAAGGTTTCCTCCGCGTACAAATCGCAGCGGATCAAAAAATTCGCGCCTGGTGGTATAGCGCATAATGACTTTGCGCCCGTAGCCGGGCTGGTTGCAGAGATACGCCGAGAGATTTTGCGCACCGGCTGATGTGCCGAAGTAGAGATGGAAAGGATTAAACTGCGCACGCATAAACTCATCCAGCACGCCTGCGGTAAAGATGCCCCGCTGCCCCCCGCCCTCACAGACCAGCGCCATACGGCCTGGCCGGAACGGTGTTAATGATAACGGCGCAATATTGCCGAGCGTAACCGGTATTCGCTGGCCCACCTCTGCCTTCCTGTTTTTCATTTTTTTCCAGGCTGACAAGGTAACGCAAAACGTTAACGGCTAAAACCGTAAAAGCCAGTCCGCTGGACTGGCTTGATAGCAATATATCTTTACAGATGCCTGCTAGGGTCGTTTACGGCCCATGAACAGGCTGACCAGGAAGAGCACGATCCCGACGACGAAGACGATTTTCGCCGCGCCGGCAGCCGTACCAGCCAGTCCACCAAAACCCAATGCGGCGGCAATTAACGCGATAACCAGAAATATAATGCCCCAACGAAACATAAGCCTCTCCTTTACCATAGTTAATGTCGACCGCTAAATATGAGCGCTCAGGCTACTCATTCGCGATATTTTTAGTGTGGTGCACATTACGCCTCCCGACAAACGTCGGGAGGACGAATTACGACGAATTACTGAACTTTCAGATCGTTTTTAACACTTTTTACGCCATCAACGGCTTTCGCGATGCTTTCAGCGCGGTCGCTTTGTTCCTGAGTTTCAACGGTACCGGAGAGCTGTACGACGCCATCGGTCGTTTCCACTTTTACTTTACGGGAAGGGACGAGATCGTCCGCCAGCAACTTGGCTTTGACTTCACTGGTCGTGGCCGTATCGCCGGCATAACCTTTCACGGAACCTTCTTTATTGTCGCGAACGTGAAGTTTGTCGCTAACGGAGGTCACGCCTTCTACGCCTTTCGCCACTTTCACGGCGGCTTCAGCCTGCGCCTGGCTTTCTACAAAGCCGCTCAGGGTGACGACTTTCTGATTGGTTTCGACAGAAATATCGGTGCTTTTAATATTGTCATGGTCTACCAGCGCAGCTTTTACTTTCGCAGTGATGGCGCTGTCATCCATGAAGTTACCGACTTTATTCATAGAGCTATCGACTTTTTGCCCTGCGGTTTCGGTTCCGCTTTGCGCCTTGTCCGTTGTTGCGTTTTCTGCAAAGGCAGAACCTGTCGCAACAGCAGAGGTCAACATTACGGCCAGCAGAGTTTTAGAAATCTTCAGTCTTGTCATAGTCATCGATTTTGTCCTGTATAGTTTGCTCGTAATTTGAGCTCAGGCAACACGAGGTTGCATTGCTGAATGCGGTGAAACTCACCGGTTTCTGAAGTCAATGACTGGCATCACATTCGTGAATTTGTAACGACGCGTCGCCTGCCACCCTTCCGTTTCAGTTATTAATATCGTGACTGAAACAAATCTCAGCTTTAAGCTCTCATATTCACGCATTGAACAGGCATTAAAGCCGACATTTATGTCATCACTTTGTTAAATATAGATCACAATTTTAAAATCGCTTGTCGATGCGTATAAAAAACAGGCAGATCGGAGAAAAAACGCGGGATTTAAGAACATTCCGTAAGCGGTTAAAAAGGCAGGGAAAGTACGAAGGCGCGGCGGATGCCGCGCCCGGAAAGGGATCAGTGTTCGCGCGTTTTACGGAACTGAACGTCAGGGTAACGTTCCTGGGTCAGGTTCAGGTTAACCATCGTGGGGGCGATATAGGTGAGGTTGTCGCCGCCATCCAGCGCCAGTTGTGTTTCATTCTTACGCTTGAACTCTTCGAATTTCTTCGCATCGGCGCTTTCCACCCAGCGCGCCGTCGCCACGTTGACGGATTCATAAATCGCCTCAACGTTGTATTCGCTTTTCAGGCGCGCGACAACAACGTCAAACTGCAAAACGCCCACGGCGCCGACAATCAGATCGTTGTTGGAGATGGGACGGAATACCTGCACCGCCCCCTCTTCAGAAAGCTGCACCAGCCCTTTCAGTAACTGCTTCTGCTTGAGCGGATCTTTCAGGCGAATACGACGGAACAGTTCCGGCGCAAAGTTCGGGATACCGGTAAACTTCATCATCTCGCCCTGGGTGAAGGTATCGCCGATCTGAATGGTGCCGTGGTTATGCAGACCCAAAATATCGCCCGGGTACGCTTCTTCAACGTGCGAACGGTCGCCCGCCATAAAAGTTAACGCGTCGGAAATCACCACATCTTTGCCGGTACGGACCTGGCGTAGCTTCATGCCCTTCTCATACTTACCGGAAACCACGCGCATAAACGCCACGCGGTCGCGGTGTTTCGGGTCCATATTGGCCTGAATTTTAAAGACAAAACCGGTGAACTTCTCTTCCGAGGCTTCCACTGTGCGGGTATCGGTTTGACGCGGCATCGGCGCGGGCGCCCACGCCACTAAACCATCCAGCATATGGTCAACGCCAAAGTTACCCAGCGCGGTACCGAAAAATACCGGGGTAATTTCCCCTGCCAGGAACAGCTCTTCATCAAACTCGTTAGACGCGCCCTGCACCAGTTCCAGCTCGTCGCGCAGCTGCTGCGCCAGATCTTCACCGACGGCGGCGTCCAGATCCGGGTTATTCAGCCCTTTAACGATGCGCACTTCCTGAATGGTGTGGCCCTTACCGGTCTGATACAGATAAGTTTCATCTTTATAAAGGTGATAAACGCCCTTAAACAGCTTGCCGCAGCCAATCGGCCAGGTGATCGGCGCGCAGCCGATTTTCAGCTCGTTCTCGACTTCATCCAGCAGCTCCATCGGGTCGCGGATGTCACGGTCGAGTTTGTTCATAAAGGTCAGGATCGGCGTATCGCGCAGACGGGTAACTTCCATCAGCTTACGGGTCCTGTCCTCAACGCCTTTCGCGGCGTCGATCACCATCAGACAACAGTCCACCGCCGTCAGAGTACGGTAGGTATCTTCGGAGAAGTCTTCGTGCCCCGGGGTATCCAGCAGATTCACCAGACAGTCGTGATACGGGAACTGCATCACCGAGGTGGTGATGGAGATACCACGCTGTTTTTCCATCTCCATCCAGTCAGATTTTGCATGTTGGCTGGAGCCACGGCCTTTTACCGTACCGGCGGTCTGAATCGCCTGTCCGAACAGCAACACTTTTTCGGTAATGGTGGTTTTACCGGCATCCGGGTGAGAAATGATGGCAAAAGTGCGGCGTTTGGCCACCTCTTGCAAATAAGGAGACAACGTCATAGTCAAATCTTCTTGAGTAAGCGCGGCGTTTGACCACGCATGTTGAATACGAAAAATGCGGCTATTTTACCCATCAACCTGGGGGAGGCAATCAGTGTTTACACAGGAGCTGCTCCAGTTCGCTTAATGACGCCACAGTCCAGGTTGGATGAATACCCGCGGGCTGCTCGCGATGATGCGCGTTAAGCCAGCAGGTCGACAGCCCGGCGTTAATGCCGCCAAGAATATCGGATTCCGCGGTATCGCCAACCATTAATACGCGCGAGCGGTCAGGATTCCCCGCCTGCTCCAGGGCGTAGTTAAAGATTTTCGGATCGGGCTTCGCGACGCCAACCTGCTCGGAAATCACCAGCAGATCGAAATACTCACGCAGCCCGGTGCGCTCCAGACGAGTTTGTTGTAGCGCGGTAAAACCGTTAGTAATAATACCGATTTTAGCCTGCCCGCGAATCGCATTAAGTAGCGAAACGGCGCCCGGCAAAGGAGAACAGATCTCCGCCATCGCACTAATAAAAGCGTCATTCAGCAGCCCCGGCGCAACGTTTAGCCGTTCAGCCCAACTTTGAAAGCGCGCGTGCTGCAATTGTAATGAGGTAATCGCGCCGTTCTGATAATCCACCCATAGCGGCTTATTCACGGCCTGGTAATCCTGGAAATCCTCAGCGGTAAAGGTGACGCTATAGTCAAGGAACATCCGCTGTAAGCCGGTGAAAGAATCAAACGTAAACAGCGTTTCATCGGCATCAAAGAAAATCCAGTCCCACTTCATCATTACACCTTGCCTCTTTTATTACATGCTTATCGGTAACGCCATGATGATGGCGTCCTCATGCCCTTGTGCCGTGGGATAGTAATTGCGGCGAATCGTCGCCTCGTTAAACCCCAGACTTTCATACAGCGCGATGGCGGCAGCGTTAGAGGCGCGTACCTCCAGCCATAGCGTTACAACCCCACGTTTTTCCAGTTCATCAATCAGATGCTCAAGCAGCATACGCCCCAGCCCCCGACGCTGAAAATCCGGATCGACGGCAATATTGAACAGCGTCGCTTCGTCCAGCACCACCTGTGTAATGGCAAACGCGGCCATTCTGTCATCAGCGGTCAGCTTAAGGTTGAGATACCGTTCGCCCTGGTTGCCGAAAAACGTTTTTTCGCTCCACGGAAACGCATGAGCGCGTTGCTCAATCTGCCAGGCTGCGGGGAGATCGGTCGTGCTGAGGATAGAAATCGTGTTCATGTTCGCAGATTTGTTGCCATAGTGCGGCGCGTGCCGCCGGGTTTGCCCGGAGTTCATTAAACGCCGGCGTCGTGACCTGAGCGCCTTCGAGTTGGAGCGGCGCGTCAGTTCCTAACCGCCAGCTATTACAACGGCTGCCCTGCGGCAGCATGGCGACGCGCTCAGGCGCCAGGGGTAAAACCTGATCGGGACTCACGGTCAACGCGCGTAAAATATCGCGCATTAGCGGCTCGTTCAGCGCGGGTAATTCCTCTGCAACCACGATCAGACGAACGTGCGCGGGAAGGGAAATCGCAATCTCGCCCTGTAGCGCGCCAGGACGTCGCAGCGCCCACTGCGTAATACCCAGTTGCTGTAACTGCCAGTCTCGTCGGGATGTCATAGCGAAACGCTCCTGTAATCAGGGGCGCAAATATAGCAAATCTGTCGAATCTGCGCCATCAAACTACTATAATCGCCGCCAGTCTGAATTAAGGAGCATTCCATGTCTGCTTTTACCCCGGCAAGTGAAGTCTTGCTGCGCCACAGTGATGATTTCGAACAAAGCCGTATTCTTTTTGCCGGAGATTTGCAGGATGACCTGCCCGCGCGCTTTGAATGCGCCGCCAGCCGCGCGCATACGCAACAGTTTCACCACTGGCAGGTATTAAGCCGCCAGATGGGCGATAACGTCCGTTTTAGCCTGGTCGCGCAAGCCAGCGATGTCGCTGACTGCGATACGCTGATCTACTACTGGCCGAAAAATAAACCCGAAGCGCAGTTCCAGTTGATGAATATTTTGTCGCTGATGCCGTCGGGCAGCGATGTTTTCGTCGTGGGGGAAAACCGCAGCGGCGTGCGTAGCGCCGAACAGATGCTGGCGGACTATGCGCCGCTGAACAAAGTAGATAGCGCGCGACGTTGCGGCCTTTACCATGGTCGTCTGGAAAAGCAGCCGCAGTTTAGTCTTGAATCCTGGTGGGCCGAGTACAATATCGACGGGCTGACCATCAAAACGTTGCCGGGCGTATTCAGCCGCGACGGACTGGATGTCGGTAGCCAACTGCTGTTGTCTACGCTGACGCCGCACACCAAAGGTAAAGTGCTGGATGTCGGCTGCGGCGCTGGCGTGCTTTCCGCCGCGCTGGCCAGCCATTCGCCGAAAGTGCGCCTGACGCTGTGTGACGTCAGCGCGCCGGCGGTGGAAGCCAGCCGCGCCACGCTTGCCGCTAATGGTCTTGAAGGCGAGGTATTCGCCAGCAACGTCTTTTCGGAAGTCAAAGGACGTTTTGACATGATCATCTCCAACCCGCCGTTCCACGACGGAATGCAAACCAGCCTCGATGCGGCGCAAACGCTCATTCGCGGCGCAGTGCGCCATCTGAACAGCGGCGGAGAGTTACGCATCGTGGCGAACGCCTTTCTGCCCTATCCTAAGATTCTGGATGAGACTTTTGGCTTCCATGAAGTCATCGCGCAAACCGGGCGCTTTAAGGTTTATCGTACCGTGATGACCCGTCAGGCGAAGAAATAGTTGGCCTGATAAGCGCAGCGCCATCTGGTTGCATGTGCCGGATGGCGACGCCAGGCGTCTTATCCAACCTACGTCTCGCGCCCATTTTTGCAGCAATCAATCTGTCCCATGCAATTAACTATTGACGAATAGCTGAAAACCACTAGAATGCGCCTCCGTGGTAGTGATTCTTTTCAAGAATTGATGGTATGCGAAGGTGGCGGAATTGGTAGACGCGCTAGCTTCAGGTGTTAGTGTCCTTACGGACGTGGGGGTTCAAGTCCCCCCCCTCGCACCAAAACCACGTTGATATTGCTCGCACTGGGCGAAGGTGGCGGAATTGGTAGACGCGCTAGCTTCAGGTGTTAGTGTTCTTACGGACGTGGGGGTTCAAGTCCCCCCCCTCGCACCAACGAGGCGATATCAAAAAGTAAGATAACTGTGCGAAGGTGGCGGAATTGGTAGACGCGCTAGCTTCAGGTGTTAGTGTCCTTACGGACGTGGGGGTTCAAGTCCCCCCCCTCGCACCAATTATCTTATCCTTCCTTTGTCTCTTCATTTTCATCCCTGATTCCAGTTCATCATTGCCAACATCATGCCGCCAATAAGCGCCATACACGATGGCAGCAGTACAAAATGCCGTAATTGTTTGTGATACAACATCAACGCAGACAGTAGCAATCCTGATACAATCAACAGCTTCAGCGCATAAGCTGACAGGCCGATAAACGCCAGTCCAACGATAATCACTCCAGGCAATAACACGCCCCATCCGCTGCCTAACGTCCGCTGCAACATGGTTTTACCTCTGGAATTGATAATGATAACCAATATCATATGATATATTTTCTCATTTGTCAGCCAGGGAGAAAGCTAAAGAGATGAGTTTTACTTAACGGTTGATGACACGTATTCAGTAAGGTGATAAATTGTCCGACTGTTAACGTAAAAACAACAACACCTCGCTTTAGGCGACCTTTTCTCATACGTTATTTTCATGTTGGCGCCCGATTCCGTGTATATCACCGATAAATAACGACAATTACCCATGACAACACCATCCTGGCGGTCGCTTCGTATTAAGAAGTATCAGTTTTCTTTACGTCTTTTCTTGTTTCTCAACGCCGTGTCGGCGCTATTTACTCTCATTTTCCCCCTTTATCAAATCAATGTATTTTGCACGCCAATGATCGGGATAGTGGTCCTGAGCGTATTACTGTTGATATGGCATGGGAAATATGGGCAAAAAAGAATTAATCTCCCCTTTATCTCCCTACTCTTTGGGGGAATATGGGCGGCGCATATTGCGCTAAAGTATCCGGCGTTAGGCCATTATGATTTCTCTTTTTTACTGATCTCCCTGCTTAGCGTTCTGTTTATCGGCTCGATAGCCTTTGCCGCGAATATCGTCGCGTTTACGCTCTATTCGCTACCGCCAGTCGCGGTCTGCCTGTGGCTAAACGGTAATGAACAAGGTTTGCGAATTCTCTATTTGCTGGCCCTGCCAATGGTGGGAATCGCTATTCAACATGTTATCCAGAAACGCTACGATAACTTTGCCCAACAGCTCATGTTTAAGCTGCTGGCCGAGCGGGAAACCCTCAATGGCCTGAGTATGCTTGATCCATTAACCGGCTTATATAACCGCCGTGGCCTGCAAAATCGGCTGGATACGTTACAGGCGTCGGGCAGCCATGAACACTACGTCCTGCTATTGGATATCGATCATTTCAAAGCGTATAACGATCACTACGGTCATATGATGGGCGATCAGGCGTTAATCCGCGTCTCAGCGGCAATTCGGGACGCCGTGCGATCGCGCGATGTTGTCTGCCGTTTTGGCGGGGAAGAATTTCTGGTGTTGCTGACCACCGCCGAACCACAGCAAGCCCGCGCTACCGCAGAACGTATCCGACAGGAAGTATACGATCTTAAAATCCCGCATATGTTTAACGAAAGCGTCGCCACCAATGTCACTGTCAGTATCGGCATTGCGCCCCTGACGGATCGCAATATCGGAGACGCTATCGAAAAAGCGGATAAAGCGCTCTACGAAGCCAAGCATCTTGGACGTAACCACATTCTGGTCAGCGACGACATGCGCGCCCTATGAATCCTGCTGGCGTAATCGTGCTACGCCAACAGCGTTAACCATAAACCGCTTGCCATCGTTTATCGCTATCGATAGGATTGGCAATCATTATCATTTAGATTAACATCATTAAACTGCGCTATGGCCTACCGTTCCGCACCGATTGCTGACGATATTATCTGGCGAGCCGCTCCCCAGCCGGAAGACGCCTCGCTGGCGGACGCAGTACGCGAGACGATCGCCTCTACCCGTGAGCACCTGTTGGACTTCATCCGGCTGGATGAAACGCCGCCGCCTACGGCGATGACTCTTGCCCAGTGGACGCGCCCCGCGACGTTTCGTTCATTGCTGGCCGCCTATTCCGATCACATCTATCGGCACACGCCAGGCCTGCCACGTGAAAATAAGCCGTTACTCTCCCTGTGGGCGCAATGGTATATCGGGCTGATGGTGCCGCCGCTGATGCTGGCATTACTGACGCAAGCGCGCGCTATCAATGTCTCGGCAGAACATATTCACGTTGAATTTCATGAAACCGGGCGCGCCGCGTGTTTCTGGCTTGACGTGCATCAGGATAACCTGGCAACGGAGCGTTCCCCGGAAGAACGAATGGAAACGCTGGTAGTCTCCGCACTACAGCCGGTCATTCAGGCGCTGGAGGCGACTGGCGACATCAACGCGAAACTTATCTGGAGCAATACCGGTTATTTAATCAACTGGTATCTGACTGAGATGAAACCGCTGCTTGGCGAAGCCCTGCTGGCAACGCTACGCCAGCGCTGTTTTTTTGAAAAGCAGCTATCCGACGGTCAGGATAACCCGCTGTGGCGGACCGTCGTAATGCGCGACGGTCTTCTGGTACGCAGAACCTGCTGCCAACGTTACCGCTTACCTGACGTACAGCAGTGCGGCGACTGCACGCTAAAGTAAACCGCGTTACGTTGCCTTCAGTTATCGTCACGGCTTACTGCTGCTGGCCTGTCACATTATTATATTTACAGCGGCGCTCTCCGTATGCCAAATTACGTTTTGCCATTTTTGGGTCTACCGTGGCTATTGGTAAGGTCTCAGGAGAGAAGAATGAGTCTGCAATCTGTACGGCAATTTCTGGCCGATCATGCTCCCGATATTGAAATTATCGAATTAAATCAAAGTACAGCGACTGTCGAGCTGGCAGCCAAAGCGCACAACGTAGAGCCAGGGCAGATAGCTAAAACGCTCTCGCTTAAAGTAAAAGACACCATTATCCTGGTGGTCGCGAAAGGCGATGCCCGCCTGGATAATAAGAAGCTTAAAACCACTTTCGGCGCAAAAGCCCGTATGTTGAGCAGCGATGAAGTGGTCAATGCAACCGGACATCCTGTCGGCGGCGTATGTCCCTTTGGGCTGGAGCACCCGCTGCCCGTTTATTGCGACATCTCTCTGAAGGGGTATAACGAAGTATTGCCTGCCGCAGGCGCCACGCACAGCGCGGTACGCATCACGCCGGAAAGAATGGCTGAACTGACATCGGCGACCTGGGTAGACGTGTGCCAATAACGTGCCTGACACCCGGATTCCCCGAACAAGCACGGCGCATCCGGCGCGGGCTATACCCGATGCTGGAGCGCGGTACCATCTCCGGCGCGCAGATATAACAGAATATCCGCAGCATCGAGTAACCCGGCATCAGAACTCACGCCCAGCTTGGACATCACATTAAACTTATGCGCCCGGATAGTCTTAATGTTACGTTCTAACTGGACGGCAATTTGCGGCATTGAGTAGCCGTTCGACATGAAACGCAGAATCTCCCGCTCGGTTGGACTAAGCATACAATTCTGGTGAAGTTCCCAAAGATTGTCTGTACGCTCCGTTGTCCGCCGGGCGCTATTAAGCGATGTAAATAAGGCATCCTGTAAAACATCCAACGGCGACGCTTTGCTGATGACCCCATCCAGCGGCAGCGGGGATAATGCGCTGATTAAGCGGGCTTCAGCATCATCATCGGCAATCACCAGACGCCGCATATGGGGATAATTTATCGCCAGTTCCGTCAGGCTGGATAATCCTGTCCGGCGTTCAGTTCTTAACGCAGAAAGAGAAAAAATAACGGCAGAAAACGGCGTCTTTAGCGCAGCCTTATAAAACGCGGATGGTTTTGAAAAAATATGAAGCGTATGTCGGCAATCCGGCATTGCATCAAATAGCCCTTTAATACCAATGGTGCTCATCACGCATTTTTCTACGAGCGCAACATTTCTCTTGCTGATTCTGTTTTCCATTCCATGGTTTCTCCATATACCGAAGGTAGGTTCAATTCTCTGGCTCCCTGAGAACTGTTTATCCATGCATACATCTCTGCATTACTGTGTATTGATAAGCGTCGCATGGCGCTATTTTTTTGGGCGCTAATTGTTTTATTACTTTTTTTAAGTAACGCCGCAATTTGGTTAATGCCCCACCCTTTTCCTAAAAGGCGTAATACTTTTCGTTCAGACAGCGTAAGGACAATCGGCCTGTCGTGGGCCTGCTGAATTTCAGACGGTACCTGAGGCGATAATAACGTTTTACTTATTCTTTCTGAGCGAGCGTTTCCCGCATGGATAACGCTAATAAGATTCTCGATTGGCTCTTCGTCTGAAAGCAAGGTGCTGACGGGGCCCATCAGGAGATCAACCGCATGTGGATAGCTGGATTTAGGAACCAGAAATACCCAATGTATGTCGCGATATTGCGAGATTAAGCTATAAAAATATTCGCAGATAGCGCGGGGAGAGGCATTGTTAACTGCTAAATCAGCAATAACTAAATTACTTCGGCGTAGCTGTAGCAGCGTTAGCTCTTCTATCGTACGACAATACGCCAGTTTATAATCGGGGAAATTACCTGTTATAGCCCCTTTAAGGCCTTCCTGTATAAGAGGGGTTTTACTGATAATAAGTCCATTTTTGCAGCATCCTGGCAGCATAATTCCTCCGCACCCACGCCGCCACTTTTCATTGCCCCATTAATAAAAACACTATTAACAATGATCGCAAAGAAATATAGGCCGAGTGGATTAATTATCCTTGTTTTATTTTTAAATATCTAACATTGATTGCGCTACAATCCACATAGCACAAAAACATGAAATCACTATCGCATAGTTACTCATAAAACCAGAAGCAAGACAATTAAATTAACTAAATTTGCACATTAGTAATTCTAACGAAAACGCATCATATTAATAAATTTAAAATATGAGTTCGCTCTTTATTCATATTGCTAAGTCCTAAAACAAAAGCCCAACAATACTGTCTACAATCCATAAAACCCATGTAATATCTGCGAATTACACTAAGTCATGCCTAATTTTACGCCCGCTGCTCACGCCATTGTGGTTAAACCATTAATGCATATCGTTGATAAAATTCACCACATCATTGATTCAAAAATGAGCGGCCAGGCTGGCATAATGCCTCTATTCTGGAAACGGACATACGAGAACCGTCGCCCATAAGGATATCCTGCCTGTGACGAAGCGCACGTCTCAAGAAGCTTATGCGTTGCGTCTGGCGGCTGACGTTTTTATCAACAAGAAATTGATCTTAACCAACGCCATCATGCCTGCGCTTCGTGTTAAAAAGGAAGCCTCTGTCATAGTGGCGGCGCATAGAATGTCTTTTTGGACAGGACGAGTCATGCAAGAAGAGCAATCAATTCAACGAGCAGTAACACGGTTATGTATTCAATGCGGGCTGTTTTTATTGCAGCACGGGGCGGAAAGCGCACTGGTTGATGAGCTTTCCACCCGCCTCGGTTTGGCGCTCGGTATGGATAGCGTCGAAAGCGCGATCTCCTCTAACGCCATTGTCCTGACGACCATTAAAGACGGACAATGTCTGACATCGACACGTAAAAACCAGGATCGCGGCATTAATATGCACGTCGTCACGGAGGTTCAGCATATCGTTATCCTCGCGGAACATCGTCTGCTGGATTACAAAGGCGTGGAAAAACGCTTTAGCCAGCTCCGCCCGCTGCGTTATCCGCGCTGGCTGGTGGCGTTTATGGTCGGTCTTTCCTGCTCCTGCTTTTGTAAGCTGAATAATGGCGGCTGGGATGGCGCGGTTATCACCTTTTTCGCCAGTATGATAGCCATGTATATCCGCCAGATGCTGGCGCAGCGGCATTTACATCCGCAGATCAATTTTTGCATTACCGCCTTTGTCGCTACCACGATTTCCGGGCTGATGCTCACCCTTCCCGCCTTTAGCCAGACGCCCACTATCGCCATGGCGGCGAGCGTACTGCTACTGGTGCCGGGCTTTCCGCTGATTAATTCCGTCGCAGATATGTTTAAAGGACATATTAATACCGGGCTGGCGCGCTGGGCTATCGCCAGCCTGTTGACTCTGGCCACCTGTGTGGGCGTAGTGATGTCAATGACAGTATGGGGGCTACGAGGATGGGTATAATCGACTTTTTACTGGCGCTAATGCAGGACATGATCTTGTCTGCGATCCCCGCCGTCGGGTTTGCGATGGTCTTTAATGTTCCCCACCGGGCGCTTCCGTGGTGCGCGCTACTGGGGGCGCTGGGTCATGGCTCGCGTATGCTGATGATGAGCGCTGGCTTTAATATCGAATGGTCGACGTTTATGGCTTCGCTGCTGGTCGGCAGTATTGGTATTCAGTGGTCACGCTGGTATCTCGCTCACCCTAAAGTGTTTACCGTCGCGGCCGTGATCCCGATGTTTCCGGGGATTTCCGCCTATACCGCGATGATTTCCGCAGTAAAAATTAGCCATCTGGGCTATAGCGAACCGATGATGATTACGCTGCTGACCAATTTTCTGAAAGCCTCTTCCATTGTTGGCGCGCTCTCAATTGGCCTCTCTGTACCGGGATTATGGCTGTACCGCAAACGCCCCCGCGTGTGATTGGTGGAACGCCTCCTGCTGTTCTTACAGGTCTGTGTGGTACTATAAAAACAGTCGCCCTTCTCGGTTGCTGTTCCATATTGAGAAACATTATGTCTTCCAGAATTTTAACGTCGGACGTCATCGGTATTGACGTCCTTTTACACGATCATCATGCTGTGCTGGCGAAGTCAACGGGCGGCGCAGTGGCGGTATTCGCTAATAATGCGCCTGCCTTTTATGCCGTGACGCCTGCACGCATGGCTGAACTGCTGGCGCTTGAAGAAAAGTTATCACGTCCGGGAAGCGATGTGGCGTTAGACGCGCAATTTTACGAAGAACCCGAAGCCGCCCCCGTTGCGATTCCCTGCGGAAAATTCGCCATGTATCCCGCCTGGCAACCGGATGCGGATTTTCAGCGTCAGGCCGCCCTTTGGGGCGTGGCGCTTCGGGAGCCGGTCACCGCAGAAGAGCTGGCGGCGTTTATCGCCTACTGGCAGGCGGAAGGTAAGGTTTTTCACCATATCCAGTGGCAGCAAAAGCTGGCGCGCAGCGTGCAAATCAGCCGTTCCAGCAATGGCGGAATGCCGCAGCGCGACATCAATAGCGTCAGCGAACCTGACAATCATATTCCACCAGGTTTTAGGGGGTAACGATGAAAAATGTTGGCGACCTGATGCAGCGTCTACAAAAAATGATGCCTGCGCATATTACGCCGGCGTTTAAAACGGGCGAAGAATTGCTGGCGTGGCAGAAAGAGCAAGGCGAGATCCGGGCGGCAGCGCTGGCGCGGGAAAACCGGGCGATGAAAATGCAGCGCACCTTTAACCGTTCCGGCATTCGACCGCTGCATCAGAACTGTTCGTTTGATAACTATCGGGTTGAGTGCGACGGACAAATGAACGCGTTAAGCAAAGCCCGACAGTACGTTGATGAGTTTGACGGCAATATCGCCAGCTTTGTCTTTTCCGGCAAGCCGGGAACCGGTAAAAACCATCTCGCCGCGGCTATTTGTAACGAGCTGCTGCTGCGCGGAAAGTCGGTACTGATTATCACCGTAGCGGATATTATGTCAGCGATGAAAGACACGTTCAGCAATCGGGAAACCAGCGAAGAGCAGTTGCTTAACGATCTGAGTAACGTTGATCTGTTGGTGATCGACGAGATCGGCGTGCAGACCGAATCTCGCTATGAAAAAGTGATCATCAATCAAATTGTCGATCGTCGTTCCTCGTCAAAACGTCCCACCGGCATGTTGACGAACAGCAATATGGAAGAGATGACGAAAATGCTTGGCGAACGCGTCATGGACCGTATGCGTCTCGGCAACAGTTTATGGGTTAATTTTACCTGGGACAGTTACCGCAGCCGGGTGACGGGTAAAGAGTATTAAATTGCAACGTGCGCCAGGGCGATACGACGCCTGACTGACATAACACAGGTGATTACCATGAATACAGCGAAACATGTTCTGTGCTGCGCGGCGATCGCCAGCGTACTGATTTCCACCAGCGGTATTGCCGCCAGTCAGTTAAGCGCTCAGGGCGCGAACGCACAACAGGGCGGGATGTCGCTTTCTGCGCTAACCGGTCTGCTCAGCAGAGGTGCCCAGTCGCTCAGCGCCGATAATATGAATAATGCCGCCGGTATTTTGCAGTACTGCGCCAAACAGAAACTGGCGTCCGCTACCAACGTGGAAAACGTTAAAAATCAGATTCTGAACAAGTTGGGGTTGGATACCACACAGCAGGAGCAGGACACTAACTACCTGAACGGCCTGCAAGGGTTGCTCAAGACGAAGGACGGCCAGCAGTTGAACCTCAATAATATCGGCAGTACGCCGCTGGCGGAAAAGGTGAAAACCAAAGCTTGCGATCTGGTGTTGCAGCAAGGGCTGAATTTCCTCTCCTGACTGCGTTTTCTGACCGTGCGCCACGCCGGGACGCCCTGATAAAAGCCGTGTTTTGGCCCTTTACCCGCCAACACGGCATTAACCCGATTTTTCTCTTCGTCTTTTCCTGTTATTAACCGCTATGGCAGGAAGTGATGCCGATCAAAAAACCAACTTTCTAAACTCATTCTAAATAACAGCGCCGTGTAAAGTTATTAGAATTGCAGCAATGTGACATCGCTATTACATTGTTAGAAATTTTTTCCTGCCAGCGATAAGCCTGGTTTATTGAGGATCGTCAGTTGTCCGAGTTGCTCTCTGTCGCTCTGTTTCTCGCCTCTGTGCTGATATATGCCTGGAAGGCGGGCCGTAACACCTGGTGGTTTGCCGCCACTCTCACGGTGCTGGGACTTTTTGTCATTCTGAATATTACCCTGTATGCCAGCGACTATTTTACCGGCGACGGGATCAACGACGCAGTGCTTTATACGCTCACGAATAGTCTGACGGGAGCGGGAGTCGGCAAATATATTCTGCCGGGAATCGGCATTGCCCTGGCATTAGTGGCGGTATTCGGCGCGCTGGGATGGGTACTACGCCGCCGCCGTCACCATCCTCATCATGTCGGTTACAGCCTGCTGGCGTTACTGCTGGCGTTAGGTTCGGTCGACGCCAGCCCGGCGTTTCGCCAGATCACCGAACTGGTAAAATCACAAATGCGCGATGGCGATCCGGATTTTGCCGTTTATTATAAAGAACCAGCAAAAACCATTCCTAATCCGAAGCTCAATCTGGTCTATATCTACGGCGAGAGCCTGGAACGGACCTATTTTGATAATGACGCGTTCCCCAATCTCACGCCAGAGTTAGGCGCGCTGAAAAATGAGGGGCTGGATTTCAGCCATACCATGCAACTGCCGGGAACGGATTACACCATCGCCGGGATGGTGGCTTCCCAGTGCGGTATTCCGCTGTTTGCGCCGTTTGAGGGCAATGCCTCAGCGTCGGTTTCCAGCTTCTTCCCGCAGAATATCTGCCTCGGCGATATTCTGAAAAACTCCGGCTACCAGAACTATTTCGTGCAGGGCGCTAACCTGCGTTTTGCCGGGAAAGACGTGTTCCTGAAATCACACGGATTTGATCATCTGTACGGCGCTGAAGAGCTAAAAACGGTGGTGGCGGACCCGTCTTATCGTAACGACTGGGGCTTCTACGACGATACGGTGCTTGATGAGGCATGGAAGAAATTTGAAGCGCTTTCCCGCTCAGGCCAGCGCTTTTCGCTGTTTACTCTGACCGTAGATACTCACCACCCGGACGGGTTTATCTCGCGGACCTGCAACCGCAAACGCTACGATTACGACGGTAAGCCCAACCAGTCCTTTAGCGCCGTAAGTTGCAGCCAGGAAAACATCGCCGAGTTTATCAACAAAATCAAAGCGTCACCGTGGTTTAAAGATACCGTTATCGTCGTCTCTTCCGACCATCTGGCGATGAATAATACGGCCTGGAAATACCTGAATAAGCAAGATCGCAACAATCTGTTTTTTATTCTGCGCGGCGATAAACCACAGCAGGAGACGCTGGCGGTCAAACGCAACACGATGGACAACGGCGCAACGGTGCTGGATATTCTCGGCGGCGATAATTTTATCGGTCTGGGACGTAGCAGCCTTTCCGGGCAGTCGCTGTCGGAAGTGTTCCTGAATGTAAAAGAGAAAGTGCTGGCGATGAAGCCGGATATCATTCGCCTGTGGAATTTCCCGAAAGAGATAAAAGATTTTACCGTCGATCGGGACAAAAACATGATCGCTTTTTCCGGCAGCCACTTCCGCCTGCCGTTACTACTGCGCGTATCGGATAAGCGTGTTGAACCGTTACCGGAAAGTGAATACTCCGCTCCGCTACGGTTCCAGTTGGCCGACTTCGCCCCGCGCGATAATTTCGTTTGGATCGATCGCTGCTACAAAATGGCGCAGCTATGGGCGCCGGCGCTGGCGCTCTCCACCGACTGGTGCGTCTCGCAGGGGCAGCTTGGCGGGCAGCAAACCGTACAGCATGTCGATAAAGCGCAGTGGCAGGGTAAGACGGCGTTTAAAGACACGATGATCGATATGGAACGCTACAAAGGCAACGTCGATACCTTAAAGATTGTCGATAACGATATTCGTTATAAAGCCGATAGCTTTATCTTTAATGTGGCGGGCGCGCCGGAGGAGGTGAAGCAGTTTAGCGGCATTTCCCGGCCAGAGTCCTGGGGCCGCTGGTCAAATGCGCAGTTGGGCGATGAGGTTAAAATCGAATATAAAGCGCCGCTGCCGAAAAAGTTTGATCTGGTGATCACCGCCAAAGCCTTCGGCGACAACGCGAATCGCCCGATTCCGGTACGCGTAGGCAACGAAGAACAGACGCTGGTGCTGGGTCACGATGTGTCCACTATCACGCTGCATTTCAACAACCCGACGGACGCGAATACCTTAGTCATTGCGCCGCCCGCTCCCGTCGCCACCAACGAAGGTAATATTTTGGGCCATTCGCCGCGCAAATTGGGGATTGGCATGGTGGAGATCAAAGTGGTGAATGTTGAGAGTTAAAAGAGAATGTCATATATGCCGGGTGGCGGCTGCGCCTTACCCGGCCTACACATCATCTTTATCAATAAACTGGCGCACAGGCCTGATAAGCGAAGCGCCATCAGGCAAAAGTGTGAACATCTCATCCGGCCTACGGTCGTCTGTAGGCCGACTGTTCACCACTACGCCCTTAAAACGTTTCCCAATTATCGCTGCCGTCGGCCACAGCGGCCTTTGGTGACGACACGGCTGCCGGGGTTTTTACCGCAGCCACTTCACGCGCACGCTGCTGTTGCTGGTGAATACGGAACACCGCGACGGCCTGGGTCAGACGGCTGGCTTGCTCTTCCAGCGCCGCAGCCGCGGCGGCGGACTCTTCCACCAGCGAGGCGTTCTGCTGCGTTACGCGATCCATCTCCGCTACCGCCAGGCCCACCTGGTCGATACCACGGCTTTGCTCGTCGGACGCCGAGGCAATCTCGCCCATGATATCGGTCACGCGGGTCACTGCATTGACGATCTCATCCATGGTTTCACCGGCGCTTTCGACCAGCGTCGACCCCACATCAACACGGCTCACGGAATCCTCAATCAGACTCTTGATCTCTCGTGCCGCCTGCGCGCTACGCTGGGCCAGATTACGGACTTCACCGGCTACCACCGCGAACCCGCGTCCCTGCTCGCCTGCGCGCGCCGCTTCTACCGCCGCATTCAGCGCCAGGATATTGGTCTGGAAAGCAATACCGTCGATTACGCTGATAATATCGGCGATTTTCTGCGAACTGGAGGCGATATCGCGCATTGTTTGTACGACGTTATCCACCACTTTGCCGCCTTTTTGCGCTGTTTCAGAGGCGCTCAATGCCAGGTGACTGGCCTGACGGGCGTTTTCGGCGTTCTGTTTCACGGTGGCGGTCAGTTGTTCCATACTGGCGGCGGTCTCTTCCAGAGACGCTGCCTGCTGCTCAGTACGGGAAGAGAGATCATTGTTGCCCATCGCAATCTCGCTGGCGCCGCTGTAAATGGCGTTGGCGCCATTGCGCACATCGCCCACGGTACGCACCAGTTCGCTCTGCATATGGCGTAAGTTGTCCGCCAGTTGCCCCATTTCGTTAGAGCCTTCCACATCAATACGTTTCACCAGATCGCCGCTGGCGATATGGCGAATGCTTTCAATCAGACGATTCATCGGGGCGATAAGCGACAGTTTGATGCCGAACCAGACGGCGATAATCACCACCAGAACGGCAATCAGCACACTGACCAGTACCCACATCGCCTGGTTGTAGGAACTGTTGTTATCCTCAACAGCAATATCGTACAGACGATCGTTTTGCTGCATATAGGCCATGTACTGCTTCTCAAAAGCGTCCTGATAGCTTTGAGTCGGTTGATCAAAAAACTCGTTAATCTTACCCGCGCCAAGAAGCTGAATAAGCTCCGCCAACGCACCGTGGTAGATATCATAGGTTCGTTTGATCTCAAGGAAAGCCGCTTCACTCTGACGTGGATCGCGCGGTAACGCCTCATACTGCTCCCAGTTTTTTTCGGTCAGCTTCAGCGTATTGGTCGCCCCCTGCATCAGTTCAGCGACAGTTGCGCCGCTGCCAATATTGCTCTGGTCCATCATCCAGCGGATACCCGCGCGATTCAGGGTATTACGCGTTTGCAACAGCTCCACCCAGGTTGCATTCAGGGCAGACTGCTGCTGACGAATGGTTTGCAATACGGTGAAGTTTTCTTTGTCATTCTTCAGCGAGTTGAAGAACAGCCCGCCGGATGTCAGTTGTAAAAGGCCAAATAGCGCCAATACCAGCAGTAAGCTGGTAACAATTTTAATTCGCTTTAACATGTTTTCTCTTTCCGCTAGACAGATACAGAATTTTCGGCCTGGAAAGGGAAAACTTTATGGGATGCGCGCCATTAATATCACGATTAGCTCAGTGAAGTCGTTATGACGCCCCGCGCAACAAGGATCATCCCATTTTATATCGTGATCTCAATCACATAAAATAGCCCACGCCCTCCTCTGCGAAACCGCTTACCGGTACGTCCGACCGCTTAAACCGCCATACAACCACTCACTGATTTACCTAACTTTACGCGCGCGATGATCTGGCAAGATCCTCTCAGCATAGCAGTCAATCTACCTCCTCAAACACGAACTCAATGTCCACCCAGCTTCGGCTGATAATTAAACTTACAACCAGGTTTTACTATGGATACGAAAAAGATATTCAAGCACATACCCTGGGTGATTCTCGGAATCATCGGTGCTTTCTGCCTCTCGGTCGTTGCCCTACGTCGGGGTGAACACGTGAGCGCCCTGTGGATCGTGGTCGCTTCCGTTTCCGTCTATCTGGTGGCTTACCGCTACTACAGCCTGTATATCGCCCAGAAGGTCATGAAACTCGACCCGACGCGCGCGACGCCGGCGGTCATCAATAACGACGGCCTGAACTACGTGCCGACTAACCGCTACGTGCTGTTTGGTCACCACTTCGCCGCCATCGCCGGCGCAGGTCCGCTGGTCGGGCCGGTATTGGCCGCGCAGATGGGCTATCTGCCGGGGACACTGTGGTTGCTGGCGGGCGTGGTGCTCGCGGGCGCAGTGCAGGACTTTATGGTGCTGTTCATCTCTTCCCGCCGTAACGGCGCCTCTCTTGGCGAGATGATCAAAGAAGAGATGGGTACCGTTCCAGGCACCATCGCGCTGTTCGGCTGCTTCTTAATCATGATCATCATCCTCGCGGTGCTGGCATTAATCGTGGTGAAAGCGCTGGCCGAAAGCCCGTGGGGCGTCTTCACCGTCTGCTCAACGGTGCCGATTGCGCTGTTTATGGGCATCTACATGCGCTTCCTGCGTCCGGGACGCGTAGGCGAAGTCTCAGTTATTGGTATCGTGCTGCTGGTGGCGTCTATTTACTTCGGCGGCGTAATTGCCCACGACCCGTACTGGGGCCCGGCGCTGACCTTTAAAGACACCACCATTACCTTCGCGCTGATCGGCTACGCCTTTGTTTCCGCGCTGCTGCCGGTATGGCTGATCCTCGCCCCGCGCGACTATCTCGCTACCTTCCTGAAAATCGGCGTGATCGTCGGTCTGGCGCTGGGGATTGTGATCCTCAACCCGGAACTGAAAATGCCGGCGTTGACGCAGTACGTCGACGGTACCGGCCCGCTGTGGAAAGGCGCTCTGTTCCCATTCCTGTTCATCACCATCGCCTGTGGCGCCGTCTCTGGCTTCCACGCGCTCATCTCTTCCGGTACCACGCCGAAACTGCTGGCCTGTGAGACTGATGCGCGTTTTATCGGCTACGGCGCGATGCTGATGGAGTCCTTTGTTGCGGTGATGGCGCTGGTGGCGGCCTCGATCATTGAACCGGGTCTCTACTTCGCGATGAACACCCCGCCGGCAGGTCTGGGCATTACCATGCCAAACCTGCACGAGATGGGGGGCGAAAACGCGCCGCTGATTATGGCGCAGTTGAAAGACGTTACCGCACATGCGGCGGCGACCGTCAGCTCCTGGGGCTTTGTGATTTCCCCGGAACAAATCCTGCAGACTGCGAAAGATATCGGTGAACCGTCAGTATTGAACCGCGCAGGCGGCGCGCCAACGCTGGCAGTAGGTATCGCGCACGTGTTCCACAAAGTCCTGCCGATGGCGGATATGGGCTTCTGGTATCACTTCGGTATTCTGTTCGAAGCGCTGTTTATCCTGACCGCGCTGGATGCGGGTACCCGTTCCGGCCGCTTTATGTTGCAGGATTTGCTGGGTAACTTCGTCCCGTTCCTGAAAAAAACCGATTCTCTGGTCGCGGGTATCATCGGTACCGCAGGCTGCGTCGGTTTGTGGGGCTATCTGCTGTATCAGGGCGTGGTCGACCCACTGGGCGGCGTGAAGAGCCTGTGGCCGCTGTTCGGTATCTCTAACCAGATGCTGGCCGCCGTGGCGCTGGTGTTGAGCACCGTGGTACTGATCAAAATGCAGCGCACCAAATACATCTGGGTGACGGTGATCCCGGCGGTATGGCTGCTGATCTGCACCACCTGGGCACTGGGCCTGAAACTGTTCAGCGCCAACCCACAGATGGAAGGTTTCTTCTACATGGCAAACCTGTATAAAGAGAAGATTGCCAACGGCACCAACCTGACCGAGCAGCAGATTGCCAACATGAACCATATCGTGGTGAACAACTACACTAACGCTGGTTTGAGTATTCTGTTCCTGGTGGTGGTGTACAGTATTATCTTCTACGGTTTCACCACCTGGATGAAGGTACGCAACAGCGATAAACGTACCGACAAAGAAACCCCGTATGTGCCCGTGCCGGAAGGCGGCGTGAAGATCTCTTCACACCACTAAAACTGATGCCGGGTAGCGCACAGCGCTCCCGGCTAGTGTAGGCCGGATAAGGCGCAAGCCGCCATCCGGCTTTATTCATTAACAGGACGGCAGAATGTTTGATACTTTAGGTCAGGCAAAAAAATATCTCGGCCAGGCGGCAAAAATGTTGATTGGTATTCCGGACTACGACAACTATGTCGAGCACATGAAAACCAACCATCCCGACAAGCCGTACATGACCTATGAAGAGTTCTTCCGCGAACGTCAACAAGCACGTTACGGCGGCGATGGCAAAGGCGGTATGCGCTGTTGTTAATGGAGAGACTATGACCCCGATTGCAGTTACCCTACTTACCGGTTTTCTTGGTGCCGGCAAAACCACCCTACTACGCCATATCCTCAACGAACAACATGGTTTTAAAATCGCCGTTATCGAAAACGAATTTGGCGAAGTCTCCGTTGACGATCAACTGATTGGCGATCGCGCCACACAGATCAAAACCCTGACCAACGGCTGCATCTGCTGTACCCGCTCCAACGAGCTGGAAGATGCGCTATTAGACCTGCTCGACAGCCGCGACCGCGGCGATATTACTTTCGACCGTCTGGTGATTGAATGCACCGGCATGGCTGACCCCGGCCCGATTATTCAGACCTTTTTCTCCCATGACGTATTATGCGAACGCTACCTGTTAGACGGCGTGATTGCGCTGGTCGACGCGGTGCACGCTAACGAGCAGATGAACCAGTTCACCATCGCCCAGTCGCAGATAGGCTACGCCGACCGTATCCTGCTGACCAAAACCGACGTGGCAGGCGACAGCGAGAAACTGCGCGAGCGGCTGGCGCGTATCAACGCCCGCGCCCCGGTTTACACCGTGGTACACGGCGATATTGACCTGAGTCAGTTGTTTAATACCAGCGGCTTTATGCTGGAAGAGAACGTGCTGGCAAGCCAACCGCGTTTCCACTTTATTGCCGATAAACAGAACGATGTGTCGTCAATTGTGGTGGAACTGGATTACCCGGTGGATATCAGCGAGGTTTCGCGGGTGATGGAAAACCTGCTGCTGGAATCAGCGGATAAACTGCTGCGTTACAAAGGGATGCTGTGGATCGACGGCGAACCCAACCGTCTGCTGTTCCAGGGTGTGCAGCGTCTCTACAGCGCCGACTGGGACAGACCGTGGGGCGACGAAACGCCGCACAGCACGCTGGTATTTATCGGGATCCAGTTGCCGGAAGACGAGATCAGAGCGGCGTTTGCGGGGTTAAGGAAGTAAACGGTCGCAAAAAAGCCAGGACCGCACAGGAGATTGTATGCCCCTTATCCGAGATATTCACCAACGCTTCTGGCGTCTGCCACAACTGCCGTGGCTGGAGCTACGTACCACCAGTGAAAGCCGTCAGGCCTATAAGCGCCACAGCCACCCGCAACTGTCGCTGGGCGCGATCATCGCCGGAGAAACCCGCTGCATCAGTAACGGGCAAGAGTATCTGTTACGCCCCGGCGAGCTGATCCTGATCCCCCCGCAATCTCCACACAGTTGTAACCCGCTCCACGAGCGACCACGCAGCTATCATATGCTGTATCTCGATGCGGACTGGTGCCTGACGCAGCTCCCCCATTTGCCGGCGGATAGCCGCCTGCATACCACGCAGCCACAGTTGCAGAACCCGCAGCTTTTCCAGCTTTATCAGCAAATTGTGACGTCTATTACTCAACAGCAAACCGCCGGACTTCCGGCGCTTATTATCCACCTGTTGCGCGCCCTGCCGCTACAAAGTGCCGACGCCGAACCGCCATGCGCCATCAGCCGCCAGTTGGTTGCCCGCTTAGTCAGCAACCTTCAGAAACCGCCGACGCTGGACACACTGGCACAGGAGTTTGCGCTCCGTAAGGAGACTCTGATTCGCACTTTTAAGCAGGATACAGGCCTGACTCCTGTCAGCTTTACCAATATGGCCCGCATTGAATATGCCCGGCACCGATTGCGCGCCGGGGACGATATTGCCGATGTTGCCTATCAGACCGGTTTCGCCGATCAAAGTCATTTCCACAAAACCTTCGTCAGCTACACGGCGGCAACGCCGCGTCAGTACGCGCAGAACAGATCAATATCCGACAATAAATAGCGCATCCGCAGGTATAGGCTGACCTCAGTATCATCACTGAGGTTACTATGGAACAGGTTACAACGTTATTTCCCCCGGCGTTTCCCGCACTGGCGCTGGCGCATTTTATGGCACTGCTCAGCCCGGGTCCGGACTTCTTTTTGCTGGTCGGTTACGCCGTACGCTATCGGCTGCGCGGCAGCGTCGGGCTGTGCCTCGGCATTGCGGCGGGAAATGGGCTCTATATTCTGCTGGTGGTGATTGGGTCAGGGCTACTACGTCAGACGCCGCTGCTCTTTACCATCATCGAACTATTGGGTGCCGCCTACCTGCTATGGGTGGGCCGTCAACTGTTGAAAAGCCGCGCCGGGCCGCTGGAGTGGCGGTACGCCGCATCGGCATGTCCGTCACTGGCAAAACAACTATTACTGGGGCTAGGTTCATCGCTGTTGAATCCGAAAAATGCTCTGTTTTATCTGGCGCTAATGACCGCCCTGCTGGGCCCAAACGTGACCGTTACACAGCAGGCCATATGTGGAATCTGGATGACAAGCGTAGTGTTACTCTGGGATCTGCTGCTGATAACGCTTATCGCCCTGCCGCAAAGTCAACGTCGCTTGGGTAATCTTGTCTGGAAAATTGAACGCGCCGCCGGCGGCATTCTGATCGCCTTTGGCTGCTGGATTGTGTGGCAGTTCATTACCAGTTAAATCGATGAGGAGCAGCTTTATACGGTGGTCAACGCTGCCCGGGCAGATGAATAGGGTCTACATCATTCGAACCCTTTCCTTCTTATAATGCTGACGCCGCCATAAATTAACCTGCCCCCAGAAACCAATAAAGCGACTAAATAGCCGCTTTATTCTCATCACCAAATATAATATCACCTCTCATCCAGCGGCTTATTTTCATTGATTTTCAGCTGGACTTTTCTTTTATTTACTGATGATATATCCAGGTATTTAGCGCGGTGCGAGCGTGCGCCAACACGCCCGCACCGCTAATCACAATCCCTATTGAAAAGGAATAGAGACCATGACTACCCCGCATTCTATTGCAGAATCCACCGATCCAGAAGTCTTCCCGGCAAATAACCGTCATCTGACCGTGAGTTATGCGAGCCGCTACCCGGAATACACTCGTATTCCCGCCATTACCCTGAAAGGTCAGTGGCTGGAAGACGCCGGGTTTACCACCGGTACGCAGGTCGATGTGAGGGTGATGAACGGCTGTATTGTGCTGACGGCACAGCAGCCGCAACCAGAAGAAAGCGAGTTGATGCAGTCGCTGCGCCAGGTGAGCAAGCTATCGGCGCGTAAGCAAAAGCAGGTGCAGGCGTTTATCGACGTGATGGCAGGTTCTAAGTAAACGCATAAAATAAGCTGGCAAAGAACCCTTGCCAGCTTTAATTATAATTCATATCAATGAGTGAAGGAAAATCATGCGGCTAAAAGTAAAAGAAAACATTACGCTTTGGAGAAGTGAAGGTTTAATTGCTTATGTCGCCCTTGGATTTCTATGTACTTTTTTTATGGAGGTCAACGCTCTATTACCATACTATCTTCAGCAAAGTATATTTTTCGAAACGCTGATGAGCTACATGGCCTTCAATACGTTATTTTCGCTTGCTTTATCTGAGATTTTTTTTGCGATGTTGGTAGTGATTTGTCATAACACTAAACTGGAAAAGCTCACAAATAGTATTTTGCAAGAGTTGCATAAAAGAATTATGCAAGGTTCTTTCATTATATCCTTCTTATGCTTCGGAATATTTCTATTTTGTGTGATGGCATTCTGTATTGGTTCGCTAACAATAAATAATAATTACTATGGGAAACATGTCATAAATTTCGCTTACCCATTTGTTTTATTTCTATCTTTTCCTTATCTTATACATAAGGGTATAACAATCCTGTGTACTCTATTAAAAGCATTTCCCAAAGGCAAAATTCATGCAGCAATAATAATATTACTGATAATTGCAGCCGCGATTATTATCCCTGGCATGTTTAACAAAAAAGAAAAAATGACTATAACCATTGATAAGGAAAAATATCATGCGATTGAGCAAAAAACTAAGGTGAAACCAGAAAAATATATTGAGAAAAAGATTAATGATATTAATATTAATGATATAAAATAGTGAGCATGCATAACATAAGGGCATAGTAATATATCATAAAATCCTTTAACTACTATTGCCCTTGAATAGATCCACTATTCCACATCCTTCCTTTCCAACCCAATATCCCTTAACTGCTCGTCACTCATTCGTCGCAGCGCCTGACAGGCTCGCTTACGCAGCCACCACCTTTTTAGCGCCCGTCTGAGCTGCACAAAGCCAATGAATGGTTGTCTGGGGCGGTTCTCGTAAAATTCCATACCGGCCTCCGCATAGAACAGAAAATGCGGGCATCATGAATGTCTGTACAAACAATATCGGGATAAAAAGCACGGTTAGTGCAACGTGGATAAATAAGGAGGGCGATTGAAGGTGTTTTGTTCGCTTATTTCGTTCTGATTTAAGATCCGCGTCCTTCGCTGCAAAAAAGCCAGGCCCCTCCCGTTTTCAGAGGGGCAACAGGGATTAGCGGCGCACCACTACCAGCTTCTGGTTCACAAACTCCTTAATCCCCAGATCCGATAGCTCGCGTCCGAAGCCCGAACGCTTAACGCCGCCGAACGGCAGCTCCGCTGCGGTGTCGGTCAGCCAGTTGATATAAACCATCCCGGTTTCAATCCGGGAGGCCATGCGTTTAGCACGCTCAATATCCTGACTAAACACCGCACCGCCCAGGCCGTAGTGGGAATCGTTGGCGAGTTTTACCGCCTCGTCATCGTCTTTCACCACATACATCTGCGCCACCGAGCCGAAGAACTCTTCAAAGTACGCCGGGTTGTCACGCGTAATGTGGGTCAGAATGGTCGGCTCAAAGAAGTTGCCTTTGCTTTCCAGCGGCTTGCCGCCAATGTGTAGCGTCGCGCCATTTTTTACCGCTTCCTCGACCTGTCTGGTCAATGTTTCCAGCGCATCTTTCGACGACAGCGGCCCCAGTTCGGTAGAAGCGTCCATCTGATCCCCCACCTTCACCTTCCTGAACGCCTCGGTGAACTGGCTGAGGAATTGATCGGCGATTTTCTCATGCAGGATAAAGCGCTTCGCCGCCGTACATACCTGCCCCGCATTAGTGAGCCGTGCCTGCACGCCAATTTTCACCGCTTTCTCAAGATCGGCATCGTCCAGCACGACGAACACATCGTTCCCGCCCAGTTCCAGCGTCGATTTTTTAATGTGCTTCGCCGCCTGTGCCGCCACGGCGCTCCCCGCTTTTTCAGATCCGGTCAGCGCCGCGCCCTGCACGCGCGGGTCAGCGATGATGTTCGCCACCTGATCGGAGGAAATAAACAGGTTGGTCCATGCGCCTTCCGGCGCGCCGGCTTCACGCACCAGATGGGCAAACGTCTCGGCGCAGTGCGGTACGATGCTGGCATGTTTCGCCAGCACCGGGTTACCTGCGGCCAGGTTCGGCGCCAGCACACGCATCAACTGATAGTACGGGAAGTTCCACGGCTCAACAGCCATGATGACGCCAATCGGATGATGTTCTACCCACGCGTCGCCAAACTCGGTTTTATAAGGCACCGGGGCAAGAAACTGCTTCGCGTTATCCGCATAATAGCGAGCGATCTGCGCACACAGTTTGACTTCGCCACGGCTCTGCTCGATGAGCTTGCCCATCTCCTGGCTGGCGATTTTTGCCAGTTCTTCAACACGGCTGTCGATCAAGTCAGCCAGCTTATGCAGTACCGGCAGACGTTGGTCAATCTCTCCCCTGGACCAGTCGGAGTGATAGAGCGCGTCAGCTTTTTGCAGCGCGGCTTCAATATCCGCGTCCGTGTGCGGGGGATACTCTTTAATGAGCTGATTATTGGCAGGATTCACTGTCTGGTAAGCCATATCACATGTCTCCTTGTTATCGTCATTAAGGCAGCCGTAAATGCCGCTCAGAACAATAAGGGTAGTAGAGATGGCTGGCGCTATCGGTAAAGTTCGGTATATTCGTGCGGTTATCAACGATAATTATAGAGCGCGTTGCCCGGCGGGCACCGGGCCTGCAACATTCAGACTGGAACCGTGTTAGTGACTAACATCCTGAAGCTCTTCAGCCGTAAGGCCGGTGAACCGCTGGACAGTCTCGCGGTCAAGTCCGTCCGCCAGCATCTGTCTGGCGATACGCAATGCGGCAACATGCTGACCTTTTTCCAGCCCTTTTTCTAATCCTTCCTCCAGACCGAGCTGTCTTCCTTGCCGTTCCCCTTTTCTGCGATCCGCTGCGCGGATCCTCTCTATCAGCGTCATCAGTCTCTCCTTAGTGTGCGGGACATGCCCTACCACATCACGAATAAACGTGGTGAAACGAGGCGTATGTCCGTGCTGAATCATAAGATAATTAAACAGCGCTTTAAGCTGCCTGTCATTAGCGCAACCAGTAACTAACAGCGAAGCAATTCGTTCAACCAGTCCCAGCAGGTCGCGCTGGCGGATATGTTTTTGGATGAGCTCCAGCAGCGCAATGCGGCGGTGCTGCATAATGTCATCATCCGATACCACCGTAATGTCGACCAGCGGAAAGGCAGCGGCATAGAGTCTTCTTGCCACTTCCGGGTTCGCAAACTCATCCAGCCAGCACAGCGAAAAAGGATACGGGCTATCAACACCGTGATAAAACAGCATCGGCACCACCAGCGGAAGATGCTTATGCCCCGCATCCAGATGCTGTTGCATTGCCGCCATCGCATACCGCATCAGCCGAAACGCCATATGCGCATCCGGCGTGCTCTGATGTTCAATCACGACATAAATATAACCGTCGCCCTCGCGCGTTTTCAGCGACCAAAGCACATCGGAATAATAGGCTCGCAGATTTTTTTCAATAAAACTGCCGGGCTCCAGCTTTAGCGTCCGCAGGTCGCAAAGCTGGCGTAACGACACCGGCAGATGAATCTCCATAAAATCGCGGGCGGTTTCCGGGTGGCGCAAAAAGGTTTTAAACACCGCATCATGCGGTGTTGAGGTCGTCGATTTTTTCATGGCGCTCCGTCATCCCAAACCAGGATGCTGCGACTCTACCTCCTGAAAATTCCTTTCTCATCCGTACCTTTTCAGCATTGCGAGGCGCGACGGAAGATAAATCCTGTTATCTGTAATGCACATACATTTTCGGAACTGAACACGCAAAATGCCAGTCTGCGCGCCCTGCCTTTATCTTTATTAACCAGACAAACTCTTTTGATTAACATCAAAATTTAATTACACTTAATGTGTATATTTTCCGTGCAACGTAAATTTCCCGAGGTGTGATGTGCTGATTGTTATCTGTAATCGCCACACGTTCTGACGAGATTCAGAACGCGTCTCTTCCTGTCTGTGTTTTCACCGGCAGCGTTTTTGATTACATGAAATTCAGTACATCCGCAGCCGCTGTTTCCATCGCCTGCCTGACGTCACGATGACGGTATTGAGTTTCGCTATCCCATCATGGGGTTCTCCGACATGGAGCGCATTTTTTATGCAACGGATTATTCAGTTTTTCTCCCAACGCGCCACAACGTTATTTTTCCCGATGGCGCTGATTTTGTACGATTTTGCCGCCTATCTGACGACGGATCTGATTCAGCCTGGCATCATTAACGTCGTGCGCGATTTTAATGCTGACGTCAGTCTTGCGCCGGCCTCGGTCAGTCTCTATCTGGCGGGCGGAATGGCGTTGCAATGGCTTCTGGGGCCGCTATCCGACAGGATTGGCCGCCGGCCAGTGCTGATTGCAGGGGCATTAATTTTTACTCTCGCCTGCGCGGCAACGCTGTTGACGACCTCAATGACGCAGTTTCTGGTTGCCCGTTTTGTGCAGGGCACCAGCATTTGCTTTATCGCAACGGTCGGCTACGTCACGGTACAGGAGGCCTTCGGTCAAACCAAAGCCATTAAGCTGATGGCGATTATTACCTCCATTGTGCTGGTCGCTCCGGTTATCGGCCCGCTCTCCGGCGCCGCGCTGATGCACTTCGTTCACTGGAAGGTGCTGTTCGGTATTATTGCGGTGATGGGACTGTTGGCGTTGTGCGGCCTGCTGCTGGCGATGCCGGAAACGGTGCAACGCGGCGCGGTGCCGTTCAGCGCGGTGAGCGTACTGCGCGATTTTCGTAATGTGTTTCGCAACCCGATTTTTCTCACCGGGGCGGCGACGCTGTCGTTGAGCTACATCCCGATGATGAGCTGGGTGGCGGTGTCGCCGGTGATCCTGATCGATGCCGGCGGGATGAGTACTTCGCAATTCGCCTGGGCGCAGGTGCCCGTATTCGGCGCGGTGATCGTGGCCAATATGATCGTTGTGCGCCTGGTGAAAGATCCGACCCGACCGCGTTTTATCTGGCGCGCCGTACCAATTCAGTTAAGCGGGCTGGCGACATTGCTCCTCGGTAATCTTCTTCTGCCGCACGTCTGGCTTTGGTCTGTGCTGGGCACCAGCCTGTACGCGTTCGGCATTGGAATGATTTTCCCGACGCTGTTTCGCTTCACGCTTTTCTCCAACAACTTGCCAAAAGGGACGGTTTCAGCCTCGCTGAACATGGTGATTCTGACGGTGATGGCGGTGTCGGTCGAAGTTGGCCGCTGGCTGTGGTTTCACGGCGGGAGACTGCCGTTTCACCTGCTGGCAGCGGTGGCCGGGGTGATTGTGGTCTTCACCCTGGCGACATTATTACAGCGCGTGCGCCAGCATGAGGCGGCAGAACTGGCCGCTGAGAAGTAAACACTCTGCCGGATAGAGGCTTATCCGGCACAGGATAATCTGATGTTTTTTGCACGTTCTTGCCGTCTGGCTCTATCCTTAACCCTATGAATAAAATCGCCGAACTCAAACGCGCCAAACGCCTGGCGCTCTCACTGTTGCTGATAGCCGCCGCGACGTTTGTAACCACGCTTTTCCTGCCGCCCAGTTTTTGGGTGCTGGGCGTAAAAGCTATTGCCGAAGCGGCGATGGTTGGCGCGCTGGCGGACTGGTTTGCCGTGGTGGCGCTGTTTCGCCGCATTCCCATTCCGTTTATTTCACGACATACGGCGATTATTCCCCGTAATAAAGACCGAATCGGCGAAAATCTTGGGCAATTTGTGCAGGAGAAGTTCCTTGATACGCAGTCGCTGATCGCGCTAATCCGCCGCCATGAACCCGCGCTGCTTATCGGAAACTGGTTCAGCCAGCCGGACAACGCCAGCCGGGTCGGGCAGCATCTGCTGCAAATTATGAGCGGCTTTCTGGAACTGACCGATGACGCCCGTATTCAGCGGCTGCTCAAGCGAGCGGTACATAAGGCGATTGATAAAGTGGATCTTTCCGGCACCAGCGCCCTGATGCTGGAAAGCATGACCAAAAACGATCGTCACCAGGTGTTACTCGATACGCTGATCGCCCAGCTTATCGCCCTGTTACAGCGTGACAGCTCCCGAACATTTATCGCCAGACAGATCATACGCTGGCTGGAAACCGAGCATCCGTTAAAAGCGAAGATTCTGCCGACCGAATGGCTGGGAGAACACAGCGCTGAACTGGTCTCCGACGCGGTGAATTCTCTGCTGGATGATATCAGTCACGACCGCGCGCATCAGATTCGTCATGCCTTCGATCGCGCGACGTATAAGCTGATCGATAAACTTAAACATGATTCGGAAATGGCTGCCCGGGCAGAAAACATTAAAAGTTACCTGAAGGAAGATGAGGCGTTTAACCGTTATCTCGGCGAAATCTGGGCGGATCTACGCCAGTGGTTAAAAACAGATATCAACGCCGAAGACTCAAAGGTGAAGCAGCGCATCGCTCATGCCGGACAATGGTTTGGCGAGACGCTGATCGCCGACGACGCATTACGCGCCTCGCTTAACGGTCATCTGGAACAGGCCGCGCACCGCGTCGCGCCGGAATTCGCCGCCTTCCTGACGCGCCACATCAGCGATACCGTAAAAGGCTGGGATGCGCGCGATATGTCGCAGCAGATTGAGCTTAATATCGGTAAAGATTTGCAGTTTATCCGCGTGAACGGCACGCTGGTCGGCGGCGCTATTGGTCTGGTGTTATATTTACTGTCGCAAATACCGGCACTGCTCAGTATCTAACGCCGTTCTCGTTCAGATTAACTGCCAAACCCCGCACATGGGAGGCATTAATTTAATGCCATTTCCCACCGATGTCCCTCTTCTCAATCCGTTATTCGCCTGCGCCTCACTTTCTTTTCTTGCAAATTTTAAACATTAATTTTACTTTTTATTATCATTTGCAACAACAATCCGGCATTCTTGCCTTACTTTAGCAAAGAGAAAAACCATGGTTCATGCTCAGAGCGCTTCACCTCGCCATCCCATTTTTACGGCGCTTTTCGGTATGATGGTATTGACGCTGGGGATGGGAGTTGGCCGCTTTCTGTATACGCCCATGCTGCCGGTAATGCTGGCGGAAAAGCAGCTAACGTTTAATCAGCTCTCCTGGATTGCCAGCGCCAATTATGCAGGGTACCTGGCGGGAAGCTTACTGTTTTCCTTTGGCCTTTTTCATCTCCCCTCTCGTCTACGCCCCATGCTGCTGGCTTCGGCGGTCGCCACCGGTATTCTTATTCTGTCTATGGCGATATTTACTCAGCCCGCGGTCGTCATGTTGGTACGCTTCCTGGCAGGCGTCGCGAGTGCGGGAATGATGATTTTTGGATCAATGATTGTGTTGCATCATACCCGCCATCCGTTTGTGATCGCCGCGCTCTTTTCCGGCGTCGGGGCCGGGATTGCACTGGGCAACGAATATGTCATTGGCGGTTTACATTATGCGCTTTCGGCCCATTCGCTATGGCTGGGGGCCGGGGCGCTCGCCGGTATATTGCTATTAATCGTGGCAATATTGATTCCCCCCCGCGCTCATGCGCTGCCGCCTGCGCCCTTAGCAAGAATCGAAAATCAGCCTATGCCCTGGTGGCAACTGGCGCTGTTGTACGGTTTCGCCGGATTCGGCTACATCATTGTCGCTACCTATTTGCCGCTGATGGCGAAAAGCGCGGGCTCTCCGCTACTCACGGCGCACCTTTGGTCGTTGGTCGGCCTGGCGATCATTCCCGGCTGCTTCGGCTGGCTGTGGGCGGCAAAACATTGGGGCGTCCTGCCATGTCTGACCGCGAATCTGTTGATCCAGAGCGCCTGCGTGCTGCTGTCTCTCGCCAGCGACTCGTTGTTGCTGTTAATACTGAGCAGTATTGGTTTTGGCGCCACGTTTATGGGCACAACCTCGCTGGTGATGCCGCTTGCCCGACAACTCAGCGCGCCGGGCAATATTAATTTGTTAGGCCTGGTGACGCTAACGTATGGTATTGGGCAAATTCTCGGTCCGCTCGCCGCCAGTCTGTCAGGCAATGGCGCGTCGGCAATTATCAACGCCACGCTTTGCGGCGCCGCGGCGCTCTTTTTTGCCGCGCTGATCAGCGCCGCGCAGCAGATAAAACAAAAACGGTTTGTGATACGTGAATAAGCGGTAGAGTAAACCCGCGCTATCCGCACCGGGTTGTATCTTTAACGCTATTCGCGGCGCAATGCGGAGCTGTTTTTAATAGCACATCCTCAACACGTTATTTCAGGGTAAAGATGCCACTAAAAACTATACTTATTCTATGGTTTTTAGTGTTATCAAACTGCCTATTATTTTATATACCCTTCATACTTCAAGTGGCTTATGTGTTGGCTACGGATTACTCGGCCCATCCATGGGCCTCGCCCTGACGGGCCGTTGCTCACCCCAGTCACATCGTTATCTATGCCTGGGGACTCACTCCCTTGCCGCCTTTAAGCAACTCGAATTATTTTGGCTATATATTCCATTATGATGATTATCGTTCCCTCTCAAATCATCACAATTATAAATAAATCACATTATGAAATTAATTCGATTATTCGTTTTTTATTACCTGCCCGCAGGATTCTTAGGGCGCAAGCTGCCCCATCAGCGGCTACTGACCTGACCGTGACAATTCCTCTTAAGGCGTGAAAAATTACAGTAAAAAAGTAAAATTTAGGTTAAAAAATCCTATTTTTTAACAACGATAATTAAGTGGCGTGAAATTGACTAACGTCAAATTTATTTCCCCTTTTTCCTGCTCCCGGCTCTGGCCTGCGTCAACACCTGTTTCTTTGCTTTTTTACCGCGCGTTATACCGTCCACGGTTCCCCGCGCCTCCGGCAGTAGCGAGGATGGTGATTTTTCGCGCTGCTATGCAAGAAACGCATAGCACGATACATACTTGCATTTTGTCCTTACCCTTAGGGCTGATAAGGTCTTTCTGTTTCGGGCTTTTTGGCCTGTGGCTACAACCAACACATCATCAAAAAAATTCGGGGATCGCTATGGCGCAACAAGTGGACGGGGCGGCCATGCCGCTTGATACAGAAAAGGTCGGGATAAAGGGATACCTGGCGTTTTTTCTCACCATTATTTTCTTTTCCGGCGTATTTTCCGGAAGCGAAGGCTGGTGGCGCGTTTTTGATTTTACCGTACTCAACGGGTCATTCGGTCATGTGACCGGTACGCAGACCTTTCGCGGCGCGGGCGGAACGGGCGCGAAAGATGGCTTCCTTTTTGCGCTGGAGCTGGCACCGTCGGTTATCCTTTCTCTGGGTATCATCGCGATTACGGATGGACTGGGCGGTCTGCGGGCGGCACAGCAACTGATGACGCCTATCCTGAAACCATTGCTTGGCATTCCCGGCATTTGCTCACTGGCGCTGATCGCCAACCTGCAAAATACCGACGCCGCGGCGGGTATGACTAAAGAGCTGGCGCAGGAAGGTGAAATCACCGAACGCGATAAAGTGATTTTTGCCGCCTGGCAGACCAGCGGCAGCGCTATTATCACCAACTATTTCTCCTCCGGCGTTGCGGTATTCGCCTTTCTGGGGACGTCAGTCATCATTCCGCTGGTGGTCATTCTGCTATTCAAATTTATCGGCGCAAACCTTTTGCGCATCTGGATTAACATCGAAGAACGCCGTCACCCTGCGCAAGGAGCCCAATCATGACGACTCAGGTACGTAAGAATGTCATGGATATGTTTATCGATGGCGCACGCCGCGGTTTTACCATCGCCACGACCAACCTGTTACCCAATGTGGTCATGGCATTTGTCATTATTCAGGCGCTGAAAATTACCGGTCTGCTCGACTGGGTAGGCCATATCTGCCAGCCCGTGATGGCGTTGTGGGGGCTTCCCGGCGAAGCGGCTACGGTGCTTCTGGCTTCGCTGATGAGTATGGGCGGCGCCGTTGGCGTGGCGGCCAGTCTGGCTACCGCCGGCGCGCTAAGCGGCCACGATGTTACCGTACTACTGCCAGCCATTTACCTGATGGGAAACCCGGTACAGAATGTCGGCCGCTGTCTCGGTACTGCCGAAGTCAACGCCAAATATTACCCGCATATTATCGCAGTCTGCGCCATCAATGCGCTGCTGTCGATCTGGGTCATGCAGCTTATTGTTTAATAAGGAGTTATCATGCCTGATTTATCCGCCGCGGAGTTTACCTTATTACAGGGTGCGCACCTGTTTGCGCCAGAAGACCGGGGCATCTGCGATGTTCTACTCGCGAATGGCAAAATTATTGCCGTCGGCGCTGACATCCCCGGCGATATCGTACCGGACTGTGCGGTGATTAATCTTAGCGGCCGTATGCTGTGCCCGGGCTTTATCGACCAACACGTTCATCTGATCGGCGGCGGCGGCGAAGCGGGGCCGACGACGCGGACGCC
Source organism: Salmonella sp. 32120201201600049SM (assembly GCF_017572835.1). NCBI lineage: Bacteria > Pseudomonadati > Pseudomonadota > Gammaproteobacteria > Enterobacterales > Enterobacteriaceae > Salmonella > Salmonella sp. 32120201201600049SM. The sequence continues at coordinate 86,579 of NZ_JAGESA010000004.1, read as the reverse complement.
GGAAGTCTCCCTGAGCCGCCTGACGGAAGCCGGGATAACAACGGTCGTCGGCCTGCTTGGCACCGACTCCGTCAGCCGTCATCCCGCGTCGCTGTTAGCCAAAACGCGAGCGCTAAATGAGGAGGGGATCACCGCCTGGATGCTCACGGGCGCTTATCACGTTCCGTCGCCGACCATTACTGGCTCGGTAGAAAAAGACGTCGCGCTGATCGATCGCGTCATTGGCGTGAAATGCGCAGTCTCCGACCACCGTTCCGCCGCGCCCAGCGGGAATCAACTCGCCAGCATGGCCGCTGAATCACGCGTTGGAGGCCTGCTGGGCGGTAAACCCGGTGTCAGCGTTTTTCATATGGGCAGCAGCAAAAAAGGGTTACAGCCGCTGTATGACATCCTGGAAAACAGCGACGTGCCGATCGGTAAACTGCTGCCTACCCACGTCAACCGTAGCGAATCTCTTTTCGAGCAGGCGCTGGCGTTTGCGCTTAAAGGCGGCGTAATCGACATTACCACCAGTATCCCGGATCCCGTCGCGCCGGCGGAGGGCATTGCCAGAGCGGTAAAAGCCGGCGTCCCGCTTTCCCGAGTGACGCTCAGTTCAGACGGTAACGGCAGCCAGCCGCTATTTGACGCTGCCGGAAATCTGACGGGTATCGGCGTCGCAGGCTTCGAAAGTTTGCTGGAGACGTTGCAGACGCTGGTTAACCACTACGGATTCAGCCTGACCGATGCTTTGCGTCCGCTGACGACCAGCGTAGCCGCCTTCCTCAGTCTGGACGGCAAAGGCGAAATCCGTCCCGGTAACGATGCGGATCTGCTCGTCTTTAGCGCAGATTTACGCATTGAGCAGGTGTATGCGCGCGGCAAACGCATGGTCAATGAGGGGAAAGCCTGCGTAAAAGGTACCTTTGAACCGGCGTAATTCCCGCTAGTTTCAGGCTGCCCCATCACGGCATTCTGAAAGAGGACGGGATAAGCGGTTGTCAGCCGCCCGAATGGACGTAGAATGCCCCTTCGGGCGGCTGACAGGATAACGGTAAATGGATGTAACTGGAGCAGGTTTGCACAATATTGAGACAAAATGGCTATATGATTTTCTGACGCTGGAAAAGTGCCGCAATTTCTCTCAGGCCGCCATTATCCGCAACGTATCGCAACCCGCTTTTAGCCGGCGGATTCGCGCCCTGGAACATGCCGTGGGCGTTGAACTGTTTAACCGGCAGGTCTCACCGCTACAGCTTTCCGAACAGGGTAAAATCTTTCACTCTCAGGTTCGCCACCTGTTACAGCAGCTGGAAAGCAATCTGACCGAACTGCGCGGCGGCAGCGATTATACGCTGCGTAAAATCAAGATTGCCGCCGCCCACTCGCTCTCCCTCGGCCTGTTGCCGACCATCGTTAAGCAGATGCCGACGCAGTTTACCTACGCCGTTGAGGCGATAGATGTCGACCAAGCGGTGGATATGTTACGTGAGGGGCAAAGCGATTTTATCTTTTCCTATCACGATGAAAACCTGCAACAAGCGCCGTTTGATAATATCCGCCTGTTTGAGTCGAGACTGTTTCCGGTTTGCGCCAACAATGGCCGGGGCGAGCCGCGCTATACGCTTGAGCAGCCGCACTTTCCCCTGCTTAATTACAGTCAGAACTCCTATATGGGCCGGCTGATAAATCGTACCCTGACTCGCCATGCTGAACTGAGTTTCAGTACATTTTTCGTCTCTTCGATGAGTGAATTGTTAAAACAGGTTGCGATGGACGGCTGCGGAATCGCCTGGTTGCCCGAGTATGCTATCCGTCAGGAGATTACCGACGGGCGCCTGATAGTGCTTGATGCCGACGAACTGGTTATCCCGATCCAGGCTTATGCTTATCGCATGAATACCCGCATGAGTCAGGTAGCCGAAACATTTTGGCGCAACCTGCGTGGGCTTCAGGCCGCGCTGTAAACACATCAGGCGGTAAGGCGTTGTTCCCCGGTCAAAGAGGCGCGGGTGTCTGGCCAGGACTCATACCAACGAATCGCCGCGCGCACCAGCGACGCTGTGGAATCAATCATCGGGCACGCTATCGCGCGTTCATGTCCGGCCACAATAAGCGGAATTTCGGTACACCCCATAATAATTGCCTGAGCGCCACGGGCAATAAGGCTATCGATTTGCGGCAGCAGCAGCGCTTGCGCCGCAGTTTTATCGCCACGTTTAAGCGTATAAATAGCCTGCATTACCAACGCCTGCCCCGCGTCTTCTGGCTGAATTAACGTCAGCCCCCGCGCCAGCGCTTTCTTTTGATATAACCCGGTTGCCAGCGTCGCATTGGTCGCCAGCAGACCAACGTGCCGCGCCGATGGCGGAATATCCCCCAGGGTGGCGTCCAGGATGCTGATCATTCGCGCTTTCGCGACGTTCTGTAAATCATCAAACCAATAATGTGCAGTGTTGCATGGGATAACGATACACTCCGCCCCGGCGTCTTCCAGCATATGCAGATAACGCTCCAGATAACGGTATGGCGAAGGCCCGCCGGATAACAGACATGCTGTACGATCGGGAATATCAGGGATAGAGCTGACAATGAGCGGGATGTGTTGTTGATCACAACTGGCATGTCGCAATTCAACAAATTTTTCCAACATATCCGCCGTTGCCGCAGGTCCCATCCCCCCCAGTATCCCAATGGTGTGTTTCATCGCTTTTCCCGCTTATTTACGTCAAGGTCAGAAACACACTATCAACTTGATGTGTATATAAAAAATGCCGTTTTATTAGCGGCTATGCGTAAAAATCATAACGGGTGTAATGGCCACGCGTTATCGCCTTTTCAGGCAATCGATTGGTTACATGAGCGCTCATCGACCTTCGCAAGCCGCTAAATGCCATTTCGCTATACAGCATCGCCCACTGCGAGTCCGCAAGCTTGTTTTGTCCTCATCGCCACAGCGCCTGCCGGTGAAGGGGCCGCCGTGTTTTGCTTTTCGACGCTAATGCGGGAATATCCCAGCGAATATGGCTATAAACCAAATCCACGGTCTCCGTGGCGCTGCCTTCGGCGTCGCCATGATTGCTCATGCGTGAAATTCGCACATTGGTGAGCGTATAAATAATAAATGGCAGCATTGCGCCCTTATCACGACGGCATAATGTCAGCACGCCTTCTTTCACCGTTTTCCCGTTACAATAGTGCTCATAGAGGCCAGGCGTAGCAAGATCGACTGGCTTTGTCAGCGTCAACCCTCCAATATATGTCCCTCTCGCTTCGCCGGACTCCCGTTTCGTCGGGTTGTGGTTGTAAGCAATAAGTTTTATTTGGTTTTCAAAACCTTTGATCCGGCTTTCGCCTTCAATACCGTCCAGTTTTAAATAGATGGCGTCCATCCCCCCTCCGTGATTATCATGCGGCAAAGCAGGCTGACAAGGACGGAACGCCAACAATGAAAGAACGTTCCATTTTCCAGCCATTTCGTTGGTGTCTCTGTATACCAGATTAAATACCGACAATCTGCTATAACTGGATTCTTGCTAAATACCTTCTGCCATCAACAATCCATTTTACAATAGCGCTACTGACCTGAAATCTATTACGCCAGGCATTCAAGCATCGTTTCCTGAATAACCATAGCCGCTATAAGAACCATATCAAAAAAGAAATATCAATATCATTTCTTATTTTTATCCGAGAAATTACTTAATTCCACCGAATCGGAATATAGACAATTCTTATTCCTTTTCACATCAATGGGTTTTTTAGACTTTTGTCATATCGAAAACAACCATTCCAATAGAACATATTTACTATGTGAATATATTTAATGTTTTTATCGCGCGCAGTGTTATCACAGTAATAAATGATTTGCATCAAAAATGCGCCTTTCAGCGCCACGTATTTTTGGGCAGCAAATTATAAAATCGCGTTTCAAAGTCAGTGACATGTTCTCTGTTCAGGCGATATGACTTTATGCCCGGACGACACGCCAGCCGCTTTACCCTTACGTTTAGTCGTGATACGTTAGATCACATGAACACGAAACGATCCAACGCTACGCAACGTCATCTCCGCTGGTGGCTGCCTTCCTGAAGGCGGCACGGATCACTATCCCTTTTTAAGTAGCCGCCGAAAGGCGGCTACTGCGTTTCGGGACGTCTTTCGGCTTTATAGTAAGCATAAAGGAGTCCTTAATGAACACCCTTCCTATCATTCTGACTGGCGATCGCCCCACTGGCTCGCTGCACCTCGGCCATTATGTCGGTTCACTGCGCCAGCGCGTCGCGCTACAGCAGGATCACCAACAGTATGTCCTGATTGCCGACCTGCAGGGACTCACCGATAACGGCAGTAATCCGCAAAAAATCCGCGATAATATTCCGCAGGTGTTAGCTGACTATCTGGCCGTCGGCATCGATCCCGCGCTAACGACGATCTGCCTGCAATCCGCATTACCCGCCCTCGCTGAATTAACGGTGCTGTATATGAATATTGTTACCGTCGCCCGAGTGGAGCGTAATCCTACGGTAAAAAATGAGATTGCCCAAAAAGGCTTTACCCGTTCCCTGCCGGTCGGGTTCATGGCGTATCCCATTAGCCAGGCGGCAGATATCACCGCCTTTAAGGCCGAAATGGTACCGGTTGGCGACGACCAATTGCCCATGATTGAGCAAACGAATGAGATCGTTCATAAGATGAATAGTCTTTTCTCCTCGCCGGTATTGCGACCCTGTCAGGCGCTCCTGAGCGATACGGGCCGTCTGCCAGGCATTGACGGCAGCGCCAAGATGTCGAAATCGCTCGGCAATACCCTGCTTCTTTCCGCCAGCGAAGAGACCATCCACCGTGCGGTCAGCGCGATGTACACCGATCCCGGTCATTTAAAAATTAGCGATCCGGGAAAAATAGAAGGTAACGTCGTCTTTACGTGGCTGGATGCGTTCCATCCGGATAAAACCAAAGTCGCGGCGATGAAAGCACATTATCAACAAGGCGGATTAGGCGACCGTGTCTGTAAAAATGAGCTGGAGACCTGCCTGCAAGAACTGATCGCGCCCATACGCGAACGACGGGCAACCTTTATTGCAGATAAGGGAATGCTAATGGAATTGCTGAAAAAAGGTAGCGAGCGGGCCCATGAGGTCACTCAAAAGACGTTACAGGAAGTAAAACGTGGACTGGGCCTGCCCACGCTATTCCAGGTATAATCAGGCATCAACGTTGTCCAGCGGCCATGACTCAAACAGATAGCCATCAAAGTAGATGTCATCAACATTGGAAAACTCCAGCAGACGCTGCTTCACGTTTTCCAGGTGCTGCCACATCGCCAGCTTCGCTGCGCGGGCGTCTTTCTTAATTAACGCCGCGAGGATCTGCTTATGATCGACCAGCCACTCCTTACGGTAAAGCGTATCGCCCAGATGGCTATGAAGCTGGAGCCACATCGGATTATTTTCACGCCATTGCCAGGACTGACGGAAGAGCTCTACCAACATACTGTTATGGGTCGCTTCGGCAATGGCCAGATGAAACTGCATATCGCCGCTTTCTGAGCCGCCCGGCGCGCTGGAGGCGAGCTCTCGCTCTTCCAGTTGTAACGCCTGGCGCATTTTAATGATGTCTTCGCGGGTGGCTTGCAGAGCGGCAAATTCAGCGATATTGCTTTCCAGCAACTGACGCGCCTGCAACAGTTCAAAAGGCCCGGCGTCATTACAGTGATTGACGTCAGCGCCTTCCATCTCGTTATTATCCGCGCTGTCGAGCACGTAGATCCCGGCGCCGCGGCGGACTTCAACCAGACCTTTAATTTCCAGCATGATCAGCGCTTCACGCACGACGGTACGCGTCACATTGAGCCTCTCAGCGATCTCTCTTTCCGGCGGCAAGCGCTCCCCGGGGCGGTACGGCGTCTGAACAATCAGATCCCGTATCATTGCGCCCACTTCCTGGTAAGGTCTTTGCTGAGAAGTGTTTGATTTCATATTGGTCGTGCCCGTCCGATGCGATTTCCCGGTATCAGACTATAGCATTTGTAAATAGGGATAGCACGCGTAGCACACCAAAAACGCGAAACTGGTCAACCAACAAAACAATAATGCGCCCCGTTTCGCTAGTGAGGCCAGATGAAAGGAAAGGCAATAGACAATACACGACTGATGTTCCACCTTTAGCCCTGATGCCTGAATATGAACAGCATATTGGTTTACCAATATAAAATTTATCAACCAAAAATCAGGCCATAAAATGTGTCTGTACATTGACAGGAACAACGCCTCTGACATAGCGTGATCGGCGAAAATCCAGCCGCTCTCTTTGTATCAAGAACGCGTTATGATAAAAGACACCGTGTTTTTCGCCCCAGGCGTATCCGGGGGAAGCAACGCCTCCAGTTTGTCGAGCCGCCATCGCCGGGCAGCGATTATTCTGCATGAAATTTATGGTATTAACGCTCATATCCAACGCGCAGGCCATGAATGGATGACGCGCGGATTCGACATCTATATTCCCGCGCTGTTTCCTCACCATACCCCCTTTCGCTATGAACAGCAGCAGGAGGCTTACCGTCACTTTTCAGCAAATGTCGGCTTTGATCCCGCCGTCGTTACCACGTTACTCCACGAGCTCAGAACGCAGTACGAGACGCTAATCGTCGTAGGATATAGCGTCGGCGCAACGCTCGCATGGCTAAGTGCAGCCAGTGGGTTATGCGATGGCGTCGTTTGCTATTACGGTTCCCGTATACGCCAGTACCTTCATCTTGCGCCTCTCTGTCCGACACTGGTTATTATCGCGCGTTATGAGCCGGCGTTTGATCCCCTCGCCATGCGACAGGCGCTGGAAAAGCGCCCCCGGGTGCAGTGTAAAATGTACGATGCGCGGCACGGGTTCTGTGATGCTGATAGCGCCACGTTCGATGCCGCCTTGTCGCATCAGGTAATGGACGATGTGAGCGCATTTATTCGCGACATCACCCGTGCAAACACATCGCCCGATTTTCAGCTTTAGTGGAGACTTTTTTCAACGAGCTGTTCCAGTTTTTTCAAAGCCTGTATATCTGCGGCATCAAGACCATAACGTTGCAGCGTTTCAGCGGGATGATAACTGACTAACGTTCGCCCATCGGCTTGCTGGCTAATGAGCACCCGAAACGGTAAATCCAGTGCCAGTTCGGGATGCGCCAGCATGAGAGGCGTTCCGCCTTTAGGATTGCCAAAGACCAGAACCGTTGTCGGCGGCATTTTCAGGTTAACATTCTGTGCCGCTCTGGCATGATCAAATTCCCCAAATAACACCAGACCGTGATCGGCGACAGCGTGCATCAACCGCGCTCGGGTCTGCAAATAGTCATAAGCGCTGTAGGTTTTAACCATGGTTATCGCTCCATCCTCCGTTGCAAAGCCAGGCCTTATTAAGATTAACATCAGGGTTACTGCCAATAAAAAAGGCTTTAAAATAGTGCTCATTCTTCTCTCTCCCTGACCCAATACCCATGAGTAAATGCGACACAGATGATATGCAGTTTAAAAATCAGTCATCGTACTGTACCCCTTATTATTGCACTGAACAGCTCATCACTAAAAAAACAGACGGCACAACAAAAAATTCCGACGTCTGAACAAATTTAAATAACGATGATCCAGTCTGACTGAGCGACAGCGAGATCATTATTATGGCGCGACACTGTCTTCTTCAGCCCGCTGGGTAAGAAAGAATATACTCCGCTCAGTAAGATAATAAATACTACAGGCCAACTCTTCAGAGATACGGAGCATCATTGCGTAGTGATGATGCGATTTTTCTGGCGCCATCGGCAGAAATATTTCTGACTCCAGCACGTTACTTAAAAAATGAAATTTATGTGCATATTCAGCAGATATAACGCCTCTCGCCATCAGATTAGCCATTAGTGTATTTAAACTATCTTGTTCATGATATGCGATACCTTTTCTCTCATGAATTCTGAGAAGAACGCTTCTGAAGACAGCATGACATTCCTTTACGACACAGGCAAAATCATTAAGCATCAGGCGATTATACGCTTCCATAAGATCATATTCGACAAAGCCATACTCTCCAGGGGAGTACAAATAATAACATATGTTTTTAAGCCGTTTTATTCTGCGCAACCTTACAATCCTACCATTTTCATATCGATATTTTAAACCATGCTCATGAAATATATTATTTAATTCACTAATCGCCTTATCCGGTTCTAACCCAAGCGTAACTTCATAGGTCCGAAGGTAGGTATCTATATAGTTAAAAGCAAGCTCAATGGTATCAATATGCTTTCTTTTATCATCTGTTTTTAATAACAGATTACTCATTTCATCCAGATATGACGTTGAATGCGCATATAAGGTGAATAAGCCATACTCTTTGCGCAACGTTTTACATATTCTTCGATAAACTTCGTCAGAATGACTATTATGATAGCAGTATAATGTCATATCATAAAAAGAGGAGCAATTCCCTAACGTATTAATAATCAATAAGATTATTTGCTCGCGTATTTCTAACGGAATATCTTCATATAACAGATCGCTATGCCTTAGTGAGTATGGTCTAAAGGTGTGCATTCCTCCCCCTGTAACCGCAACAGAAAAAATTACGCTATGAATAGCGCCACATTACTCTAATTAAGTGGTTCAGGTATTAATATCAGCTCAACAGTGAGCCATTTTTTCTTATTTTTTAATGGTGTTGCGTGAATATTTATTTACTCTACAGATAATTATATCCCATCGCCCTTTGTCATTCTGCTGATCATCACTGGTGCGAAAACGTCTGGATTATCCATGGCATTCAGTCTTCACTGAATGCCACAGACAAGGGTTATTCAACTAAAGCTCACCTGTCCCTTAGTCCTTCTTTCATTCCGTTGCGTCGTTGCCATACCAGCACACTTAAACGTAAGGTGAGCTTATTGTTTTTATCGACGGGTCAGAACAATCCTTCGCCGGTCATACAGTGTTTCAACTGAGAGCTGCAAATCATATTTTGCATTCTTCAGTTTTCGCGATTTAAGCATTTTCACCGTGACGCCACTTATTTGCCCTGTTTCAATCTGTCTCTTGATTTCGGCTGCGCTTAACAGGAGTTGCTTCTTCAAAATCGACAGCAGGCTGACCTGAAAAGAACGGGAAATCCTGACACTAACACTGACCTGCTTGTGGGAGGCGATACTGACCAGCCACCGTTCCTGAATGTGAAAATCAGGCTGCCCCGATAATTCAGCATTGTTTCGCTTCAGGATCGCGTTGTCATAAGCAAAATATTGCACCGTGGCGGCATCATTCGCCATCAGTCGGCCATAAAGATCGCGGTTAATTTTGCTGACTGGCAGGCGCGAGAACAGGGAGATATTCCAGGTGTAATTGCAGTGTGTGCATTTATAGATACTCCAGACATCGAGTACCTTCTTTTGCGAATTAACCCGAAATGCCCCAGAAGGCGTGAAGTCCCGTTTTACGCTGCATGAAGGGCAACGTTTCGCTATGCGCTGATACCCCACAGGAGTGACAGTCCATATGACTTTCATAACGTACCTTTTTTAACCCATACAAAACCGGATCCGAACTCAGCGGACCATAAATGTTTATGTATGAAAAATATTTAAGTGATATTTTTCAGTGGGTTAAAAAAAGATTTCCAACGCAACAACCCTGTCAATGGCTAAAAAGATACGCCGAGACTATCAAAGCGGCCATTATCGGGTATATGAGTTTAATCAATATTCATTATGGTAATTGCGGGAGCTATTCATCTGATACGCTAAACGCATGATCCTCCCTTTGAGATCACACTTTTCACTCCCGGTTATTCACTTACAGAAATCAGGTGTTATCATTCACGACGTAAATACCTTTCAACTCAACCCGAGGCTTTGATGCTGGAGAATGTCATCATCTGATAATCAGTTCCCCGACCTTTTCAGGCCGGACTGATTATCAATGCGCCGAAATCGAATGCGGACACCGCAGTGTGTTTGCACGTTTTGCCTATGATGATTAAACAGGTTCTTCAGCATGAATTTATCCCGTCAGGAACAACGTACCTTACACGTTCTCGCCAAAGGCGGACGCATTACGCACATCCGCGATGCGTCAGGCCGCGTCACCGCCGTTGAGTGCTATAGCCGCGAAGGGCTGTTGCTCGCCGATTGCACGCTCGCTGTATTCAAAAAACTCAAAACCAAAAAGCTGATCAAATCCGTTAACGGTCAGCCCTACCGCATTAATACAACCGGGCTGAACAACGTTCGCGCCCAGCCTGACAATCGCTAAGGAGATGATGATGGATATCAGCGCCGTTATTTTTGCAACGCATCGCATTCGGCTATTACCCGATGAAGGCAAAATCCCCTGGGACGAGCCAGCCTTCAGCCAACGCATGCTGGAAAATCATCTGTCGCAGGACCACGACTGGGCCAGCCGTCGGCTAACCGTGATTGAGCAACAGGTAACATGGATTACCCGTCAGTTACCCGCTGGCGCCCGCATTCTGGATCTCGGCTGTGGACCCGGTTTTTATACCCGCCTGTTAGCGGAGCGTGGGTTTCACTGCACAGGCGTAGATTTCTCTCCGGCATCCATCACATGGGCTCGCCAGCAGGCACAAGCTGCAAACCTGAATATTGACTACATTCAGCAGGATATTCGTACATACCACCCCACGGAACCTTTCGATTTCATTATGATGACGTTTGGGGAACTGAATGTCTTTAGCACTGCGGATGCGCAAAGCCTCATCAGTCATTGCGCGCAGTGGTTGAAACCGGACGGCAAACTGCTTGTTGAAGTGCATACCTTCGATGAAGTTAAACGCCAGGGCATGGCGCAGCCAGGCTGGCAGCGTTGTCCGCACGGCCTGTTTCTTGCCGAGCCTCATCTGCTGTTAACGGAAAATGCCTGGGATGAAGAGGCCCAAACCAGCTCAACGCAGTTCTGGGCGATAGCGGAAAACGGCTGTACCACCCGTTTCGGCAGTCAAATGAAGGCCTGGCGCGATGATGAATATATCAGCCTGCTTGGTGATGCTGGCTTCACTGTGTTGCAGCGCCCGGACAGTCACACCTGGCCGGTCGGCGAGACTTTTGCAGGCAAGCTGTTTGCGCTGCTGGCTGAAAAAGCCCCTCCCGCTGAGGGAATCGCCCTCAGTAAAAGGAATAACCCAATGGATATCCCACGTATTTTTACCATTAGCGAAAGCGAACACCGTATCCATAATCCGTTTACAGCGGAAAAGTACGCCACGCTGGGCCATGCGTTACGCATGAAGCCAGGCACGCGGATTCTCGATCTCGGTAGCGGCTCGGGTGAGATGCTCTGCACCTGGGCTCGCGATTACGGTGTTACAGGTACTGGCATTGACATAAGCCCGCTCTTCACCACACAGGCAAAACAACGTGCAGAAGAGCTCGGCGTCAGTGAATACGTACATTTTATTCATAACGACGCGGCCGGTTATATCGACGAGGAAAAATATGACGTGGCGGCCTGCGTAGGCGCTACCTGGATTGCGGGCGGTGTCGCGGGGACAATAGATCTGCTGGCCAAAAGCCTCAAACCTGGCGGGATCATTCTCATCGGTGAACCGTACTGGCGTCGGATCCCCGCAACGGAAGAGATCGCCCACGCCTGTGGCGTCTCATCCGTCGCCGATTTTCGTCCCCTGCCCGAGTTGGTCGCCTTTTTTGACCAACTTGGCTATGACGTAGTGGAAATGGTGCTGGCGGACCCGCAAGGCTGGGACAGATATGAAGCCGCGAAGTGGATGACCATGCGCCGCTGGCTGGAGGAAAACCCTGACGATGAGTTTGCGCAGGAGGTTCGAACAGAACTGACGGTAGCCCCCAAACGTCACGTCACCTGGACGCGAGAATACTTTGGCTGGGGCGTATTTGCGTTAATCGCGCGATAACGTAAAGCAGGAGGTATACCCTACAAGAGGTATACCTCCGTTTAAAAGTATGCAACAAATTAACACGGCTCAAGGCGGGAATATATCGTCTTAGAGACTATCCCACCAGGCGTTATTGGCGCAGCCAGTTTGGACACGGACAGCGCGCAAAAACCGGAGCGTACACGTAGTACGTGAGGATTTTGAGCACTGCCCAGGTCCAAAATGGCAAGTAAAATAGCCCTAATGGGATAGGCTCTTAATTTCGCCATTAAGTTTCTGCCACAATATGTCGCAAGACGTGCAAGCGTTCCACCTCACCTGATGAGCGAAACCACCATCAATAAGACGTTATTGCTGCGATTCAATTATTAAAAATAAAAAAAGAACCAGAAGAAAATTAAAAAATGACTTACCCACCATATTAGCCATTGTTAAAATCAAAGTAATCCTCCGTAAAAGCTGGAACTTTTTATTTCTCATAGACGAGAATTTATATATTATGATATAATACGGCAGAAAAACATGCAGGTTATTAACCTGCCATTAATGTAAATAATTCTTTGAGGAGATGTTTCCAGTGGGACGTAAATGGGCAAATATTGTTGCTAAAAAAACGGCTAAAGACGGTGCAACGTCTAAAGTATATGCAAAATTTGGTGTAGAAATCTATGCTGCGGCTAAACAAGGTGAACCAGACCCGGAATCAAACTCAGCTTTAAAATTCGTTATTGAACGTGCGAAACAAGCACAGGTTCCAAAACATGTTATTGATAAAGCCATTGATAAAGCCAAAGGTGGCGGAGATGAAACGTTCGTGCAAGGGCGTTATGAAGGCTTTGGACCCAATGGTTCAATGGTTATCGCTGAAACGTTGACGTCTAATGTTAACCGTACGATTGCTAATATCCGCACAATTTTTAATAAAAAAGGCGGGAATATCGGAGCGGCAGGTGCTGTCAGCTATATGTTTGACAATACTGGAGTGATTGTATTTAAAGGAACAGACCCTGACCATATTTTCGAAATTTTGCTTGATGCTGAAGTTGATGTTCGTGATGTAACCGAAGAAGAAGGAAACATCGTTATTTATACTGAAGCTACAGACCTGCACAAAGGAATTGCAGCTCTAAAAGCAGCTGGAATTACTGAATTTTCAACAACAGAATTAGAAATGATTGCTCAATCAGAAGTTGAACTTTCACCAGAAGATTTAGAAATCTTTGAAGGACTTGTTGATGCCCTTGAAGATGATGATGATGTGCAAAAAGTATATCATAACGTTGCAAACCTCTAATTATAAATTAAACAAATCTGTCTCTATGACAGATTTGTTTAATTTATAAAGCTGTTATAAAAAAGTCTATCTGGCCAGATATATAGATCTTTAAATTTATGTTTATGAGTCGCTGTAAATAGACCCGTTTTAGTTCCATGCATTTTTTGAGATCCCGGCCAAATTGACCCTGGCCCAAATTCAGTACAGTGCTAAATCAGAGACCTTCGTCTTTCCGGAGACTTCGGATAAATTCAGCCGGAGTCATGTCATTTAATGATGAATGCGTTCTCTCATGATTGTATTCCCTGCGCCAGTTGTCGGGTTTTTCCTGCGCATCTTCCAGTGACAGGAACCAGTGAATGTTCAGGCATTCATCCCATAGAGTGCCGTTAAATGATTCAATAAACGGGTTATCTGTCGGCTTTCCGGGGCGCGAGAAGTTCATTATGACGCCGTGTTCATACGCCCATTTATCCAGACTTTTTGAGATAAACTCGCTGCTGTTATTCGTCTGGATTCGTACCGGCAGCCGCTTATCCGGCACCCGCAGTCCCTCCATTATTCTGACCACATCCTCGCCTTTTAACGATTTTCCGGCATGGATCGCCAGGCATTCCCGACTAAAATTATCCACTACAGTCAGCGCCCGAAAACGCCGCCCGTTAAACAGATTATCTGACACAAAATCCATACTTCAGCACTGATCGACATGCGTCAGAACCGGGCGCTGCTGACAGCGTGCTGCATTGACATGTCTGCGGGGGCGTTTTCTGCGCAGGTTCAGGCCTTCCGGACAATAAATCCGGTGGGTTTTCTTGTGGTTAACAGGCCATCCCCCCGGCGCAATTGGATATGAATACGCGGGCAACCGTAGCGTATCCGGGTTTCCGCTATTTCCCGGATACGCAGGGTTATCGCCCGATCGTCACACCGGCTCTGCCAGTGGTAAACGGTTCTGATCTGCATCAGCAACCCGCATCCCCGCCGGACGCTGATACGGTAAGCCTCCAGCAAAAATGTCACCGCCTGGCGCTTCTGAGCCGGCCTCAGAACTTTTGCTTCAGTACCTCCTGCAGCATCTCCTTGACCAGACTCAGCTCAGCGACCAGCTTCTTCAGCCGCTGATCCTCATCCTCCAGTTGCCGCAGACGCCGCAGTTCGGTCACGCCCGGCCCGGCAAATTTTTTCTTCCAGTTGTAAAATGTGGCCTCAGAAATTCCCATCTTTCTGCAGACTTCCCCGACGCGGGTGCCGGTTTCAGCCTGTTTCAGGGCAAATGCAATCTGTTCTTCGGTATAACGGGTCTTTTTCATGACAATGCGCTTCTCTGTGAGATGGAAGAAAGACCGGAAACTTCAGTTTAGACTGGCACTGTTTACAGGGGGAAGGTCATCAGGCGCGGCAGGTTGGTATTATTCAGCCGTTATTCAAATCGTTGTAATAATTTTATTGACTATAAAACGCACTTGGTACATAATTTTGTTTCCAATTGGAAACAAAAAGAATGCATGATAATGAATGACATCATTACCGTAACAGAAGCAGCACAGTTGCTTGAGCTAACTCCTCAACGTGTAAGAACTATGTGCAAGCAGGGGAGCATTGATGCATATCAATCCGGTAGAACTTGGTTAATAAAAAGTTCGAGTGTTGAAAAGTTGATGCTTGTTAATAGCCTAAGCGATGCTCAAAATAGCTACAGCATGTTGGCCTCTGAGCCAAAAAACAAACCAAAAGCGTTAAGTTTTTTCAGTGGGGCTATGGGGCTAGACCTTGGTATAGAACAAGCAGGGTTTGAAACCCTACTAGCGAGTGAAATAGATAAAGCCGCAAGAGATACTATTTTATCTAATAGGCCCAACATGGCCCTTATCGGAGATATTCGTGATTACACAACAGAGGATATTTTAAAATTAGCTGGAGTTTCTTCTGGTAATGAAATTGATTTGATTATGGGCGGCCCACCGTGTCAAGCGTTCTCAACAGCGGGAAAACGTTTAGGTCTAGAAGATGAGAGAGGGAACGTTTTCATTAAATATTTAGATGTCGCCTTGGATATCAGACCTAAGTATATTGTAATCGAGAATGTTAGAGGGTTATTATCTGCGCCAATGAAGCATAGGCCGCACAATGAACGTGGTGAAGGTTTGCCACCTTTAAAATCTGAAGAACAGCCTGGTGGAGTACTTCATTATATTATCAGAATAATAAAAAGTGCAGGATACTCTGTTTCTTTTAACTTATATAACTCTGCTAATTTCGGCGTTCCTCAAATTAGAGAAAGGGTAATAATAATATGTTCGCGGGACGGCAGTAGAGTTCCCTTTCTACAACCAACACATAGTGAAAAAGGTGAATATGGCCTTCCAAAATGGATAACGTTGCGTGAAACCATAACTAATTTAAAAAATATCACGCATGAGCATGTGCTATTCCCAGAGAAAAGATTAAAATATTACAGACTTTTAAAAGAAGGTCAATATTGGAAACATTTACCTGAGGATTTGCAAAAGGAAGCATTAGGTAAATCGTTCTTTCTTGGCGGAGGTAAAACAGGTTTCTTACGACGAGTTGCATGGGATCGTCCATCACCCACATTGGTGACGCACCCAGCGATGCCAGCTACTGACCTTGCTCATCCAGATGAATTGAGACCATTATCAGTTCAAGAATATAAAGTGATCCAACAATTTCCTGAAGAATGGGTTATCAAAGGTAAACTTCTGGATAAATACAGACAATTGGGTAATGCTGTGCCCATTGGTTTAGGGTTAGCTGTTGGAAAAAACATTTTAGATCATATGAATGGAAGGAAAATCGAGTCATTCCCAAATTTTCGTTACTCTCGATATAAAAACACTTCTGACTTGGATATATTTGGAGAGTTGGTCTAAATTATTAGGAAGGGGAATCCCCCTTCCATTGTTATTTAATTTTTCGTAAGTAGCTTTCAACAAAAGCTCTAAAATCATCTTCATTGAGGTCTTTGGATGAAACTTCGTCAGGGAAATTTTCCCAATTTGTAGCATCTCTTTGTGAGAATGTTCTAAACCATTTTTTAATTGGCGTATTGTCGCGAATTTTGCTACTTGAAGAGTTCTCAGTATTATCTCTATTTTTTACTTGTAGAAGACCCCACTCATCTTTTTCATTGTCATAATGAATAAAATCTACTGCTTTTACACTTGTTCCTGAACACCATATCCATCCACATGGCTCTAATTTTTCAGCAAGATATCTTTCCAGAAGATCTCCAACAATGTTTTCAGAAGCCATAGAGAGTCGATGTTCTTCTTTAATTCTATTGAGATTTTCTTGCGGTATATCAAAGCTTACATTAAGGACTAAACTGACAACCTCATCAGGGATAGTAGTAGGTGGCGTTGGCTTTTTCGGAAGCCGACTTTCATTGAAATTTTGAGCTAAATATTCTATATGTTCTGCTTTACCAAAGTTTTTTCTAACTTGTTTCGAGCGCGGATTTGAACAACTTTCAGGAAATCTTGAAAGAAATTTAATTAAAAGCTGGAATTTTTCAGAAAGTTCAGGATTAATATTATCCATTTTCTGTTTTGCCAACTCTTCAGCATTCTCGACGAAAAACACTGCCTCTGACATCACAACCTCCTTATGTATTAAGGCAGTATAATTCTTTAAATCAAAAAGTTACAGTCAAAACTAGCATGACCTATTCATTTACATCAGGTGAATTATCACCTGCTTGCAAACTCAAACGGCCTGACCATATCGTTAAGATTGATATCAAGATAATCAGCCCACCACAGAAGCATGAGCCTCCGTTCATCAAGATGCTCCGCAAGATAGATGTAAGCAGCGCGGACGTTGTTATGCTCCTGATGGCTCATTTGTCGCTCAACAGCATCCCTTGACCATAAACCTGATTCGACTAACGCACTACAGGCCATCGCCCTAAACCCGTGTCCACAAACATCCGTTTTAGTGTCGTAGCCCATTGAGCGCAGAGCCTTGTTAACAGTGTTCTCACTCATCGGCCTATCCGGCTGGTGATCACCAATGAAGACCAACTCGTAATCCCCACTGATTTGTTTTATCTCTTCTAATATTTTCAGTGCCTGACGGCTTAGAGGTACAAAATGAGGGCTACGCATTTTAGAACCACGATGTGAGTACTTTACACCCTTTAGAGGTTCTCGTTCTGCAGGTATCGTCCAAAGCGCATTTTTAAAATCGATTTCTTCCCATCTTGCAAAACGCAGTTCACTTGAACGTATGAATACCAGCATTGTTAGTTTCACTGCCAATTTAGTCAACTTTCGACCTTTAAAGCATTCGATACGATCGAGCAATTCGGAGAAGCGTTCGAAATCCAGAGCTGGGCGATGCACACGTTTAGCTACAGCGATTGCGCCAGCCATGTCTTGAGCTGGATTATATTCAAGTAGACCATTTTGTACCGCAAAACGCAGGATTGCAGTCGTTCGCTGTTGGAGACGCGAAGCTACTTCATACCGCCCACTCGCCTCTACTACCTTTATTGGAGCGAGTAGATCCCGAGTTTTCAGTTCCGAAATCTTACGTTTACCCAACGCAGAGAAAAGATTATCCACTAAGCTTTTAAGCACCCGCTCACTATGGGACTCCGACCATTTTTTGCTACAGGATGCATGCCAATCTCTTGCTACAGCCTCAAAGGTTAGTGCTCCGCTTTCTCAATCTTGTCCTCTTTTTTCTTTTGAGAGGGATCTGATACCTTCAGATACCAGTTTCTTTGCAGCATCTCGCCTCTTACGAGGCTCTGCCAATGAAACCATTGGATAACCCCCTAACGCCAGCATCTTCTGTTTGCCACTAAAACGATATTGAAGACGCCAGTATTTTGAGCCATTGGGGTTAACCAACAGGTGCATCCCCTCACCATCGGTAAGTTTGAAAGGTTTGTCTGCAGGCTTAATGTTCTGAATTTGATATCAGTAAGAGCCATAGATCCCCCTCCCCTTGTTGGTATCAATTTCAATCGAACCGAAGCTACCAACAGTTATACCATCATTTGTTGGTAGATGTTGATATACGATAGTAGACTTTAATAGACCTGAAACAAGAAGTAGGATATCTAACTTATTGATTTTGTATACGTAAATAGACTTTAGTAGACTTAAAAAAGCTTTGTATGGTGCCGAAGGCCGGACTCGAACCGGCACGTATTTCTACGGTTGATTTTGAATCAACTGCGTCTACCGATTTCGCCACTTCGGCACTGAAGAGGTATGCGGAAAACGTTGTGGATTATACCTGTCATACGCCGCCATGCAAGCACGAGCGTACACCTGTTTCGCTAAGTGCTGAAAATTTCAGCAGCATTGAGTATTAAATAGAATAATCAGGCTACTTCCCGCCTTCTCCAGCAGATTAACGCCGGGCGTCCCTTGCCTCCATGCTCTACACTTTTCAGTTCAACACCACATTAAGGGAAACACAATGACGATAATAAAAAGCTACGCCGCCAAAGAGGCGGGCGGCGAGCTCGAACTCTATGAATATGACGCGGGAGAACTCCAACCGGAAGATGTCGAGGTACGGGTCGACTACTGCGGGATCTGCCATTCCGATCTGTCGATGATCGACAATGAATGGGGGTTCTCTCAATACCCTCTGGTTGCCGGACATGAGGTCATCGGTCGGGTGGCCGCACTCGGCAGCGCGGCACAGGATAAGGGGCTAAAAGTCGGCCAGCGCGTTGGAATCGGCTGGACGGCGCGCAGCTGCGGACACTGCGATGCCTGTATCAGCGGCAATCAAATTAACTGCCAGGAAGGCGCAGTGCCCACTATCCTCAATCGTGGCGGTTTTGCCGAGAAGCTTCGCGCGGGCTGGCAGTGGGTAATTCCTCTTCCGGAGAATATAGATATGGCGTCCGCAGGCCCGCTGTTATGTGGCGGCATTACGGTCTTTAAACCGCTATTGATGCACCATATTACTGCTACCAGCCGCGTTGGCGTCATCGGTATTGGCGGGCTGGGGCATATCGCCATAAAGCTGTTACACGCGATGGGCTGCGAAGTCACCGCGTTCAGCTCAAATCCATCGAAAGAGCAGGAAGTGCTGGCGATGGGGGCCAATAACGTGGTGAACAGCCGCGATCCGGAAGCGTTAAAAGCACTGGCGGGTCAGTTCGATCTCATTATCAACACGGTCAACGTCGATCTCGACTGGCAGCCCTACTTCGAAGCGCTGACGTATGGCGGCAACTTCCATACCGTTGGGGCGGTATTGAAGCCGCTGCCCGTACCGGCGTTTACATTAATTGCCGGCGATCGCAGTATCTCAGGCTCGGCAACCGGAACGCCATATGAACTTCGCAAACTGATGAAATTCGCCGGACGCAGCAAAGTCGCGCCCACCACGGAACTGTTCGCAATGTCACAAATCAACGAGGCTATCCAGCACGTTCGCGACGGCAAAGCCCGCTATCGTGTAGTGCTAAAAGCTGACTTCTGACCGCCTGACTCAGCGCTTTGACAATGATCAGGAAGCGCTGAGTGCCTGACGAAAAGCCTGTACAGCCAGTCGGCACTGCTCCGTCACGTGCTCGATGTCATGATTAACATCGATACGCGCAATATCATGTTCATCGGCACACGGTCGCTCCAGCGCGTCAAACTGACTTTGCAGCAGGTCTGGCGGCATAAAATGCCCGGCACGACGCTGCATTCGCTGCAGAATGGTAGCGTAATCGCCATCCAGCCACAGGAAATGTACGTTAGGGCTGCTCTTACGTAAAATATCGCGGTACTGTTTTTTTAATGACGAGCAGACAATAAATCCCGTCTCATTTTTTTTATAAAGACTGTATGAAGCGTCATTTAATCGTTCCAGCCAGGGTAAACGGTCTTCATCAGTTAACGGTATTCCCTGAGACATTTTATCAATGTTTTTCGCCGGATGGAGATCATCGCCGTCAATAAACTTCGCAGAAAATAATGTTGCAATTTTGCTGCCTATTAAAGACTTACCACTACCTGAAACACCCATTAAAATATAGCTTTCCCCGGCCATTTAAATACCTCTGAGTCATATTCCACAACACAATATTACGCCTCTACGTTCGACAATTTCACGTTTTTTAATTTCCATAGAGAAGAACTCTAAGGCACATCACGTTATGCGTAACATTGTAGTGTAACAATTTTCCAGCGTGACATAAGTCACAAATAGTGACAAATAAAACCGCTTAAATGCGTTCAGGGTAACTACCTGACCAGTGAGGAATTTATGGAAGTAAAAACTCAATCCTGCGTTGTTGCGGGTAAGCGTGCTGTTGCCGTTACGGAACAAAATATTGAATGGAATAATAAAGGAACACTCGTACAAATTACCCGTGGTGGCATTTGTGGGTCTGACTTACATTATTATCAGGAAGGTAAAGTCGGCAATTTTACAGTAAAAGCGCCAATGATTTTAGGTCATGAAGTGATTGGCAAAATCGTTCATAGCGACTCAGATTTATTACGTGAAGGACAACCGGTAGCGATTAATCCATCGAAGCCTTGCGGTCATTGCAAATACTGTCTGCAGCATGAAGAAAACCACTGTACTGAAATGCGTTTCTTTGGCAGCGCCATGTATTTTCCGCATGTCGATGGCGGTTTTACCCGATTTAAAGCTGTCGATACCGCTCAGTGCATTCCCTGGCCGGAACAGGCGGACGAAAAAGCCATGGCCTTTGCCGAACCGCTGGCGGTTGCCATTCATGCGGCTCATGAGGCGGGCGATCTGCAGGGCAAACGCGTCTTTATCTCCGGCGTTGGCCCTATCGGCTGCCTGATTGTTAGCGCGGTAAAAACGCTGGGCGCGGCGGAAGTGGTATGTGCCGATATCAGTACCCGTTCTCTCTCGCTGGCCCGGCAGATGGGCGCGGATACGCTGGTGAACCCACAGCATGATTCTCTCGATGGCTGGAAAGCAGAAAAAGGGTATTTCGATATCAGTTTTGAAGTCTCTGGGCATCCTTCCTCAATCTCAACGTGTCTGGAAGTCACACGGGCAAAAGGCGTGATGGTGCAGGTTGGCATGGGCGGCGCAGTTCCCAACTTCCCGATGATGATGGTAATAAGCAAAGAGATCTCCCTGAAAGGCTCTTTCCGCTTTACTACCGAATTTAATACTGCGGTTTCCTGGCTTGCCAACCGCGTTATCAATCCGCTGCCGTTACTGAGCGCGGAATATCCATTTACCGACCTGGAAGCGGCGCTGATCTTTGCCGGAGACAAAACACAGGCGGCAAAAGTTCAGCTCGTTTTCTGAGAAAGTAAAATAAGGGACACTATCATGAACGATCTTTTTTCACTGGCAGGTAAAAATATCCTTATCACCGGAGCCGCTCAGGGAATTGGTTATTTGCTGGCGACCGGTCTTGGTCGCTATGGCGCGCGCATTATTGTTAACGATATCACCCCGGAGCGCGCCGAAACAGCCGTGACGAAACTTCAGCAGGAAGGGATAAAGGCTATTGCCGCTCCTTTTAATGTCACCCATAAACAGGATATTGAAGCTGCGGTTGAACATATCGAAAAAGATATCGGCATCATTGACGTCCTGATAAATAACGCCGGTATCCAGCGCCGTCATCCGTTTACTGAGTTTCCCGAGCAGGAGTGGAATGACGTCATCGCCGTAAATCAGACCGCGGTTTTTCTCGTCTCTCAGGCCGTTACGCGCCGTATGGTGGCGCGGCAGGCAGGAAAAGTGATCAACATCTGTTCGATGCAAAGCGAGCTGGGCCGCGACACGATTACGCCATACGCCGCGTCGAAGGGTGCCGTGAAGATGCTGACTCGCGGCATGTGCGTGGAGCTGGCGCGTCATAATATCCAGGTCAACGGTATTGCGCCGGGATACTTCAAAACGGAGATGACCAAAGCGCTGGTTGAAGATGAAGCCTTCACCTCCTGGCTATGCAAACGTACGCCTGCCGCACGCTGGGGCGATCCCCAGGAGCTTATTGGCGCAGCGGTGTTTCTCTCGTCAAAAGCCTCCGACTTTGTTAACGGACATCTGCTGTTTGTCGATGGCGGTATGCTGGTTGCCGTCTGACCAGGGAAATGCGACGCAGCGCGTAAGCGCTGCTATTTTGGCGCTAATAAGAGAGACGAATATGCCATTAATAATTATTGCGGCAGGCGTTGCGCTGCTGTTGGTTTTAATGATTGGCTTTAAAGTTAACGGCTTTATCGCCCTTGTTCTGGTTGCCGCCGTGGTGGGATTTGCCGAAGGGATGGGCGCGCAAGACGTCCTGCACTCCATACAAAACGGAATTGGCGGTACTCTGGGCGGACTCGCCATGATCCTCGGTTTTGGCGCGATGCTGGGAAGATTAATTTCCGATACCGGCGCAGCGCAGCGCATTGCGACGACGCTCATTAATACGTTCGGCAAAAAACGCGTGCAATGGGCGCTGGTGATCACCGGGCTTATCGTCGGCCTGGCAATGTTTTTTGAAGTCGGATTCGTACTGCTGTTGCCGCTCGTTTTTACGATTGTGGCCTCATCGGGACTGCCCTTGCTGTATGTCGGGGTTCCAATGGTCGCCGCCTTATCCGTTACGCACTGCTTCCTGCCGCCGCATCCCGGCCCTACCGCTATTGCGACAATTTTTGAGGCAAATCTCGGTACGACCCTGCTGTATGGGTTAATCATTACCATACCGACCGTGATTGTTGCCGGCCCGCTGTTTTCAAAATTGCTGGCGCGCTTTGAGAAAGCGCCGCCTGAAGGATTATTTAATCCTCACCTATTCAGTGAAGAGGAGATGCCGTCATTCTGGAACAGTATTTTTGCCGCCGTGATCCCGGTCATTCTGATGGCCATCGCAGCGGTATGTGAAATCACGCTGCCAAAAACGAATGCCGTGCGGGTTTTCTTCGAATTTCTCGGTAATCCAGCAGTGGCGTTGTTTATTGCCATTATCATCGCCATTTTTACGCTGGGGCGACGCAATGGACGTACGGTTGAGCAGGTGATGGATATCGTCGGCGAGTCCATTGGCGCTATTGCGATGATTGTTTTTATCATCGCGGGCGGCGGCGCGTTTAAGCAAGTGCTGGTGGATAGCGGCGTGGGTCAATATATCTCGCAATTAATGACTGGCACCTCGCTATCTCCGTTATTAATGTGCTGGACGGTAGCCGCCGTGCTGCGTATTGCGTTAGGTTCCGCGACCGTGGCTGCGATAACCACAGCGGGCGTCGTATTGCCGATTATTAACGTAACCCACGCCGATCCGGCGTTAATGGTACTGGCGACAGGCGCGGGAAGCGTTATTGCATCACATGTTAACGATCCCGGTTTTTGGCTGTTTAAAGGGTATTTTAATCTTAGCGTCGGGGAAACCCTACGCACCTGGACCGTTATGGAAACATTGATTTCTGTCATGGGGTTGCTGGGCGTACTGGCGCTGAATGCGGTTCTGCATTAATTCATCATCCGCAGCCCAATTAACCATGGGGGCGACGTTCCCGCCCCCGGTACTGGAGAAAACATGAGGAATCACAGAATTTCTTTGCAGGATATCGCTACGCTTGCTGGCGTGACAAAAATGACGGTGAGCCGTTACATCCGCTCGCCGAAAAAAGTCGCCAGGGAAACCGGCGAGCGTATTGCGCAGATCATGGAGGAAATTAACTACATACCAAATCGCGCGCCAGCTATGCTGTTAAACGCGCAAAGTTACACTCTGGGCGTGCTGATCCCCTCTTTTCAGAACCAGTTGTTTGCCGACATTCTTGCCGGGATTGAATCCGTAACGTCGGGTCATAACTACCAAACTCTCATTGCGAATTACAATTACAATCGCGATTCGGAAGAAGAGTCCGTTATCAATTTACTGTCTTACAATATCGACGGCATTATTCTTTCAGAAAAATATCATACCCTCAGAACCGTCAAATTCCTGCGCTCAGCAACCCTTCCAATTGTAGAACTCATGGACATCCAGGGTGATCGCTTAGATATGGAGGTGGGGTTTGATAACCGTCAGGCCGCCTTTGATATGGTCAGCACCATGCTGGATAAACGCCAGCGGCGAAAAATCCTCTATCTGGGTTCAAAAGACGATATCCGAGATGAGCAGCGTTATCACGGCTACTGCGATGCGATGACGCGCCGGGGGCTGGCGCCGTTGCGCATCAATCCCCGCGCTATCTCCTCTATCCATCTGGGGATACAGCTAATGCGTGATGCGCTTACTGCGCACCCGGACGTGGATGGCGTCTTTTGTACAAATGACGATATCGCAATGGGCGCTCTACTGTGGTGCCGCGAGCGTCAACTGGCCGTACCGGAGCAGATCTCCATCGCCGGCTTCCACGGTCTGGAGATGGGCAGGCAAATGATACCGAGTCTCGCCAGCGTAATTACCCCTCGTTTTGAGATCGGGCGCAGAGCCGCGCAGATGTTGCTCAACAAAATTAAAAATAACGATCTCAACCATAATACGATTGATTTGGGTTATCAGATTTATCACGGCAGCACGTTATAAATTTTTTGATCTACTTTTTCCCGCAGCTTACCTGAGCTTAACGCGTAGCCAAAAGCGCCACGCGTCAGGTTACGCACTACATCATTCGAGGAATACCATGCTATCTGCCGGATGGCGGCGGAAAGGACTTATCAGGCCTACGGGTCCGGAGTAGGCCTGAAAAGCACAGCGCCATCAGGCCTACGATTACTGTGATTACGACTTACGCAGCATTAGCCACAGGCTAATCAGGAAGAAAGACGCGCTCGGCAGCAGCGCGCCGACAATCGGCGGAATGCCGTATACCAGCGTCAGCGGGCCAAAAATCTGGTCGAGGACGTAGAAGACGAAGCCGAAGCTAATCCCCGTCACTACGCGCACGCCCATCGGCACACTACGCAGCGGGCCAAAGATAAACGACAGCGCCATCAGCATCATCACCGCCACGGAGAGCGGCTGGAAGATTTTACTCCACATATTGAGCTGATAACGTCCGGCGTCCTGTCCGCTCGACTTCAGATATTTAACGTAGTTATGCAGACCGCTGATGGAAAGCGCATCCGGGTCCAGCGCCACCACGCCTAACTTATCCGGCGTCAGATTCGTTTTCCAGGTGCCGCTCACCGTCTGCGAACCGGTGATCTGTTTCGGGTTTTGCAGATCGGACTCATCCACCTGCGACAAACGCCAGACCTTATGCTCCGGGTCGAATTTTGCCGAAGCGGCGTAACGCACTGACTGCAAACGACGCTGATCGTTGAAAGCGTAAATACTAATGCCGGCCAGCTCCTCGTCGCCCTTCACCCGTTCAATATAGACAAAGTTATTCCCGTCTTTCGCCCACAGACCTTGCTGGGTGGAAAGCAGCGAACCGCCATACATCGCCTGCGCACGATAGTTACGCGCCATCTGCTCGCCCTGCGGGGCGACCCATTCGCCGATCGCCATGGTCAACAGCACCAGGGGGATAGCCGTTTTCATCACCGACAGCGCCACCTGCATACGGGTGAAACCCGATGCCTGCATCACCACCAGTTCGCTACGCTGCGCCAGCATCCCCAGTCCCAGCAGCGCGCCAAGCAGCGCCGCCATAGGAAAGAAGATCTGGATATCCTTAGGTACGCTGAGCAGGGTGTACATACCCGCGCCCAGCGCGTCGTAGTTACCCTGCCCCGCTTTTTTCAGCTGATCGACAAACTTGATGATCCCGGAGAGCGACACCAGCATGAACAACGTCATCATGATGGTGGTAAAAATGGTTTTACCGATATAGCGGTCAAGTACACCAAATGGCTGCATTATACCGCTCCTTTACGCAGAAAACGGGCACGCAGGCGGCGGACCGGCACCGTATCCCACAGGTTTAAACCAATCGCCAACGCCAGATAGATCAGGTTGACCGCCCACATCCAGATAACCGGGTCCAGTTTGCCTTTACCGCCATTCGATTTAATGGAGGTCTGGATCAGGAAGAACAGCAGATAAAGCAGCATGGCGGGCAACATAGACAAGACACGCCCCTGACGTGGATTCACCACGCTGAGCGGCACGACCATCAGCGCCATCATAAATACGGTAAAGACTAACGTGATACGCCAGTGCAGCTCGGCGCGAGCGCGATCGTTGTCGGTATTCCACAGCGTGCGCATGTCCATCTGGTCAGTATCGTTCGGGTCCAGCGCCACGGCCTGATGGCCAATAATCGCCTGATAGTTCTGGAAGTCGGTGATGCGAAAATCGCGTAGCAACGCCGTCCCTTCAAAACGCGTCCCTTTGTTTAAGGTGACAACCTGGGAACCATCGCGCAACTGAGTAAGGTGTCCGGAATCGGCCACTACCACAGAAGGACGAGCATTGCCCTTAGGGCGAATTTGCGCCAGGAAAACATCGTGGAAGTCGCTGCCGTCAACGCTTTCGATAAACAGCACCGAGCTGCCGTTGGTCGCCTGCTGGAATTGCCCCTGCGCCAGCGCCGCCATACCGGGGTTCGCTTTCGCCTCCGCCAGCACTTCATCCTGGTGTTTTGACGACCAGGGGCCGGCCCACATCACGTTAACCGCCGCAAGGATACCGGTAAATAACGCCAGTACCATGGCGGCCTTTACCAGCACGGCTTTGCTCAACCCACAGGCGTGCATGACCGTAATTTCACTTTCGGTATACAGTTTGCCCAGCGTCATCAGCAGCCCCAGGAACAGGCTTAAAGGCAGGATGAGCTGCGCCATTTCCGGTACGCCCAGCCCCAGAAGCGAGAGCACCAGATTTGCGGGAATATCGCCGTCAACCGCCGCGCCGAGAATCCTCACTAACTTTTGACAAAAGAAGATCAAAAGTAAGATGAAGAGTATCGCCAGCTGGCTTTTGAGCGTCTCCCGCACCAGATATCTTATGATTATCACTTTAAATACGCCCGTAAAAACCCATTTTTTTTGCTGGAATTTAGCTTGTTTCATGGCTTAAACGTCATTTATTCTCTTGAGTCGTCGAAATCATCGCTAAGATCATTATACTCAGCGGATTCACCTCTCAGAACTTGTTCTGACGTGCCAATGCCGTAATAACGTTAAGATTAACACGAAGTCACCGCAACAGCGGACATGAGTTACGAAAGCTTTCAATTTCTATACTCTAATGGATTTCGAGTTGCAGGCAGGCGGCAGGACTGTGGAGCCCCGGAGCTTACATCAGGTAAGTGACAGGGGTGAGCAGGCGCAGCCAACGCATCTGCAACTTGAAAGACGACGAGTATAGCTGTAGCCACCACTGTTGTCTTTAAGATTCAGGAGCATAGTGCATGGAGTTCAGTGTAAAAAGCGGTAGCCCGGAGAAACAGCGGAGTGCCTGCATTGTCGTGGGCGTCTTTGAACCGCGTCGCCTTTCTCCGATTGCAGAACAGCTCGACAAAATTAGCGACGGATACATCAGCGCATTGCTGCGTCGCGGCGAACTGGAAGGAAAACCGGGGCAGACTCTGTTGCTGCACCATGTTCCTAACGTTCTTTCCGAGCGAATCCTCCTCATTGGTTGCGGCAAAGAGCGCGAGCTTGATGAACGTCAGTATAAGCAGGTTATTCAGAAAACGATAAATACTCTGAATGATACTGGTTCGATGGAAGCCGTCTGTTTCCTGACCGAACTGCACGTTAAAGGCCGCAACAACTACTGGAAAGTGCGTCAGGCCGTCGAAACGGCCAAAGAGACGCTTTATAGCTTTGATCAACTCAAGACCAACAAGAGCGAGCCGCGCCGCCCGCTACGTAAGATGGTCTTTAATGTGCCGACCCGCCGTGAGCTCACCAGCGGCGAACGCGCCATTCAGCACGGTCTGGCCATCGCCGCCGGGATTAAGGCTGCGAAAGATCTCGGCAACATGCCGCCCAATATCTGTAACGCCGCCTACCTGGCGTCACAGGCGCGCCAGTTGGCTGACAGCTACAGCAAAAATGTCATCACCCGCGTCATCGGCGAACAGCAAATGCGCGAACTGGGTATGAACGCTTATCTGGCGGTCGGCCACGGTTCGCAGAATGAATCGCTGATGTCGGTGATTGAGTACAAGGGCAATCCGTCCGAAGACGCGCGCCCGATCGTGCTGGTGGGTAAAGGCCTGACCTTCGACTCCGGCGGCATCTCCATCAAGCCATCTGAAGGGATGGACGAGATGAAGTACGACATGTGCGGCGCGGCGGCGGTGTACGGCGTGATGCGTATGGTTGCCGAGCTTCAGCTACCGATTAACGTTATCGGCGTACTGGCGGGCTGTGAAAACATGCCGGGCGGACGCGCGTATCGTCCGGGCGACGTGCTGACCACCATGTCCGGTCAGACGGTTGAAGTGCTGAATACCGATGCTGAAGGCCGTCTGGTTTTGTGCGACGTGCTGACCTACGTTGAGCGCTTCGAACCGGAGGCCGTCATTGACGTCGCGACGCTAACCGGGGCCTGCGTGATTGCGCTGGGCCATCACATTACCGGTCTGATGTCGAACCATAACCCGCTGGCGCATGAGCTGATCGGCGCGTCCGAACAAGCGGGCGACCGCGCGTGGCGTCTGCCACTGGGCGATGAGTTCCAGGAACAACTGGAGTCCAACTTTGCGGATATGGCGAATATTGGTGGTCGTCCTGGCGGCGCTATCACCGCGGGCTGCTTCCTGTCACGCTTTACCCGTAAGTATAACTGGGCGCACCTGGATATCGCCGGCACCGCCTGGCGCTCCGGCAAAGCGAAAGGCGCGACGGGTCGTCCGGTAGCGCTGCTGTCGCAGTTCCTGCTCAATCGTGCGGGCTTTAACGGCGAAGAGTAAGTTTGAGATTACCCCGTAGGCCTGATAAGGCGTATTAGCGCCGCCATCAGGCGTTTTGCCGGATGGCGCTGCGCTTATCCGGCCTACGGGAGGCATCATGGCAACGCATTTAAATCCACCACAAGAAGCCCCATATATGAAGAATGCGACGTTCTATCTTCTGGATAATGACACTACCGTCAACGGTTTAAGCGCCGTTGAACAACTGGTGTGTGAAATTGCCGCAGAACGTTGGCGCGCCGGCAAGCGCGTGCTGATCGCCTGCGAAGATGAGAAGCAGGCCATTCGGCTGGATGAAGCGCTGTGGGCGAGACCGGCGGAAAGTTTTGTCCCGCACAATCTGGCAGGCGAAGGCCCACGCGGCGGCGCGCCGGTTGAAATCGCCTGGCCGCAAAAACGCAACAGCAGCCCACGCGATATTTTAATCAGCCTGCGTACAAGCTTTGCAGATTTTGCCACCGCTTTCACAGAAGTGGTAGACTTCGTCCCTTACGAAGAAACTTTGAAACAACTGGCGCGCGAACGCTACAAAGCCTACCGCGTGGCTGGTTTTAACCTGAATACGGCAACCTGGAAATAATGGAAAAGACATATAACCCCCAAGATATCGAACAGCCGCTTTACGAGCACTGGGAAAAGCAGGGCTATTTCAAGCCTAACGGCGACGAAAGCAAAGAGTCCTTCTGCATCATGATCCCGCCGCCGAACGTCACCGGCAGTTTGCATATGGGACATGCTTTCCAGCAAACCATCATGGATACCATGATCCGTTACCAGCGTATGCAGGGTAAAAACACCCTGTGGCAGGTCGGCACCGACCACGCCGGGATCGCGACCCAGATGGTGGTTGAGCGTAAGATTGCCGCTGAAGAAGGTAAAACCCGTCACGACTACGGCCGCGATGCGTTTATCGACAAAATCTGGCAGTGGAAAGCGGAATCCGGCGGCACCATTACCCGTCAGATGCGCCGTCTCGGCAACTCCGTTGACTGGGAGCGCGAGCGCTTCACCATGGACGAAGGTCTTTCCAATGCCGTGAAAGAAGTTTTCGTTCGCCTGTACAAAGAAGACCTGATTTACCGTGGCAAACGCCTGGTGAACTGGGACCCGAAGCTGCGCACCGCCATCTCTGACCTGGAAGTGGAAAACCGCGAGTCCAAAGGCTCGATGTGGCACATCCGCTATCCGCTGGCCGACGGCGCGAAAACCGCAGACGGTAAAGATTACCTGGTCGTCGCCACCACCCGTCCGGAAACCGTACTGGGCGATACCGGCGTGGCCGTGAACCCGGAAGATCCGCGTTATAAAGATCTGATTGGCAAATTCGTTATTCTGCCGCTGGTTAACCGCCGCATTCCGATTGTGGGCGACGAACACGCCGATATGGAAAAAGGTACCGGCTGCGTGAAGATCACCCCGGCGCACGACTTTAACGACTATGAAGTCGGGAAACGTCACGCCCTGCCGATGATCAACATCCTGACCTTTGACGGCGACATTCGCGAAAGCGCGGAAGTGTTCGATACCAAAGGTGAAGAATCTGACGTTTATTCCAGCGAGATTCCGGCTGAGTTCCAGAAGCTGGAACGCTTTGCTGCCCGTAAAGCCATCGTCGCTGCGGTTGACGCGCTCGGCCTGCTGGAAGAAATTAAACCGCACGATCTGACCGTCCCTTACGGCGACCGTGGCGGCGTGGTTATCGAACCGATGCTAACCGACCAGTGGTACGTCCGTGCCGACGTGCTGGCGAAACCGGCGGTGGAAGCGGTTGAAAACGGCGACATTCAGTTCGTGCCGAAGCAGTACGAAAACATGTACTTCTCCTGGATGCGTGATATCCAGGACTGGTGTATCTCTCGTCAGCTGTGGTGGGGTCACCGTATCCCGGCATGGTACGACGAAGCGGGCAACGTCTACGTTGGCCGCACCGAAGACGAAGTGCGTCAGGAAAATAACCTCGGCGCCGACGTTGCGCTTCGTCAGGACGAAGACGTTCTTGATACCTGGTTCTCCTCCGCGCTGTGGACTTTCTCCACCCTCGGCTGGCCGGAAAACACCGACGCGCTGCGTCAGTTCCACCCCACCAGCGTGATGGTGTCCGGCTTCGATATCATCTTCTTCTGGATTGCCCGCATGATCATGATGACCATGCACTTCATCAAAGATGAAAACGGCAAGCCGCAGGTGCCGTTCCATACCGTCTATATGACCGGTCTGATTCGCGACGACGAAGGCCAGAAGATGTCCAAATCCAAGGGTAACGTTATCGACCCGCTGGATATGGTGGACGGCATCTCCCTGCCGGAACTGCTGGAAAAACGCACCGGCAATATGATGCAGCCGCAGATGGCGGAGAAAATTCGCAAGCGTACCGAGAAGCAGTTCCCGAACGGCATCGAGCCGCACGGCACCGACGCCCTGCGCTTTACCCTGGCGGCGCTGGCCTCGACCGGTCGCGACATCAACTGGGATATGAAGCGTCTGGAAGGTTACCGTAACTTCTGTAACAAGCTGTGGAACGCCAGCCGCTTTGTGCTGATGAACACCGAAGAGCAGGATTGCGGCTTCAACGGCGGCGAAATGACGCTGTCGCTGGCTGACCGTTGGATCCTGGCGGAATTCAACCAGACCGTTAAAGCCTACCGCGACGCGCTGGACAGCTTCCGCTTCGACATCGCCGCGGGCATTCTGTATGAATTCACCTGGAACCAGTTCTGCGACTGGTATCTGGAGCTGACCAAGCCGGTGATGACCGGGGGTTCCGAGTCTGAACTGCGCGGCACCCGCCATACGCTGGTCACCGTACTGGAAGGTCTGCTGCGCCTGGCGCACCCGATCATTCCGTTTATCACCGAAACCATCTGGCAGCGTGTGAAGGTCATTTGCGGTATTACTGCCGACACCATCATGCTGCAGCCGTTCCCGGAATATAACGCCGCACAGGTGGATGAAGCCGCGTTGGCCGATACCGAGTGGCTGAAGCAGGCGATCGTTGCGGTACGTAACATTCGTGCGGAAATGAACATCGCCCCGGGCAAACCGCTGGAACTGCTGCTGCGCGGCTGTAGTGAAGAAGCCGTTCGTCGTGTTAACGACAACCGTAGCTTCCTGCAAACCCTGGCGCGTCTGGAAAGCATCACCGTGCTGCCAGCCGATGACAAAGGTCCGGTTTCCGTGACCAAAATCATCGACGGCGCCGAACTGCTGATCCCGATGGCTGGCCTCATCAACAAAGAAGATGAGCTGGCGCGTCTGGCGAAAGAAGTGGCGAAAATCGAAGGTGAGATTGCCCGTATCGAAGGCAAACTCTCCAACGAAGGTTTCGTCGCCCGCGCGCCGGAAGCGGTCATTGCCAAAGAGCGTGAGAAGCTGGACGGTTACGCAGAAGCGAAAGCGAAGCTGATTGAGCAGCAGGCGGTTATTAGCGCGCTGTAATCTGAAAGCCTGATGGCGCTTCGCTTACCAGGCCTACACGTTCGCTTATTGACATGGCGCGATCGGTAGGCCGGATAAGGCATTCACGCCGCCATCCGACAACATGAATTATGGGCCGACGTAAACGTCGGCCTTTTTACATCAGATAAACGGGAAGTAAGGCATGATGCCACGAGAAATCCACATTAGCAGGCTGTTTTCCAGCGGCTTCTCATCATTGGTTAACTCAAGCGAATCCAGATCGCCCTGGACCTGTGTATTCTGCGCCAGCCAGCTCACCAGCCAAATTTTCAACCACGGATAAGCCAGCCCTAAGGTCACGCCGGAAATCACAAACACCACCAGTAACCGCCACAGCATACCGTGTGCAGTGACAGAGGAATGAAAACGAATCGAATCGTTCGCCAGTGACAAATTGTTTAAAAACAGGTTGCGTAACGCCACATATAAGTAACTGGTTACCACAATAATCGCGAGAAAATAGAGGAAATAACATGCCATTATCTGGCCATAATATTGCAGAATAAGCGCCCCTCCTGCCTGCGCATTCCCCATCATACTCAAAAGAATCATGTCGGTGAACACCGGCGCGATTAGATAACCAATCACGACAGCAAAAGGGAAAAGGGTCAACATTGCCAACACGCACCCTCTGATGCACGTTTTAACATTAACCTGAATCGAGAAACGATGAATGCCAAAGTTTGCGCCATTGCCAAACAAGGTCATCCATTTGCTGTAGGTAATACCGTTAATGACCCCTATCCCAATAATAGCCAGCAAACCGAGAAAAACGATATTGAACACTAAACCGCCGACGGCGATGGTTACCAGTGAGATAATATAAAGAACAATATAAAGCGCCACCATCAGGAGTACCGGGAGAGCGAACATGTACCACCAGGCGCGCCGCATGGAACACTGGAATCCAAAATGTACGCCATTAAGCGAAGTCATCATCGCCTGATACTGTAATCCTTTCACCGCCATAAAAGGAATAATCGCAATTAATAAGCCGAATAGCGTAAAACCGAGACCGGGATGACCGTGTTCAATAAGAGAGAGGCTAACAATATAAATAATAAAAACTAACAACACACTAATAAATAATGCGCCGCCCGTGGCTTTGTAAGCAAAAGGCTGATTGTTTAGCGTCATATTAGTATAAATATAACGTCGACATTTCACCATCGCCCACGGCGCATAGATTCCAAACGTGATACACGTCAACAAGAAATTCACAAGGCAAATAACAAAATACTTTCCGCCCTTGCCTGTAAACACCAACGTGTGATTATGGTTATCTTTACTACTGATAACGTTATTCATGAATCATATCCCTGAATTACAATCTATTAGAATTAATAATAAAAACCAGTAAATTGTTACTGATTTGACTACGATACTATTTTTGTTTAATTTTTCCGCCTTTTATTTTGTCTGATTCAGGATCTCCTTGCGCGTGACTCAAGACGGTGGTATTAAAGTAATCTATAAATAAATTTTAAAAATTGAGCCATATTATGAATAATGTCGCCTCGCCAACGCTCACGGTGCGCCGAATCACTACCGCCGACAATACCGCTATTGCCCGTGTCATCCGTCAGGTTTCAGCGGAATACGGACTTACCGCCGATAAAGGTTATACCGTTGCCGACCCCAATCTGGATGAACTGTATCAGGTTTATAGCCAACCGGGCGCGGCCTACTGGGTGGTAGAGCAAAACGGTTGTGTGGTGGGCGGCGGCGGCGTGGCGCCGTTATCCTGTAGCGAACCAGACATTTGTGAACTGCAAAAAATGTATTTTTTACCGGTGATTCGTGGCCAGGGGCTGGCGAAAAAGCTGGCGCTGATGGCGCTGGATCATGCCCGTGAACAGGGTTTTAAACGCTGCTATCTGGAAACAACGGCTTTTTTACGCGAGGCGATTGCGCTATACGAACGTTTAGGATTTGAACATATTAGCGAACCGCTCGGCTGCACCGGACATGTCGATTGCGAAGTGAGGATGTTAAAGGATCTCTGAAAGCCAGGCGTTTATTTATCCTCGCCAGGTATTATTTTTGCTGATATAAGTAATCCCGGAAACATCCTGTTATCCGGGAATCACTTATTATTCAAGGAAGTTATAAATGAAACGCCTATTATCAGCAATTGTTTTCCCCGCTATGTTTATTAGTATCTCTAATGTATATGCATTAGATATACAGCCCGGCGAATGGAAAATGGAAAATATAGAAATGCGCACCATCAATCCAGATACAAAACAAGTATTAATGGATGAAAAAAATTCGGGCATAGCGACGCTTATGTGTTACACCCCTAAAATGTCTGAAGATTCTAAGAAAATGGTGAAGGGTTTTTCTACCAGTGCAGGCGGTTGCACGACAACATTTGTAGAAAGTACGGATACCAAACTGATCAATGAGACTGTGTGTAATAATCCTGATGTCAAATCGCACTCTATTGTAGAAACGACGAAAATAAGCGATACAGAATTTGCGATGACCATGAAATCGGATGTCGATGCAGGAGGTAATAAAACAACCTCCATCAACAAAATTAAACAAACCTTTGTTGGCAAGACCTGCTCTGAAGCGTCAAAAGGCGTGAAACAGTAAGTATTTCAACACAAGAACCCGTAGTGATGATGCAAAAAGGGCATTGTTCACGGTCACCTTTCGGGAATATAACACTGAGTGAGTTCTTTTTGCCTGCCTCAGGGCAGGCTTTACTCAGGACAGAATATCATGAAAATGACTTTTCCTGCTCGCCAGCAGTTTGATGCCGGGCGGATGACCACGCAGGTGGCAACAGCGTAAAAGATAAAAACGCTAATCTTTAATTTTACCCTTTATCCGGCGGCTGGCACGCCGCTATGAAAACGAAACTCGCGGTCTGGCGACAAGATAAGGTCAGCTTCCACCTCGCCAAAATAGCGCACGCGCGCAGAAATGTCCTCGGCGGAAATCTGCTGCGCCAGCGCCAGGTAATCCTGATAATGCCGCGCTTCGGAGCGCAGAAGCGAGAGATAAAACGTCTGTAAATCCTCATCCAGCCAGGGCGCCAGAGCGGCAAAACGTTCGCAGGAGCGGGCTTCGATATACGCCCCGCAAATCAGCTTATCAATTAAGGTGAGCGGTTCGTGCGTGCGTACCGCTTTCAACATTCCTTTCGCGTAGCGGCTGGCGGTGATTTTCACATAAGGAATGTTTCTGGCCTGCATGACCTCGCGTACCTGCCAAAAATGGTGCAACTCCTCTTTAATCAATAACACCATACGGTCGATAAGCTGACGACCCCAGGGGTCATCAGTTTGCGGCATGGCGCTTTTGCTAATCTGTCTATGCAGGGCAACAAAATCCGGCTCCGGCCCCTGACGAAACGCGAACGCCTCGTAAGGTTGCAGCCAGGCGAGCAGCGCGTCGGCGCCCGATTTATCGGCGACATATTTACGCACCAACAGCAACGCGGTTTGCGCAGCCTTCAGTTCGCAGATCAAGTGATCGGTAAGCAGAAGAGGAAGATTTTGCGGATCGCGGGCCTGGACAATCCACGCCTGCGGCGTCGGGCAATGCAGGAAATTAAGCACTGGAGAGAGTATTTGCGGGTAATTCATACGTAACCTGTAAAAAAATACGACAGCAGATGCTGCCGTACCGTCATACTATGCAGCTTTAGTGACGCACGCCGTCGTCATCTTCATCGACATAATCGTCGTCATCACCCTCTTCGCCATTAGGGTCTTCGAAATAGGTTCCCCAGCCGTCGTATTCAACATCATATTTTTCCGCCAGGTTCATCAGTTGCTCAACCTGAGCGTCGATGAGTTCGGCGTTCAACGCGCACTCGCTGAGGATGTCGCAACAAATAACCGTATCGCCCTCTTCCACTTCCAGCTCTTCCGGCTCCGTCACTTCATAGCCGAGTTTAAAGGCTTCTACCGCGGCTTTTTCCAACGTTTCGAAATCGTCAGCGGAAAGGTGATGCTCGATAGTGTACAGCGCATCCGGATCGCTGCCGTCCTCAAGTAACTCTTCAATAATTAAGCGCGTTTCTTCACGCTGCTCTTCCAGTAATTCCGGGTTTGCCATAGCTCGTTCCTCATAGATGTCCTGCCGATACTCTTATTGTCACATACCGCCGACGTTGCCTCCACCTTATCGAGAAAAGTTTTATCAAACAGGGTTGCAAATGAATAATCATCCATATAAAGTGAATTTTAATTCAATGAGAGGCCTAAGCCATGTGAGGGAAGTATGTCTACGTTTTACCAAAAACCTTTTTTAAAGTTACTTGATTTCACCGCCAGCGAGCTCACTGCTCTGTTGCAGCTTGCCGCCAAACTGAAAGCCGATAAGAAAAACGGTAAAGAAGAACAAAAGCTGGTGGGTAAGAATATTGCGCTCATCTTCGAAAAAGACTCGACCCGGACACGATGCTCTTTCGAAGTTGCCGCATACGATCAGGGGGCGCGCGTGACGTACCTGGGTTCCAGCGGGAGCCAGATCGGCCATAAAGAGTCCATCAAAGATACTGCCCGCGTCCTGGGCCGGATGTTTGACGGTATTCAGTATCGAGGATATGGCCAGGAGATCGTCGAAACGCTGGCTGAATATTCCGGTGTGCCGGTATGGAACGGTTTAACCGATGAGTATCACCCAACGCAATTACTGGCGGATCTGCTCACCATGCAGGAACATCTGCCGGGTAAAGCCTTTAACGAGATGACGTTGGTCTATGCCGGAGACGCGCGTAATAACATGGGTAACTCCATGCTGGAAGCCGCCGCGTTAACAGGATTGGATCTCCGTCTGGTCGCGCCAAAAGCCTGCTGGCCGCAAGCCGCGTTAGTGGCGGAGTGCAGCGCCATGGCGAAAAAGAACGGCGGCGCCATCACCCTGACCGAAGATATCGCCTCGGGCGTAAAAGGTGCGGATTTTATCTATACCGATGTTTGGGTCTCTATGGGCGAACCCAAAGAGAAATGGGCGGAGCGTATTGCCCTGCTGCGTGATTATCAGGTCAACAGCCAGATGATGGCGTTAACCGGCAATCCGCAGGTTAAGTTCCTGCATTGTCTGCCTGCGTTCCATGATGACGAAACCACGCTCGGCAAAAAAATGGCCGAAGAGTACGGTTTACATGGCGGGATGGAAGTGACCGACGAGGTTTTTGAGTCTGCGGCCAGCATTGTCTTTGATGAAGCGGAAAACCGAATGCATACCATCAAAGCAGTAATGGTAGCGACGCTGTCTAAATAATGTCGTTATGATGCCGGATGGCGGTTGGCCTACAAAATCGCAACGTGCAGGCGCCGCCATCCGGCACAAAATATTACGCCATCAGCATTTTCACAACCGCTTTACGTACCCGCGCCGGTTCTCCCACCGCGCACAGGGGCTTATGCACTTCGCCGGGATAAAACACCACAAAGTCACCTTCGTTCAGGACGACGGTTTTCTCGTCGACGCTCGTCGGTAAAAATGCAATGTCTTTATCCGCCAGCCAGTCCGTGTGCGGCGTTCCCGCAGGCCGGGTGCTGAATGCCATCCCTTCCTGACCTTGTAGCACAATCTGAATATCAAGATAACGGGCGTGATACTCTGCGCTGCGCGATTCGCCCGGCTCCGTCATATTTTCAGAAATCATATAAAACAGCCTGTCGCCGTCAATGTCATACTTACCTGGCGCGGTCGTTGCCGTGACATGCGCATTGACGTGCTCAATCGCCTGCCGTAACGCCGTCGGCAGCCAGGCCTCCAGATATTCAATATTGCCAACAATCATCGCATCCCCTTAGTTAAAACAGCGTTTTATTTTTCTCTTTATACGAGAAAAATGGCTGCCATACTACCCTTACTCTCATCGATTTTGCGCCAGCGCATGTTTATCGCCAGCGGTGTTTCTATATTGTTAATAGTTCGCCCAACTTTATGCAGTACCTATGCATAAACCCCAGCGGCGCCAAATTGCCACCACTAACAACGCTTTGATATTAAAGGCGTTAACATAAAAACGTTTTAGCGATCACAATTCGCTCTCCCTGCATAAATGACTTCTCTATCCATAGTTATTTTTAAATTATTTAAATATCCCCGATAATAAAATCCCCCTCACGCATAGTTATGCAACCATTAAAAATAATCACTTTATTTTCAATGAGTTAAAATTTAAACATCATTCAATACAGCAAACAAATAATTAACAATAAAAAAATAACAAACCATATAGCTGCGTAGTAATTCATTTAATGCCTTATTGTTTTTTGAATTTCTCTGACCCGGCTCATATATTAAGTAAGAAAAATAGCACTCCTTGATTGATGTGAATCTCATCACATTAACAACCCAAATAAAATTCAATCATTGCTCCCGAATTTAACTGAAACGCCGCGACTGCAAGCACGCTAAATATTTGCAGCCACTCCTTCTTTATTCTTGAAATTATGTAAAAGGTATAATGATGGAAAAGCATTTTGTCGGTTCTGAAATCGGTCAATTACGCAGCGTAATGTTGCATCGGCCCAATCTCAGCCTAAAAAGACTTACCCCTTCAAATTGTCAGGAATTACTTTTTGACGATGTATTATCCGTAGAGCGCGCTGGCGAAGAGCATGACATTTTTGCCAACACGCTGCGCCAGCAAGGGATAGAAGTGTTGCTGTTAACCGACCTGCTCACCCAAACGCTGGATGTGGCTGACGCTAAAGCCTGGCTACTGGATACGCAAATTTCCGATTATCGCCTTGGGCCCACCTTTGCCGCAGATATTCGCGCCTGGCTGGCGGATATGCCGCACCGTGAACTGGCTCGCCATTTAAGCGGCGGTTTAACTTACGGCGAAATTCCCGCCTCCATAAAAAATATGGTGGTCGATACTCACGATATTAATGACTTTATTATGAAGCCATTACCGAATCACCTATTTACCCGTGACACGTCCTGCTGGATATATAACGGCGTCTCAATTAACCCCATGGCGAAACCTGCACGCCAACGTGAAACAAATAATTTACGTGCTATTTATCGCTGGCATCCTCAATTCGCAGGCGGTGATTTCATTAAATATTTCGGCGACGAGGACATTAATTACGACCACGCCACTTTAGAGGGCGGCGATGTGCTGGTGATTGGCCGCGGCGCGGTGTTGATCGGTATGTCTGAACGTACTACGCCGCAGGGCGTCGAGTTCCTGGCGCAGGCATTGTTTAAACATCGTCAGGCGGAACGCGTCATTGCCGTTGAACTGCCAAAACATCGCTCCTGCATGCACCTTGACACCGTCATGACCCACATTGATATCGACACCTTCTCCGTCTATCCGGAAGTCGTTCGCCCGGACGTTCAGTGCTGGACGCTGACGCCAGACGGACGCGGCGGTCTGAAACGAACCCAGGAGAGCACGCTGGTTCATGCTCTTGAAAAAGCGCTTGGCATCGATCAGGTGCGCTTAATCACCACTGGCGGCGACGCATTTGAAGCTGAGCGCGAACAGTGGAATGACGCCAATAACGTGCTCACCCTGCGTCCCGGCGTGGTGGTGGGCTATGAGCGCAACATCTGGACCAACGAAAAATACGACAAAGCCGGCATTACCGTCCTTCCCATTCCCGGCGATGAACTGGGTCGCGGGCGCGGGGGCGCACGCTGCATGAGCTGTCCACTGGAACGCGATGGTATTTAAAGGAGACGTTATGGAAAACAAACGCACACTGGTCGTCGCGCTGGGCGGCAATGCGCTGCTCAAACGCGGCGAACCGCTGGAGGCTGATATTCAGCGTAAAAATATCGAACTGGCGGCCAGAACCATCGCCCAGCTTACGCGGCAATGGCGCGTGGTGTTAGTGCACGGCAACGGCCCACAGGTAGGACTGCTGGCGCTACAAAATAGCGCCTACGCTAACGTTACGCCCTACCCGCTCGATATTCTCGGTGCGGAAAGCCAGGGCATGATTGGCTACATGCTGCAACAGGCGCTGAAGAATCATCTGCCGGAGCGTGAAATCAGCGTCCTGCTCACCCAGGTCGAAGTCGATGCCAACGACCCGGCATTCCTCAATCCAACCAAATATATCGGCCCCATTTACGACGAAGCGCAGGCCCGTGCGTTACAGGCAGAAAAGGGCTGGGTATTCAAAGCCGACGGTAACGCCTTCCGCCGCGTTGTGCCCTCCCCGCAGCCGAAACGCATTGTGGAAAACGATGCCATCCGCGCGCTGATTAGCCGCGATCACCTGGTTATCTGTAACGGCGGCGGCGGCGTGCCGGTCGTGGAAAAAGCCGATGGCTACCACGGTATCGAGGCGGTGATCGACAAAGATCTGTCCGCCGCCCTGCTTGCCAGCCAAATTCACGCCGACGCGCTGCTCATTCTGACCGATGCCGACGCGGTGTATCTCGACTGGGGCAAACCCACCCAACGCCCGCTGGCGCAGGTTACGCCGGAGCTGCTTCGTGAAATGCAGTTCGACGCCGGTTCGATGGGCCCGAAAGTGACCGCCTGCGCTGAGTTTGTCAGCCATTGCCGCGGCATTGCCGGAATCGGCTCGCTGGCGGATGGGCAAGCCATTCTCGCGGGCGAGAAAGGTACTTTGATTCGGTGTGAAACCGCCGACGTTGACGCATAAGGCTTTTTACCGGATGGCGGCTTCCGCCTTATTCGGCCTACAGAGCGCGCATAACCGTGGGCCGGATAAGCGCAGCGCCATCAGGCAATTCATTTTAACAAGGATATTGTAATGGTTATTTCACTGAAAAATCGTAACTTTTTGAAGCTGCTTGACTACACCCCGGCGGAAATCCAACACCTCATCGATCTGGCTATTGAGCTGAAAGCCGCAAAAAAAGCCGGATGCGAAAAGCAAACACTGATCGGCAAAAACATCGCGCTGATTTTTGAAAAAACCTCTACCCGCACCCGATGCGCGTTTGAAGTCGCCGCGTTCGACCAGGGCGCGCAGGTGACTTATCTCGGCCCAAGCGGCTCGCAGATCGGCCATAAAGAGTCCATGAAAGATACTGCTCGCGTCCTGGGGCGGATGTATGACGGCATCGAATATCGCGGATTTGGTCAACACATTGTGGAAGAGCTGGGGGAATACGCGGGCGTTCCCGTCTGGAACGGCCTGACCGATGAATTTCACCCCACACAGATCCTGGCCGATCTGATGACCATGCTGGAACATGCGCCGGGCAAAACGCTGCCGGAACTGAGCTTCGCCTACCTGGGCGACGCGCGCAACAACATGGGCAACTCGCTGATGGTGGGCGCGGCGAAGATGGGCATGGATATCCGCCTGATAGCGCCAAAGTCCTTCTGGCCTGATGCCGCGCTGGTCGCGCAGTGCCGGGAAATCGCCAGCGTTACCGGCGCTCGTATCACCTTAACGGAGAGCGTTGAAGACGGCGTTCACGGTGTGGATTTCCTCTATACCGACGTCTGGGTCTCGATGGGAGAGCCCAAAGAAGCCTGGGCGGAACGCGTCAGTCTGATGACGCCATATCAGGTCAACCAGCAGGTGGTAAACGCTACCGGTAATCCTGATGTGAAGTTTATGCACTGCCTGCCCGCCTTCCATAACGAGCACACCAAAGTGGGACGCGAAATCGAAATGGCTTACGGCCTGAAAGGACTGGAGGTCACGGAAGAGGTGTTCGAGTCCGCAGGCTCGATAGTCTTCGATGAAGCGGAAAACCGGATGCACACCATCAAAGCGGTCATGGTGGCGACGCTCGGCGACTAATCCCACAGGATATGCGCCCTCGCGGCGCATATCCGTGATATCAGGAGAGAACATCATGGGTAAATTTAAATTTCCCACCGCTTATACCATCCTGTTTATTCTTATTGCCCTGGTCGCAGTGATGACCTGGATTGTGCCGGCGGGAAAATACCAAATGGCGATGAACGCCACGCTGGGAAAAGAGGTGCCGGTGGCGGGAACGTATGCCCCCGTGGACGCGCATCCGCAAGGGATTACCGCTGTTTTACTGGCGCCGATTGACGGCCTCTATAACCACGAAACCTACACTGCCGGCGCCATTGACGTCGCGCTGTTTGTCTTGATTATCGGCGGCTTTCTGGGGGTGGTGAATAAAACGGGGGCGATTGATGCCGGTATTGAACGGGTAACGATCAAACTCAACGGCAAAGATGAGTGGATGATCCCCATTCTGATGGCGCTGTTCGCCGCAGGCGGCACTATCTATGGCATGGCGGAGGAGTCGTTGCCCTTCTACACGCTGCTGGTACCAGTCATGATGGCGGCCCGCTTCGATCCGTTAGTGGCGGCGGCAACCGTACTGCTCGGCGCAGGGATAGGCACGCTCGGTTCGACCATTAACCCTTTCGCCACGGTCATTGCCGCCAACGCCGCCGGCATCCCTTTTACTCAGGGAATGCTGATGCGCGTACTGCTGTTAATTGTCGGCTACGTACTGTGCGTGTTTTGGGTAATGCGCTATGCGCGCAAAGTCCGCGCCCATCCTGAGCTTTCTATCGTGGCGGATAAAATGGAGGAAAATCGCGCCCATTTCCTTGGCAATCGCGCCAATACACTGCTGGAGTTTACGGCTACCCGGAAATGGGTGCTGCTGATCTTCGCCGCCTCTTTCGCGGTGATGATTTACGGCGTGGCGGTTCTCGGCTGGTGGATGGCGGAAATCTCCGGCGTTTTTCTGGCGGCGGCGATTATCGTTGGCGTGATAACGCGGATGGGCGAGGAAGCGTTCACCAGTACCTTTATCGACGGCGCACGGGATTTGCTCGGCGTGGCGCTAATTATTGGTATCGCGCGCGGCATTGTGGTGGTCATGGATAACGGTATGATTACCCACACCATTTTGCACAGCGCGGAAAGTCTGGTTTCCGGCCTCTCTACCACCATTTTCATAAACGTAACCTACTGGCTGGAAGTATTGCTCTCCTTCCTGGTGCCCTCCTCTTCCGGTCTTGCCGTATTGACAATGCCCATTATGGCGCC
The DNA here is from genome assembly GCF_017572835.1 of Salmonella sp. 32120201201600049SM. Taxonomy (NCBI): domain Bacteria; kingdom Pseudomonadati; phylum Pseudomonadota; class Gammaproteobacteria; order Enterobacterales; family Enterobacteriaceae; genus Salmonella; species Salmonella sp. 32120201201600049SM. Next base: position 43,200 of record NZ_JAGESA010000004.1, on the reverse strand, counting down.
GTTAGCGGATTTTGCCCACGTACAGCGGGATTTGGTCGTAACCGCCTACCAGTCGGCCTCCGGGATTGTGAACCTGGTTACGCCCACCTCCGCCGTGGTCATGGGCGGTCTGGCGATCGCGCGGGTTCCCTATGTCCGCTATCTGAAATGGGTCGCGCCGCTGTTGCTGATCCTGACATTGCTGAATATGGCGGTACTGAGCATCGGAGCGATGATGTAACGAGCCAGATGGCGACGCGTCTTATCCGACAGGACTGATAAGCACAGCGCCATCAGGCACGCCGTCACCTTTTTTGATCGGCTTCTCATTTTCCTGCAAAACCGCCCGATTGATCCGCAATCAATGTGACAAATGTGATGAATTTCGCCAGTCCGTTGATATCAATAATAAAGATAAGGTGCATTTATGAAGGAATACGATGATTACTCCGCCAAAGAACAACAGCAACTGGCGGTTTGTCAGCGCCTGATTAGTGAAAAAAGTTACCTGTCCCAGGAGGAGATTCGCCGCGATTTACAAAATGAGGGATTTGAAGGTATCAGCCAGTCTACGGTTTCGCGCCTGCTCAAGCTGCTGGGCGCAATAAAAATCAGAAACACGAAGGGACAAAAGATTTATTCCGTAAATCCCCAGCGGCGACCTTCGCCGGATGCCGGACGTTCAATAGCCGAAATGGTCGTCAGCGTTGAACATAATAGCGAATTTATCCTTATCCATACGGCAGCAGGTTATGGTCGCGCCGTCGCAAGAATTCTGGATTACCACGCATTGCCGGAAATTCTCGGCGTCGTTGCCGGTAGCAGTATTGTCTGGGTCGCACCACGGGTCGTTCAGCGCACGGCGCTGGTACACAAACAAATTAATTATTTGCTTAAAATGAATTTAAATTCATAAGAACCGTTTGCGATGAGTAAATCATGCATTAATCGCTTGATCCCCAAACAGAGCTGAGTATAATCGCGGACAATTTGCCGGGAGGAAGCATGGTTCAGTGTGTACGACATTCTGTCTTACCGCGTCTGAAAAAGGACGCAGGCCTGCCGTTTTTCTTTCCGTTGAAAACCAATACCAAGCCCCTCAATTGAGGGGCTTTTTTTTGCCCAGGCGTCAGGAGATAAACATGGCTAACCCGCTATATCAAAAACATATCATTTCCATAAACGACCTCAGCCGCGACGATCTTAATCTGGTACTGGCGACGGCGGCGAAATTAAAAGCCAACCCGCAGCCGGAGCTTTTGAAACATAAAGTGATCGCCAGCTGCTTTTTCGAAGCCTCCACGCGTACCCGCCTGTCGTTTGAAACTTCAATGCATCGCCTGGGCGCCAGCGTAGTGGGCTTCTCCGACAGCGCCAACACGTCGCTGGGGAAAAAAGGAGAAACGTTAGCCGACACGATCTCAGTGATTAGCACTTACGTGGACGCGATTGTGATGCGCCATCCGCAAGAAGGCGCGGCACGTCTGGCGACGGAGTTTTCCGGTCAGGTGCCGGTGCTCAATGCGGGCGACGGTTCGAACCAGCATCCGACGCAGACCCTGTTGGATCTGTTCACCATCCAGGAAACGCAGGGCCGTCTGGATAACCTGCATATCGCGATGGTCGGCGATCTGAAATATGGCCGCACCGTGCATTCGCTAACCCAGGCGCTGGCGAAATTTAGCGGCAACCGTTTTTATTTCATCGCGCCGGACGCGCTGGCGATGCCGCAGTACATTCTGGATATGCTGGATGAAAAAGGAATGGCCTGGAGCCTGCATGGTTCTATTGAAGAGGTCATGGCCGACGTCGACATCCTCTATATGACTCGCGTACAGAAAGAGCGTCTCGACCCGTCGGAGTACGCCAATGTGAAGGCGCAGTTTGTTCTGCGCGCCAGCGACCTGAACGGCGCGCGTGAAAATATGAAAGTGCTGCACCCGCTGCCGCGGATTGATGAAATCACCACGGATGTGGATAAAACGCCACACGCCTGGTACTTCCAACAGGCGGGCAACGGTATTTTCGCTCGCCAGGCGTTACTGGCATTGGTACTGAATAGCGAACTGAGTCTGTAAGGGAGAAAAGCGATGACACACGATAACAAACTGCAGGTTGAAGCCATTAAATGCGGCACTGTGATTGACCATATCCCTGCGCAGGTAGGCTTTAAACTGCTGAGTCTGTTTAAATTGACCGAGACCGATCAGCGAATCACTATCGGTCTGAATCTCCCGTCTGGCGAGATGGGGCGTAAAGACTTAATCAAAATAGAAAACACCTTCCTCACCGATGAGCAGGTTAACCAACTTGCTCTGTACGCGCCGCAGGCCACCGTTAACCGCATCGACAACTACGACGTAGTCGGGAAATCACGCCCCAGCCTGCCAGAGCGTATTAATAATGTGCTGGTTTGCCCGAACAGCAACTGCATCAGCCACGCGGAACCGGTATCCTCCAGCTTTGCAGTGAAAAAACGTGCCAATGATATCGCCCTCAAATGCAAATACTGTGAAAAAGAGTTTTCGCATAATGTGGTGCTGGCCAACTAATTTGGGTTGGTTATGAGATCCCGGCTCCCTATAATGAGCGGGGACATTCTATTACCGCTGTAATTCAGGAGAAATCATGAGCAAAACTATTGCGACGGAAAATGCACCAGCAGCAATCGGCCCATACGTACAGGGCGTTGACCTGGGTAGCATGGTAATCACTTCCGGTCAGATTCCGGTCGATCCGAAAACCGGTGCCGTAGCGGAAGACGTATCCGCTCAGGCACGTCAGTCGCTGGAAAACGTTAAAGCTATCGTGGAAGCCGCTGGCCTGAAAGTAGGCGACATTGTGAAAACGACCGTATTCGTGAAAGACCTGAACGATTTCGCGACCGTCAACGCCACCTACGAAGCCTTCTTCACCGAGCACAACGCCACCTTCCCGGCGCGTTCCTGCGTGGAAGTTGCCCGTCTGCCGAAAGACGTGAAAATTGAGATTGAAGCGATCGCTGTTCGTCGCTAAGCGCCGGACGTCATCCCCGCCGGGCGGCGCAAGTTTGCCCGGTTCGGGGTACCAACAGCCATGGAGAGGCGGCAATGGTAAGAGCGCGTTTTACCGAGGAGCAAATCGCCGATTTTCTGCAACAGTCTAAAAACGGCGTGCCGAATAAGGCGTTATGCGAAGAATATGGATTTAGCAACAGCACGCTCCGTCGCTGGCAGGAGAAACATGCTGAAAGCATACGCCAGGAATTAAAACAGATAGAATCTACCGCGAAGATAGTCTTTTTATGCTTCATTGTCGCAGCCATATTGCTTACCCTTATGTTTCCTAAACCCACTGCCGCCTTAGCGATTCCTCCTTACTTAGTTTATTGCATTAGCTATATTCGCCGCTTTCGTCGCATATCCGCAAAACATATCCGGCGGTGGGACATCTCCTCCTCTCGTTCTGGCTCGGGAGCAGAGAATGTATTTTACAAACTTAGCTGGACATTCCTCTTTTTTATTCCTGCATATAGCATTCTACAGCTGCTTGAATAAGCCCTGAAATTTAAATATAAAGCCGATCGCGTAAAACTTGTCGAGCTTTACGGGCATCTGGCCTGGTTAGCGATATCGGGGATTAAGCACGCTGGCGAATCCCCGACGAAAGTGTTTACTGCCAGCCATAACGTCTGCTGTAAAACCCTTTCACCAACTGGGTTAACGTCATATAGCCCGCCAGAATAGCAATCAGCCACGGGAAATAGCTTAACGGCAGCGCCTGCAACTGCAGGTAAGACGCCAGGGGCGAAAACGGCAACGAGACTCCCACGACCATCACCAACAATGTCATCGCCATCAGCGGCCAGGCGGCGCGACTTTGAATAAACGGCAGACGACGGGTACGGATCATATGCACAATCAGCGTTTGCGACAGTAATCCCACCACAAACCAGCCGGACTGGAACAAAGTTTGCGTTTCTGGCGTATTCGCATGAAATACCCACCACATCAGGCAAAAGGTCAAAATGTCGAAAATCGAGCTGATCGGACCGAAAAAGACCATAAAGCGCCCCAAATCCGCCGGATTCCAGCGCTGTGGCTTTTGAATTTGTTCTTCATCGACATTATCAAACGGAATCGCCACCTGGGATACATCGTACAGCAGGTTTTGAATCAGCAAGTGCAGCGGCAGCATTGGCAGGAACGGCAAAAAGGCGCTCGCCACCAGTACGCTAAACACGTTACCGAAATTTGAGCTGGCCGTCATCTTGATATATTTCAACATATTAGAAAAAGTACGACGACCTTCAATGACGCCTTCTTCCAGCACCATCAGGCTCTTTTCCAGCAGGATAATATCGGCGGCTTCACGGGCGATGTCCACCGCGCCATCTACCGAGATACCAATATCCGCCGCCCGCAACGCCGGGGCATCGTTAATCCCGTCGCCCATAAAACCGACCACATGCCCCTCGCGTTTGAGCAAAGTGACGATGCGCTCTTTATGCATCGGCGTCAGACGCGCAAACAACGTCGTACGGGCGGCCAGCGCCGCCAGCGCGTCGTCGTTTAACCCTTCAATATCACTGCCAATAACGACATCGCCCGCATCCAGCCCAACCTCATGGCAAACTTTTGCCGCTACCAGCTCGCTGTCGCCGGTGAGAATTTTCACCGTAATTCCGCTCGCCTTCAGCGCTTTCAGCGCCGGCGCGGTGGTCTCTTTCGGCGGATCGAGAAAAGCAATATACCCTTCCAGGATCAGGTCAGATTCATCGATACGCTGGTAATCGCCCTCACGCGCAGGCAGGTATTTGGTCGCGACGGCGACCACGCGTAGCCCCTGACGGTTCAGCGTGTCGGTAACGCGTTTCACCCGGCGCAGCATATTGTCGTCCAGCGGCACAATATCGCCGTTGTGGCGCACCTGAGTACACACGTTCAGGATCTCCTGTAACGCGCCTTTGCAGACCAGTTGATGCACGTTCGAATCTTCGGCGACCACCACCGACATCCGGCGACGCTCAAAATCAAACGGGATCTCATCGATTTTCTGCCAGCGTCCGGAGAGCTGACGCGCGGCGGTTTCGTCTACTCCCTCCAGGACCGCCGTATCCAGTAAATTTTTTAGACCGGTCTGATAATGGCTGTTCAGCCAGGCGCAATGCAGTACATGCTCGCTGGGCTTACCAGAGATATCCGTATGATTCTCCAGCACAATTTTATCCTGCGTCAGAGTGCCGGTTTTATCGGTGCACAGAATATCCATCGCGCCGAAGTTCTGAATCGCATCAAGGTGCTTCACGATAACTTTCTGTTTCGAGAGCTTCACCGCCCCGCGCGCGAGGGTGGAGGTGACGATCATCGGCAACATTTCCGGGGTGAGCCCTACCGCTACCGAAAGCGCAAATAGCGCCGCTTCCCACCAGTCACCTTTCGTGTAACCATTAATAATCAGTACTACCGGCGCCATGACCAGCATAAAGCGGATCAGCAACATACTGACGCGGCTAATTCCTTTCTGGAAAGCGTTCTGCTCGTTATCTTGTTCCGACACGCGCCCCGCCAATTGACCAAACCAGGTGTCGGCGCCGGTCGCCATCACCACGGCCTGCGCCGTTCCGCTCACGACGTTCGTCCCCATAAAGCACAGCGTGTCGCACTCAAGCGGGTTATTTTGCCGGGGCTCACGCGTCGCAGCGACTTTCTCGACCGGCAGAGATTCGCCGGTCAGCGACGCCTGGGCGACAAACAGATCGCGCGCCTGGATAATCCGTAAATCCGCCGGGATCATATCCCCCGCCGCCAGCTTAATAATATCGCCGGGCACCAGTTGATCGATGGGCAATTCCAGCCAGGCGTTTTCGCCATTTTCATTAATAACCCGCAGTACGGTAGCGGTATTGCTCACCATCGCTTTTAGCGCGTCCGCCGCTTTCGTCGAGCGCGCTTCCTGCACAAAATTCAGCAGCGTTGAGATACCGACCATCAGGGCGATAACGCCTGCGGCAAACAGATCCTCCGTGGCATAAGAAATGCCGCCAAGAATCGTGAGTAAGATGTTGAAAGGATTGCGATAACATACCCACAGATGCACCCACCACGGCGAGGGTTTCTGTGCCGGAAGGCGGTTTTCGCCATGCTTTTCACGCGCGCGCGTCACCTCGGCGGCGTTTAATCCCTCCGGGTGCGTATCAAAAACGCGCCAGAGAGTCTCCTGCTCCATTGCCGCGACTTTCAGACAGCGCTCGCTCAGCGAAGGCGGGATAGTCGCATTTACCGCGGTCTGCGCGCCGGGCAGCGGATCGCGGTGAACCAGACGATAAGGCAAATGACGATTAAGCCGGGCAAAAAGCTGGCGGGTAATGGTTTTTAGCATAGGTAATCCCTCCGCGCCGAAGTCAGGCGCAGAAAATTCTTCAGGCGCGGCAAAGCCTTGCCCGATGAGCAATGTTTAAATAAAAACAGGGACGTTATTGTGTCACTGTCTTACACACCGGTAAGACAGCAGAGGCAGGCTTACCGGAAAAGGAAAATTCTCCATCGCGGGAGAGGGGTGGGTTCAGGGTCCATGTCGCCTCCGGTAAGTAAATAATTTGCGCCGCGGATTATACGCATAAATCCATAAGTTTTGTGGCAATTATGGCGGTATCATACCGTTACGTAATTAAACCAACGATAAACCAGACTTTGCCCATTGCCCTTCGCTTGAGTAAAGTTACTCTTTTTATCACCATCAGCGTCATGCCACGGGAAAACAGGATGCAAAACCGGCTCACTATCAAAGACATCGCCCGCCTGAGCGGCGTAGGGAAATCAACCGTTTCCCGCGTGCTTAACAATGAAAGCGGCGTAAGCGAACGTACCCGCGAGCGTGTCGAAGCGGTGATGAATCAACACGGTTTCTCCCCGTCCCGCTCCGCCCGTGCGATGCGGGGACAAAGCGATAAAGTGGTCGCTATTATCGTCACTCGCCTTGATTCGTTGTCTGAAAACCTCGCGGTTCAAACCATGCTGCCTGCGTTTTATGAACAGGGCTACGACCCTATTATGATGGAAAGTCAGTTCTCGCCGACGCTGGTAATGGAACATCTGGGCATGCTCAGACGACGTAACATTGATGGCGTGGTGCTGTTTGGCTTTACCGGCATCACAGAAGAGTTGATCGCCCCCTGGAAAGCCTCGCTGGTGCTGCTGGCAAGAGATGCGCAAGGTTTTGCCTCCGTCTGTTACGACGACGAGGGCGCGATTCATATCCTTATGCAGCGGCTGTATGAGCAGGGACACCGCAACATTAGCTTTCTGGGCGTTCCCCATAGCGATATTACCACCGGCAAACGTCGGCATGACGCATACCTGGCGTTTTGCAAAAAACATAAACTTCATCCCGTCGCCGCCCTGCCCGGTCTTGCCATGAAGCAGGGCTATGAGCATACGGCAAGCGTCATCATGCCGGATACCACCGCGTTAGTCTGCGCCACCGATACGCTGGCGTTGGGCGCCAGTAAGTATTTACAGGAGCAACGTATTGAGACGCTGCAACTGGCAAGCGTCGGGAACACGCCGCTGATAAAATTCCTGCACCCGGAGATCGTCACTGTCGATCCTGGCTATGCTGAAGCCGGACGGCAGGCGGCTTCGCAGCTGATCGAACAGATCAATGGCCGCTGCGATCCGCGCCGGATCGTCATTCCTTCTACCCTCGCCTGAGTGACTGATTAAACGGAATACCACGAGTAATTTGTGATCGTCGCTGCGTTTCGGGAACGTTCCCATTTTTAAACCAACGTTGAAGAGATACTCTTGCGCCAACCCATAACATACCTCCTCTGCCATGAGGCTTTACGATGAGCAAAGTAAAACAAGCCGATATCGACCGGCTGATTGACCTGGTCGGCGGGCGCGACAACATCGCCACGGTGAGCCACTGCATTACTCGCCTGCGCTTTGTGCTCCACCAGCCCGCGAACGCCAGGCCAAAAAAGATCGAACAATTACCGATGGTTAAAGGTTGTTTCACCAACGCTGGTCAGTTTCAGGTGGTGATTGGCACCGACGTTGGCGATTACTATAACGCGCTGCTGGAGACCACCGGCAAAGCGTATGCTGATAAAGAGCAGGCCAAAAAAGCCGCTCGCCAGAACATGAAATGGCATGAGCAGTTAATTTCCCACTTTGCGGAGATCTTCTTTCCGCTACTACCGGCGTTGATCAGCGGCGGTTTGATCTTAGGCTTTCGTAACGTGATCGGCGATGTGCCGATGAGCAACGGCCAAACGCTGGCGCAGATGCATCCGGCGCTAAAAACGCTTTATGATTTTTTATGGTTGATCGGCGAAGCGATCTTTTTCTATCTGCCGGTGGGGATCTGCTGGTCGGCGGTGAAAAAAATGGGCGGCACGCCGATTCTTGGTATCGTGCTCGGCGTGACGCTGGTGTCGCCGCAGTTGATGAATGCGTATCTGCTGGGCCAGCAAACGCCGGACGTCTGGAACTTCGGCTTATTTAGCATTGAGAAAGTGGGCTACCAGGCGCAGGTTATCCCGGCGCTACTGGCAGGGTTGGCGCTTGGGTTTATTGAAACGCGGTTGAAACGCATCGTGCCGGATTATCTCTACCTGGTCGTCGTCCCGGTGTGTTCGTTGATACTGGCCGTCTTTCTCGCCCACACCTTTATCGGCCCCTTTGGTCGTATGATCGGCGACGGCGTGGCCTTTGCGGTACGTTATCTGATGACCGGCAGTTTCGCCCCGATAGGCGCGGCGCTGTTCGGCTTCCTGTATGCCCCGTTGGTCATTACCGGCGTCCACCAGACCACGCTCGCTATCGATATGCAGATGGTTCAGAGCATGGGCGGTACGCCAGTCTGGCCGCTGATTGCGCTGTCGAATATCGCGCAAGCCTCCGCCGTGGTGGGCATTATCATCTCCAGCCGTAAACACAATGAACGTGAAATTTCCGTTCCGGCGGCGATCTCCGCCTATCTGGGGGTGACCGAACCGGCAATGTACGGCATCAACATCAAATATCGCTTCCCGATGCTGTGCGCGATGATCGGCTCTGGCCTTGCCGGTCTGCTCTGTGGTCTGAATGGCGTAATGGCAAACGGCATCGGCGTTGGCGGCCTGCCGGGCATTCTCTCTATCCAGCCGACTTACTGGCAGGTGTTTGCGATGGCGATGGTTATCGCGATCGTTATCCCGGTGATTCTGACCACCTTTATCTATCAGCGTAAGCATCGTCAGGGCACATTACAAATTGTCTAATACTTCTTCGGGGCGCAGTTGCGTCCCAACGCACTTGCAGGAAACAACAATGACTATTCCCCACTGGTGGCAAAACGGCGTTATCTATCAGATCTACCCGAAAAGTTTTCAGGACACGACCGGCAGCGGCACCGGCGATTTACGCGGCGTCACGCAGCACCTTGACTATCTACAGCGACTCGGCGTAGATGCCATCTGGCTCACGCCGTTTTATATCTCGCCGCAGGTGGATAACGGTTATGACGTCGCAAATTATACGGCCATCGACCCGACCTACGGCACGCTGGATGATTTTGACGAGCTGGTCGCGCAGGCGAAAGCACGCGGTATTCGTATCATCCTGGATATGGTGTTTAACCATACTTCTACCCAGCACGCCTGGTTTCGCGAAGCGCTGAACAAAGAGAGTCCATACCGTCAGTTTTATATCTGGCGCGATGGCACGCCGGATGTCTGCCCGAATAACTGGCAATCCAAATTTGGCGGCAGCGCCTGGCGCTGGCATAGCCAGAGCGAACAATATTATTTACACCTTTTCGCGCCTGAACAGGCCGACCTGAACTGGGAAAACCCCGCCGTACGCGCCGAGCTGAAAAAGGTCTGCGAATTCTGGGCCGATCGCGGCGTGGATGGCCTGCGTCTGGACGTGGTGAACCTGATCGCCAAAGATCAGAATTTTCCTGACGATCCGACGGGCGACGGACGCCGCTTTTATACCGACGGACCGCGCGCGCATACGTTTTTACGCGAAATGAACCGTGACGTTTTTACGCCGCGTAATCTGATGACGGTAGGCGAAATGTCCTCTACCACGCTGGAAAACTGCCAGCAATATGCCGCGCTTAGCGGCGACGAACTCTCGATGACCTTCAATTTTCATCATCTGAAGGTGGATTACCCCAATGGCGAAAAGTGGACGCTGGCAAAACCTGATTATGTGGCGCTGAAAGCGTTGTTCCGCCACTGGCAACAGGGGATGCATAACGTCGCCTGGAACGCGTTATTCTGGTGTAATCACGATCAGCCGCGCATCGTTTCCCGCTTTGGCGACGAGGGTGAATACCGGGTTCCAGCCGCGAAAATGTTGGCGATGGCGCTGCACGGTATGCAAGGGACGCCTTATATCTATCAGGGCGAAGAAATCGGCATGACCAACCCACACTTTACCCGCATCACCGATTATCGCGACGTGGAAAGCCATAACATGTTTGCCGCGCTACGCGCCGCCGGGCGCGACCCCGACGAACTGCTGGCTATTCTGGCCAGTAAATCCCGCGACAACAGCCGCACGCCGATGCAATGGGACAACGGTAAAAACGCCGGTTTCACCCAAGGCGAGCCGTGGATAAGCCTGTGCGATAACTATACGGAGGTTAACGTCGCGGCGGCATTACGCGATGAAAACTCGGTGTTTTACACCTATCAAAAGCTGATTGCGCTACGTAAAACCCAGCCTGTACTGATCTGGGGCGATTATCAGGATCTCCTCCCGGATAGCCCATCAGTATGGTGTTATCGCCGCCAGTGGCAGGGGCAAACCCTGCTGGTTGTCGCCAATCTGAGCGACCAGTGCCAGGAGTGGCATCCGCCGCATATCAAAGGACAGTGGCAGGCGCTACTGCATAATTATGGCGAGGTCGCCAGCCAGCCAGCCGCGATGACGCTCCGCCCATTTGAAGCCATCTGGTGGTTACAACGCTAACGCGACGTCCTTATACGGATAAACGCCACAAACCTATTGACACGGGCTGTGGCGTTGCTCCAGGTTACTGTCTGTTTTTGTTGAATAATTAATCAGATTTTTCTTGCTATCTTTTACAAACGCTACAGCGCCCGCCATCTGTACGCTCTGATTTTTACCTTGTTCTACATCAATAAAATTGCAAACATCCTTGATGCAAATCACTACATATAGACTTTAAAATGCACGCCGACCCAATATGTTGTATTAATTGACTACAATTGCTACAACACCTGTTCACTCGACACAAGGTGAATTGTGGATAACCTGGGTCAGGATTGCGGGAAGTCGTTGGAAAAGAGATGAATAAACCTGTTATGGCTTCCCCGGCCTCTGTGGATAACCTGTTCTTACAAATATGGAGTGATCATGACACCGCATGTGATGAAACGAGATGGCTGTAAAGTGCCATTCAAATCAGAGCGCATTAAGGAAGCCATTCTACGTGCAGCTAAAGCAGCGGGAGTCGATGACGCAGATTACTGTGCCACCGTCGCAGAAGTCGTTAGCAGCCAAATGAACGCACGCAGTCAGGTGGATATTAACGAGATCCAAACTGCGGTTGAAAACCAACTGATGTCCGGCCCGTACAAACAGCTTGCCCGCGCCTACATCGAATACCGTCACGATCGCGACATTCAGCGTGAAAAGCGTGGTCGTCTGAACCAGGAAATTCGCGGCCTGGTAGAGCAAACCAACTCCGCGTTGCTCAATGAAAACGCCAACAAAGACAGTAAAGTCATTCCCACCCAGCGCGATTTGCTGGCCGGGATTGTCGCCAAACACTATGCCCGCCAGCACCTGTTGCCGCGTGACGTAGTACAAGCGCATGAGCGCGGCGATATCCACTATCACGATCTCGACTATTCGCCGTTCTTCCCGATGTTCAACTGTATGTTGATCGACCTGAAAGGCATGTTGACCCAGGGCTTTAAGATGGGTAACGCCGAGATCGAACCGCCAAAATCTATCTCTACCGCCACTGCCGTTACCGCGCAGATTATCGCGCAGGTCGCCAGCCATATTTATGGCGGCACCACCATTAACCGTATTGACGAAGTGCTGGCGCCGTTTGTCACCGAAAGCTACAACAAGCATCGCAAAACCGCCGATGAGTGGCAGATTCCGGATGCCGAAGGGTATGCGCGTTCTCGCACCGAAAAAGAGTGCTACGACGCCTTCCAGTCGCTGGAATACGAAGTTAACACGCTGCACACCGCTAACGGCCAGACGCCTTTCGTTACCTTTGGTTTTGGCCTCGGCACCAGTTGGGAGTCGCGTCTGATCCAGGCGTCTATTTTGCGTAACCGTATCGCCGGTCTGGGTAAAAATCGCAAAACCGCCGTGTTCCCGAAACTGGTCTTCGCTATCCGCGATGGTTTGAACCACAAGTTTGGCGATCCGAACTACGACATTAAACAACTGGCGCTGGAGTGCGCGAGCAAGCGCATGTATCCGGACATTCTCAACTACGATCAGGTGGTCAAAGTCACCGGTTCGTTCAAAACGCCAATGGGCTGCCGCAGCTTCCTCGGCGTGTGGGAGAACGAAAACGGCGAGCAGATCCACGACGGGCGTAACAACCTGGGCGTGATTAGCCTTAACCTGCCGCGCATCGCGCTGGAAGCAAAAGGCGACGAAACCGCATTCTGGAAACTGCTGGATGAACGTCTGGCGCTGGCGCGGAAGGCGCTGATGACCCGTATCGCCCGCCTTGAAGGCGTGAAAGCCCGCGTCGCGCCTATCCTGTATATGGAAGGCGCCTGCGGCGTGCGGCTGAAAGCGGACGACGACGTGTCTGAAATATTTAAAAATGGTCGTGCGTCCATCTCTCTGGGCTACATTGGTATCCATGAAACCATTAACGCGCTGTTTGGCGGCGAACACCTGTACGACAGCGAGCAACTTCGCGCTAAAGGCATCGCGATTGTGGAGCGTCTGCGCCAGGCCGTGGATCAGTGGAAAGACGAGACCGGCTACGGCTTTAGCCTGTACAGCACGCCAAGTGAAAACCTCTGTGACCGCTTCTGCCGTCTGGATACCGCCGAGTTCGGCGTGGTGCCGGGCGTAACCGATAAAGGTTACTACACCAACAGCTTCCACCTCGACGTGGAGAAGAAGGTTAACCCGTACGACAAAATCGATTTCGAAGCGCCGTATCCGCCGCTGGCGAACGGGGGTTTCATTTGCTACGGCGAATACCCGAACATTCAGCACAACCTGAAAGCGCTGGAAGATGTCTGGGATTACAGCTATCAGCATGTACCGTATTACGGCACCAACACGCCGATCGATGAATGCTACGAGTGCGGCTTTACCGGCGAGTTCGAATGTACCAGTAAAGGTTTCACCTGCCCGAAATGCGGCAACCACGACGCCGCCCGCGTCTCGGTCACCCGCCGCGTGTGCGGTTATTTAGGCAGCCCGGACGCGCGTCCGTTTAACGCCGGCAAGCAGGAAGAAGTGAAGCGCCGCGTGAAGCATTTAGGCAATGGGCAGATAGGTTAATTCTCCGTTTGCAATGCGTAAATGCCGGATGGCGGTGTAAACACCTTATCCGGCCTACAACCGCTGGCTATAGTTCCAATTTCATGAGTTTCCTCTAAGCAGTTGGTGTTGTAGCAAGGCGGCAAACGAACGAATCCCAGGGAGCTTACATAAGTAAGTGACCTGGGTAAGTGAGAGCGGCCAACGCCGCTACAGCGCCAAATGCAACGAGGAAACATGAACTTTCACCAATACTACCCCGTAGACATCGTTAACGGCCCCGGCACCCGCTGCACCCTGTTTGTGTCAGGGTGCGTGCATGAATGCCCTGGCTGCTACAACAAAAGCACCTGGCGGCTCAATTCCGGCCAGCCGTTTACCAAAGAGATGGAAGATAAGATCATTGCCGATCTGAACGACACGCGCATTCACCGTCAGGGGATCTCGCTGTCGGGCGGCGATCCGCTGCATCCGCAAAACGTACCGGATATCCTGGCACTGGTACAACGTATCCACACAGAGTGTCCTGGGAAAGATATCTGGGTGTGGACCGGCTACAAGCTCGATGAACTCAACGCCGCGCAGATGCAGGTGGTCGATCTCATCAACGTGCTGGTCGATGGCAAATTTGTGCAGGATCTGAAAGACCCGGCGCTTATCTGGCGCGGTAGCAGCAACCAGGTAGTGCATCATTTGCGTTGATCGCTAAAGCCGTTTGTTTGCATCGTGATAGACGGCTGAATGTTCTCGCTTGCCGACCGCAACAACAAACACAATCACAACGTCATCCCGAACCTGGTACACCAGACGATAACCGGACGATTTAAGCTTAATTTTATAGCAGTCAGGAAGATCGTTTAAACGGGCAGAGTCGATTCTGGGGTTCAATAGCACATCAGCCAACTTTTTCTTAAGCTGAGCCTTCACCGTATCGCCCAGCTTATGCCACTCTTTTAAGGCCCTCGGGTCGAATTCCAGTTCATAATTCATCCAGACTAACCTTGATTCCCTTTTGCGGACTAGACAGCCTCTCCCGAACTGTCTGAATCAATGCATCTTCACTGTCGCTAAGAGTGAGGGTTTTCACTGGCATGCGCCCCGTTTCCGCGACGTACTGGAACAGTAATCGCACGGCTTCCGTTGGAGTAATGTTCAGTTTTTCCAGCACGGCATAAGCCTCATTTTTGAGTTTGTCATCCAGACGGACGTTCAGCGTGGCCATTATGCCTCCAGTAGAATCGAATGTGTAATGCAGTTTAGCATTACATTCGCATTACATCGAATTCTGGATAACGCCTCTCAAAAACGACTCACGCACTCCATCGCGACCGTTTTAAATTGCGTAAAATTCTGACATGCGTAGAGGCGCGTCATGGCGCGTTCGCGCAGGAAAGTGACGAAAATATCGTAGATGGCCATCGCCTCTTCATATTCACTTTTGCTGATGGCGAGTAAAAAAATAACGTGCGCCGTTTCATCACCCCAGACAATCCCCTGCGGCGCGAGCACCGTATAAACCACCGTTTTCTTCGCCAGCAGCCCCAGCGCGTGTGGCAAGGCAATCCCGTCGCCTAATAACGTACTGACAATAGCTTCACGTTCAATAACCGAATCGAGAAACGCCGCATCAACAAAGCCTTCCTCATGCAACTGATCGCACAGCGTTTTAAACAGCGTCTGTTGATCTATTTCCCCCTCCACGATGCGAAAATGCGAGGCATCGAAATATTTATCCAGCATCCACGGACGGGTTCTGTCCACCAGCACCAGCTTACCGATCTGCTCCAATTGATAGTCGGTAGGAAAGGGGGCGATCATGATAACCGGTTTATCTTTTTCGCCGATCCGCGCCGTGGAAATCACAAAATCCTCCACAATACTGTCCCGCGCCTCATAGTCGCGTAGTGTCAGAGTGCGGGCAATCTCAATCTGCGGGTATTTCCGCGCCAGTACCGCTTCAATCATCCGCACCATCGCATTACCAGCATCGCACACCAGCAGTACCTGCGGCTGCCGCTGGTAGCCAATGTTGTAACTACGTTCCAGCCCAACGCCAATATGCAGCACCAGAAAACCGATTTCGTTTTCGCTAATGGTATACGGCGTGTATTTTCCCCAACTCGATATCGCCGCCAACGTCATATCCCACGCCATCGGATAGTGCTGCTTAATATTTTCCAGTAGTGGGTTGGGGATCATGATCTGGTAGCGCACGCGGGTGATCATCGTTTTGATGTGGGTCAGCAAGTCCGCGTGAAGCTGTTTATCATTCAACAGGTTATAGTTGTACTGGGTATTAATAAAATTGAGGATATAGCGCACCAGCGCCTCTTCATCATCGGCATTAATGGCGCTGGGGGCAATTTCCTGTACCTGGCGGGCGGCAATATGCACCTTCAGCCAGCTTACTTCCGGCTCCGACAGCGGCTTATCGGCCAGCTGTTGTAGTAGCTCCGCAATCTCATGCGCCGCATGGCGCACTTTTTCATCGACCTCCTCTGCCACGCATTCCGATAACGGATACCCCTCGCGAATACGCCGTACCGCCACCGCGCAGTACAAACGCAGAAACAGCTCGCTCTCATCGGTCAGGCGGATTTGACAATGAGAGAAAATATCCGGCAAAAGAGACTGCAGCCGTTGAGACACCTCGGTGTTCAGCGTGGTACTAACAATTAACGGATGGGAGGGCTCCTGCTGCGCCAGCGTCCATAAAAGGTCGGTCAGACAGGCGCGAATCGCCATCTCTCCGCCAAACAATTTCATGCCATGACGCGGACGCGTTTCCAGCGTCAGATGATAACGCAGCAAATGCTCGCGCACGTCCGCCATGTCGTTCTGCAGCGTCGCACGGCTGACAAACCATTCATCTGCCAAATCCTCCAGCTTCAGCGAGAAGGCGGAGGTTAAAAAACGCGCCAGCAAATAGAGTATCCGCTCCTGGCTGGTGCGCGGACCGCGCGCCAGGGCGGGAGATTGCTGCGTTTGCAGGGATTGATAACGTGCCGGATCATCAATTTTGAGTTGATACCCGTTGCCGCGGCTGAGAGTAAATTGCGCTCCATGCGGCGTCAGCAACATGTTCAGCGCGGCGATATCCGCCCGAACGGTACGCGTGGAGACCGACAACCGCTGCGCCAGCTCATCCTGCGGCAGCGTCTCGTTTTGCAGCATCGCAAATAGCTGCGCTAAACGTTGGTTGGGGAATCGCACGTCTCTCTCCTCATGATTAGCCGACACGCGACCGGACGATAGCGAGTAACTGACGCACATCGTCCGCACGGGTGTTGCCGCTCACCTTATCAATAATCGAACTATAAATGTGAGGAATGATTTTGCTTACACCTGCATCAAGGGCGATGTGCAGAATCTCGGCGAAGTTTTTCAGATCGATGCCGCCCGTCGGTTCCAGCCAGAAATCATGGCGGGCGCAGGCCTCAGCCACCGCTTTATACTCGTCGCGACAGGTGAGTCCTCCCATCGGAAAGTATTTAACAGAGCTGCCGCCCATGTCTTTGAGTAGCGCAATCGCCGTTTCTATGGGTACGATGCCGTCCGGCGCGCGGCTGCTTAGCGGGCCGGTGGAAATTTTCACCAGTCCCGGCGTGCCGGTCGGCGAGACAAGACCGTTCACCACCGTCTCATTTTGCCCCAGCAGCGCCCGGCTGGCCCCTACGCCGGTAAACACCTGGTTGACATGCTGCGGCTGTACCTGACGCGAGATTTCGCTCACCATCGCCGACTGGTTAGGATCGCCTGCCCCCAGTCCGACGGAGAGCGCATTGTCGATAAGCGCCGCATATTCACGCATATCCGCGACTGCGCTTGCCACATCCGGATAGTTTTTGGAGAGCACGCCAACCAGCACATGACCTTCCGCCGCCGCGTAGATTTCCCGGGCGTTATCTTTCGAACCGGCCAGTACGTTCAGGCAAACGCGATCGCGGTAAAAGTTAGGGGTCAGTTTCATGCTTTTTTCTCCTGATTAATCACCTCGCCAATACGACGCGCCACAATCGCTAACTGCGCGCGATCGACGCTGCGGACATCCGCTTCAATAATCCCTTCGTTGGCTTTGTATCCGCGAAAGTAAATCGCGTATTCCCCTTGCTTCAGCGCGTCGACCAGGTCGCCTGTGGCGATGCCGGTAACGGCTTCATCAAACTTAATTTCCGTGCGCGCGATGTCGCGTCCGGCGCTGTCCCACACCACGCGGGCGCTGACGCCTTTAAACGTGTTCAACGTGTCGATAAAGGGCGCCATTTTTTCTACCATCTCCGCGCCGCTCTCTTTTTGCGCCCGCAGGTACAATTCAATGGCGCAGGTCAGGCCAACAATTCCTTCTTTGCCGACCTTCATCGCCCGGCCAATGCCCGCTGACTGACGTTTTACCCACTCAACATACTGCGTTTTGCCAATCACCAGCCCGCTGGTCGGCCCTTCAATCGCTTTCGCGCCGCTATAGATAACGAGATCTGCGCCCACGCGGTAGTAGCACTGCAAATCTTCTTCCGCCGCCGCGTCCACAATCAGCGGGAGATTATGCGTGCGCGCCACCACCGCAGCCTGCTCCACGCTGAGCATACTTTTCTGCACGCAGTGGTGAGATTTGATATAGAGAATAGCCGCCGTGCGCGGCGTAATCGCCGCCGCCAACTGCGCGGCGGAACATTCGTTGGCGTAACCGGCTTCCACCAGTTTGCCGCCGCCCAGCGCCACC
Organism: Salmonella sp. 32120201201600049SM; assembly: GCF_017572835.1. NCBI lineage: Bacteria > Pseudomonadati > Pseudomonadota > Gammaproteobacteria > Enterobacterales > Enterobacteriaceae > Salmonella > Salmonella sp. 32120201201600049SM. The sequence goes on along the minus strand of NZ_JAGESA010000004.1, from coordinate 25,026 downwards.
ATCGTTCCCACCGGCGCGCCAAAGTTGACGTTGTGGCCCTTTGGCAGGACGATTTCGTTATTTTCAATCGGTGTAACGTGCAGGTTTTCCAGCAGCCAGTCGCTGTCCTGAACCAGGACCGCGGCAACCGACTGGGCAAGGCCCGCACTGGCGCAGGAGACTACCGTCGCCCCTTCCACTTCCAACAATTTCGCAATGTACTCACCGGTTTTATTCACCAGATCTTTCATCTCGAAATACTGATTCATTCCGGCCATCGCCGCGTCTATCACTTCCGGGCGCGGCGTAGAGACACCGAGCGCCGTCATACGTCCGGAGGCGTTAATCACCTGTTTTAATTGATACTTCTCAAAAATCGAAGGCATGTTCCGCGCTCCCTTGTTCGGTCATATAGCCCTTGCCTGCGCGTATCGCGGCAAGCGGCGTCAGCAATTCTTCAGCCTGTAAGCTGTCGTTTTCCGCGTCTACCAACACGGTGGGCTGGCGTTTAAGCGTAAAGAGGGTCAGGTCGGCATCCAGACCCGGCTGAAGACGCCCTTTGGTTTTCAGATTCAGGCTATCGGCGGCATTGGCCGTCACGCACGCAATGACCTGCGGCAGCGACATGCCGATGGTGAGGAATTTCGACATCACATTAGCCAGCGAATGCACCGGGCCATTAATGCGGTTACGGCAGTAGATATCGGAACTGATGGTATGCGGTAAAATCCCCAGGCTAATAGCGCGTTTCGCCACCGCAAAGCTCAGGCTGGCGGTACCATGTCCAATGTCCAGACGCACGCCGCGCGCCAGCGCTCGTGTCACCGAGGCGCGCAGCTCGCCTTCCGGCGTCAGAATACGGTTCGGCTTACCGTTGTAACAATGGGTAATGATATCGCCCGCCGTCAGACGCTCCGCGATTTCGTCCAGATCCGGCGGGTTATTGCCAATATGCACCATCAACGGCAGGTTGCCGTTTTCTTGCTGCATGGCTTTAGCGCGTTCCAGCGGCGTGATACCGTTAACGCCTACCACGCTGCTGCTCATCCGCGCCTTGAGGCCGACGATAAAATCCGGATGGCGTTTTACCGCCTGCCGGACCGCATCGGCGTCAATATTGGCCATGTTAGCCAGCTCGTTTTGGGCAATAAGCCCAACGCGTGAAACATTCAATAGCGCATAAACGTCGGTGGTCGCCTGACGGGTCAGGGTGTAAAAATCGTCAATATCATCTGCGCCAGTGCTGCCGGCATCAATCACTGTGGTAACGCCAGTGGCAATACCCACGCTGTCCGGTTCGTCGTGATAAATCGGTGATGTCGGGTAGCAGTGAACGTGAGAATCAATCCAACCCGCACTAACGTAACACTCGCCGCGCAGGTCAATGGTTTTCACCGCCGGACCATCAACGTCACCCAACGCCGCGATTTTGCCATCTTGCAGGGCAAGATTAGTCAGCGTGTCATCGACCAGACGCGCATGGCGCAGGAGTAAATCAAACATCGCTCTCTCCTTTGCCGGATGGCGGCGCAACCGCCTTATCCGGCCTACAAATCAACAGTTAGCTAATCGCAACCGGGAAGATGGAACCGAGGATCATCGCGCCTAAAATCGCGCCGCCGGTAATCGGCTTCTGCCAGATATAAAACAGCAGCGCGCCCACCAGAGAGCCCAGACCAATGGGAATCGATGCCGTCATGGCGCTGAGGATAATCAACGGCCCCAGAAAACGGCCTGAAGTGTTACCGGCCCCCATCATGACGTCCGCCCCGTACGTGGAGTCGCTCTGATTGATGGTGAACTTACGCGCCAGAATAATGATGTAGCCAATCGCCAGGCCAATCACCAGACCGGTTATCAGCGAAGCGATAAAGTTCGCCACCGGGAAGACAAAGCCAGCCCCCAGCAGTAACGCCGGAACCCCTAAGCCCACGCCGGTCTGAATTGCCCCGCCGATATCCAGAATCCCGACCAGCGAACCTTCGATAATGCGGGCAAATAAAAAGCTGGCGCCGAAAGCGGCGACCGCGCCGTAGACGCCGGTATCCATCCCCGCTTTCAACATCGCCACAAAAGCGACTTCGTTAAATGCGCCGATACCGTACAGATAGTACATATGCGTCCCGGCGAAAACGCCGGAGGAGAGCAGGCCAACAAAGATCGGGAACGACCAGTCGGCATACCAAAAACCTTTATTCTCTTCCATTGTGGCCTCCGTTATTTGCCGCTGAGCGAGTTGTGGATCAGTTCAAGCCAGTTCGGTACCGTCATGTTGAAAGACTCGATCATTTTCATGTCGAAGCCGCGGAAGAAGCCGCTCAACACAAACAGCAAAACGATGGCGACCATCATCACTTTGGTGACATGGTTCCAGCCGCTCTCTTCTACGCCTTTGCCGATCAAAATACCCAGCACCAGCCCCGGTACGGCGTTCCCCATGATGAGCTGCGCCGCGCCGCCGAAAACGGTGGCCCAGAAGCCCGATTTTTTACCAGCGTCGATCGCCGCTAACCAGAAGATCACAGGCATGACGATATTGACCAGCAGGTTTGCCGCCGGTACCAGCACCTTAACCGCCGTCACCTGTAGCGCTTCTGGCACGGATGAGGCGGTCAGGTTAAGGAACGTCACGACGATCATGCCGATGACGGCGCAGGCGATCGCCATTTTTTTCGGGTCGTGCAGCGTCTCGCCGACGTTACGATTTTTGATCATTAGCGCCGCCGCGCCCCAGTTAGGGATGATGCGGTGATCGACATCCTGGGTGAACGATCCGGCCGCCACAGACGACGCCCAGGCGTTAAAGAAGAAACCCAGTCCAAAGGAGAAGTGAGATGCCGGGTCGCCTTCACAAGAGTTGAGTTCGCCCAACGTACGGAACGCGCCCATCCCCTGCGTGGTTGGCGCGTGAAACATGCGTGCAGCCCCAGCGCCCACCCCTACGCCGACCAGCGCGCCGATAATGAGCGATTTAATTAGTATTATCAGGAACATAACTATGCCTTTTTAATAAAAATCAGCGTTTCGCGACGAAATCCACCCTGTCGAGATTGATGGCGGTCACGTTGACGGTCACATCCAGCTCCACGCTGTAAGTGCGTCGTTCCCGGCGCAAAAAGAAAAACAGAAAGGCCTCTTTACGCACCGACTCATGCGCCTGAACAATCCGCACATCCTGTGGCTCAATACGCAATAAGATATACGGCGACTCTCTCATCACCGCCGACTGAACATGGTTCAGCGCATCGGCAAAGGCGCGTGCTTTGGCGTCGCCCTTGCCTTTTACTCTCACCGTGGTGGTGAATTGCTCTTTCATCATCAGGCGCCGTATTTCTTTTGCCACGCCTGCACCAGGCGCTCGCCGAGCTCTTCTTTATCCATAAAGCCGAAACCCAACACGTTGCAGCCTTCATTGATAGCGGTGACGCCTTCATCCACTGACCGCATTCCATATTTGGCTTTGTAGCCATGCTTGTTTTGCGCGGTGATAGCGCCCGCGCCGCCGCTGCCGCAAAATGAAATGCCGAAGGTGGCGTTTTCCGCTTTCATCACATCGCCCAGCTTCATGTCTGCCGCGACGCCCGGTACGACGACCGCGCGACCGCCCGCTTTTTCCACGCCTGCCGCCACTTTCTGGCCTTTACCCAGGCGATCGCCAATCACGACGGTAATCTGTTCCATTTTTTGCTCCTTAGAGGTTGTCTTTCGCGACTTCAAAATGTACCGATAATAGCCAGGCTTCTTCGTCAGGAAGGTTGCCAAACGCCGCCACGATTTCGCGGGCGAGCGCCATTGATTCGGCTGAGATTTCATCAAACAAGCTGGCATCGACTTCCGGTAAAGGCTCGCCGGTAATTGATCGGTGCGCCATCGCGCGAACGTGCGAGGTCAGCATTTGCGTCTGTACCGCATTGGGGACAATGTGATGTCGCCCCAGCAGGCCATCCACCTGCGTTAACACCTGTTCAGCCAGTTCGTTAATTCGCTCACCGGCATCGTGTTTTACTGCTCCGTTATCCACGCGTCTCACCCCGTTAATGGCAATGAGATAAAACTAGCGGCAAGGGTTAAAAGTTTGTAGCGAGTTATTTTCCACCTCGAAGTGGAAACGCGAGTGGGATAGGTGATCTGCGCCACAGAAAAGGCGGCATTAATGAATTATCGCCGGGAAAGTGTGAGATCTATCGCGGCATAAAGAGGAAATGGCGAAACAATGACGTTGTCGTATAAAGTGAGAAAGTGTGATGGGTATTACATTTTGCCGGATGGCGACCTACGGATAAAGCGAAGCCGCCATCCCACAAAAATTAACGATACTTTTTATGATACGTATTGCGGGTGGTTTTTAGCGCTTCCGCCGCCGCTTTCGCTTCTTTAACGTTACCTTCGTTCGCCAGCTTCAGCGCGCCATCAATTTGGCCGACCAGAATGTCAAAACCGTGACGAAAATCCTTCATTTCCGGGCTATCCGGCGCTTTATCTTCCAGCTTTGGCGGCGTAGCTTTTTGGGCATCCAGCGCGGCCGCGCGCATTTTGGTTAATGCCGCTTTCAGTTCAGGGGCACTATCCGTTTTCTCAACAACTTTCAGGTTATCATTGAGAATATCCATATTATCTTCAAGATCGGCAGCAAAAACAGCCGAACCGAATACCAGCGATGACACAGCAAGAATAGCTAACAGGCTTTTACGCATTGCTCACTTCCTTTTTTATTATTAACGATAAGTGTAATACCCTGAATAATTCGGGTTGCAGGCAGCCAACGCGCCTGCAGCCTGAAGTATGACGGGTATTATTGTCCGGCGATTTTCATCTCCGGTAACAATACCGAACCGCACTGTATATTACTGCGCGTTTCAATATCATCACCTACGGTGACAATATTACGCCACATCTCTTTTAAATTACCGGCAATGGTAATTTCACTTACCGGGTACTGGATTTCACCATTTTCAACCCAGAATCCCGCAGCGCCGCGGGAGTAGTCGCCGGTAATACCGCTGACGCCCTGGCCCATCAGTTCCGTCACCACCAGGCCGGTGCCCATCTCTTTTAGCAACTGCTCAAAGTTCAGCCCCTGCCCGGCGATACGCCAGTTATGAATGCCGCCGGCATGACCGGTACTTTTCAGCCCCAGTTTGCGGGCGGAATAGTTGGTCAGCAACCATTGCGTCAGTACGCCATCCTTCACAATGTCCCGGCGCTCCGTACGCACGCCTTCGCTGTCGAACGGCGAAGACGCCAGCCCTTTTAGCAGATGCGGGTGTTCTTCGATGGTTAACCATTCCGGCAGAATTTGTTTGCCCAGCGAGTCGAGCAGAAAAGTGGATTTACGGTATACCGCGCCGCCGGCAATCGCCCCGACCAGATGACCGAATAGCCCTGTCGCCACTTCATTGGCGAAAATGACCGGCGCTTTCATGGTGGAGAGCTTGCGCGGCGACAGGCGGGATAAGGTGCGGCGCGCGCACTCGGCCCCGACCCATTCCGGCGCTTGCAGATCCGCTATTGCCCGACCGATGGTGTAAGCGTAATCACGCTCCATGTCGCCGTTCTCTTCAGCGATGACGCAGCTTGAGAGCGAATGGCGCGTGGAGCAATATCCCTGCAACATGCCGTGGCTGTTGCCGAACACTTTAATGCCGTAATGGCTGTTAAAGCTACCGCCTTCGGTATTGGTGATGCGTTTATCCGCCTTTAGAGAAGCCTGTTCCGCACGCGCGGCCAGTTCAATGGCTTCGTCTGGCGTAACCTCTGCCGGGTGGAACAAGTCCAGATCCGGCGCGTCAAACGCCAGCAGTTCTTTGTCCGCCACGCCTGCGCACGGGTCCGGCGACGTGTAACGCGCGATATCCAGCGCGGCCTGCACGGTACGGGCAATCGCCTGCGGACTTAAATCCGTCGAAGAGGCGCTGCCTTTGCGGTTCTGGTGATACACCGTAATGCCCAGCGCGCCGTCGCTATTAAATTCGACATTCTCTACTTCACCATAACGGGTGCTGACGCTAATGCCGGTGGTCTTGCTGACGGCAACTTCCGCCCCATCCGATTTGCCTGAGGCTAACTCCAGCGCTGTCGAAACTGCTTCTTCCAGAATCTTACGCTGCGCTTCAACTTGTGAGATTACTTTCATTGCAAATGCCATAATGTAGAGAGAGTTTCTCTGAAGTCTAACAGAGAACCGTTTTTCAGTGCGCATCTTAACTGGTAACATTAGCCTCTTTTTTTAAGGAGCCTGACATGACAAAGCAGCCCGAAGACTGGCTCGACGACGTTCCCGGTGATGACATCGAAGACGAAGACGATGAAATTATCTGGGTCAGTAAAAGTGAAATTAAACGCGATGCCGAGGAATTAAAACGCCTGGGCGCGGAACTGGTGGATCTGGGGAAAAACGCGCTGGATAAGATCCCGCTGGACGCCGATCTGCGCGACGCCATTGAACTGGCCCAGCGTATCAAAATGGAAGGACGCCGCCGCCAGTTGCAGCTTATCGGAAAAATGCTGCGCCAACGCGACGTTGAACCTATTCGCCAGGCGCTGGACAAGCTGAAGAACCGCCATAATCAGCAGGTGGTGCTGTTTCACAAGCTTGAGCATCTGCGCGATCGTCTGATCGTCGAAGGCGATGACGCGGTAGCCGAAGTACTGACCCTGTGGCCGCACGCCGATCGTCAACAGCTTCGTTCATTGATCCGCAATGCGAAGAAAGAGAAAGAAGGCAACAAACCGCCGAAATCAGCGCGTCAGATTTTCCAGTATCTGCGCGAGCTGGCGGAAAACGAAGGGTAATTGCCGCAAATAACCGCGCCAGCCTGTGGCGCGGTACAGGCAAATTCACCCGTTTTTAACGTCCGAGTAGCTCCCGCTCGATCCGCTCGCGCGTTTCCACCGCCTGAACACTCATTTTTTCAGGATAACCAAACAGCGACGTGGTGATAATTGCCTCACCGCCCACCTTAAACGTGCGGTTTGCAAAATCCATTTCACGCAGCGCCTGGAATAGCGCGTCAAAATCGACCTCACCTTCTCCCAGCCCGATGTGCTGATGAATCGTCGCATTCACGCCAGGCGGGTTCATGATATAGCGGCAGGGAAGCGTGTGGTTGTGCGTATCGGCCAGCAGAACATGCGAAAGATCGGCCCCGGCATAGTTCAGCATCCTTGCGACGTCGCCCTGCCCTTTATCGTAAAAGAAGCCATGCGGTGCGCTGTACAGATAGGTCACGTTATCACTACGCAAAGACTGCACCATGTCGACCGTCTCATCGTTCAGTTCGCAGAAATCCCAGGGGTGAGACTGAATTTCGATTCGAATTCCCTCTCGTTCCACGATCGGCAGCAGTTCCTCCATGGAGCGATACCACATCTCTTCACAAATCTCCGGCTCATCCGGCGTCCCGGAAAGCTCGGTATTAATCACCTGTACGCCCATATCAACGGCAATCTCAATCATCCGCTTCCAGTTGGTTACCGCGGCGCGCCGACGCTCTTCATCGGGGCCGGACCAACGATAAACCACAATAAATGACGAGATTTCCACACCGTAGTTCTGCAAGGCGCGTTTATATTCCTGCATGGTATCGCGACCAGCTTTAGGGTGTTTATAAAACGGATTAATACGCGGGTGCGGCGACTGCTCAATATATTTATACCCCCACTCGGAAACCTGCCGTACCATTTGGGTAATGGGTAAATGTTTAATAACATCGACATCAAAAGCAATTTTCATTGTAAATACCACGCTGCGGAAACTGAAAACGGTCACCTGGAAATTAGCTGTATCATTGCAACAGCAATGACACGCTGCGATTAATTTGTTCCTCTATTTCCGCCTCACTCCAGGAAGCCAACTGGGAAGAAAAAGGTTCAAAAGCGTAAATACCGCGATATCCCATATTTTCCAGACGCTGCACCTGCTGGTAATTCTGCATTACATCCTTTTCACTCAGCATAATACGCTGCTCATCAGCCAATGCTTCCGTTGGTCGGGTGTCTTCCACACCGGACAAATGCACCAACCCGATAGCAGAAATATCAATGCGCGACGCAAACTCCTTTTCGGCCTCTTCGTACAGATGATGATGGAAGGTATCCAGCAAAACCTTAAAGGGGGAACCTGCTTCCCGGATCAGTTGCTGAGCCCAGACGGCAGAACGCAGCGAACTTACGCGGAATCCCAAAGGTTCAACCAGCCCCTGAATATCATACCGGGCAAAGAGATCGCTCAGTCGTTTTATTGCCTCAACCGTAACCTCCGGCGGCACAATCGTTCCATCATTCAGCGGACAAAGAACTAATGCCCGCGCGCCGACTCCCTGTGCGTCTCGTAATAATCCTTCCGTTTTTTTTACTACCTCCTCGGTCAGTTGGTTGAAGGGATAGACCGCATTAATTGTGACAATTTCAAGTCCATACTTTTCTGCCAGGTTACGCACCTGATTATAATTCAAGTCATCAGTAACGCTGCCGCTTGGCATATCATTACGCAATTCCACTTTATTAAACTCAAGACGTTTAACCAGTCGAAAGAATGCTTCTATGCTTAGACCCGGTGCAATTTTCCGGTTAATACAAAACCGTGTTTTCTCGATATTCATTATTTTCTCCCTGAACGTATATGAGTGGGTAAATAACCGTAATCCGTTAGTACAATTTAACGTAGGGTGAAAAAACCGGCTTTATCAATCTTGATAAAAACCGGTTTAATTTAGTGATGAACATCACAGGCTATAAGGGATTTTTGAAGAATATTTGAAGCTATTTCTCGCCAGGCACTTTAAGAAACTGCACCAGGATGCCGCTGAATAAATAGAGCCCCGCCATAGTATACATCACCACGCCGGTGCCGAACCCTGCCAGAACAGAGACCAGCGCTGGCCCAACGAAATTTCCCAGGCCGGAGCCAAAGTTCACGGCCGAGTTCGCCGCCCCCTTCTTATCCGGCGCCATCATCGGCACCAGCGGCGTCATTGGCACAAAGCCAGCCAGCCCGGCTCCCCACAAACACATCGCCAGCATAAAGGCGACATAGTTATGCCCCCATATCATCGGCACCCAGTAAACAATCAGCGTAGCGACACCGGTCAGGATGCTGCCAAAAATCTGGATGGTTCGGCGAAAACCAATTTTATCGCCCATCCAGCCAAAGATAATGTTGAAGACCTGGTTAGAGATAAAGGTAATCCCCCAAATACTCGCCCATTCCTCAAGCGTAAAGTGCTTATCCAGCAGAAACAGAGGTAATACGACAACAAAACCATAGGTGCCAAGACCGTTAATAGTTTTGACAATCACCGCCAGACCGATCCGTGGCCGTTCATACATAATGGAGATACCCGCAGATAACTCTTTGAAGACCGGCGTCGTTCGCGGTTTCAGAATGAATTCATTGCGTTCCAGCACCAGCATGAAGAGAACCCCCAGCAGCGCAACGCCCATCCCGGCCCACATCACGTTGATATGCCCCAACGCAGGAATTAACGACGCCGCCACCACCGGCCCAATGATGGTAAAACCAAGGTTATAGACCACCCAAAACAGCGAGGTGCCGATCCCTTGCTGGTGATTATCCAACTGGATGGTCAGGCGTACCAGGAAGGAGTAACAGACCAGCGGATACCCCACGCCACGCAGCATATAGGTCACGAGAATGGCGCCAAAATCATGGCTGGGTAGCGCAAAGTTCAGAAACGCGACGGAAGCCAGAAGATAGACGATAAAACCGGTAACCATCACCTTTTTAGGACCAAAAACGTCCACACAGACGCCGGATAGCCAGGAGGTGATCGCGACCACAATCCCATATCCGGCAAAAATCTGCCCGATATGCGCTTGATCAAATCCCTGCGTATTTAGCCAGGCAGATAACCAGCTGTTCTCAATACAGCCGCCCAACATAAATAAAAATGTTCCCAGGTAGCTCCAGATAAACTTACCTGGTTTTATATAAAATGTCTGGGGCAGCGTTGCCTGCATTTCTTTCATTTTATTACCCTCGGTATAGAAAAGCTCTCACACTTTTCAGTGCGAGAGTTTATTCATTATTAACAGATGCAGTTAAAGATAAATATCGCTTGTTATTTTCACCGGCAGCCCGCTTTTTAATGATTGCTGCGCGGCAATAGCGATACGCTGGGCCAATAATGCGTCTTCGCCGGTACAGACAACCGGCGTATGATGCAGGACTGAATCAATAAAGTGTAATATTTCCGTTCGGTAAGCTTCGCGATAACGAACCGTGAAATCAGGAAGGGGATTTTTCATTATGCAGTGCTGGCTGTTGAAAACTTTCACCGTCGATTCACTAACGTTATCCGCATACGCCATCCCTTCTGAGCCAAAAACCTCCACCCGTTGGTCATAGCCATATACCGCCCGACGGCTGTTATCAATGAGCGCGTAGCCGCCGTTTCTGAAAGTCAGCATCACCGCAAGCGTATCAACATCATCAATATTTTTCAGGCTGGGATCAATCAGCGTATTGCCCTTAACATAGACTTCGCTGACTTCATCCTGCATCATAAAACGAGCCATATCAAAGTCATGCATGGTGAAGTCAAAAATCAGACCGCCAATACGTTTGATCAGATCATGGGGTAGCAGGTCCGGATCGCGGGAGGTGATTTTTATCATCTGGGGCCGACCAATCTTGCCGCTGCGCACCAGCTCAAAGACCTCGTGAAACTGAGGATCAAAACGGCGGTTAAAGGCAACCTGCAGCGTCACCCCCTTCTCTTTCACTTTTCTCAGCACCGCCATTGAGGCCTGCTCATCTTCATTCATGCTGAGCGGTTTTTCACAAAAAATGTGCTTCCCCGCCTGCGCTGCCGCCGTGACGATCTCTTCGTGCATATCCGTTGAGGTGAAAATAAAAACTGCCTCTATATCATCACGCTGTAAAAGTTCCTGATAATTTTTATACCCTGAAGTTATATTTACCGAATAAAGCCAATCGCTCATCTCCTCAATAAAATAATCGGCGGCGCAGATAATATCTAATTGAGGCAGTAAATACATATTCTCAACATGCATTTTACCTACCCGACCGAGGCCAATAACACCACATCGAAGCTTTTTCATTCGTACCTCTTAATCTCATGAATAGTAAATTTAAAACCGCAAAAGAAAAGCATCCGTAATTCTGCGAAAAACGGATCGTTTTATTTTGCCGTTCTGAAAAGCAAACAATGCGTTGACGCTGTATCGTTCAGGTTGCAGAACAATAACCACACTTCTGCAACCTGAACGACGGCAAATTAATCAGTACTGCCGGGCCTGTCCGATATGTTTCTCAAGCATACGCGCTACCGCCTGGATACGTTCGCTACGGGATACCTGCGCCCCACCAACGCGCCACCAGCTCAGGTACTTATGCACCATCGTTTTGGGAAGCACTTTTATGTCTATCAGCGTGCTCACGGTCTGTTTACGAGCATCTTCCAACGCCTCATGCAGTTGTTCAATGGTGGTGACGCGATAGCTTTTACAGCCATATCCTTCAGCGATGCGAGCGAAATCGACCGGGATAAACCCGCCTTCCTGACGACCGCTCTCCTGCTGATGGAAACGAAACTCGGTGAAGTAACTGTCCATACCGTGTTCCATTTGCAGATTATTGATACAGCCGTTGGTCATGTTATCGAGCAAAATGACGGTAATCTTTTTCCCCATCTGGACGGAAGTGACCAACTCAGAGTGCAGCATCATGAACGAACCGTCGCCCACGAAGCTGTACACCTCGCGCTCCGGCTGCGCCAGTTTGGCCCCCAATGCGGCATTGACTTCGTAGCCCATACAGGAGTAGCCGTACTCGACGTGGTAATCATTCTCGCCGCGGCTTTGCCAGACACGCTGGAGGTCGCCCGGCAGGCTGCCCGCCGCCGCCACCACCAGCGCGTTTTCCGGCAACATCCGGTTAAGCACGCCCAACACGCGCGTCTGGGTCAGCCACGACCGCGTAATCTCATTAAACTCTTCAAACACCTTTTGAGTATCCATATGATCCTCAATTTCAGGTTTGAAGTCCTCTCCGCTATATTCCACAGCATAGACGCGCTCAACTTCCGCCATATATTGCGAGCGGACGCGGTGAATAGTCTCACCCCATTGCGAAGCATAATGCTCCTGGGCCAGCCGTTCGCTAAGCTGCGTCAGGGCGACGCGAGCATCACCCTGCATCTGTACGCCATCCAGCTTGAAGACATCAAAGCGGCTAACGTTGATATTTAAGTAGCGCACGTCGGGATTCTGGAAGATCCACTTTGAGGAGGTGGTGAAATCGGTATAGCGCGTCCCCACACCGATAATCAGATCGGCCTCCTGCGCCAGCAGATTCGCCGCCAGTGAACCGGTTTCGCCAATCCCGCCGACGTTCAACGGGTGTGCAGAACTGAGCGCTCCCTTGCCAGCCTGGGTTTCAGCAATCGGCAGATGACAGCGTTCGGCAAATCTCAGCAGCGCCTCTTCAGCCTGCGAGTACTTCACGCCCCCACCGCAAACGATCAGCGGCCGCTGGTGGCGGCGAATCAGCGCAACCGCCTCGTTCAGCATCGGCTCCGTCGGCGCGTGACGCTCAAGACGATAGACCCGGCGAGCGAAAAAATAATCCGGATAATCCCAGGCTTCACCCTGCACATCCTGTGGCAGGCAAAGCGTCACGGCCCCCGTATCCGCCGGATCGGTTAACACCCGCATCGCGCTGATACAGGCGCTCATTAGCTGTTCCGGACGCGTAATGCGATCCCAGTAGCGGCTAACTGCACGGAAAGCGTCATTGGTGCTCAACGTCAGATCGTGTTCTTGTTCAACCTGTTGCAAAACCGGGTCGGGTTGACGCGATGCGTACACATCGCCCGGCAGCAAAAGCAGTGGAATACGGTTAGCCGTCGCGGTCGCCGCTGCGGTGATCATATTGGCGGCCCCTGGCCCCACTGAGGAGGTGCAGGCATAAATCTGATGGCGACGCATCTGGCGGGCAAATCCCGTCGCGATATGCGCCATTCCCTGTTCGTTACGCCCTTGATGAACGCTAAGTTGGCCACAGTCCTCTTCCAGCGCTTGCCCCAATCCGACGACGTTCCCGTGGCCAAAAATAGCGAAAATCCCTTTTACAAATTTGATTTCGCTGCCGTCTACGTCGATGTACTGATTATCAAGAAAGCGCACCAAAGCCTGCGCCATGGTCAACCTGATTGTTTTCATGTACCCCACCTGCTTTTATCAACCGTTCGGCTGTCGTTGCCTGCTTATGCATCGCTTCAGCCCCAAAAACACAGAGACTTATCATAGGATCAAAATTTCCGTTCTCACAATTATATGGAATTTATATTTCATTTATGGGAAGGAGATCAAAAAACGGTTAAAAAATTTCGCCATTTAGGCGTATTTTTCATGAAAATGAAATTTATCTTCCATGTGCTTTTAAAAGAAATAACACATTAATAATCAATCAATTAAAACAAAAAACACAACAAAAAACGATCATGCGCGTTGCCCGGAAATGCCATTTCTGTGATCTTGTTCAAACAATAAATGAAAACATTATTTCCATTTTTATTGAAAATGAAATCACCAAACCTTAGTATGGGCAAAAATAACACCGTCTTCTGTTAGGGGATATGTCAATGAATAAAGCAGTCAGTAGTGAGCAAAAGCCGCTGGACGTTATCTGTCTGGGACGAGTCGCCGTTGATTTGTATGGTCAACAAATCGGGTCGCGGCTGGAGGATATGACGACTTTCGCTAAATATTTAGGGGGATCGTCAGGCAATGTTGCCTACGGCACGGCCATTCAGGGATTACGTTCCGCTATGCTGGCCCGCGTCGGCGATGAGCATATGGGACGTTTCGTTCGTGAAGAATTAAACCGCGTTGGTGTGGATACGCAGTGCCTGCTGTCGGATCGCGATCGTCTGACCGCGCTGGTGATCCTCGGCATTAAAGATCAGGACACCTTTCCTCTGATCTTCTACCGCGATAACTGCGCGGACATGGCGCTAACACCCGAGGATATCCGCGAAGATTACATCGCTTCTTCACGCGCATTAGCCGTCACCGGTACCCATCTTTCTCACCCCAATACGCGCGCCGCCGTTCTTAAAGCGCTGGAGTATGCGCAAAAACACGGGCTGCGGCGGGCGCTGGATATCGACTACCGCCCCGTACTGTGGGGCCTGACGTCGCTAGGAGACGGTGAAACGCGTTTCATCGCCTCATCACAGGTTACCGAACAGCTCCAGCAGGTATTGCGCCATTTCGATCTGATCGTTGGGACCGAAGAAGAATTCCATATCGCCGGCGGCAGTACCGACACGCTGACCGCCCTGCGGCGCGTCCGTCAGTTGACCCAGGCCGTACTGGTGTGCAAACGCGGCGCGCTGGGCTGCTCAGTCTTTGAAGGCAACATCGCCGATGACTGGTCGCAGGTGAAGATACATAGCGGCGTTCGCGTAGACGTTCTGAACGTTCTGGGCGCGGGCGATGCCTTTATGTCAGGACTGCTGCGGGGATACCTGAACGATGAAAGCTGGGAGCAAGCCTGCCGTTATGCAAACGCCTGCGGCGCGTTAGTGGTATCGCGCCACGGTTGTGCCCCCGCCATGCCAACCAAAAAAGAGCTGGACGACTACCTCGCGCGTGAACAATCCATCACCCGGCCAGACAAAGACCCGCGGCTGAATCACCTTCATCGGGTCACAACCCGTAAACAGCACTGGCCGGAGCTGTGCGTATTCGCCTTTGACCATCGCAAGCAACTGGTGGATATCGCAAATGAAGTCGGCGCCAGTGAATCCGCGATCCCTCCCCTGAAGATGCTACTGCTGGAAGGGGCGCGTCAGGCGGCGCTTGAGGCCGGTTTACAGAATAATAGCGGCATCCTTGCCGATACCACCTTTGGTCAGCAGGCGCTTAACGACGTGACCGGCCAGGGATGGTGGATTGGCCGACCGGTTGAGATGCCCGGTTCGTATCCGCTGAAGCTGGAACATGGCGATATTGGCTCTCAGCTTGTCAGCTGGCCGCAAGAGCACGTCGTGAAATGTCTGGTCTTCTATCATCCACTCGATGCAGAGTCGGTACGTCTTGAACAAGAGGCGCTCATTGACGAGGTTTACCGCGCCTGCTGCCAGTCTGGTCACGATCTGCTGCTGGAAGTCATCTTGCCGCGCGATGCGGCAGACCAAAATGAGCAATACTATCCTCAGATTGTGGAACGTTTTTATCAACTGGGGATCCTGCCGGACTGGTGGAAACTGCCGCCGTTAAGCCCAGATCGTTGGCGAGAAATCAGCCAGCATATTGAGCATTATGACCCTGAATGTCGCGGTATATTGATACTTGGCCTGGACGCACCGGAAAGCGAGTTGAAGTCAGGATTCGCCGCAGCAGCGGATATGCCCTGGGTGAAAGGTTTCGCCGTCGGCCGGACCATCTTTGGCGAACCGTCACGCCAGTGGTTAGGCGGCCAGCTTAACGATGAACAGCTCATCGCAACGGTGAAACAAAAATACCGCATGCTTATCGACTACTGGCGCGAATACCGCCCGGCACGTTAATGCCTGCCTCATCACGCCCCGTGTCTGCATCGGACAAGGGGCGTGTTCAAGGACGATTCCATGCCAGCTCTCACACAACATTCCACATCGATCACGCTGTTTCGCATCAGCGCCGCGATGTTTCTCAACTATCTGACTATTGGCATCCCGTTAGTCATGCTGCCGCTGTACGTTCAGCAGCAGTTGCATCTGAGCGATCTGTTGATCGGTATCGCGGTAGGTAGCCAGTTTATCGCCACCTTGCTTACCCGGGGCGCCGCGGGTCGAAAAGCCGACACGTCAGGCGGACGTCGGACGGTTATCACCGGTCAGTTCTACTGCGCCGCATCAGGTCTGCTGATGCTGGTCAGTCTAATCGCTCACCCGGTTCCGCTGCTCGCATGGGCCATACTGATTGTTGGTCGTGTGCTGCTGGGCATCGGTGAAAGTTTCATTTTGACCGGTAATTTAACCTGGGGGATGTGGCTGGCGGGCTCGACCCACGCGGGTCAGGTTATTTCCTGGAACGGCATGGCGACCTACGGTGCGCTGACTATCGGCGCGCCGCTGGGGCTGTCGCTTTACGCCAGGGCCGGCCTGGCGCTTCCGGCGCTCCTCGTCGTGCTGTTGCCGATCATCGCCAGCGGAGTCATCTATGGCATTCCGGGGAATATCCCAACAGCCCGTCCCCGCGTGCCAGTGCTACGGGTCGTCGGCCTGGTGTGGCGGCCCGGAACAGGGCTTGTGCTCCAGGGCATTGGTTTTGCCACCCTAAGCGCGTTTACCGCCCTCTGGTTCAACGAGCGTCACTGGGATAACACCGGTTTTGCGATGACGCTGTTTGGCATTGCGTTTATCGCTGTCCGCTTTTTCTGCGCCAAATTTCCCGACCGTTACGGCGGCGCCACGGTCGCAACCTTTTCACTACTGGTAGAGGGGACCGGACTGGCGGTAATGTGGGCCGCTCCGTCAGCAGGCGCTGCGCTGATTGGCGCGGCGATTACCGGCTGCGGCTGTTCGCTGATGTTCCCATCGCTGGGCGTAGAGGTTGTGCGCAGAGTGCCACCGGAGATTCGTGGTACGGCCCTCGGCGTCTGGTCAGCGTTTCAGGATCTGGCCTACGGATTTACCGGACCAATAGCGGGCCTGCTGACGCCGTTTATCGGCTATCAGCAGGTCTTTCTTCTGGCCGCGGCCTGCGCGCTGCTGGGCGCGGCGGTTGTCCATCTCCTGCTGCGGCAACATTAAGCTGTTAAGCTGTTAAGAAGGGGCGAGTCTTTTCCGCCCCTATCGCAAAGACTTCGCTGGCCGCCATCTGCCAGTAGCCAGGGTTAAACAGTTCCAGCGAACAGATCCCCTCATAGCCCTTCTGCACTAGCTCATGCGTGATCTCATGCAGTGGGATCACGCCGTTGCCAGGAAACAGACGATGGCAATGCTCCAGCGTTGCCAGCGGCAGATTATCGGCGTCATCAATATGGTAAACGAAGATCTTTTCCACAGGGATCTGGCGAAGCGTGGTCAGATCCCGCCATTGATCGTGCAGGTAAAGATTAAAGGCATCGACGACCAGCCCGACGTTACTGCGATCGACCGCATCTACGATCTCCATCGCCATGGCAAGACTGCGCACACAGCATCCTGCGGAACCGATCGGCTCAAAGGCCAGCCGCATCTGGCTTTCTTCCGCCACTGCCGCCATCTCGCGCAGACGCTTCACTGAATCTTTCACCGTTTCCCCCGGCGGAAAATTTCCCCCCTGACGAATGGTGGGCACCACGACCAGACAATCACCCCCCACCACTGAGCCAGCATGGCAGGCGAAAGCCAACTGCCGCCGTTTCTCCGCCCAGCTTTCGCTATCACAAAACGTAATGTCTTCCAGCGAATTGTAGCCCCAGGGCTTAAGGTGGCCGACGGCAAAAATGTCTGCCAGCTCGCTTAACGTATGTTTCTGTAACCACTCCTGCAACATATCCAGACGGATTTCGATGTAGTCATAGCCAAAACGTTCCGCCAACACAACATCCTGTGCCAGCGTGGAGTTTCGCATACAGGTCGCTTCATTAAATCCCAGCTTCATCATTCAGATCGACTCCTGCCGCCATAGCAACGTACTGGCGCCTGACGGCGGCAGCGTTAACGCGATCTCTTTATCGCCATCCAGCACCCGGCAACGCCTTTCCTGGACATCGCGGTTATACACCACCAGCACACGCTCGCCGTCGGGATTCACAAATCCCACCTCTTCCAGAAGATTATCGTAACTTGAAGAAAGCATGACCCTCGCCCCCGGACGCACATAGCGGCAGAAGTGGCCAATACCATACCAGGAGTGGTTACGCCGCAGCACGTCGTTTTGCGCATCGTATTGAATGGGCGCTTCACACAGATTACCCTGATGATTCGGCCCACCCTCACTGTTCAACAGCAGATTCCAGTCGATAAACCCGCTACAACCCGATTTGAAATTACCAATCATGTCATGGAGATAGGTATGCCAGTGGCGAATCTGGCTACCGGCATCGCTCTCCATTGGCACACAGCCTTCGGAAAACAGGAGTTTTTTATCCGGCAGGCACTGGGCCAGATACTGTATTTGCGAAAAATGGTCGCCGGTATACCAGTGGAATGCCAGCCCGTTAATTCCCTTATAATTAGCTTTGTCAGCAAAGGCGAGTTCAGCCCAGTCTACCAGGCCATCTTTATCGTGATCCCAGATATAGATCTCCATCTCATCCATACCCTGCCGGGCGAGGCGCGGACGCAGATACTGCACAGCAAAGGCTGTCTCCTCTTCCACGCTATACAGACAGGAGTCCCAGGTTTTTACCGCCACCGGCTCATTCTGCACGGAGAGCGCCTGCACATTAATGCCGTGGCGGCGGTATTCCAGCAGGTAGTTGATAATGATATCGGCCCAGTCGGCGTAGCATTCGCGCCGCAGCTTGCCGCCACCGTTCATATCGTTATTAGTTTTCATAAACGCCGGCGGACTCCACGGCGAAGCCATCAGCTTCATGTGTGGATTTAACCGCAACGCCCCGGAAATCAGCGGTATTAAATGCGCTTCATCGCGGGAAAAGGAGAGCCGTCCCTGCTGCAGGTCAGCGCTGGAATCGACATACGCGTAATTGCCCAGGGAAAAATCACAGCTCTGAATTGGCATCCGCGCCAGAGTGTAATTATGTTCCTGAGCAGAAAAATAAAGGGAAAGAAATTGCGCCTTCGTCTTTTCGCTCATGCTGTTGAATACCACGCCCGCACCTTCGGTAAAGCTGCCGCCGAATCCGTCAATCTGCTGTAACGTGTGGCGCGGTAAGACGCTGATTAATTCACTGCAATCACGCTGACGATGCGAAAAAGAGACCGCACGCTCAACAAGGAATTGCTGACGATACGGATCGGAAGAGATGAGTCTGCCTTTCATAGGGAAGTTCCGGATAAAAGAAGATAATAAATTGTGATATGCCGGATAGGACGCTTAAGCATCGCTATCCGGCAGAAGGTTTTAATACGCGGAAGGTTTATTTGTAGAAATCAGGTTTTGAGGGTAATTCAACAATCTCGGTATTCCCTGTTTCCTGAGACTTCACGCAGGCATCAGCGGTAACCGCAGCCAGATAACCATCCCATGACGTTGGGCCTGCCGGCGGCAATCCTGCGTTCAGGCGATCGAAGAAATCCTGGAACTCAATGTCGTAGGCATCAATAAAGCGCTGTTTCCAGTCAACCAGGATGTCGGTGCTATACTTCGCCGCTTTCCGTACCGCGGCGCTGGCGACGGTTGGCAGCTCCGCCATTCCTTTCTCGCCGGTAACATCGCAGTGAATGTCGTAGCCATACTGGCAGTTCACAAACACTTCAACCACAATATTGATGCCGGAGGTGGTTTCCATTACAACCAGCTGCGGATCACGCAGAGTGGTCACCAGGCTGGACTGACGCGGGAAGTAAACCTTAACGGTTTTATAATCTTCGTTAAGCAGCCAGTGCATAACGTCAATTTCATGAATCAATGTTTCATAGATAGCCTGTGGCGTTTTGTATTCTGGCACCGTGCTGGCATTGTAATGACGTCCATGAACCATTAATGGCTGACCGATTTCGCCGCTGTCGATAATATTTTTCAGCTGAACGTAACCTTTGTCGTAGCGGCGCATAAAACCAATCTGCACCATGCGCTTACCATTTTTCTGCTCTGCTTCAATCACACGCTGACAATCCGCAGCCGTCACCGCTAGCGGTTTTTCACAGAAAACATATTTGTTAGCATTTAGCGCGGCAACGGCTACATCGGCGTGCGCCTCATTTGATGCGGTAATGATGACCACTTCAACGTCTTTATCATTAATCAGATCGTGATAGTCATTATAATCTTTGGCTTCGATCGCATACTTATCCAGCGCCGCCTGCGCCCTACCCGCGACGATATCACATACGGCAACAACCTCTACACCCGACACGGTGTTGGCCAGACGTCTTAAGTGATCGGAGCCGATCATGCCGATACCTACAATACCTGCTTTTAAAGTCATTTTCTGTTTCCTTTTCAATTAAAGATAATTTTTCAGTAACTCATCAATATGCTTTTTACCTTTTTGCGCATATTCCAATGGGTTATATTTCTTAGGATCCTGCTCGGCCTCAACAACAATCCAGCCAGAATATTGATGCCCGACCAGATAAGCTAATACGGATTTAAAATCAATATTTCCATCGCCGGGGACGGTAAACACACCATCAAGGAAAGAATTGAGGAATGATTTCTTCGCGAGGCGACATGCTTTGAGTTTTTCATTACGCACATCTTTAAAATGAACGTGTTTAATACGATCAAAATGTTTACTCAGTAGCGGCATGACATCGCCGTCAGAAACATATATATGCCCGGTATCAAACAGCAGATGTACAAATTGCGGATCGGTATTCTCCATGAGTCGATCCACTTCTGGCAGAGTCTGCACACCGGTGCCCATATGATGATGGAAAGCGAGCTTCAGCCCGTGCGCATTGGCAATCTTCCCAAGCGCATTAAGTCCTTCGCATAAAAGCTGCCATTCGCTGTCGCTGAAGTTAGGCTTCTCTGTATAAACGCACTTATCGATAATACCTTGAATACTATAAGTTTGTTCAGAAACAACGGCGACATATGCATGTATTGCCTGCAAATAAGCACAATGCTGTTCAAAAGCATTCATCGCAGATGCAATACCGTCGCGAATAATAAAGGAAGAAAACCACTGGCCTGGTATTTCCAGTCCGCGAAGCATTAACTCTTTATTTAACTCAGCAGGATCCTGCGGATAACAACCGCCAACTTCCGTCCCGGAAAAACCGGTGAGCGCGGCATCACTAAGTATTTGTTTATATGTATTTTCTTTACCAATCTCAGGAATATCATCATTGCGCCAACCGATAGGCGCAATCCCCAACTTAATGCTCTTTTTTACATTGTACATGTTGCTGGCTCCCACTTAATGAAACGCTTTTACTGCATACCGCGATGCAAATTAACCTTTGATGGACAACATATTACTTTTTGTAGCCTGAAAAACTTTATCTATCCTGGTTGAAGAAGTGGGATAAATGCGTCAGGTATCACAAAAAAATCATCACTCTTTAATGATATTGCCAGACTTTTCGCGCTATAGATAAACGCATAAAATATACCGACAAATAAAAATGGCCGCAGTATTGCGACCATTCTCATGACGATTAAATTTTAGCAAGCATTAATATTCAAATAATAAATAATTAGCTTTACGATAGTCCTTTCGATATTGACCGGGTGTTTTCCCCACTTTATTTTTGAAGTAATTCTGAAAATGACTAAGGTTGCTAAAGCCAACACGATAAGCAATAGAGGTGATCTTTTCGCGCCCGCCTTCATCCGTGGTTAGTAACGATTGCGCCTCCCCCAGCCTACGTTTTATCAGGTAATCCATCGGTGAATAACCATAGCGGCGTTTAAATTCATGGGAAACATAATAAGGACTGACATTAAATTTCGTCGCCAGTGTATCCAGCCGAATTGGCTCATAGAAATTGCGATCAATATAGGATTTTATTGAATCAAGTAAATTTTCATGGCGCTGTATGGCATCGTTACCTGTGCGTAATAAGACATTTCCCTCAATGTATTTGAGTACTACCTGGGTCAATAGCTGCGCCATTGCTGGCCCTTCTACCGCATGCTGATTAATAACGGTAAACACGGAGCTCATCAGTTTTTCCACCGTCGCATAATGGTGATACAGTGGAATAACCGGCACAATATCATCCGGTATTAGCGCATTCTCACGTAGACCCGGACACGAAATATTGTTAATCCCACAACAAATAGTGCCAATTGGCCGCCCGCTTTCCAGATACTCATCATGCACCACCTGGCTGTTATAAATGACCAGGTCGCCTTTACGAACCGGGTAGATGCGATCGCCAATGAAATACTCCCCGTCTCCTTCGGTGATAAGAATCAGTTCAACGGTCTGTGGGTGCATATGCATGAACCGGACAAACGGACCATTGCTCTCACTGACCTGACTCACATACGCCAACTGGGGCTGAGCCTTATTCTCTCGTTCTGAAGGACAGAAGCACAAGCGCATGATTTACCCTCCAATATCCGAAACTGTAGTGCCGAAACACCCCTGAAATTTGAATTTTTATACCACACCAAATGAAACAAAAATGCTATATAGATCATAATTTTTTCCAAATCTTTCCTCGTCACAACAGACAACCATTGATACCACACCAAATAAAAACAATAAAAATCAATAAGTTAATTAGATTTTTGATTTCTTACTGCACATACCCTCGTATAAAAATCAGTCGTCAAATTTTCAAAATAAAATTTCATAAAAATAAATTTGAAATTTTTAATCCTAAAATTTACATTGAATACGGTATGCGTTTTAGGCTGAAGATAACCAGGTTTTCCTGTGACCGCTCAGTCAGAACGTCGTCAACATCGGTTTAAGAGGATAAAAAAGAGATGGAAACAGTCGGCAATTTTATTCATGGTAAAACGACACTGAGCAGCAGCGGCGAGACGCTACCGGTGACTAATCCGGCCACCGGTAAAGTAATTCGTCAGGTCACCCAGAGCACCCGAGAGGAGATGCTGGCGGCAATTCAAAGCGCACATGAGGCTTTTCCGGCATGGAGTAAAATGACTCCGCTACGCCGGGCACGTATCCTTTTTGAATTCAAAGTATTACTGGAAAAGCATCGGGACGAACTGGCGGCGCTGATCGTCAGCGAGCATGGCAAGGTCTGGTCAGATGCGCTTGGCGAACTGACGCGCGGCATAGAGGTTGTCGAATTTGCCTGCGGGATCCCGCACCTCAGCAAAGGAGAGTACTCCTTTAACGTCGGCTCAGGCGTTGACAGCTTTTCATTAATGCAGCCGCTTGGGGTTGTGGCAGGCATCACACCGTTTAACTTCCCGGCAATGGTGCCTATGTGGATGTTCCCGGTTGCTCTGGCTTGCGGCAATACCTTCGTCCTGAAGCCGCCCGCACTGGTGCCGTCCGCATCGTTACGTATGGCGCAGCTTCTGCAGGAGGCTGGCCTGCCGGACGGCGTGTTTAACGTTGTTCACTGTGGCAATGAGGCGGCTAGCCTGTTGACCAGCGACCCTCGCGTACAGGCCGTCAGCTTTGTCGGTTCCTCCGCCGTCGCGGAACATATCTATACCACCGCCAGCGCCCATGGCAAACGCGTACAGGCCTTCGGGGCCGCCAAAAATCACGCAATCGTCATGCCGGATGCAGACCTGGACGCCACCGTCAACGCCATTATGGGCGGAGCATTTGGTTCCGCGGGCGAACGCTGTATGGCGCTGCCGGTAGTGGTCGCGGTGGGCGATGAAACGGCGGACCGTCTGATCGAACGCCTGAAACCGCTGATTGCGGCGCTACGTATCGGCCCGGGAGAGCTGCGCGGCAAAGATGAAAATGAAATGGGCCCGGTTGTTTCACGTGCTCACCAACAGAAAGTGTTGGGTTACATCGACAAAGGGGTGAGCGAGGGAGCAACTCTGGTCATGGATGGCCGCAACTATAGCGTGGCGGGATATCCTGAAGGCTTTTATGTCGGCGGCACTCTGTTTGATAACGTCACGCCTGAGATGACCATCTGGCGTGAAGAAATTTTTGGCCCGGTTCTCGGAATTGTGCGCGTCCCGGATTATGCCACCGCCATTAGCACGGTAAACTCCCATGAATTCGGCAACGGCAGCGTGATTTTCACCACCAACGGTCACTATGCGCGCGAATTCGCCCAGTCGGTTGAAGCCGGGATGGTCGGTATTAATATTCCAGTTCCGGTTCCGATGGCATTTCACTCTTTTGGCGGCTGGAAGCGCTCGGTGTTTGGCGCCCTGAACGTCCATGGGCCGGATGGCGTGCGCTTCTATACCCGGATGAAAACCGTTACCTCGCGTTGGCCGAACGGACAGCAGATCGTATCGGAGTTCAGTATGCCGACTCTCGGTTAATACGCTTTCAGGAAGGAGAAGATTATGGCCAACTTGCTGAGTACCTGTACCTCTGAGTCGGGAAATATCCAACACATTTCCCCTCAAAATGCAGGCTGGGAGTATGTCGGTTTTGATGTCTGGCAGTTGAAGGCTGGAGAGTCGATAACCCTGCCGTCCGATGAGCGTGAACGCTGTCTGGTGCTGGTTGCCGGGCTGGCCAGCGTTAAGGCCGCCGACAGTTTTTTCTATCGGATTGGTCAGCGCATGAGTCCGTTTGAACGCATTCCGGCTTATTCGGTTTACCTCCCCCATCATACGGAGGCGAAAGTGACAGCCGAAACCGACCTTGAGCTGGCCGTATGCAGCGCGCCGGGATTCGGAGAGCTTCCGGTACGTCTGATCTCGCCACAAGAGGTCGGGGTAGAGCATCGGGGAAAAGGGCGCAATCAGCGCCTGGTGCATAACATCCTTCCTGATAGCCAGCTCGCCGACAGCCTGCTAGTCGTTGAAGTGTACACTAATGAAGGCGATACCAGCTCCTGGCCCGCGCACAAGCACGATACGGCAGTTGAAGGCCAGGAGACCTATCTGGAAGAGACGTACTATCACCGTTTCAATCCACCTCAGGGATTCTGCTTACAGCGCGTCTACACCGACGATCGCAGCCTGGATGAATGTATGGCGGTCTATAACCGGGATGTAGTGAAAGTACCTAAAGGCTACCACCCGGTTGCCACCATCGCGGGTTACGATAACTACTATCTGAACGTGATGGCCGGCCCGCTACGAAAATGGCGTTTCACCTGGGAAGAGAACCACGCGTGGATTAACTCACCAGACTACCCGCGATAACACTTCGTTGAGTGGTACTTTGCCAGCCGTCCTCTGCGGCTGGCTTTTTGTCTATGGAAAACCCCCAGCTAGGCTGGGGGTTCCGGAAAGCTTTCAGCTTTAAGCCAGTTATTAAAACCCCTTTTGATTTGTTAAAACATCTTGCGGTCTGGCAACTGCAAAAGTTCAACA
>NZ_JAGESA010000037.1:0-515 GCF_017572835.1 Salmonella sp. 32120201201600049SM | reverse complement strand
CCAGTCACGTCAGTAGTACGGAAGTAGAACTGCGGACGGTAGCCTTTGAAGAACGGAGTATGACGGCCGCCTTCATCTTTGGACAGAATGTACACTTCAGATTCGAACTTGGTGTGCGGCTTGATGGTGCCCGGCTTAGCCAGTACCTGACCACGTTCGATTTCTTCACGTTTGATACCACGCAGCAGAACACCTACGTTCTCACCGGCACGGCCTTCGTCCAGCAGTTTGCGGAACATTTCAACGCCAGTACAGGTAGACTTCTGAGTCTCTTTGATACCAACGATTTCAACTTCTTCGCCCACTTTGATGATACCGCGTTCTACACGACCGGTAACAACGGTACCACGACCGGAGATGGAGAATACGTCTTCGATCGGCAGCAGGAACGGCTTGTCAATCGCACGCTCTGGTTCCGGGATGTAAGAATCCAGGAAGCCAGCCAGTTCGATGATTTTCGCTTCCCACTCTGCGTCGCCTTCCAGCGCTTTCAGAGCAGAACCACGAACGATCGG
>NZ_JAGESA010000036.1:0-516 GCF_017572835.1 Salmonella sp. 32120201201600049SM | reverse complement strand
CCGCGCTACCGCCGCCGTAAACCATTGCCGGAGGCCGGATGAAACGCAACGTACTGTTATTACCGCTGCTGATTTTTCTGCTGATTGCCGCGGCGCTGCTGTGGCAGCTGGCGCGCAACGCGCAGGGCGATGACCCGACGAATCTCGAATCGGCGCTGACCGGAAAGCCGGTGCCGGCGTTCCGCCTGGAATCGCTGGAGACGCCGGGTCAGTACTATGAGGCGGAGGTGCTGACGCAGGGGAAACCGGTGCTGCTTAACGTCTGGGCCACCTGGTGCCCGACCTGCCGCGCCGAGCATCAGTACCTGAACCGGCTGGCCGCGCAGGGTATCCGGGTGGTGGGGCTGAACTATAAGGACGACCGGGCGAAGGCGGTGGCCTGGTTAAAAGAACTGGGCAACCCGTATGCGCTGAGTTTATCGGACAGCGACGGGATGCTGGGGCTGGACCTGGGCGTGTACGGCGCGCCGGAAACCTTCCTCATCGACGGCAGGGGGATTATCCGCTACCGCCATG
>NZ_JAGESA010000035.1:0-523 GCF_017572835.1 Salmonella sp. 32120201201600049SM | reverse complement strand
TCGCTGCCGCAGCTTCGGTGCATGGTTTAGCCCCGTTACATCTTCCGCGCAGGCCGACTCGACCAGTGAGCTATTACGCTTTCTTTAAATGATGGCTGCTTCTAAGCCAACATCCTGGCTGTCTGGGCCTTCCCACATCGTTTCCCACTTAACCATGACTTTGGGACCTTAGCTGGCGGTCTGGGTTGTTTCCCTCTTCACGACGGACGTTAGCACCCGCCGTGTGTCTCCCGTGATAACATTCTCCGGTATTCGCAGTTTGCATCGGGTTGGTAAGCCGGGATGGCCCCCTAGCCGAAACAGTGCTCTACCCCCGGAGATGAATTCACGAGGCGCTACCTAAATAGCTTTCGGGGAGAACCAGCTATCTCCCGGTTTGATTGGCCTTTCACCCCCAGCCACAGGTCATCCGCTAATTTTTCAACATTAGTCGGTTCGGTCCTCCAGTTAGTGTTACCCAACCTTCAACCTGCCCATGGCTAGATCACCGGGTTTCGGGTCTATACCCTGCAACTTAACGCCC
>NZ_JAGESA010000034.1:0-586 GCF_017572835.1 Salmonella sp. 32120201201600049SM | reverse complement strand
AAGTCTCAGGGAGAACTCATCTCGGGGCAAGTTTCGTGCTTAGATGCTTTCAGCACTTATCTCTTCCGCATTTAGCTACCGGGCAGTGCCATTGGCATGACAACCCGAACACCAGTGATGCGTCCACTCCGGTCCTCTCGTACTAGGAGCAGCCCCCCTCAGTTCTCCAGCGCCCACGGCAGATAGGGACCGAACTGTCTCACGACGTTCTAAACCCAGCTCGCGTACCACTTTAAATGGCGAACAGCCATACCCTTGGGACCTACTTCAGCCCCAGGATGTGATGAGCCGACATCGAGGTGCCAAACACCGCCGTCGATATGAACTCTTGGGCGGTATCAGCCTGTTATCCCCGGAGTACCTTTTATCCGTTGAGCGATGGCCCTTCCATTCAGAACCACCGGATCACTATGACCTGCTTTCGCACCTGCTCGCGCCGTCACGCTCGCAGTCAAGCTGGCTTATGCCATTGCACTAACCTCCTGATGTCCGACCAGGATTAGCCAACCTTCGTGCTCCTCCGTTACTCTTTAGGAGGAGACCGCCCCAGTCAAACTACCCACCAGACACTGTCCGCAACCCGGAT
>NZ_JAGESA010000033.1:0-743 GCF_017572835.1 Salmonella sp. 32120201201600049SM | reverse complement strand
GTGGGTTGCAAAAGAAGTAGGTAGCTTAACCTTCGGGAGGGCGCTTACCACTTTGTGATTCATGACTGGGGTGAAGTCGTAACAAGGTAACCGTAGGGGAACCTGCGGTTGGATCACCTCCTTACCTTAAAGAAGCGTACTTTGAAGTGCTCACACAGATTGTCTGATGAAAAGTGAATAGCAAGGCGTCTTGCGATTGAGACTTCAGTGTCCCCTTCGTCTAGAGGCCCAGGACACCGCCCTTTCACGGCGGTAACAGGGGTTCGAATCCCCTAGGGGACGCCACTTGCTGGTTTGTGAGTGAAAGTCACCTGCCTTAATATCTCAAAACTGACTTACGAGTCACGTTTGAGATATTTGCTCTTTAAAAATCTGGATCAAGCTGAAAATTGAAACACAGAACAACGAAAGTTGTTCGTGAGTCTCTCAAATTTTCGCAACACGATGATGAATCGTAAGAAACATCTTCGGGTTGTGAGGTTAAGCGACTAAGCGTACACGGTGGATGCCCTGGCAGTCAGAGGCGATGAAGGGCGTGCTAATCTGCGATAAGCGCCGGTAAGGTGATATGAACCGTTATAACCGGCGATACCCGAATGGGGAAACCCAGTGTGATTCGTCACACTATCATTAACTGAATCCATAGGTTAATGAGGCGAACCGGGGGAACTGAAACATCTAAGTACCCCGAGGAAAAGAAATCAACCGAGATTCCCCCAGTAGCGGCGAGCGAACGGGGAGGA
>NZ_JAGESA010000032.1:0-881 GCF_017572835.1 Salmonella sp. 32120201201600049SM | reverse complement strand
ATGCCGATTAGCTGGATGCCACCAAGAAACAGTATCGACACCAGAAGTGACGGGTATCCCCGCACGGCGTTACCGAACGCCAGAGTGTCGAATATCATCCAGGCACCATACAGAAATGCAACACCTGCGACAGCTAACCCGATATACGTCCAGATGCGGAGAGGGAAAGTTGAGAAGCTGGTAATCCCTTCGAGCGCCAGATTCCATAATTTCCAGCCGTTGAATTTCGAATCACCGGCCACGCGTTCGGCACGGGCATATTTAACAACATCCGTTTTTCCGCCAACCCAACTGAGCACACCCTTCATGAACAAGTTGCGTTCGGGCATTAATTTAATATTTTCGACAACCTCACGGCTCATTAACCGGAAATCACCGACGTTCTCTTCAATTTTCGGATTGCTGATTTTATTGTGCAGCTTATAAAACCATTCAGCTGTCTTACGCTTCATGCGCCCGTCAGTTGAGCGGTCTGAGCGCTTAGCCAGCACCATATCCGCGCCAGCCTGCCACTTCTCAATGAGATGGGGGATAACTTCTATCGGATCCTGTAAATCGACATCAATAGGAATGACCGCATCCCCGGTTGCATGGTCGAGACCCGCGAAAAGAGCAGGTTCTTTACCGAAGTTTCGCGTAAACGAAAGCGGAATAACGAGCGGATCAGATGCAGCTATTTTGTTAATTATTGATTCAGTCGCATCTTTGCTTCCGTCGTTGATGAAAACAATCTCAACTTCATACGGTTTTAGCTCTTCAAACTCGCGAACCGTTTTATAGAAAATAGGTATCGTGGCTTCTTCATTGAAGACCGGAACGACTAACGAGACTTTCATTTCGCATCCCTAAAGACAATGAACTTTGAATAAATGAATCCGCAT
>NZ_JAGESA010000031.1:0-981 GCF_017572835.1 Salmonella sp. 32120201201600049SM | reverse complement strand
CCATCCCCGGATCGAGGATGAGCCGGTCGGCAGCGACCCCGCTCCGTCGCAAGGCGGAAACCCGCGCCTCGAAGAACCGCACAATCTCGTCGAGCGCGTCTTCGGGTCGAAGGTGACCGGTGCGGGTGGCGATGCCATCCCGCTGCGCTGAGTGCATAACCACCAGCCTGCAGTCCGCCTCAGCAATATCGGGATAGAGCGCAGGGTCAGGAAATCCTTGGATATCGTTCAGGTAGCCCACGCCGCGCTTGAGCGCATAGCGCTGGGTTTCCGGTTGGAAGCTGTCGATTGAAACACGGTGCATCTGATCGGACAGGGCGTCTAAGAGCGGCGCAATACGTCTGATCTCATCGGCCGGCGATACAGGCCTCGCGTCCGGATGGCTGGCGGCCGGTCCGACATCCACGACGTCTGATCCGACTCGCAGCATTTCGATCGCCGCGGTGACAGCGCCGGCGGGGTCTAGCCGCCGGCTCTCATCGAAGAAGGAGTCCTCGGTGAGATTCAGAATGCCGAACACCGTCACCATGGCGTCGGCCTCCGCAGCGACTTCCACGATGGGGATCGGGCGAGCAAAAAGGCAGCAATTATGAGCCCCATACCTACAAAGCCCCACGCATCAAGCTTTTGCCCATGAAGCAACCAGGCAATGGCTGTAATTATGACGACGCCGAGTCCCGACCAGACTGCATAAGCAACACCGACAGGGATGGATTTCAGAACCAGAGAAAGAAAATAAAATGCGATGCCATAACCGATTATGACAACGGCGGAAGGGGCAAGCTTAGTAAAGCCCTCGCTAGATTTTAATGCGGATGTTGCGATTACTTCGCCAACTATTGCGATAACAAGAAAAAGCCAGCCTTTCATGATATATCTCCCAATTTGTGTAGGGCTTATTATGCACGCTTAAAAATAATAAAAGCAGACTTGACCTGATAGTTTGGCTGTGAGCAATTATGTGCTTAGTGCATCTAACGC
>NZ_JAGESA010000030.1:0-1292 GCF_017572835.1 Salmonella sp. 32120201201600049SM | reverse complement strand
AAAGCCAGCCTTTCATGATATATCTCCCAATTTGTGTAGGGCTTATTATGCACGCTTAAAAATAATAAAAGCAGACTTGACCTGATAGTTTGGCTGTGAGCAATTATGTGCTTAGTGCATCTAACGCCGCCATAAGTTGCGGCTTTGGAGTTGATTGTTTTGTGGTAGCGTAGCGTTAAACCACAAAACAAGCGACGGAAAAGCCGTCAACTTGATGGCCTTGTTAGCCTTATCAGCGCGACTGTGATGTATAAACGTCAAAAATTGAATGACCAATTTTAACAATCGCATCATTTCGCTCTGCCATTGAAGCCTGTGTTTGAGCTAGATAGATGCTCACAATAATTGGGGCTTGATGCTCACTCCACACAACTGCTGTAATACTCCGAGCACCAAATCCGCCAGCACCTGAGCGATCCGCAATGTTCCATCCCGCCGGCAATACTGAACGTAGTAAATTACCAGTGACTTGATTGTTCACCATCCAAGACTCTAATTTTTTCTGGTTCATTTCAGATAGCGCGGAACCAAATAAAAATTTATTCAAAGTACTGGCTATTGCCTTAGGAGTTGTCGTATCCCTCAAATCACCGAGCTTACCTTCATTTAAATCAGGCTCAATACGGTCTAGACGAGTCTCTTTGTCCCCAATTTGTCTTAAAAAATCAGTAACGCCTTTGGGGCCACCTACAGCACTTAGGATGATATTTGCCGCAGTATTATCACTTGTAGTCATAGTTGCGAAGCACGCATCATCGAGTGTGATTGCCTGCCCTACTTGCTTTTCTATTACAGGGGAATAGGTCACAAGATCTGCTTTCTTAATCTCGACTGTACTATTGGGATTAACTTTTCCTTGCTCAGCATCATATAGTAATTTAGCGCAAGCTATTGTTTTAAAAGTACTTGTTAACGGGAAGCGCTGATTGCCATTGTAATCCCAATATTCTCCATTTTGAGTATCAAGAACGGAAACACCTATACGAGCAGAAAGAGAAACTTCAATTGCCTTAACGTCTTGTTCAACTTGCTGAAACTTTGAACTACTTGCAAAAACCACGGATGGTATTAAAAGCGAAAATGCCAATAAAAACTTCATGTAAGTAACCCCATAATTTTGATTGTCACACATTTTATATAAAAGCATGAGGCTCCATAATATGGCTAACTTTGTTTTAGGGCGACTGCCCTGCTGCGTAACATCGTTGCTGCTCCATAACATCAAACATCGACCCACGGCGTAACGCGCTTGCTGCTTGGATGCCCGAGGCATAGACTGTACAAAAAAACAG
>NZ_JAGESA010000003.1:0-444661 GCF_017572835.1 Salmonella sp. 32120201201600049SM | reverse complement strand
AGGTGCCCCACATCGGTTTGCCCCACGCCGCGCCGGTGACCAGCGCGATGAAGGTGTACACCGCCCCCACCGGCGCCATCGCCGCGACGGCAAGGCTGGCCATTTTCATCTGCCAGACCAGCCCGGTGAACGCCGCCACCGCCATCGCCGCATAGATACCCATTGACCAGATGGCCGCCGGGACATGCAGGTACATAATGCGGTAGCCCTCCCCCTGCTGGTAGTCCGCCGGGGCGAAACCAAAGCCCCGGACCCAGCCGGTGGCCAGCGCGATGATGCCGGCCGCCGCCAGCCACGGCACGAGCCTGCCGCAAATCTGATACAGCCGGGGCGGCGCCGCCAGCTGATGAAGGGTTTTCCACATAGTCGTCACCTGACCTCCTGAAACCAGTAAAATGTCCGTCGCGCCGGGGCGCTACTGCACGCTGAGGCGCAGCGCCGCCGCGGTGGCGAACGGGCTTAACGTCGCGCTGCCCGCCAGCAGCGCCCCCAGCACCGCCAGATAACCGTCAGCGGGTAAATGCATTGATGCCGCGTCCATCGCCGCGGCGGCGAAAATCAGCACCGGGACACTCAGCGGCAGCACCAGAATGCCCAGCAGGACGCCGCCGCGCCGCAGGCCGGCCGTCAGCCCGACGCCCGGCGCGGCGAGAAACCCCAGCGCCGGCGTGCCGAGCAGCAGCGTCAGCGCCATGATTTTCCAGCCGTACACGTCCATCCCCAGCAGCAGCGCCACCAGCGGGGAGAGCATAATCAGCGGCAGGCCGGTCACCGCCCAGTGGGCCAGCACCTTCGCCAGCACCACCGCCGGCAGCGGCACCGGCAGCAGCATCAGCTGCTCCAGGCTACCGTCCTGCAGGTCGTCGCGAAACAGCCGCTCCAGCGCCAGCAGCGAGGCCAGCAGCGCCGCCACCTGGATGATGCCCGGCGCGATACGCGCCAGCAACTGCGGCTGCGGCCCGACGCTTAACGGAAACAGGGTGATGACCATCAGGAAGAACCACAGCGGGCCGGCGATGTCCGCGCCGTGGCGGAACGCCACGCGCAGTTCGAGACAGAAGACACGCCACATCACAGCCCTGCCTCCCCGCCGGTCAGCGCCAGGCGGCGGACGGTATCCGCGGCCCCCGGCAGCGGCTGGTGGGTGGTGAGAATGACCATCCCGCCCTGCGCCGTGTGCGCCGCCATCCGCCGGGTGAGGCGCGCCACGCCGTTAACGTCAATGGCGGTGAACGGCTCGTCGAGCACCCACAGCGCGGCGCGGGTCAGCCACAGGCGGGCCAGCGCCACCCGGCGCTGCTGCCCGGCCGAGAGCTGAGCGACCGGCACGTCCTCAAATCCCGCCAGCCCGGCCTGCGCCAGCGCCTCCGGGAGACGCGCGCCGTCGCCGGGGTGGAAAAAGTGCAGGTTCTCCCGCGCCGTCAGGCGGGTTTTGATCCCCGGCTGGTGCCCTATCCACAGCAGGCTGCGATGGAAGCTGTCGCGCACGCGGCGCAGGGGCTCGCCCTGCCAGTACACCTCCCCGCCATCCGGGCGCGCCAGCCCGGTCAGCAGGCGCAGCAGGGTGGTTTTTCCGGCGCCGTTGCCGCCGGTGACCTGCACCCACTCCCCGGCGTCCACGGTGAACGACAGCCCGCGAAACAGCGTCCTCTCGTCCCGCTCGCAGTACAGATCTCTGGCTTCAAGCATTCCCACTCATCAACGTCCTGTCAGAAACCTGGTTTAACATCACGCATATCCGGCAGTTTATGCGCGATCCCTTTGTGGCAATCGATACAGGTCTGTCCGTCTTTTACCGCCTGATCGTGCATTTTCGCCGCGACGCCTTTTTGCGCGGTCAGATCCATAAAGTCGAAATTGTGGCAGTTACGGCATTCCTGCGAGTTGTTGTCTTTCATGCGCCGCCACTCATTTTGTGCCATTGTCAGGCGATGAGCTTCAAATTTCTGCGGTGTATCTATCAGCCCAAATACCTTCGCGTACAGCTCTTTACTGGCTTTGATCTTACGGATCATCTTCGGCCCCCACTCATGCGGCACATGGCAGTCAGGACAGGTGGCGCGAACGCCACTACGGTTGTTGTAGTGGACGGTTTCCATATACTCCTCATACACCGTGTTGCGCATTTCATGGCAGCTAATACAAAACTCTTCGGTGTTAGCCTTTTCCATCCCGGTATTGAAGCCGCCCCAGAAGATGATGCCGCCGATAAAACCGATTAACAACAGCGTCCCCAACGCCAGGCGGCTGGGGCTGCGCCACCATCGCCAGACGCGCTTTATCCAGCCGGGTTTACGGTTAGAATTTTCCATAATGACCTCTTATTTCCCGTAACCTTGCGAGGGGGTAAAGGTATTGTCGATAATCGGCGCGGTATCAGACTGCGGTACGTGGCACTGCAGGCAGAAATAACGACGCGGCGCGACGTTGCCCGACACTTTACCGTCGCTGTCCATAAAGTGCGTCGGACTGATACGCGGCGCGCCCGTCGTACGATAACTTTCCACGCCGTGGCATTGCAGACAGCGGTTGGTATTGGTCGTCACCTGGTAGCCCTCGACGCTGTGCGGGATCATCGGCGGCTGGTTGACGTAATTTAGCGGCATACGCTCCTGCTCTTTCGGCATACGAATCGCCCCTTCCTGCGTCCCGGATACTTCCGGCGACTGGCTCAGATCCACTCCGTTTGCCGCCCAAACCGCACCACTTACCACCAGGGCAAGCGTGGCCATCCATTGACACAGCGCTTTCATCAGGTCATGGCTTTTCATTGTTTCGCTCCCGAACTCCATCGCATTTACACTTCATCCTTCGAGCTGCCTCTTTGTTGGCTGCGCTCCAAAATCCCAGTCACATCGTTATCTATGCTCCCGGGGATTTCCTCGCTTACCGCCGCGATGCATCCCGAATGATGTTGCGTATCGTTATTGTAAAAACATCCTCAGAACAGACATCCACGCAGCGACCGCAGGTCATGCAGTCGCGGTGAGTGACCTGCGCCGGGCTTTGCTCATCCAGCACCGGCGCACGTAGCACATGCGGTTCTGGGCAAACATGAAAACAATCCATACAGCGATTACATTTCTCACGTTTTTTGGCCGTCACGGTCACTACGCCTTTACTGCCCAACACGCCATACAGCGCGCCCATCGGGCAAATATGACCGCACCAACCGTGCTCAACGACTAATAAATCAAATAAAAACAAAGCAATAATCAGCAACGCGCCGCTACTAAATCCCATAATCAGACTACGACCTAACAGCGACACGGGATTAATCCATTCCCACAGCAGCGTGCCGGTCAACGCCGAACCGATTAACACCACCACCAGAAGGACGTACCGTATATGGCGTGGAATCGTCGCAGACTGGTTCAGGTCAAATTTCCTGCGCATCCAGTTAGCCAAATCGGTAACGGGGTTTAGCGGGCAAACCCAACTGCAAAATAATCGCTTTCCCGCCAGCGCATACAGCACAGCGATAATCACTGCTCCCGTCAGCGCCACGGTAGCGGGAAGATGTCCACTGGCGAGACTTTCCAGAGTAATCAGCGGATCGGTCAACGGGAGGGTATCGAACAGCAAACTACTGCTGTAGTTGCCATGCAAAACCCAAAAGCCCAGCCACGGGCCGCTGAGAAACATCCCCAGCACCATAAACTGGCTGATACGGCGTAACACCAGCCAGCGGTGGCTACGCCACCAGCCTTTTTTCGCCCGCGCTTCTCGCCCGGCGTCGCGTTTACGATTTGCCATCTTTCCCCTCCAGCCAGCCGAAGCGGTAATGGTGTCCTAACTCCCCTTTCGCCAATGACAACGGCAACACTTTTATCGCTGGTTGCTCCAGTACGCAGACTTTTTCGCATTTGCCGCAGCCGGTACAGGCGTCGCTGTGTACGGTGGGCAGAAAGCGCGCATGTTTGCCGGTGCGCATGTTGCGATCCAGTTCCAGCGTGATGGCCTCATCGATTTTCGGGCATTCGCGGTAACAAACGTCGCAGCGCAGCCCCTGAAAGTTGAGGCAGTTTTCCTGATCCAGCAGCACCGCCAGCCCCATGCGCGAGTCATCAATGGAGGCGATATCTTTATTCAGCGCCCCGCTGGGGCAGACTTTGGCGCACGGAATGTCTTCACACATTTCGCAGGGGATGTCGCGAGCGACGAAATAGGGCGTACCTGCCGATAGCCCGGAGGCCAGCGTCGCCAGTTTTAGCGTGTCGTATGGACACGCCTGAACGCACTGCCCGCAGCGCACACAGGCGCTGGCGAAGACATTTTCATTCAGCGCGCCAGGCGGACGCAGCCGCACGCCCGTTGCGCGCGCGGTTTGCTGTTGCAAGCCCAGCGCCACGCCAACCGCCGCCAGCCCGCCCGCAGTGCGCACAACATCACGCAGGAAGCGGCGGCGGCCATTTTGGGGTTTCGCTGTACGGGACATAACGCGTTACACCTTCGCCAGCTTAACGGCGCACTTCTTGAAGTCCGTCTCTTTAGAGAGCGGGTCCGTCGCATCCAGCGTCAGGTTGTTCACTAGCTGAGCGGCATCGAAGAACGGCATATACACCAGTCCCTGCGGCGGACGGTTACGTCCACGCGTTTCGACAATCGAAATCACTTCGCCGCGGCGGGACGACACTTTAACCTTATCCCCACGACGCAGATCGCGCGCTTTCGCATCCAGCGGGTGAATAAAGACCACTGCTTCCGGGAAGGCGCGATGCAATTCAGGCACGCGGCGCGTCATACTGCCGGTATGCCAGTGTTCCAGCACGCGACCGGTGGAAAGCCACAGATCGTACTCGTTGTCCGGCGACTCCGCCGCGGGTTCAAATGGCAGCGCGAAGATCACCGCTTTGCCATCCGGTTTACCGTAGAATTTGTACCCTTCCCCCGCTTTTACATACGGGTCGTTGCCTTCGCTGTAACGCCATTGCGTCTCTTTGCCTTCGACGACCGGCCAGCGCAGACCGCGCGCGTTGTGGTAATCGTCGAACGGCGCCAGATCGTGCCCGTGGCCACGTCCAAACCAGGCGTATTCTTCAAACAGCCCTTTTTGCAGATAGAAGCCCAGCTCACGAGACTCATCGTTTAACTGATCCTCTTTCAGCTCGCTCAGCGGGAATTTGCTGACCGCCGGCGTGGCGAACAGAACGTCATACAGCGTTTTACCGCGCAGCTCCGGCTTCTGGGCCAGCAACGCCTCCGGCCAGACCTCCTCGGTTTTAAAACGACGGGAGAACTGCACCAGTTGCCAGAGGTCGGATTTAGCTTCGCCCGGCGCTTTAATTTGCTGACGCCAGAACTGCGTGCGGCGTTCGGCGTTGCCGTAAGCGCCTTCTTTCTCAACCCACATGGCGGTCGGCAGGATCAGATCCGCAGACAGCGCGCTCACCGTCGGGTAAGGATCGGAGACAATGATAAAGTTACGCGGATCGCGCCAGCCCGGCATCCGATCTTCATTGATGTTCGGCCCGGCCTGCATATTGTTATTACACATTACCCAGTAGACGTTCAGCTTGCCGTCTTTCAACGCGCGATCCTGCGCCACCGCATGTAAACCCACTTTTGCCGGAATAGTGCCAGCGGGGATCTGCCAGTGTTTTTCGCAGATATCACGGTGTTTTTCGTTCGTCACGACCATGTCTGCGGGCAGACGGTGTGAGAAGGTTCCCACTTCACGCGCCGTACCGCAGGCGGAAGGCTGGCCGGTCAGCGAGAAAGGACCGCAGCCAGGCTGGGAGATTTTTCCGGTCAGCAGATGGAGGTTGTAAACCAGGTTATTCGCCCACACGCCGCGGGTATGCTGGTTAAAACCCATCGTCCAGTAAGAGATCACGCGCTTATTCGGATCGGCGTAGAGCTGTGCCAACTGTTCCAGTTGATCTTTCGGCACGCCGGTCATTTCAGCGGTCTTGTCCAGCGTATATTCCGCCACGAAGGCTTTATACTCGTCGAAGCTCATCGGCTCGGAAGCATCGGAGCCCGGATTCTTCGCCGCTTTTTCCAGCGGGTGCGTCGGGCGTAAGCCGTAGCCGATATCCGTCGCCCCTTTACGCAGGTTCACATGCTTTGTGAAGAAATCCTGATTTACCGCGTTGTTCTGAATAATGTAATTCGCGATATAGTTAAGGATCACCAGATCGCTTTGCGGGGTAAAGACAATACCGTTGTCCGCCAGCTCAAAGCTACGGTGCTGGAAGGTGGAGAGGACAGCGACTTTCACATTCGGGTCGGACAAACGGCGGTTAGTGATGCGCGACCATAAAATCGGGTGCATCTCCGCCATGTTGGAACCCCACAGCACAAACGCATCGGCCTGCTCAATATCGTCGTAGCAGCCCATCGGTTCATCCATGCCAAAGGTGCGCATAAAGCCCACCACCGCCGAGGCCATGCAGTGACGCGCATTCGGGTCGATGTTGTTAGAGCGGAAACCAGCCTTGAACAGTTTCGCGGCGGCATAGCCTTCCCAGATGGTCCATTGACCCGATCCAAACATGCCGATCGCTTCTGGCCCTTTCTCTTTCAGGGCAGTTTTAAACTTCTCTTCCATCACATCGAAGGCCTGTTCCCAGCTCACCGGCGTAAACTCGCCGTCTTTGTGATAGCTGCCGTCTTTCATGCGCAGCATCGGCTGCGTCAGACGATCTTTACCGTACATGATTTTGGGCAGGAAGTAGCCTTTAATGCAGTTCAGACCACGGTTGACCGGCGCGTCGGGGTCGCCCTGGCAGGCGACCACACGGCCCTGCTGCGTTCCCACCAACACACCGCAACCCGTTCCGCAAAAACGGCACGGCGCTTTATCCCATTTGATGGCTTCCTGCTGCCCGACAACGGCGCGGGCGACGCCCGGCACGCTCAGACCGGCAGCCGCCGCAGCGGCCGCAACGGCGTTAGCTTTCATAAAGCTACGACGACTGAGTTTCATGGTGTTTCCTCACCTTGCTCATCCTGCTGGTGATAAACCAGCGACACCGCCAGTACGCCCTCGACATTGCGTACTGACTCAATTGTTTGCATCAGCGTTTCACTCTGGTCTGCTTCCGCCACCACGATCAGCTGCCCGCTTTCAACGTCGCTTAACGCGACTTCGCAACCCGGCAACGTGTTCAACTGTGTGCCAATGGCGGCGATGTTCTGACTTTTGGCCTGCACGACCAGGCTACAGACCTGCCAGTTAGTGCGCATGGTGGTTCTCCGCTTTGATGGCTGACACGGGACAGATAGCCACACACGCCCCGCATCCGTTACAGGCCTGCGGGTCAAGCTGCGGCTGGTAAATGCCGGATAGCGTGGGACGAAAGGTAATGGCCATAGGTTCACAACTGTCCTGGCAACGATGGCATTCAACCGATTGCCTGGCGAGGCAGTTTTCCGTGAGCGTAAAAACCAGATCCCAGGCCCTGGTGTGGCGCGGAAGAAAAAGCGATTCAGTACAGGCCTGCGCACAGGCATAACAAAAGCTGCACTCGCCCCGTTTGAAATCTACGCTCGGATATCCCCCCGCCCCTCGCTGCAGGATGTCGGCCTCACACGCCTGGATGCAGGCGTCGCAACGCAGACAATGTGCGAGAAAATAGGTTGTTTCTCTGGCCCACGGCGGAAGAATCCCATTGCTGGCGTTGCGCCAACTGCCGGTCAACATGCTTCGACGGGATAAATCAACCATGATATCGCCCTTCCATAACGACACGCTTCCATAGGGAGTGAATACCAATAAAAACCGTACAATTTATGAGTAGTTGTTTTTGTAAATAAGATATTTCAGGATATGTAAGAGATGCATACCCCGATAGAGGTAAATGCTGTTGCCGGATCAAAAGAGTGCCAGGTAAAGACCCGTAAACGTGCTTTTTCTCACATTTCAATGAGTTATATAGATGCTTATATAACGAAAATCACCAATAGTTGATAATTTCATTTACATTATCAATATCGGAATATTCCACTATATAAAAAGACGCTATTTTATTAATAATCTTGAAAATATGAGTAAATACAGATTAATAGATAATATGAATGTGTTAATCTGTTGCCCGTGCATACCGAAAACAGCAGAAAGGAAATACTGTGAACAATCAAATGAAGATGTTTGTCCCTGCCGTCGTCTTCGCCGCCCTCGCCAGCGCCTCTGCCTGGGCTAACAATGGCGATACCGCCCAGCCGCTGGAAAAAATCGCCCCCTATCCGCAGGCGGAAAAAGGAATGAAGCGGCAAGTGATAACCCTTACCCCTCAGCAGGATGAATCTACCCTCAAAGTGGAACTGTTGATTGGCCAAACGCTGAAGGTGGATTGT
Source organism: Salmonella sp. 32120201201600049SM (assembly GCF_017572835.1). Lineage (NCBI taxonomy): Bacteria > Pseudomonadati > Pseudomonadota > Gammaproteobacteria > Enterobacterales > Enterobacteriaceae > Salmonella > Salmonella sp. 32120201201600049SM. Next base: position 436,360 of record NZ_JAGESA010000003.1, on the reverse strand, counting down.
AACCAGCATCGCCTCGGCGGCACGCTGGAAACAAAAACGCTGGAAGGCTGGGGCTATGACTATTATATCTTTGATAACGTCACCTCTCCGGTATCAACCATGATGGCCTGCCCTGACGGTAAGAAAGAGCAAAAATTCGTCACCGCCTGGCTGGGTGAAGACGGGATGCTGCGCTACAACAGCAAGCTGCCGATCGTGGTGTATACCCCGGCGAATGTGGACGTGAAATACCGCATCTGGAAAGCGGACGCTAACGTACAGAACGCCGTCACGCGATAACGTTACGCTGCCCGGTCACACTTACCGGGCATCTGAACACGCCGGCTCACGCAGCGCTCCGGGGTTCTTTTCAAAACACGTCTGGAAATCCGCTCGCCCGCCGCAAGAAATAACCCGATGCCTGGTGGCGACGCGTGGCATCTTATCAGGCCTACCCGCGTGCGGACGTAGGGCTGCCATCAGGCGGTTTATCCGGCGCCATAATCCATTACGCAGTACGCGCAACCGCATCACGCGAAGCGGCGTCACGTTCGTCGCCGGTGAGTTCGGTTAACTGTCCGTTACGCATTTCAAGCAGACGATCGGCGTGAATAAAATAGTGATCATCATGGCTGATGGCGAAAATGGTTTTGCCCATTTCCTGCATTAACGGCAACAGTACCTGATAAAACTCCCGGCGGAAATGCGGGTCCTGATCGGCGGCCCACTCATCCAGCAAAATAATATCGCGCTCTTCCGCCAGCGCCAGCAGCAGCGCAATGCGCTTTTTTTGCCCTTTCGACAGTTTAAGATTCAAAATGCGCCCGTCGTTTAGCTCCAGCTTGTGCGTCATTTTCAGGTGCTCAAGCCACTTTTCGACCAGAGCGGGATTGGCGGGTTTCCCCTGCGGCCCCAGCAGGCGGTCGAATAACCACACATCGGTGAACACCGCAGAAAACAGTTTGCGATAATCTTCCGGCTGCCCGGCGGCAATAGGTTGACCGTCAAGTAAAATCGTTCCCGATTGCGGCTGGTATAAACCGGTCAATAACATGGCCAGCGTCGATTTCCCGCTACCGTTGCCGCCAATTAAAAACAGCAGTTCGCCGCGGTGAATCGTCAGGTTGATGGGCCCCACGGAAAACGCGTTATCCTGATAGTGGAAAACCACGTTGCGCAGCTCCAGCGTCTTCCAGTCGGGAAAGGCTTTCGGCTGTGGAAAATCAGGCTTATACGGGGCGAGCGCGAATTTATTCAGTTTATTAAACGCCACCTGGGCGGTCAGTAGGGTTGGCAACGCCCCCACCGCAGACAGCAGCGGCGTGCGCAGGAACAGCAACGTCAGTGAATAGGTCGCCGCGACGTTAGTATCCGCCCAGCCGAGACTATTCGCCATCCAGAAGACCAGGCCTATCGCTCCCAGCATCATGATATTCGACCAGTTGACGGCGCTCAGGTGAAAAGTATCGGCACGGATAATGTGATGACGGTACTCTTTGGCATCCGGGGTATAACATTGCTGAAAAATCTGCTCCGCACGCTCGCGGTTTAGCGTCAGCTCTTTGCGTCCTTCCAGCACCGTCTGATAGTCGTTGTACAGCTTATCTTCGGTCTCGCGCAGGGTCGCCATATGCTGGTAAACCCGCGCCACCAGCACGAATCCGCCCCAGATAGTGACCGCCATCCAGATAGCCGTAACCAGCAGCATTTTTGTCGATAGCATCGCCAGATACGCCGCCGAGCCGACGGTGAGGATAATGCCCTGCACCAGCTCAGGCAGACGCACAAAGGCGATAGTAATATTGCGAATATCGCTGGTCAGACCGGCCAGTAAAGAGGCGCTGCCCAGTTGCTCAATGCGTTCAACGTGCGTATCCAGAATGCGCTTGATAAATTCGCTGCGCAGGCGGTATACGAAATGGTGTCCCAGAGTGGTAAGCGCCAGTTGGGAACCTAATGTGACGACCATTAGCAACAGGAGCAGGCCGAGAAATTCCGGCAGCACCATGACGGTGGTGTCCACCGTTTCAATCAGGCGCTGATTGATAAACGCGATCAGGCCAATCCCCAGCGCCGCGCTGGCGAGACTCAGTGCCATCACGCTAATAAATGGCCAGCGGTACTGCCGCCAGACAAGAATAAGAAGTTCCATGCATACAACCCGGACCGATAATAACAGCCCGCAGTTTAACTAACTCCACCTGCACAGCAATAATAATTCTTATTTTTATTCTTTTTCAGCTGCCTGACGGAAGGTGAGATTGTAACGAAATTCACCGGTCATGGGATGAAAGCCCGCTTTAAGCGGCTGGATACCATGATAAAACAGCCGGGACTCGCCGCCCCAGACCACGATATCTCCATGCTCCAGTAAGATCCGCTGGAGCGGATCGCTGCGACGCAGGCCGCCAAACTGAAAAACCGCCGGCACCCCCAACGAAACTGAGACAATAGGCGCGCGCAGATCCGGCTCGTCTTTATCCTGATGCAGCGACAGTTTTGCGCCGGGCGCGTAGCGATTGATCAGGCAGGCGTCCGGTTGGAAGCTCGCATACCCTGCCGCGATTGCCGCCTGACGACATACGCTGGCAAACGATAACGGCAGCGCAGGCCAGGGTTTATCGGTCAACGGATCGCGCACGGCATAACAATAACCGTGACGATCGGTGGTCCACCCTAACGCGCCGCAGTTGGTCATCGCCACCGACATGGTGTAGCCGCCCGGCGTCACCATCTGACGAAACGGAGACTGACTGGCGACAAACCCGATATCGTCTAATAGCGACTGCGCCGCGCGAAACGCAAAGCGGCGCAACACCACCGCGCCAGGCGCCAGGGACTCTTGCCAGGGCGCTTCATCAGCAAACAGATCCAGCATTGCTACTCCTCTTTTTGTGCTTCTCGCTTTAATAGCTGCGCTTTTCGACGCACGCCCCAACGATAACCGGAGAGCGCGCCATCGCGACGCACGACCCGATGACACGGGATCACCATCGCCAGTTTATTCGCGCCGCACGCGCTGGCGACCGCGCGTACTGCCGTGGGTTTGCCGATAGTCGCGGCAAGCTGTTGATAGCTTACGGTTTCGCCGCAGGGAATCGCGCATAACGCCTGCCAGACCTGCTGTTGAAACGCGGTTCCCTGGATATCCAGCGGCAACGAGAGCAGCACATCGCGTGTGTTGATAGCCGCGACAACCTGCCGCACCCGTTGCTGAAAAAGCGCGTCAGCAGGTTCGTGGCAGGCCGCCGGGAACAGGGTGTGTAATTCAGCCAGTAGCGCGTCATCGCTATCACCGGGGAGAATCGCGCAAATCCCCCGCTCGCTCTCCGCCACCAGGCACCGTCCGTAAACCCAGTCCGTCAGCGCATAGCGAACGGAGACATTATCGCCGCCTTTGCGAAACTGTTTTGCCGTCATGCCCAGCGTCTGGTCGGCATGACGGTAGTAGCTACTGCTATCCGGGAAGCCGGCGCGGTAAATAGCCGCCGTGATCGGCTCTCCTTTCGCCAACGCCTCACGCAGCCGCCGGGCGCGCCACGCCTGCTGCCACCCTTTCGGCGTCATTCCGGTGCTCGCTTTAAACAGACGGTGCAGATGAAACGGGCTCATCGCCACCGCCTGCGCCAGAGACGCCAGCGTTACCGGCGTCTCCTGCTCAAGTAAACGGCAGGCGCAGGCAATCTTATCCAACCGCCGTTGCTGCGCGCGCGCATTATCCGGCTGACAGCGCTTGCACGGGCGAAAACCGGCGTCCAGCGCCTGCTGCGCGTTGGCAAAAAAGCGAACATTTTTACGTAACGCCCGCTTCGAGTGACAAGAAGGGCGGCAAAAAACGCCGGTGGTTCGCACCGCAAAAACGAAACGCCCATCCGCGCTGGCATCGCGCGCCTGCACCCGCAGCCAGCATTCATCATCGGTAAGTAACGCTTTTTTCATCATAGACTCCTTCATTAAGCATAGTGCTTGCTTACATGCAGTGTGTCCGTAAATCCGCCCACAAAAACCCGTAATCTTGCGTTTTAATTCTTATCGCTCACCAGGAACGTTTTGAACTGCGGCGACATCCAGGTTTTAAAGCCTTCACCTTCTTTCATGATCATAAAGACCGCCAGCCCTTCCCGCCGCACGACCTCTTGCGCCTTTTGCGTACCAAGCACCATCAGGCCGGTGTCCCAGCCGTCCGCTTCCAGCGCCGTTGGCGCGATAACCGTAACCGATACCAGATTGTGTTCAATGGGGCGCCCCGTTTGCGGATCGATAACGTGCGAGACACGCTTGCCATCCAGCTCATAATAGTTGCGGTAGCTGCCGGAGGTGCTGATGCCATGCCCGTTGATATCCACAATCGCCTGCACCGCGTTTTCCCGGTCGGTCGGCTTCTGAATCGCGACGCGCCACGGCTGCCCCTGAGCATTCATCCCGCGACTGCTTAATGCGCCGCCCACCGAGACCAGATAACGCGCAATGCCCTCCTGCTCCATCAGACGCGCCAGATGATCCGCCGCATAGCCCTCCCCGACCGTGGAGAGATCAACATAAAGATCCGGCAGATCTTTTTGCAAAAACTGATGTCCAGCCCTGTCGATAACCTGCAAATGTTGCAGGCCTGTTTTCGCTTTTGCCGCATCGATTTGTGCTGGTGTTGGGATATGCAGCGGCTGCCGATCCGGCCCAAACCCCCACAGATTGACCAGCGGGCCCACGGTGATATCCATCGCGCCGTCCGTCTTCGCGCCAATACGTAGCGCCGAGGTCACGATATCCGCCATGGCTTCGCTGACCGGCCAGGGCGCAAGGCTGCGTGAATGGTTAAAACGCATCAGCGCGGAATCATTTTTATAGGTAGAAAGCAACCAATCATCAGCATCAAGCTGAGTCTGGATTTTAGTCTGTAACTCTGCGGCGCGTTTCGCATCGATGCCAACCACGCTCACCCGCCAGAGGGTCCCCATCGTTTTACCTTCCAGCACCTGAGCGGCAGGTGACGCTGTTGTCGTTTCGGGAGCCTCATCGCAGCCCATAAGTAAAAAAGCCGCCGCCAGACACACGGCCCGGCCAAAAGTCATTTTCATCGCTGTTTATCCTCATTCGAATGGACGCAAGCGTATATCAAAACGTCGTATTTGTACGCCGGAATAAGGCATGAAAAAAGGGCCCGCAGGCCCTTTAGCAACATCTTTTGCTGATTAGAACTGGTAAACCAGACCCAGCGCTACGATGTCGTCGGTGTTGATGCCCGCATCGCGGGTAAAGTCGTTTTTATCCAGCAGGTTGATTTTGTAATCAACATAGGTGGACATATTTTTGTTGAAGTAGTAAGTCGCGCCGACATCAACATATTTTACGATGTCCTGGTCGCCATAGCTGGCGCCGTAGCCGTTGCTGATGTCCTTACCTTTAGACTGCAGGTAAGCCACAGACGGACGCAGACCAAAGTCGAACTGGTACTGAGCAACCACTTCAAAGTTCTGCGCTTTGTTGGCAAAACCATAAGAGGTGGACGGGTTACTGCCGTTAGAGGTACCAAAACGGGTTGCGTTATAGGTCTGAGAATACTGCGCTGCCAGATAGATGTTGTTCGCATCGTATTTCAGGCCGCCGGTGTAAACCGTGGCGCGATCGCCGTTACCATACAGGCGAGCGTTAGCGGTGTTGTTCTGATCGGCAGTACGTTTAGACGTGGTGATAGCGCCACCGACAGAGAAGCCTTCGCCGATTGCATAAGTCAGCGATCCGCCGTAACCGTCGCCGTTCTGGTTCAGCAGGCTGCGACCGTTGGTGTTTTCACCGCTCACGCTGCCGTTTTTGCCCTGATACTGCAACGCGAAGTCCAGACCATCCACCAGGCCGAAGAAGTCGGTGTTACGGTAAGTGGCATAGCCGTTACCACGCTGCTGCATAAAGTTGTCAGCGCCGTAGGTGTCGCCGCCGAACTCCGGCAGAACGTCGGTCCAGGAGGTCACGTCATAGGTTACGCCGTAGTTACGACCATAATCGAAGGAACCTGCGTCAGCGAATTTCAGACCCGCAAACGCCACACGCGTCCAGGAGTCGTTGCTGCCTTCAGTCTGGTTGCCCTGAATCTGATATTCCCACTGGCCATAACCGGTCAGCTGATCGTTAACCTGCGTTTCGCCTTTGAAGCCGATACGCATGTAGGTCTGGTCGCCGTCGCTGCCTTTGTCGTCAGAGAAGTAGTGCAGGCCATCAACTTTACCAAACAGGTCTAATTTGTTGCCGTCTTTATTATAAATTTCAGCCGCATTCGCTGCGCCCGCCACCAGCAGAGCTGGTACCAGGAGGGACAGTACTTTAACTTTCATGTTATTAACCCTCTGTTATATGCCTTTATTGCTTTTTTATGCCACTGCTTACTGGTTAACCCTCATTAACCAGTCGGCAAGTCCATTCTCCGCAAAAATACAGAATAATCCAACACGAATATGATACTAAAACTTTTAAGATGTTACAGTTATCTACATAGATGTTTCAAAATATGAATTTTACGGAACTTTTTTAAAGCAAAAATCAAGTAAAAATAAGCACAAATAGACAAAATATATTCACGAAACTTTTAAAATCAACGGGTTAAATTGATGAAATTCATAGCACTGAATGATAAAACAGAATCTTCATTCGCAACTAAAATAGTGACCGCTATCATCATTAACTTTATTTATTACCGTCATTCACTTCTGAATGTCTGTTTACCCCTATTTCAACCGGATGCTTCGCATTCGGTTTTTTTTACCCTTTTTCAGACACACCCGGCTGATTTATGCTACCTGCCTAAAACTATCACGGTTATTCACTACACTCCCCTGCTCGACCGTTCGTAAGACATTAGCAAATAATTTCTTGATATTTAGTGCTAAACATTTATAAGTAGTCTTTATATTTGTACCGTTCTGCGAAGGTTGTACGCTTTTCCCGTCCCGCCGACGGAGCGCGTGTTAAGTTGCCCGGCATGACGTAAGAGTCTGGAAATTCATTCATTACCCTTTATACTGCCCTTCACCTTCAGCGTTGCTTTTACAGGTCGTAAACATAAATGAGTCAGTCTGACACAACGGTCTCTACCCGATTCTCCCTTCTACCGGGAAGCATTACCCGTTTCTTCTTATTGCTGATCATTGTGCTGCTGGTAACGATGGGCGTTATGGTACAGAGCGCCGTCAACGCCTGGTTGAAAGACAAAAGCTATCAAATTGTCGATATCACCCACGCTATTCATAAACGCGTGGATACCTGGCGGTATGTTACCTGGCAAATTTATGACAACATCGCCGCGACCACTACGCCATCGACAGGTGAAGGACTTCAGGAAACGCGTCTGAAGCAGGATGTGTATTATCTTGAAAAGCCGCGACGTAAAACTGAAGCGCTGATTTTCGGTTCCCATGACAGCGCCACGCTGGAAATGACGCAGCGTATGTCAACTTATCTGGATACGCTGTGGGGCGCGGAAAACGTGCCGTGGTCAATGTATTACCTCAACGGACAGGATAACAGCCTGATTCTTATCTCTACCCTACCGTTGAAAGATCTCTCTTCCGGCTTTAAAGAGTCCACTATTGGCAATATCGTCGATTCCCGCCGGGCAGAGATGTTGCAGCAGGCGAATGCACTGGATGAGCGCGAAAGTTTCTCCTCATTGCGAAAACTGGCCTGGCAAAACGGTCACTATTTTACGCTGCGCACGACCTTCAATCAGCCAGGACATCTGGCAACCGTGGTGGCGTTTGATCTGCCCATTAATGATTTAATCCCGCCGGGAATGCCGCTGGACAGTTTTCGGATAGAGCCTGACGCAACCCAAGCGACGGGGCGAAGCAGTGAAAAGGAAGCGCCTGATAGCGTCACGATTAGCTTTAACGGTTCAAAAATTGAGATCTCCTCAGCGCTTAACTCTACCGGAATGCGCCTGATCTGGCAGGTACCGTTCGGTACGCTTTTGCTTGATACGTTGCAAAATATTTTGCTGCCTTTACTGCTGAACATCGGGCTGCTGGCGTTGGCGTTATTTGGCTACGCCACGTTCCGTCATCAGCCGGGACGGTCGACGGAATCGACATCCGGCAACGCGGCGAATAATGAGCTTCGCGTCTTACGCGCCATTAATGAAGAGATCGTTTCTCTGCTGCCGCTGGGTCTGCTGGTCTACGATCAGGAAGGCAACCGCACCGTGATCAGCAATAAAATCGCCGATCATCTGTTGCCGCATCTTAACCTGCAAAATATTACCAGCATGGCGGAGCAGCATCAGGGCGTGATTCAGGCGACAATTAATAACGAACTGTATGAGATCCGTCTGTTTCGCAGCCAGATCGCTCCCCGCACGCAGATCTTTATTATTCGCGATCAGGACCGGGAAGTGCTGGTGAATAAGAAGCTTAAACAGGCGCAGCGTTTGTATGAGAAGAATCAGCAGGGCCGCGCCGCCTTTATGCAAAATATCAGCAACACGCTTAAAGAGCCCATACGCCAACTGGCGGTTAACGCCGCAGCAGTCACCACGCCGGAAAGCCTGAAACTGGCGGATCAGGCGGATGTATTAGTACGTATGATCGATGAAATCCAACTGGCGAATATGCTGGAAAATGACGCATGGAAAAGCGAAGCAACGCTGTTCTCCCTTCAGGATCTTATTGACGAAGTCGTGCCGGAAGTGCTGCCCGCCATTAAGCGTAAAGGGCTGCAACTGCTGATTAATAACCATCTTAGCGGCAACGATGAACGCTGGGGCGATCGCGACGCCCTGCGCCGGATTTTGCTGCTGTTGATTCAGTATGCCGTCACGACGACCGCTATGGGTAAAATTACGCTTGAAGTCGAGCAGGATGAATCTATCGCGGAGCGTCTGACTTTCCGTATTCTGGATACGGGCGAAGGTGTAACGTTAAACGAGATTGATAATCTGCATTTCCCGTATATGAATGAAACGCAGGGCGATCGTTACGGCAAAGCGAATCCGCTCACCTTCTGGCTGTGCAATCAACTGGCGCGCAAACTGGGCGGTCATCTCAACATTAAAGCGCGAGAAACGCTGGGCACGCGCTATACCGTTCATGTCAAAATGCTTCCTCACGATCAGCATACTCAGGTCGAAGAGCGCCTGCTGGACGACGTGAGCGTGATGGTCGATGTGACGTCCAACGAGGTTCGCGCGATTGTGCTGCGTCAGTTAGAAAACTGGGGCGCCACCTGCATCACGCCGGATGAAAGGCAGATAAGTCAAGAATATGATCTCTTTTTAACGGATAATCCGTCTAATCTTACTGCCTCGGGCTTGCTTTTAAGCGATGATGAGTCAGGCGTGCGGAAAATTGGCCCGGGTCAGTTGCGCGTCAACTTTAATATGAGCAATGCTATGCAGGAAGCTGTACTACAACTTATCGAAGAGCAGCTGGCGCAGGAAGAGATTCCCGCCTCCCCGCTCGGCGGAGATGAAAATGCCGAGCTTCATGCCAGCGGCTATTATGCACTATTTGTAGACACAGTACCGGATGATGTTAAGAGGTTGTATACTGAGGCGGCAACCAGCGATTTCGCTGCGCTGGCCCAAACGGCCCACCGCCTGAAAGGGGTGTTTGCCATGCTTAATCTGGTACCCGGCAAGCAGTTATGTGAAACGCTGGAACATCTGATTCGTGAGAAAGATGCTCCAGGTATAGAAAAATATATCAGCGACATTGACGCCTACGTCAAAAGCTTGCTGTAGCAAGGTAGCCCAATACATGAACAATATGAACGTAATTATTGCCGATGACCACCCGATTGTACTGTTCGGTATTCGCAAATCACTTGAACAAATCGAGTGGGTGAATGTTGTCGGCGAATTTGAAGATTCCACAGCATTGATCAACAACCTGCCGAAATTAGATGCGCATGTGTTGATCACTGACCTCTCCATGCCGGGAGATAAATACGGCGATGGGATCACCTTGATCAAGTACATCAAGCGTCATTTTCCGAGCCTGTCTATTATCGTTCTGACCATGAACAACAATCCGGCGATCCTGAGCGCCGTGTTGGATCTTGATATTGAAGGGATCGTACTCAAACAGGGTGCGCCAACCGATCTGCCTAAGGCGCTGGCCGCGCTGCAAAAAGGCAAAAAATTCACCCCAGAAAGCGTTTCTCGCCTGCTGGAGAAAATCAGCGCAGGCGGTTACGGCGATAAGCGCCTGTCGCCAAAAGAGAGCGAAGTATTACGCCTGTTCGCCGAGGGCTTCCTGGTCACCGAAATCGCCAAGAAGCTCAACCGCAGCATTAAGACCATCAGCAGCCAGAAGAAATCGGCGATGATGAAACTGGGCGTAGAGAATGATATCGCGCTGCTCAACTATCTCTCTTCCGTCACCCTGAGTCCGACAGACAAAGAATAAATCGCTTTTATGTTACCCAGCCTGATGGCGCTACGCTTATCAGGCCTACCAGTCGACTCATCTTTTGCAGGCCGGACAGGCGACGCCGCCATCCGGCATTTTTTATGCCCGCGTTTTACGTACCCGCTCGGCATACACCGCCAGCGTCTGTTTCAACACATCCAGCGTCACAGGCTTCGACAAACAGCTGTCCATACCGGACTCCAGGCAACGTTGTTTCTCTTCCGCCAGCGCGTTCGCCGTCACGCCGACGACCGGCAGCGTCAGCCCAAGCTGACGGATACGCTGTGTCAGGCGATAGCCGTCCATGTTCGGCATGTTCACATCGCTCAGAACAATATCGATAGCATTTTTACTCAGCACATTCAGAGCGTCCACGCCATCATTGGCTGTCTTACACTGATACCCCAGCGATCCCAGTTGATCGGCCAGCAAGCGGCGATTGATCGGATGATCGTCAACGACCAGAATCATCATGTCGTCATTTGAATCTGCGGTTTTATCCGTCGTCGGCAATGCGCTGGAAAGCGCTTCACTATCCAGCTCAATACTATAGATACGCGCCAACAGCGCGGGCAACTCATGCACCGACGCCACACTATGCACCCACTCGCCCGGCGCTCTTTCCAACGGAATCCCGATATGACGGCGGCAAAAGACGACCGCAGCCCTCCCCTGCCAGGTATGCTCCAGCGCGTCATCGACAATCAAAATATCGTCCGCGGCGGGTTCTTGCCCTTCATAACGCTGCGTATGAACGCCGCTACGCGCCAGACTGGTCTCAATAAACTGGCACAAAGAAGTATTGCGCACCGCCAGCCAACAGCAGGTTCCGGCGAGTCCTTCCACGCTCTTTTTCACAGGGTATTGCGCGCCATAAAGCGGGATGCGCAGCGTAAACTGGCTTCCCATGCCCGGCTCCGAATCGACGGAAATATCGCCGTCCATCATGCTGATCAATTTTTCGCAAATCGCCAGCCCCAGACCGGTCCCCTGAAAGTTACGCTGTACGCCGGTTCCCACCTGGAAGAAGGGATCGAACAGGCGAACCACCTCTTTTGCCGGAATACCAACGCCGGTATCCCGCACGCGAATGCTGAGATAATCCCCATCACAGCGCACATGCAGCACGATGCAGCCAATATCGGTAAACTTAATGGCGTTGCTCAACAGGTTTGAAATGACCTGCTGTAAACGCATCGGGTCGCCGTTCAGCGATACCGGCACGTCAGGCTCAATAAAACAATACAGGCCGAGCTGCTTACGCACCACCAGCGGCAGATAATTGGCGGTGATATGGTTCATCACCTCTCGCGGTGAAAATTCGCGCGGCTCAATCTTTAGCTGTTCCGACTCAATTTTCGAGAAGTCGAGAATGTCGCTGATAATTTTCAGCAACAGACTGGAGGAATTATTCATCGCCGTGACCAGACGATCCACACCTTTTGGCAGCTCTTTGGTTTGCAGCAGATCGAGATTGCCAATGATACCGTACAGCGGTGTGCGCAATTCATGGCTGACCGTTGCAAGGAACATGGATTTAGACTGGCTTGCCTGCTCCGCTGCCTGCGCCATCTCTTGCAGCGACTCTTCCATTTTGACGCGCGTACTCACATCTACCAACACGCAAATCGCGACGTTTTCATTACGATAGCGGGAATGGACGAAGCTAATTTGCAAATTGGTATTATTGCTGGTCAATACATCAACAAAGTTGACCTGCTGGCCGCAAATGATTTGCGTCAGGCGCTGTCTGTCTTCATGCGTGAGCATGTTCAGGTAGGTGTGCGCCAGTTCGTTACTCAGAATATTGACACCATCAATAGTGCGCAGAATACAGATCCCCACCGGCGCGGAGGCAACGATTTTACGGTTGAACTGTTCATGCTCTTCCAGACGCTGGGCATCGCTCTCCGCCGGAATGAAAATTCGCCGCTCATACATCCGCGCAAGCGTAAACAGCCCTGCGCCCACCAGCACGTTTAGCAGGATAGCATTCAGGATAAGAATACGAATACGCTCCAGGACTAAATCTACAGGCACAGAATAGACAATACTGAGCGAGGATGGCGGCAGGCTTTTTTTGAGTACCAGTTCGCGAAAACCTGGCGTATAACCAAACCAGGAGCGCTCCTGCATCCAGCGCGGCTCCGCTTTAATATTGCCGTCAGGACCGGTCAACGAAATCAGCGAATGGCCGTTCTCATCAATAATAGTGACGCCCATCGGCAAACTGCCGGGCGTGAAAAAATTTTCCATGCGGATGGACTGCTCGACGCCCAGCAGCGCCTGCAGACGGTTAGCCAGATACACCGGCGTCAGCGCATAAAAGTAGCCCACGCCCTGACGCGCGCCCTGGCTTATCCAGAAAAGGTTATTCCCACTTTCTTCCTGCGGCGCGTTGCGGTATTTCATAATCCGCTCATGTAACGCTTTTAACGCATCATCGCGCTCCACGGGCATTTCACGCAGGCCGAAATTCGCCATACAGAGGTTATCGCTGCCAATCAGGAAAACGCGGTTAAGATCATACGCCGCTGAAAAGTTGTCGCGCCAATAACGCATAAACCAGGCCAGCGACTCCAGCGATCCGCGCCAGGCGGAGCCCATCGCCGCACAGTCTGAGTCGGCGAATAGCGGTTCAAAGTCCGGCACCACCATTTTGTCATCACGCGCACGCGACGACATGACGCCGTTTTCCGCCGTTAAACGGTTCTCGGCGATATATTTGAGCTCTTTCATCACATCCGACGTGCGCTGGATAAAACGCTGCGCCTGATCGGAGCTAAGGTTGAACTCCTGACGAATTTCAGATTCCCGCTGGTGCAGGGCATTGACGATGTAAAACACCGAAACAAAGGCGATTAAGAGCCAAATGAGTAACGCTAACGCTCTGAATAAGTAGCGCGAGACTTTCAGCGTAGTTCGAAAGGAAGCAAGGTATTTCAAAGGGGCGAAGCTCCGCCTCAGGATGTAAATAGAGTGTGACTAAGGTAGCGGTAAATGACGTAGCCCGCAACGGCAAAGAAAAAGGGCCGGATATCCGGCCCTCGCACAGCAATAACATTACTCGTCAGCGTCATCCGCAACGTCGTCATCGCTTTCCGCTTCCGGGGCGATATCCTCATCCCCTTCCGCCACGCTGCCGTCGATAGCGTCGAGTTCTTCGTCATCTACCGGTTCAGCAACGCGTTGCAGACCCACCACGTTTTCATCTTCCGCCGTGCGGATAAGGATAACGCCCTGGGTATTACGTCCCACTACGCTGATCTCAGACACTCGGGTACGCACCAGAGTACCGGCATCCGTGATCATCATGATCTGGTCGCAATCGTCTACCTGTACCGCACCGACAACGGAACCGTTGCGCTCGGTCACTTTGATAGAGATAACGCCCTGCGTCGCACGAGACTTGGTCGGGTACTCGTCCGCTGCGGTACGCTTCCCGTAGCCGTTTTGCGTTACGGTCAGAATAGCGCCTTCGCCGCGTGGGATGATCAGAGAAACTACTTTATCGTCTCCCGCCAGCTTAATACCGCGCACACCGGTCGCGGTACGCCCCATCGCACGGACGGCGTCTTCTTTGAAGCGCACCACTTTACCCGCGGCCGAGAACAGCATGACTTCGTCAGAACCAGAAGTCAGGTCAACGCCAATCAGCTCGTCGCCGTCGTTGAGGTTCACCGCGATAATACCAGCGGAACGCGGACGGCTGAATTCGGTCAGCGCCGTTTTCTTCACGGTACCGCTGGCGGTCGCCATAAAGACGTTGACGCCTTCTTCGTACTCACGAACCGGCAGAATCGCGGTGATACGTTCGTTGGCTTCCAGCGGCAGCAGGTTGACGATCGGACGACCGCGCGCGCCGCGGCTGGCTTCCGGCAGCTGATAGACCTTCATCCAGTACAGACGGCCCCGGCTGGAGAAGCAGAGGATGGTGTCATGGGTGTTAGCCACCAGCAGGCGGTCGATAAAGTCTTCTTCTTTAATACGCGCGGCAGATTTACCTTTCCCACCACGACGTTGCGCTTCGTAATCCGTCAGCGGTTGATATTTGACGTAACCCTGGTGAGACAGCGTCACGACAACATCTTCCTGGCTAATCAGATCTTCGATATTAATATCGGCGCTGTTGGCGGTGATTTCGGTACGACGCTCATCGCCGAACTGATCGCGAATTAACTCCATCTCTTCGCGGATCACTTCCATCAGGCGATCGGCGCTGCCCAGAATGTGCAGCAGTTCAGCAATCTGCTCCAGCAACTCTTTGTATTCGTCGAGCAGTTTTTCATGCTCCAGGCCGGTCAGTTTCTGCAAACGCAGATCCAGAATCGCCTGCGCCTGCTGCTCAGTCAGGTAATACTGACCGTCACGCACGCCAAATTCTGGCTCCAGCCATTCCGGACGCGCAGCGTCATCACCAGCGCGCTCCAGCATCGCAGCAACGTTGCCCAGATCCCACGGACGCGAAATCAGCGCCGCTTTTGCTTCTGCCGGCGTTGGCGCGCGGCGAATCAGTTCGATAATCGGGTCGATGTTAGCCAGCGCAATCGCCAGAGCTTCAAGGATATGCGCGCGGTCACGGGCTTTACGCAGTTCAAAAATAGTACGACGCGTCACCACTTCACGGCGGTGGCGCACGAACGCTGAAATGATGTCTTTCAGGTTCATGATCTTCGGCTGGCCGTGATGCAGCGCCACCATGTTAATACCGAAGGAAACCTGTAGCTGGGTCTGGGAGTAGAGATTATTAAGCACCACCTCGCCCACCGCATCGCGTTTCACTTCAATCACGATGCGCATCCCGTCTTTGTCGGATTCGTCACGCAGCGCGCTGATGCCTTCCACGCGTTTATCTTTCACCAGCTCGGCGATTTTCTCGATCAGGCGCGCTTTGTTCACCTGATAGGGAATTTCATGGACGATGATGGTTTCACGGCCCGTTTTCGCGTCAGCTTCAACTTCCGCGCGGGCGCGAATGTACACTTTGCCACGACCGGTACGGTAGGCTTCTTCGATACCACGACGACCGTTGATGATCGCGGCAGTCGGGAAGTCCGGCCCCGGAATATGTTCCATCAGCCCTTCAATGCTGATGTCTTCGTTGTCGATATACGCCAGGCAGCCGTTAATCACTTCCGTCAGGTTGTGCGGCGGGATATTCGTCGCCATACCTACTGCGATACCGGAAGAACCGTTAACCAGCAGGTTAGGAATTTTGGTCGGCATGACGTCCGGAATTTTTTCCGTACCGTCATAGTTATCCACGAAATCCACCGTCTCTTTTTCGAGATCGGCCATCAGTTCGTGGGCGATTTTCGCCAGACGGATCTCCGTATAACGCATTGCCGCCGCGGAGTCGCCGTCAATAGAACCGAAGTTACCCTGACCATCCACCAGCATGTAACGCAGCGAGAATGGCTGCGCCATACGAACGATGGTGTCATACACTGCGTAATCGCCGTGGGGATGGTATTTACCGATTACGTCACCAACGACACGGGCAGATTTTTTATAGGCTTTGTTCCAGTCATTGCCCAATACGTTCATGGCGTAAAGTACGCGACGGTGTACCGGCTTCAGGCCATCTCGGACATCCGGCAGCGCACGGCCAACAATGACCGACATCGCATAATCCAGATAGGAGCTCTTCAGCTCTTCCTCAATGTTGACCGGTGTAATTTCTCTCGCAAGGTCGCTCATCTAACCGCTATCCCTCTACTGTATCCCGGATTCAAAGGTCGCAAATTATAACACATTCGCCCACGTACTGGTAAACGGAATGCAGCCAGACAATGCTTTATTCGGGTGCCGCATGCTCTCTTCATTTATAAGCGTGGTCTCGGCGTTTATTGGCGATCGGCTTCAGAGGTGACACAGGGGAGATCGGGGCCTGGCCAGGAAGAGGTTAGAAAATCAATACCTCCCGTGTATACCCGTCATACTTCAAGTTTCATGTGCGTTGGCAGCGAGTTACTCGGCCCATCCCTGGGCCTCGCCCCGTCGGGGTTAGCGCAAGCGCTGTTCAAGACGGTTAACCATTTTATCCTGCAACTCGAATTATTTAGGGAATATGCCGGGAGGCATAAACAATAATCAGTATCACCAGATGCTATTTAATCACATAGGCCAGATATTCTTTCACTACCTCATCGTTTAATTCCTGACCCAATCCGGGCTGTTCCGGCGCGACATAATAGCCATTTTCCGGCTGATAATCGTGGGTACAAAGTTCCCGAATAGATGCTTTCATCGCATTAGTATGATGCTCATGAATAATAAAGTTGGGAATTGCTGTTTCCATATGCAGCGCGGCTACCGTGGAAACAGGACCGCCGCAAACATGCACCTGTACAGTGGTGTCATAAATATTAGCATAGTCACAGATTTTCTTTCCTTCGGTAATTCCGCCGCAGAGACACAAATCAGGTTGTGCTACGGCAATAGACTGCTTCTCCAGTAATTCCCTGTATCCCCATCTTGTGTAGGAACGCTCGCCAGTGGCGATTGGAATCGTTGTTGAACGGGAAACTTTCTGCATATTATCAGAATTTAATGGATGAATCGGTTCTTCATAAAGAAAGATACGATACTTTTCTATCGCCTTCGCAAATTGAATAGCTGAGTTGGTACCGAGAAGAGAATGGATTTCCACGATAATATCAGCATCATCCCCCATTGCTTCACGCATAGCGGCAATTCGCGCTTCCCCCATTTTTAATTGATCGGCCAGTAACAATCCTGAATAGTTACGATTTTTATTCTGAAAAACACAGTCATCGCCATTACGATCGATTTCGAGTGGATCCACTTTAATCGCATCATATCCATCGTCAAGAGCCGCACGCGCCGCCTCAGCATATTCATCAGGTGTCACTAATATCTGGCGTTTATCCCCCCAACCAAATTGTAACTGACTAGCATAGGTTCTTAATTTTTCATTGGTTTTCCCACCAAGGAGCTGATAAACAGGTACACCTAAATATTTACCTTTGATATCCCAAAGAGCAATATCAATAGCGCTCATTCCGGCATAAAAAACGTTCCCGCCCCCCATCCCCCAAAAAGTCTTTCTGAAAAAGAACTCCCAAATTTTTTCGATATTTAATGGATCTTCACCCATAATCAATGGCGCCAGATCTCTGATGATCCCTACGCCAGCTTTAGCGCCTGCGCCATAGGCCAGTCCTACTTCGCCAATACCACTTAATCCTGAGTCGGTATTCACCCGAATAAGTACTGGATTATAGGAGGACATCGTTTGATCTCTTTTTTTTAATTCACAGTCAAAAACTTCAATAGACGTAATTTTCATAATTTCTCCATTTTTCAGGTTCGTGATACAACATTTGTTTGTTGGCTTTTTTCTTTTTTCACATCAATTTTCATTAACGCCAGAACGGCTACCGCAGCGAAGCAAAGTATTGCCTCTACAATAAATATTCCTGTCGCACCATAATGAGTAGAAACGAATCCCAGTGATTTATTAATCAGGAATCCGCCAAGACTTGAACATGAGTTAATAAACGCAATGCTGATAGCCAACCCTGACGGCGACAATAATGCAGAAGGCAGCGCCCAGTAAGGTCCGTAATAGCTGAGGATCCCAACACCATAGAACGTTAGCCCCAGCATTCTCAACGACATTGAGGGGACAAGAGCAATCATCAGAAAACCACAGCCCGCCAGAAACATGGGTAATGCAGCATGCCATTTTCGTTCATTCTTTTTATCGGAATGCCAGCCCCACCAGGGCATGCTGAACATAGCGAAAATAAACGGAATACTCATGATTAAACCAACGTCAGTATCCGTAAAATCAGCTGAAAATCCCTTCACCAACCCCGGCAACCAGTAGTTTGCCGCCAGAGCAGCCGCCTGAATCAACATGTAGGCGAAAGAAAGCTGAAGCAAAACTGGATTTTTGATTACGGAAAGAAAGGATGAGTTGGTATTTTTATTTAATGCAGCTGCGGTTTCATTGTCAGTGCGTAATTTATTAACTAAGGCCGATATCTGCTGTGGCGTAAGCCATTTAGCCTTTTCTGGACTGTCAGGCAGTAAATAAAATGTCAGGATGCCAAGGAATACGGTTGGGATACCTTCAATAGCAAAAAGCCAGCGCCAGCCTTCATAATCCGGGGTATTCAAATGCTCGATGATCCAACCAGACATCGGTGCAGCCAATACCGATGCTACAGCAATAGATAACATGAAGAAACTATTGACTTTTCCGCGTTCACGAGCCGGAAACCAACATGCAAGATAATAAACCATGCCCGGGAAAAAGCCAGCTTCAAATACCCCCAAAAAAATGCGAGCCAGCAAAATATGTTGAGTATCTTTAGCAAAAAAAATCAGCCCAGTTACCGCTCCCCAGCCGATAATAATGGAACTAATCCATTTTCTTGCGCCAAGCTTTTGCAAGCCAATGCTACTCGGAATTTGAAAGATTAAATATGATATGAAGAATATAGAAGAAATATTAGCGAAATCCTCAGGCGTAATACCGAGAGATTCATTCATGCGTAATGCAGCAAACCCAATATTGACACGATCCATATAGTTAAAAAAGTAAAGAATAAACGCCAAAGGAATGATTTTCCTTTTTACAATACGAATTGCATCGTATAAATTTTCTTGTGGACTACTCATTTTGCATCACCTTTTATGATTCAATGAATAAGGGGATTGACCGGAATCGATGTTACGTAAAAAACAATACAATTCAAAAGCTAATGTGTCATATCTGATATATCAGCAAGCAAACTTAATGAAATATACAATAACAACAATAAAGTATGTAAATTTTCTTATATCTGATATATTAGATCCGTTAATTTTGAATAAATTAATTACAATGGAGCCGGGTTTAACCATGGAGGAGAAGAAAATGAAAAATAGATTAAAGCGTGACTTTAGTCACATATCAATTGAAATACCCAAATCCATCACCCAGGTGATTAAAGAGAAAATAAGGGAGATGATTATCCATGGCGATTTCGATCTTGGGCAAGCGATCAGTGAAAATGAACTATCAAATATTCTGATGGTAAGTAAAACACCAATTCGTGAAGCTTTTATTTGGCTGAGCTATAATGAAAACCTGGTCAACATCATTCCCCGCAGTGGGACATTTGTTTTTTCTGTCACCGACGAGGATATCAATGATCTCATCAAAATGAGGGTTATCCTTGAACAGGGCGCAATTCGTGAAGCGATGGAGAAAAATGCTAACAATGTCATAGTCGAATTAAGCAATATTTTATCGAAGTCAGCAAAAATTAATGCAGAGCGAGATACGCAAGCTTACCTCAAACTGGATCATGATTTTCATTATGTTTTTGTGAAATATGCCGATAATAAATACATTTCACAAGCACACCTGTTGATCTCTGCACGTTTATTGGCAATTCGCTACAGACTGGATTTTACCGCTGAATATATCACCAGCTCTAACCGTGGACATGCCACTATTTTGGATATGTTAAAAAACAACAACGTCGAGGGCGTCTGTAATTTTATCACGCACCACATCGGTAGCGGTTTTACAGAACGCGCAAGAAAACTTCTTGCGCTGAAAGCGTAATAAAGACGGCAGTAGATATAACGCAGCGACTTTGCACCTGCTATACTGCCCCGATAGATCAATAGCGGAATCTCATGTACTCATGAACACTGAAAAACCGTCGGTAGCTCACAACGTTGACCATAATGAAATCGCCAAATTCGAAGCCGTCGCGTCGCGCTGGTGGGATCTGGAGGGCGAATTCAAGCCATTGCATCGCATCAACCCCCTACGCCTTGGCTACATTACTGAGCGCTCAGGCGGCCTGTTCGGTAAAAAGGTGCTCGACGTCGGCTGTGGCGGCGGTATTCTGGCGGAGAGCATGGCGCGCGAAGGCGCTACCGTTACCGGGCTGGATATGGGCTTTGAGCCTTTGCAGGTCGCCAAACTGCATGCGCTGGAAAGCGGCATTGAGGTAGAGTACGTGCAGGAGACGGTTGAGGAACATGCGGCAAAACACGCCCAGCAATACGACGTCGTCACCTGTATGGAAATGCTGGAGCATGTTCCCGATCCGCAATCGGTCGTCCACGCCTGCGCCCAACTGGTTAAACCCGGCGGCGAGGTGTTCTTCTCAACGTTGAACCGCAATGGGAAATCCTGGCTGATGGCGGTCGTCGGCGCTGAGTATATTCTGCGCATGGTGCCAAAAGGCACGCACGACGTGAAGAAATTCATTAAGCCTGCTGAACTGTTAAGCTGGGTAGATGAAACCGTCCTGAAAGAGCAACATATCACCGGGCTGCACTACAACCCGATAACCAATACTTTCAAACTCGGTCCCGGAGTAGACGTTAACTACATGTTGCATACCCGCGCTAAAAAAGCCTGACATCAAAGAATTTTCCTATAAGGGTTGCGTTAGATCATCGGGCGCAACCTTTCTCTGCGATGAAGAAATCAGCATTCGATCAAATTTTGATTTTTTTTTATGAATTGTTGACATCCTCTCCAGGCCTTATCAGACGCGCATTTAGCGATTCTTACGCTTTTGCAACCGCAATTTAACGCCAAAATCAACTCTTGTACTCAAAAGAATCCCTACTAGAATACTCACCATATAGCGTTTCACTTATCGATTACCCCCTATATATAGTATTTATCCACAGAGTTAGTCACAACGTGGCGTTGTGGATAAGCGGGGGGATATTTTTCTTTCACGGACAGGTAAACAGGTAGAAAACCACATGAATCAGAGTCTGCTGGTGACAAAGCGTGACGGCCGTACTGAGCGCATCAATCTCGACAAAATTCATCGCGTGCTTGATTGGGCGGCAGAAGGACTGAATAACGTATCGGTTTCTCAGGTCGAGCTACGCTCGCATATTCAGTTTTATGATGGGATTAAGACCTCCGATATCCATGAAACTATCATTAAGGCCGCCGCAGACCTGATCTCTCGCGATGCGCCGGATTATCAATACCTGGCTGCGCGTCTGGCGATTTTCCACCTGCGTAAGAAAGCCTTCGGCCAGTTTGAGCCGCCCGCACTTTACCACCATGTGGTAAAAATGGTTGAGCTTGGCAAATACGACAATCATCTGCTGGAAGACTACACGGAAGAAGAGTTCAAGCAGATGGATTCGTTTATCGTTCACGATCGCGATATGACCTTCTCCTACGCTGCCGTTAAGCAGCTGGAAGGGAAATATCTGGTGCAAAACCGCGTGACCGGTGAAATCTATGAAAGCGCGCAGTTCCTCTACATTCTGGTAGCGGCCTGCCTGTTCTCGAACTACCCGCGTGAAACGCGTCTTGACTATGTAAAACGTTTTTACGATGCGGTCTCTACGTTCAAAATCTCGCTGCCGACGCCCATCATGTCCGGTGTGCGTACCCCAACCCGTCAGTTCAGCTCCTGCGTACTGATCGAGTGTGGCGACAGTCTGGATTCCATCAACGCCACCTCCAGCGCTATCGTGAAATACGTTTCTCAGCGCGCCGGTATCGGCATCAACGCGGGACGCATTCGTGCGCTGGGCAGCCCGATTCGCGGCGGCGAAGCGTTCCACACCGGCTGTATTCCGTTCTACAAGCACTTCCAGACGGCGGTGAAATCCTGTTCGCAGGGCGGCGTGCGCGGCGGCGCGGCGACACTGTTCTATCCGATGTGGCACCTGGAAGTGGAAAGCCTGCTGGTACTGAAAAACAACCGTGGCGTGGAAGGTAACCGCGTACGTCACATGGACTACGGCGTACAGATCAACAAACTGATGTACACCCGCCTGCTGAAGGGCGGCGACATTACGCTGTTCAGTCCGTCCGATGTACCCGGGCTATACGATGCGTTCTTCGCCGACCAGGACGAATTCGAACGCCTGTACGTGAAATATGAAAACGACGACAGCATCCGCAAACAGCGTGTGAAAGCGGTCGAACTGTTCTCGCTGATGATGCAGGAACGCGCCTCTACCGGTCGTATCTATATCCAGAACGTTGACCACTGCAATACTCACAGTCCGTTCGATCCGGTTGTCGCCCCGGTACGCCAGTCTAACCTGTGTCTGGAGATTGCCCTGCCGACCAAACCGCTGAACGATGTCAACGATGAAAACGGCGAAATTGCGTTGTGTACGCTGTCTGCATTCAACCTGGGCGCCATTAAAACTCTGGACGAGCTGGAAGAACTGGCTATTCTGGCAGTACGCGCTTTGGATGCTCTGCTCGATTATCAGGATTACCCGATTCCGGCTGCCAAACGCGGCGCAATGGGCCGTCGTACGCTGGGCATTGGCGTGATTAACTTCGCCTACTGGCTGGCGAAAAACGGTAAACGTTATTCCGACGGCAGCGCCAATAATCTGACGCATAAAACCTTTGAAGCCATTCAGTACTATCTGCTTAAAGCGTCCAACGAACTGGCGAAAGAGCAAGGCGCCTGCCCATGGTTCAACGAAACCACCTATGCAAAAGGCATTTTGCCGATCGACACCTACAAAAAAGATCTGGATGCGATCGTCAACGAACCGCTGCACTACGACTGGCAACAGCTGCGTGAGTCGATCAAAACCCACGGTCTGCGTAACTCCACGCTATCGGCGCTAATGCCGTCGGAAACGTCGTCCCAGATCTCCAACGCCACCAACGGCATTGAGCCGCCGCGCGGCTACGTCAGCATCAAGGCCTCGAAAGACGGTATTTTGCGTCAGGTCGTGCCGGATTATGAGCATCTGAAAGACGCTTACGAACTGTTGTGGGAGATGCCGAACAACGACGGTTATCTGCAACTGGTGGGTATCATGCAGAAGTTTATCGATCAGTCGATTTCCGCCAATACCAACTACGATCCGTCACGTTTCCCGTCAGGAAAAGTGCCGATGCAGCAACTGCTGAAAGATTTGCTCACCGCGTATAAGTTTGGCGTGAAAACTCTGTACTATCAAAATACCCGCGACGGCGCGGAAGATGCGCAGGACGATTTGGCGCCTTCTATTCAGGACGATGGCTGCGAAAGCGGCGCTTGTAAGATCTGATGAATAGTGCCGGGTAGCGCTATGCTTACCCGGCCTACGATTGTACGGTTTGTAGGCCGGATAAGGCGCTTGCGCCGCCATCCGGCGCTCATCCCATAAAGGATTCACTTCAATGGCATACACCACTTTTTCACAGACGAAAAACGATCAGCTCAAGGAACCCATGTTCTTTGGCCAGCCGGTCAACGTTGCACGCTATGACCAGCAGAAATATGACATCTTCGAAAAACTGATCGAAAAACAGCTCTCTTTCTTCTGGCGTCCGGAAGAGGTCGACGTCTCCCGCGATCGTATCGATTATCAGGCGTTGCCGGAGCACGAAAAACATATCTTCATCAGCAACCTCAAATACCAGACGCTGCTGGATTCCATTCAGGGACGTAGCCCGAACGTCGCCCTGCTGCCGCTCATTTCCATCCCGGAGCTGGAGACGTGGGTAGAGACCTGGGCGTTTTCTGAGACGATTCACTCACGATCCTACACCCACATTATTCGTAACATCGTCAACGATCCGGCGGTCGTGTTTGACGATATCGTGACCAATGAGCAAATTCAGAAGCGCGCCGAAGGGATCTCCGCCTACTACGACGAACTTATTGAGATGACCAGCTACTGGCATCTGCTCGGTGAAGGCACCCATACCGTTAATGGCAAAACGGTTGTCGTGAATCTGCGTGAGCTGAAGAAAAAACTGTATCTGTGCCTGATGAGCGTGAACGCGCTGGAAGCCATCCGCTTCTACGTCAGCTTCGCCTGCTCTTTCGCATTTGCCGAGCGTGAACTGATGGAAGGCAACGCCAAAATTATCCGTCTGATCGCCCGTGACGAAGCTCTGCATCTGACCGGCACGCAACATATGCTGAACCTGTTGCGTAGCGGCGTGGACGACCCGGAGATGGCGGAAATCGCCGAAGAGTGTAAACAGGAATGTTATGACCTGTTCGTGCAGGCGGCGCAGCAGGAAAAAGAGTGGGCGGACTATCTGTTCCGCGACGGTTCGATGATCGGCCTGAATAAAGACATCCTGTGTCAATACGTTGAATATATTACTAATATTCGTATGCAGGCGGTAGGGCTGGATCTGCCGTTCCAGACCCGCTCCAACCCAATCCCGTGGATCAATACCTGGCTGGTGTCCGATAACGTTCAGGTCGCGCCACAGGAAGTGGAAGTTAGCTCTTATCTGGTCGGACAAATCGATTCGGAAGTCGATACCGACGATCTGAGTAATTTCCAGCTCTGATGGGACGCGTCACGCTGCGTATCACTGGCACACAGCTGCTGTGCCAGGATGAACACCCTTCTCTGCTGGCCGCGCTGGAATCGCATAACGTTGAGGTGGAGTATCAGTGCCGCGAAGGTTATTGCGGCTCCTGCCGTACCCGACTGGTTGCCGGTCAGGTTGACTGGATTACGGAACCTTTAGCGTTTATCCAGCCGGGAGAGATTTTGCCCTGCTGCTGCAGGGCAAAAGGCGATATCGAAATCGAGATGTAACTCAGTGCAACTCGCTGGTGGAAACCAAAGGCATCACGCCACGTTTTTTCATCTGCACGGCATACAGTGCGCCAGCGAGTACCACCAGCACCGCGCCAGCGACATAAATCATACGATAGCCAACCGACTCAACCATCATTCCCATGATAAAGGCGCCAATCGCCATTCCGGCATCCATCGCGTTAAAGAACAGTGAATTCGCCACGCCGATTTTATGCGGTTCAACCGAGCTGATAATTTGCGTCTGGAAAACCGGCGTGACCGAACCGTAGCCGATACCGATGAGACCGCCGGAAATAATCATCATGATGCTGCCATTGGTGTAGCCCAGCGCCACCAGACCGATGGTAAAAGCCAACAGGCATGGGAAAACAACATATTTCGGCCCTTTTTTATCACAAATATTCCCGGTGAAGGTACGGCATATCATCAGGAAAATCGCGTAGCACAGCAGGAAATTACTGGCCGCCGCCATTAAATCCAGCTCACGCGCATACAGCGCCAGGAAAGCCGATACGCCGGCATAGGAGAAAGTCATAAAAAAGGTGACCAGCGCAAAAGGCAAGGCGGCGCGGTCAAACATCGCGGCAAAACCCAGATTCGGTTTCGAACCATCGGCATGACGAATTACCGGAGGGACCGTCACAATCAGGGAAAGTACAATCCCTAACGCCGCTACAGCGGAACAAAGCCAGAATGCGGCAGTGAACGCGTTCCAGCGGGCCATATTCAAACCGATCCACGGTCCTACGACCATCGCAAGGCCCATCGCTAAAGAGAAAAAGCTGATGCCCTCTCCACGTCGGGAGGCCGGAATTAACCGCGCTGAAATAGTTCCTTTTACCGTGGTAATAACACCAAACGTAATCCCATGAAGTACGCGGATAAAGAGCAGCGACTCGATAGAATGGCAAACCGGATACAGCGCGGTAATCACCAAAAAAGCCAGAGAAGAGAGCACCAGAATCTTTTTATTCGAATATTTTCCCACCCACTGTCCGGCAAATGGCCGAATAACAATTGCCGCGGCCAGGAAACATGTCACTAACAGCCCGGCCTTATCTGCAGAAGCATGCAGGCGGTCAGCGATATAAATGGGTAATAAAGTTAGCAGTACATAAAAAACAAAAAAGATAATAAAACTGACTATGGTGATTGCCCAAAAATCCTTCGTCCATAATTTTTCTTTCATTCTTAACGACCCGTTCAGATGGCGCACGCAGGCAACGCTCAGCTCAACTGAACACCTATCAGGTGCGTCAAAATGTGATGTATTCGATAGAATCGCAGTATAAACAAGTGCACTCTATTAGAAAAATTAATCGTTTTAATTATATTAATTAGGTTTTACTAATGACACTAACCCAAATCCACGCCCTGCTTGCCGTACTGGAGTACGGCGGATTTACCGAGGCCAGCAAACGGCTATACATGACGCAATCCGCCGTCAGCCAGGCCATCTCCGCGCTTGAGGAGGAGCTCGGCGTTGATATATTGATTCGTGAGCGTCGTAAAGAGATTGAGCTTACCGCCGCCGGTAGCCGCATCGTCAGGCACTTACGCGCGATCCAGCGCGACGTCAACGCGGTAAAAGAGATTGCCGAACAAGAAAAAAAGAACCCGGCCCGTACGCTACGGATTGGCTGTTTTCCCAGCGCCTGCGCCTGCATTTTACCCGGCGTCATTCGCTATTTTGAAAGCCATCATCCAAATGTAAAAATTATCCCTTATGAAGAGAACAGTACGGCTATTATTGATTCGCTGCAGGACGGAAGTATTGATGCCGGTTTCGTTCCTTTTCCGGTCAACGGTATGTATTGCGTCCCCATTTACCGGGATAAATTCACCGTAGTGGTGCCTGAAAATCATCCCCTGGCGGCCAATAGTACGGTAACGGTCGAAGAACTGATGGACGAACCACTTATTGTCAGTAAAGGTCGTTATGAATTAAGCATTATGGCGTTGTTTAAAGAAAAGGGTATTGAGCCGATATTTAAATATGAATTTAACCATCCCGATACTGCGCTGAATTTTATTCGCCAGGGATTAGGTATCGCCTTATTGCCAGAATTAACCTTAAAAGCCACGACAGGAAAATTATGCTCCGTGGCGCTGGAGCCCACCTTTTATCGACAAATTTCCCTGTTAGCAAAAGAACCGCCGGTAGAAGGAAGTCCGTTATTTTTATTACAAAAATGTATGGAAACACTGACCGATGAGGGGTTGCTATAAAACAACCCCGCCTGATGGCATTGCGTTTACCAGACTTACGCTGGCAAACGTTGCGCCAGGCCGGATGAGGCGTTTATGCCCTCATCCGGCGCGTCACTTCGACTATGGCAAACCTTTAGTCATTTTTTTGCAGGAACATAACCGCCTTATCCGGGAAGTCAGTGAACAGCCCGTCGACGCCCGCCTTGTTATACAGGATGTCGTACAACTGATTGACGTCTGTGGCATAGTCCGGCAATTGATCGGCACGCACAGTGTAAGGATGCACTACCATCTTATTCTGATGCGCGTCTTGCACCATTCCAGTCAGCTTGATATTCCCTTTCGTTGAGCCTTCCGCAACCAGCATATGGTAATCCGGACCAATACCGTCCGCATATTCCGCCACCTGCTTCATAGCGCCCGGCTTAAACATCCAGTCGTAGTTGTAATTTACCCAACGACCGTCCGGCTGTTTCTGCTGTGTTTCATTCCAGTCGGTATACGCAATAAGTTGAACCAGATTGAGATCCATCCCCATTTTGGGTTCCAGTTCATTCTTAATACGTTTCAGCTCAGCGACATCAAAACACTGCAAATAGACATTGTCCTGCTTGCCGGTGTAACCATACTTCTTCAGCACTTCCAGCGTTTTCGCGGCAATATCTTTCCCTTCCTGATGATGGAACCACGGCGCTTTAATTTCCGGATAAATACCGATATTTTTACCGGTAGAGTGATTTAATCCCTGAACGAATTCAATTTCCTCTTCAAAGGTATGAATGCGGAAATCAGATTTTCCCATCGGGAAACGGCCCGGATAAGTTTGTACTTTTTTGCCGTTTTCAATATCAAACCCTTCGGTAAACTTCAGGGATTTAATTTCATCCAGCGTAAAATCGATAGCGTAATAGCGCCCATCTTTACGCGCCCGGTCCGGAAAACGATCAGCGACGTCAGTCACCCGGTCAAGGTAGTGGTCATGGAGGACGACCAGATGGTCGTCCTTTGTCATCACTAAATCCTGTTCCAGATAATCTGCCCCTTGCGCATACGCCATCGCTTTCGCCGGTAGCGTATGCTCCGGCAGATAACCGCTGGCACCACGGTGGGCGATAACGACTTTTTCAGCCGCCACGGCGCCGCTTCCGATGGTCATTCCTGCCAACATTAACGCCACGCTAAGGTTTTTCAGTGTGGTTTTCATGTTATTAGCCTCCGTTGCGTTTTAACTGCAGCTCATCATGATGGCGTTTTTCACCAATCATCACGACCACCAGCAGGATTACCGCCAGAATGCTGCCGCCAATCATCACCATAAAGCCGCCATCCCAACCGAAGAAGTCAACGGTATAACCCACAATGGCGCTTGCAGCGACAGAACCGCCCAGGTAACCAAACAGACCGGTAAAGCCCGCCGCCGTACCCGCCGCTTTTTTCGGCGCCAGTTCCAGCGCGTGCAGACCGATCAACATTACCGGGCCGTAGATCAGGAAGCCGATGATAATCATACAAGCCATATCAACGTTCGGGTTTCCTGCCGGGTTCATCCAGTAAACGATGGTCGCGATAGTCACCAGGGTCATAAAGAACACGCCGGTCGCGCCACGGTTGCCGCGGAAGACTTTATCCGACATCCAGCCACACAGCAGCGTGCCCGGAATACCCGCGTATTCATACAGGAAGTAGGCCCAGGAGGATTTATCCAGTGCGAAATGCTTCACTTCTTTCAGGTAGGTCGGCGACCAGTCGAGGATGCCGTAGCGCAGCAGATAAACAAACACGTTGGCGATAGCGATGTACCACAACAGTTTGTTTGGCAGTACGTACTGCATGAAGATCTGCTTCGCAGTCAGCTCTTCTTCCGCTTTTTCGTTGTAGTCGTCCGGATAGTCGTTTTTATACTCTTCGATAGGCGGCAGACCGCAGGATTGCGGCGTATCGCGCATCATTGCGAAAGCGAACAGCGCCACCACAATCGCGCCAAAGGCTGGCATATAGAGCGCCGCTTTCCAGTCGTTAAACCACGCCATCCCCAGCAGGAACAGCAGTGGCGGGATCCCGCCGCCGACGTTATGCGCACAGTTCCAGACCGACACAATGCCGCCGCGCTCTTTCTGCGACCACCAGTGAACCATTGTACGTCCGCACGGCGGCCACCCCATCCCCTGGAACCAGCCGCAAAGGAACAACAGCACAAACATCACGGCGATGCTGGATGTCGCCCACGGTACAAAGCCCATAAACAACATGACTGCTGCGGCCAGAATCAACCCTGCCGGCAGAAAAACGCGCGGATTCGAGCGATCGGACACCGAACCCATTATAAATTTCGAAAAACCATAAGCGATGGAAATCCCGGACAACGCAAAGCCCAGATCGCCGCGTGAAAAACCCTGTTCTACCAGGTAGGGCATCGCGAGGGCAAAGTTCTTGCGCACCAGATAATACGCGGCATAGCCAAAGAATATCCCCAGGAAAATCTGCCAGCGTAATCGGCGATAGGTCGGATCAATCTCCGCCGCTGGCAAGCGCGCTTTATGCGGCGCTGGTTTAAAAATACTCAACATATTGTAGCCTCCGTGGCCCGTATTTTATTTAGAGGTAAACACCGCAGTTTGTTCAAACAACCCCGCTGCTCCCAGTGTGGCCGCGATGTTAAGTAAAGATACGTCACGTTAATGTGAATTACAGCACATATTGTTACAGTTTTATGACCAATGTTCAGAAAGGCGCACGAAATCACGTTTCATTTTCGAATAGTGAGCGATTATGCGCGAAATCAAACATTCCATATGATTTGTATGGCTAAATGATAAAAAACGAACTGTGAGGAAAAACAATGAAAACTCGCGACTCGCAAGCAAGTGACGTGATTATCATTGGCGGTGGAGCAACAGGCGCAGGGATCGCCCGCGACTGCGCGCTGCGCGGTTTACGTGTCATTCTGGTGGAACGGCATGATATAGCGACCGGCGCGACCGGGCGTAACCACGGGCTGCTGCACAGCGGCGCTCGTTATGCGGTTACCGACGCGGAATCCGCGCGCGAGTGCATTAGTGAAAACCAGATTTTAAAACGGATCGCCCGCCATTGCGTCGAACCGACGGATGGTCTGTTTATTACGTTGCCGGAAGATGATCTTGCGTTTCAGGCCACCTTTATTCGCGCCTGTGAAGCGGCAGGCATTCGCGCTGAAGCCATCGATCCGCAGCAGGCTCGCATCATCGAACCTTCCGTTAACCCTGCGCTCATCGGTGCGGTAAAAGTGCCGGATGGCACCGTGGACCCTTTCCGCCTTACCGCCGCCAATATGCTGGATGCCAGAGAACATGGCGCAATCGTGTTAACGGCGCATGAAGTGACCGGGCTCATTCGTGAAGGCGCAACGGTCTGCGGCGTCCATGTGCGCAACCATCTCACTGGCGAAACCCAGACGCTTCACGCGCCGGTGGTGGTCAATGCGGCAGGTATCTGGGGGCAACGGATCGCCGAATACGCCGACCTGAGTATTCGCATGTTCCCGGCGAAAGGCTCGCTGTTGATCATGGACCATCGGATCAACCAGCATGTCATTAACCGCTGCCGGAAACCATCGGATGCCGACATTCTGGTACCTGGCGATACGATTTCACTGATCGGCACCACCTCTACCCATATTGATTACAATGAGATAGACAGCAACCGCGTCACCGCAGATGAAGTCGATATCCTGCTGCGTGAAGGGGAAAAACTGGCCCCTGTCATGGCGAAGACGCGTATTCTGCGCGCGTATTCCGGCGTCCGCCCGCTGGTGGCCAGCGATGACGATCCCAGCGGTCGTAACGTCAGCCGCGGTATTGTGTTGTTCGACCACGCCGAACGCGACGGGCTTGAAGGCTTCATTACCATTACCGGCGGGAAGCTAATGACTTACCGCCTGATGGCGGAATGGGCGACCGACGCCGTGTGCCGCAAGTTGGGCAATACTCGCCCCTGCATCACGGCGGATACGCCGTTGCCTGGCTCAAAAGAGTCTACGGAACATACGCTGAAACGCATTATCTCGCTTCCCGCGCCGCTACGCGGATCGGCGGTTTATCGGCATGGCGATCGCACGCCGGGGTGGCTGAGTGAAGGCCGCCAACACCGTAGCCTGGTCTGTGAATGCGAGGCCGTCACGGCGGGGGAAGTGCAGTATGCCGTCGAAAACTTAACCGTGAATAGCCTGCTGGATCTGCGCCGTCGCACCCGCGTAGGGATGGGCACTTGCCAGGGCGAGCTATGCGCCTGCCGCGCGGCCGGGCTATTGCAGCGTTTTAATGTGACGACCGCGGCGCAATCTATTACGCAACTCTCTGAATTTCTGAATGAGCGCTGGAAAGGCGTACAACCTGTCGCCTGGGGAGACGCGCTGCGCGAAAGCGAATTCACGCGCTGGGTTTATCAGGGATTATGCGGTCTGGAGAAGGAGCACCAGGATGAAATTTGATACGGTTATTATGGGCGGAGGTCTCGCCGGTTTGCTATGCGGACTGCAACTCCAGCAGCATGGATTACGCTGCGCCATCGTCACCCGCGGACAAAGCGCGCTGCATTTTTCCTCCGGCTCGCTGGATCTACTCAGCGCCCTGCCCGACGGCCAACCGGTAACCGACATTACCGCCGGGCTTGATGCGCTGCGCCGCCAGGCGCCTGAACATCCTTATTCGCGGTTAGGCGCGCAAAAAGTCCTTACGCTGGCGCAACAGGCGCAAACGCTACTTAACGCCAGCGGCGCGCAGTTATACGGCGACGTACAGCAGGCGCACCAGCGTGTCACGCCGCTTGGCACATTGCGTTCAACCTGGCTTAGCTCGCCGGAAGTACCGGTCTGGCCGTTATCCGCACAGCGAATTTGCGTCGTCGGCGTTAGCGGATTACTGGATTTCCAGGCGCACCTTGCGGCAGCGTCGCTGCGTCAACGCGATCTCAACGTGGAAACCGCAGAAATCGACCTTCCGGAACTGGACGTACTGCGTGATAACCCGACGGAATTTCGCGCGGTCAATATTGCGCGTCTGCTTGATAACGAAGAAAAATGGCCACTGCTGTACGACGCGCTGTCGCCAATAGCGACAAACTGCGACATGATCATCATGCCCGCCTGTTTCGGGCTGGCGAACGATACGCTGTGGCGCTGGCTTAACGAACGTCTGCCCTGCGCGCTCACGCTGCTGCCGACGCTGCCGCCATCGGTGCTCGGTATTCGTCTGCACAATCAGCTCCAGCGCCAGTTTGTCCGTCAGGGCGGCATCTGGATGCCGGGCGATGAAGTGAAGAAAGTCACCTGCCGTCGCGGTACCGTGAGCGAAATATGGACCCGCAACCATGCCGATATCCCACTGCGCCCGCGTTTTGCCGTACTTGCCAGCGGTAGCTTCTTTAGTAGCGGTCTGGTTGCCGAGCGCGAAGGGATCCGCGAACCTATTTTAGGGCTCGACGTACAGCAAACGGCCACCCGCGCCGAATGGTATCAACAACATTTCTTCGACCCACAGCCCTGGCAGCAGTTTGGCGTCGTGACGGATGACGCCTTCCGCCCCTCCCTTGCGGGCAACACGGTAGAAAATCTGTATGCAATAGGTTCTGTGCTGGCGGGATTCGATCCTATAGCTGAGGGATGCGGCGGCGGTGTCTGCGCAGTCAGCGCCCTCCAGGCCGCGCACCATATCGCTGAGCGTGCAGGAGAACAGCAATGAGCGACACACGTTTTGAAAGTTGTATTAAATGTACGGTGTGCACCACCGCGTGCCCGGTCAGCCGCGTTAATCCTGGCTACCCTGGCCCTAAACAGGCCGGACCGGATGGCGAGCGCCTGCGTCTGAAAGACGGCGCACTGTATGATGAGGCGCTGAAATATTGCATTAACTGCAAACGGTGTGAGGTCGCCTGTCCGTCGGACGTGAAGATTGGCGATATCATCCAGCGCGCCCGCGCGAAATACGATACGACGCGCCCGTCATTGCGTAATTTTATTCTCAGCCATACCGATCTGATGGGCAGCGTTTCAACGCCGTTCGCGCCGGTGGTCAATACCGCCACCGCATTAAAGCCAGTGCGCCAGTTGCTTGATTACGCGCTCAAAATCGATCATCGCCGCACCTTACCAAAATACTCTTTCGGCACCTTCCGCCGCTGGTATCGTAGCGTGGCGGCGCAGCAGGCTAAATACAAAGATCAGGTCGCCTTTTTCCATGGCTGTTTTGTGAATTACAACCATCCGCAGCTCGGAAAAGATCTGATTAAGGTGCTGAACGCAATGGGTACTGGCGTACAGTTACTGAGTAAAGAGAAGTGTTGCGGCGTACCGCTGATCGCTAACGGTTTTACGGATAAAGCTCGCAAACAGGCTATCAGCAATGTGGAGTCGCTACGCGAGGCGATTGCCGTCAAAGGTATTCCGGTCATCGCCACGTCATCCACCTGTACGTTTGCGTTGCGCGATGAATATCCTGAAGTGCTGGACGTGGACAACGCCGGGCTGCGCGAACATATCGAGCTGGCCACCCGCTGGCTATGGCGCAAACTGGATGCCGGGAAAACGCTGCCGCTTAATCCTTTGCCGCTGAAAGTGGTCTACCATACGCCGTGTCATATGGAAAAAATGGGCTGGACGCTTTACACGCTTGAATTATTGCGGCAAATTCCGGGGCTTGAATTGACGGTACTTGATTCACAGTGCTGCGGCATTGCCGGTACGTATGGATTTAAAAAGGAAAACTATCCGACATCACAGTCCATCGGCGCGCCGCTGTTCCGCCAGATTGAAGAGAGCGGCGCCGACATTGTCGTCACCGATTGTGAAACCTGTAAGTGGCAAATTGAGATGTCTACAAGCAAGCGCTGCGAACACCCCATTACGCTACTCGCCCAGGCGCTCGGCTAAGTAAAAAGCGCCGGAGCCCCTCCGGCGCCATTACCCTACTAACCGGGACCGATTTTCCATCAGACATATACCCTTCATACTTCAAGTTGCTTATGTGTTGGCTACGGATTATTTTGGGTATAAACGCGGATGTCTCTTTGCAATAACCTGCCCTATTTGGTTAACCATGACCGCTAACCCACGGTGGCATGACAGATAACGACGTTACTGTTTATAGAGCAATATCTCTTGTACCGACGCGTTACCAGCCTCCTTTAAAGAGGGGGATAACTGAATATCTCCATAATAATTGAGTGTTATGTGAATAATAATAAAATCAGGTCTATGCCTGATTTAATATATCCCCCACTAACAATAATATTTTTACAAATAATTATAAATTACATCATATTCGCTACTTTCACCTACCAGGAAACAGAGCAAAATGAATATATGTGTAAATTCACTTTACCGATTGAGCATACCGCAATTTCACAGCTTATATGCAGAAGAGGTGAGCGATGAGACGCTTGCGTTGTTGTTTAGCGCCGTAGAGAACGGTGATCAGAATTGTATTGATCTGTTATGCAATCTTGCGTTACGCAACGATGACCTGGGACATAGAGTTGAGAAATTTCTTTTTGATCTCTTTAGCGGAAAAAGATCGGGATCACCAGATATAGACAAAAAAATCAATCAGGCTTGCCTTGTATTACATCAAATCGCCAATAACGATATAACAAAAAATAACACTGAGTGGAAAAAGCTACATGCCCCTTCCAGATTACTTTATATGGCCGGTTCCGCGACAACCGACCTTTCTAAAAAAATAGGAATAGCACATAAAATTATGGGCGACCAGTTCGCTCAGACAGATCAAGAACAGGTAGGAGTTGAAAATCTTTGGTGTAGTGCGCGAATGTTGTCGTCAGATGAGCTGGCAGCTGCAACGCAAGGTCTGGTTCAAGAATCACCTTTTCTCTCGGTAAACTATCCTATTGGGCTTATTCATCCTACCACCAAAGAAAATATATTACGCACTCAGCTACTTGAAAAGATGGCTCAATCAGGATTATCTGAAAATGAAGTCTTTCTGATAAATACAGGAGATCACTGGCTTATATGTTTATTTTATAAACTTGCAGAAAAAATAAAATGCTTTATATTTAATACTTATTATGATTTAAATGAAAATACTAAGCAAGAGATTATAGAAGCAGCAAAAATTGCAGGCATATCAGAAAACGAAGATATTGATTTTATTGAAACTAATTTACAAAATAATGTACCCAACGGCTGTGGTCTATTTTGTTACCATACAATTCAACTCTTATCGAATGCCGGGCAAAACGATCCTGCTACCACACTACGAGAGTTTGCGGAAAAGTTCTTAACGCTTTCAGTAGAGGAACAAACACTATTTAACACCCAAACCCGGCGACAAATATATGAATACAGTCTCCAGTAATGGTGAGTACTTATCCTGAAATGATGCCCTGCGAAGAATTTATAAGTATATAAGGGTGGGAAGGCCAGGCCTTCCCACTAAAAGTTCTATGCCGTCAATGATTCAACCACGTCTATCCAGCCATGCTCGCTGGTAATGTCCTCGCCATTAAGCCAGCGGCGCAGCATATTTAGCGCCATCATCGCGCAGACCTCCTGACGTATTGTCAGACTATACCGATTGGCGCTAAAACGCACGCGTAAGGCATACGTGCCATCCGGCATTTTTCTCAATAACTACGTTTTGCCGTGCTTACTGACTGAACAGATTTAAACATCGCCAACCTGCTGTCCAGCGCCTCGGTGTAGAGCATCGTATCTACCCCGACCGCGACAAAATTCGCGCCCCACGCCAGACATTTCTGCGCCATTGCCGGATCGACCGCCAAAAAACCCGCCGCTTTTCCGGCGGCGCGAATACGATAAATACACGCTTCAATGATCCGCTGCACTTCCGGGTGTCCGGCATTATCGGGGTAACCCAATGAAGCAGAGAGATCTGCCGGACCGATAAAGACGCCATCAATGCCTTCAACCTCCAGAATCGCGTCAAGGTTTTCCAGCGCCACTTTGCTTTCAACCTGCACCAACAGGCAGAGCGACTCATTGGCCTGTGCCATATAGTTGTCGATTCTCCCCCAGCGCGCCGCACGCGCCACGCTCGCGCCAACGCCTCGTTGCCCCAACGGCGGGTATCGGGTAGCGGAAACGACCTGGCGCGCCTGTTCTGCGGTGTCAACCATCGGGATCAGTAGCGTTTGCGCCCCGATGTCCAGTACCTGTTTAATGAGCGCTTTACTTCCCTCGATCGGGCGAATCACCGGCTGGCTGGCGTATGGGGCGATGGCCTGTAACTGATGATACAAGTCCTGCACCGTATTAGGCGCGTGCTCGCCATCTATTAACAACCAGTCATAACCCGACGTCGCCGCAATCTCCGCCATATAAGAGGTGGTTGAACTGAGCCACAAACCAATTTGCGTATCCCCTTTACGTAATCCTTCTTTAAAAGGATTTGATAACAATGCGTTCATAGCGATCCTTACAACGTAGATAAGATTAATGATGCGCAGCGCCGGATTGCGCCACCGGACGATTAACGCTCAGCGTGAAGATAATTAATGAGCCAATGATGGCGACTCCGGCCAGCGTCAGCAGGCCCGCCGCATCGCTGGCAAACAACGTTTCCGCTTTTACGCGCAGAATTGGGGCAATAAAACCGCCCACAGCGCCAAACAGATTAACGAAACCAATTCCTGCCGCCAGAGCCGTACCGGAAAGTAGCTGCGTCGGCATGGTCCAGAATACGGGCTGAACGGCAATAAATCCTACTGCTGCAACACAGAGCGCCAGAATAGCGAGCACCGGAGAAACCAGACCTGACAGGCCAATGCCAATACCCGCAGCCAGTAACGTCACTGCCGCAACGTTACGGCGATCGCCGGTACGGTCGGAGTAGCGAGGAATAAGCCATGTGCCAAGCAAAGCCGCCACCCAGGGAACCGCTGTTACCACCGAAGCGGTAAAGCCCACTTTAGTGCCCAATAGCGCGGCAACCTGGGTCGGCAGGAAAAAGATGAGTCCGTATACCGCCACCTGAATCGTCAGATAAATAATAGCCAGTTGCCAGACGCGTCCATTACGCAGCGCATCCGCAAGCCTTGACGTGACCTTTTTCTCTTCTTCGCTCGCCAGTTGCCTGATAAGCGCGTTCTTTTCTTCCAGGCTAAGAAAACGCGCCTGCTGCGGAGTGTCATCAAGCCAGAAAAAGGTGAATATCCCTGCGCCAATCGCCAGTAGGCCTTCGATAACGAACATCCAGAACCATCCCGGGTGCCCCATAAAACCATGCATCTCCAGCAGAGCGCCGGAGAGCGGCGAACCCAACGTTAACGCCAGCGGCGCGCCCATATAAAATAGCCCCATAATGCTGGCACGGTTACGCTGCGGGAACCATTGTGAAGTTAGATAGATCATGCCGGGGAAAAATCCAGCCTCCGCCGCGCCCAATAGCGTGCGGATTATCAGAAATTTTGCTTCACTATCCGCCCAGGCCATCGCAGCAGAGAGAAAGCCCCACAGCAGGGTAGTCGTGCCGATCCAGGTTCTTGCGCCAAATTTGCGCATCAGCAGGTTAGCCGGTACGCCAAGGAAAGCGTAAACCACAAAGAAAATACCGGCCCCTAGCGCGTAGGCTTCATTACTTAGCCCGGTATCTATCTGATAGGTCTCTTTGGCAAAACCAATATTTGAACGATCCAGAAACGCCAGTACATACAGTGCCAACATAAAAGGAATTAAACGTGCGCGGTTTTTCTTCACTACGCCGTCAAGTAAAGTGATGCTCATAGCAATATCCTCAACAGGATGAGGGCGTTGCCGTACAAAGGCAACGCACGAGTTATTAGTGGCTATAAGGGCGTTTCAAGTGACAGTCACGGTTAAGCTCGACGCCGAAGCCCGGCTTATCCAGCACTGATTTATGGATGCGTCCATTCACCGGCACCGGCTCATCCAGGAGAATCGGGTCAAATTGCGGACGCAGGGTGGAGCAGTCCGGGCTGGTCATCAGGAACTCGCTGAAAGGGGTATTAGTGAAAGTAATAACTGCATGGTGCGAATAGACAGACGAACCGTGCGGCACCACCAGTTGCCCGCGCGATTTGGCAAGCGCGGCGATCTCAACCAGCGTGGTTAATCCGCCGCACCAGCCAACATCCGGCTGCATAATATCAATGCCGGTTTCTGCCAGAGTGCGGAAGGATTGCAGCGTACCATGGTGTTCGCCGCTGGTAACCATCATCCCTGCAGGCGCGTTGCGTTTTAATTCGCGATAGCCTTCATACTGCTGCGGCGGCAGACACTCTTCAATCCATTTGAGATTAAATGGCGCACAGGCGTGAGCCAGTTTAGTCGCATAGTTCACATCCTGACTCATCCAGCAGTCGAGCATCAGCCAGAAATCCGGCCCGCACTTTTCACGCATATCCGCCACCATCGCGGCATCTTTACGGATCCCCGCATCACCATCGTGCGGTCCCCAGTGAGTCGGCATTTTACCGCCGATAAAGCCCATTTCTTTAGCCAGATCCGGGCGTGCGCCGGTGGCGTAAAACTGAATTTCATCGCGCACCGCTCCGCCCAGCAATTTATAAATCGGCAGCCCAACCACCTTGCCAAACAAATCCCACAACGCCAGATCCACACAGGAAATCGTGTTCATCACCAGACCGCCGGAACCGGAGTAGTACATGGTCGCGCCGAGCATCTGATCGTGAATAAGTTTGATATCGCTTACGCATTTGCCTTCAATAAACCGGTTAAGATGTTTTTCTACGATAAAACAGCCCATCTCCCCTGCTGTCGAAACGGCGAACCCCGTCTGCCCATTTTCCGCCTCTACTTCGACAATCAGCGTCCCTAACACGTTGATCCCAAAAGACTGACGAGACTGCTCATAGTCGCGATATTTGCTCATGGGAGTGGCGATATGGTCATCAATCCAGTGATTTCCTCCCTGGTCGTGATAATCCCCGCCGCCAGCCCCTTTCTCTGCGGTAGCGCCCCCAATAAACCAGGCTCGAACGTGTTTAATTTTAGGAAGAGTCATAATATTCTCCATTTTAAGATGCGAGTGAGTCGAAGGGACTTTTCCATCCCAACAGGCGTGAAATATCTTTGGCACAGGCAATAGCTTTACCGGCCAAATAATCTAGATTCTCTTCGTTGATTTGCAGGCGCGTGCCGACCACTGAAATTGCCGCGGTCAGTTCGTTTCTGGCATTAAATACCGGTGCGGCAACGCAGCGGACATCCGGATAATCCTCCCCGTTATCAAAGCTCCATCCACGCTGGCGAATGCGTTCCAGCTCATCATTCAATTGTTGCGGCTCGGTGATGGTGGTCAGCGTGGCTCGCTCCCATACCAGTTGTTCAATAATGGCTTTGCGTACGGCGGCCGGCTGCCATGCCAGCAGGCATTTGCCGATGCCGGAACGATAAAGAGAGAGGCTTTTCCCCTCATGCGAGCGCACGCTGATAGTGGATGAGGATTCCACTTTCAGTATGTAATACGCATTTTCGTGGTCGATGATCCCCAAGTGACACAGCAGCCCGGTTTCATCCATCAGTTGTGTTAGACGAGGACGCGCCAGCTCCCGCAGATCCATCTTGCTGAGCGCATGACCCGACAATTCAACGAGCTTAGTCCACAGGCAGTAGTTATCCTGATGATCGAGGCTAATAAATCGCTGACGTTTTAATTCATTCAACAGCAGGTACGCGGTGCTTTTTGGAATACGCAGCGTTTCAATAATGATTGCCGCGCTGCATGGGCCAATACGCGCGATCAAATTGAGGATGTCGATTGCGCGAGTAAGAGCCGGGACTTTACTTGATTCCAACATATTGGACTCCAGTCTGAGACACTGGAATCAGTGTGAAAGGTCAGTAGGGCAAAAATTGTGAAGCGCGTCAAAGCTTATCCGCCTTCCAACGGAGTGGAAGGGTTAACCATATAAATGTGAATTAACGCACGTATTACTTTGTATTCAGTACAATTGGCTGGACAAAAAAGCAGATAATATTGCCGGATAATGGCATAGCGGCCTTATCCGGCTCACGATGTCGTTCCCATCGCAGATAAGAGAAAGGGATTATGATGTCAATGATTCAACCACGTCTATCCAGCCATGCTCGCTGATAATGTCCTCGCCATTAAGCCAGCGGCGCAGCATATTTAGCGCCATCATCGCGCAGACCTCCTGACGTATTGCCAGACTATACCGATTGGCGCTAAAACGCACGCGTAAGGCATACGTGCCATCCGGCGTCGCCAGCGCGAAATTAAGATGTTCGTTTTCCAGCCCCGACACGGCCAGCGCCAGACCGGCATAATGATTGCTGCGTCGTTCTGTCGTCCAGTGCGCCGTTTGCGCCAGCGTCTCTTCCTGAGAAGGAACGACTTCGCTGGCAAGAACAGGCGCCCCGGCGCGGGAAAGCTGTAGCGCCAGTAAGCCGCTGGTGTATTGCTCGCTCAACGTCAGACTCAACTGCCTTTCCTGCAGGCGGCGGGCTATTTGCGCCGGCAGATTTTCCGTACCTTCAAAAATCAGGTTCTGTCCGGCGACCCGTTTGACCTCTGTCCATAACGCCAGCATCGCCTCCCGTTGCGTCGCCGGGCCGGTCAACTTCAGTTCAATGATCGGCATTGATGAGCGATACCCCATCGTCACGCCGGGCGGCAACTGCAGTGAATCGAGACGCTGCGCGAGGTCGCTTTCTGAACGTCCAAAAGTCGTTAACCGCAGGCAAAGCGGCGGCTCCGGCAGCGAAAAACGCGCGCGTAACCGCGGTAAGATTTCCTTCTCCACCATAACCTTAAATTCCGACGGTACGCCGGGGGTGAAAAACATCAGGCAGCGGTTGAGCTGTAGCGCAAATCCACAGGCAGTGCCGACCGGATTATTAATAAACTCCGCGCTGGCAGGCAGTTCCGCCTGTTTACGGTTGCTCGGCGCCATCACGCGACCACGCTGCTGAAAGTAACGTTCCATTTCGGTCAGCCACGCCTGGTGCAGTACTAATCCTTCGCCTTTTGCCGTTGCCGCGGCGAGCGCGCTTAAATCATCGCTGGTCGGCCCTAACCCGCCATTAACAATCAAAACATCAGCATGTTGACTGCGTTCACGCAAGATAGCGACCAGACTGTCCAGATTATCGCCTACCGTATTTCGCCGTGATAACGGAACGCCCTGATGAAAGAAAAAATCAGCCAACCAGGCGGCATTGGTGTCAACGATTTGTCCGTGCAACACCTCATCCCCGGTGGATAGCATTTCCACATTTAGCATTGTGTTCTCCTGCTCTTATGATGAAAACACTATAACGCAAAGAGGAATAGGACGTGGAAAGAAGAATGACGGGAAAAGGAGGAATATGGCGCGACGATTGCCGCGCCGTTAGCATCAAAAGCTGGCGTTTACGCCAACATAAGGGCCGTCAGCAATCGCATTATCGCGGTTGCCGTCTTTACCCGCCAGGTTCAGGTAACGATAACCGGCTTCAATGCTCAGCGGGCGCATAATGGTGAAACGCGCGCCTGCATTCGCTTCTTCATAACTGTCGATACCGCTGGACAGCGAATCTGGTGAATAATAATACTCGCCGAACAGACGGAAGCTGTTGCCGATTTTCCATTGTAGCCCACCGCCGACAGCCGCCGCATAGCCTTCATCGCTGTCTTTCGGATTGGTATAAATACCTTTACCGCCGACCGTCGCCAGCAGCGGTCCCACCGGAATGTTCAGCCCCAGACCCACGCCCGCAGCGTCGCCATCATCATCGTTGTGCATCCAGTTGCCGCTTAGCGCCAGTCCCGTCGATTCCGTACCAAAACCCACGCCAATGTTGGTGTAATCTTCGCCCGCCTGGCCGCTAATACTGATGGCCTGCGCCGATGCAGAAACGAACAGCATTCCGGCAAAACCTAATAATATGCTTTTTTTCATTTTTACCCTTTCCAGCAAGCACATAAAGAAAAACTCCCCAAAACGGCAGAATTGTACTGCCAGACGCTGAGGAATCAATGCACTAAGAAACCATTCCAAAAACATATTGTAACGAAATACTACTTTCGCCATGACGCATCATTGCGCCATCACATGGCGACGCCTGCATCAACAAAATTAACAAAAAACGCAGTCTGCGTTATCGCTTCCATTTTTCACAAAGAATT
Source organism: Salmonella sp. 32120201201600049SM (assembly GCF_017572835.1). Taxonomy (NCBI): domain Bacteria; kingdom Pseudomonadati; phylum Pseudomonadota; class Gammaproteobacteria; order Enterobacterales; family Enterobacteriaceae; genus Salmonella; species Salmonella sp. 32120201201600049SM. The sequence goes on along the minus strand of NZ_JAGESA010000003.1, from coordinate 394,113 downwards.
TCGCAGAATGATTTGTTAAGCTGATGGCCTGGTGGTTTAAGGAAGCGACTTATGCGTCAACGAACTATAGTTTGCCCATTAATTCAAAATGATGGCTGTTATCTGCTGTGCAAAATGGCCGACAACCGCGGCGTCTTTCCCGGTCAGTGGGCGCTGTCGGGCGGCGGGGTCGAGCCAGGCGAACGCATTGAAGAGGCGCTGCGTCGGGAGATTCGGGAGGAACTCGGCGAACAACTGATTCTGAGCGATATTACGCCGTGGACCTTCCGCGACGATATCCGTATTAAAACCTACGCTGATGGCAGACAAGAAGAGATTTATATGATTTATCTCATCTTCGACTGTGTTTCCGCTAACCGCGATATATGTATTAACGACGAATTTCAGGACTACGCCTGGGTCAAGCCAGAAGAACTGGCGCTGTATGATTTGAATGTAGCGACACGCCACACATTAGCATTGAAAGGGTTATTATAATGACGACAGCCGCTTCAGGCTGTCTTTACGCTTTTAACATGCGGCTAGCCGGGAACAAATTCACCATCTAAAAAGAGTTTTCCGTTTTCCGCATGCATAACGAGCGCATTAAGATAGTCCGGATCAAACTTTACGCCGCGCTTATTTTTTGCAATATACGTCAAACAATGATTATGGGTAAAAATGACTATATTTTTATTCTGCGACTTTTTCAGTAACGTATTGATTGAAGCATAAATACCGCTGCCGCAATCCATCATTTTTTTATCCACCGTAAGCGACCTGCCCGCAGAAAACCAGGTTGCCGACTGGATGGTGCGCACCGTATTACTGGAATAGAGATTGTAATTTTGTATATCGGCACTGAAGGCTTTACCCAGCGCTCTGGCATCTTGCGCACCGTTGACCGTAATCCCCGTGCTGTCTGACAGGCAGGTATTATCGGAACGATCGCACCGCTCGGCATGGCGGAATAACACGACTACCGGATGCTGCTTCGCCAGCGCCGCCAGCGCTTTACCGTTAATCTGCGGTAGACCGTTACCGCTCCAGGCATGTTGTGAGGCCAACCCAGCGATAATAACCAACGCCCCCGCCAGAATCGCGAAATAGCGTTTGTTTTTAATAAAGCGTAGGGTAAATGCCAGCACATTAACCTCTCAGGCAGACAGTGCAGCTAACTTAATAGCAATACGATTAAAATGAAATTCCGCAACGGAAGACCAGGCCAGAAACATAAAAACAGCTTTTGGGCATGCATAAAATGCCTTAAACTTTCGGCGAAAGCAAAGCATAATTCCGTTAAAAATTATCTTTTTACTTCACCTTAATTTCTTAATGTTAATTTAATATTCATCCAGTAGGGTTCAGCTAAATGCGTTAAAAAATAAGCCCTTTTCTATTGCCGAAATATTTGAAAAGCGGCTTTCAATGGCTGAAGGAAAAATGATGTCGGACTTTTTGCCTTTCTCCCGTCCGGCGATGGGCGCGGAAGAGCTCGCTGCCGTTAAGACCGTACTGGACTCAGGTTGGATAACAACCGGCCCGAAAAATCAGGAACTGGAAGCGGCGTTTTGTCGGCTAACTGGCAATCAATATGCCGTTGCCGTCAGTTCAGCCACTGCCGGTATGCACATCGCGTTGATGGCGCTGGGCATTGGTGAAGGCGACGAGGTCATTACACCGTCAATGACGTGGGTTTCTACGCTAAATATGATCGTTTTACTCGGCGCGAACCCCGTCATGGTCGATGTCGATCGCGATACGCTGATGGTCACGCCTGAACATATCGAAGCCGCGATTACGCCACAAACCAAAGCAATTATCCCCGTCCACTACGCTGGCGCGCCCGCCGATCTGGACGCTATTTACGCTCTTGGCGAGCGTTATGGCATTCCAGTGATTGAAGACGCGGCGCACGCGACAGGAACCAGCTACAAAGGTCGCCACATTGGCGCCCGGGGCACCGCGATTTTCTCCTTCCACGCCATTAAGAACATTACCTGCGCTGAAGGCGGTATCGTCGTCACGGATAACCCGCAATTCGCCGATAAACTGCGCAGTCTCAAGTTTCACGGGCTTGGCGTTGATGCCTGGGATCGACAGAGCGGAGGACGCGCGCCACAAGCGGAAGTCCTGGCGCCGGGCTACAAATATAATTTGCCCGACCTCAACGCCGCTATCGCGCTTGCCCAGTTACAGAAACTGGATGCGCTTAACGCTCGCCGCGCCGCCATCGCAGCGCAGTACCACCAGGCAATGGCAAACCTGCCTTTTCAGCCTCTGAGCCTTCCGTCGTGGGAACATATTCACGCCTGGCATTTATTCATTATCCGGGTCGATGAAGCCCGTTGCGGTATTACCCGGGATGCTCTGATGGCATCGCTGAAAACGAAAGGCATCGGCACAGGGCTGCATTTCCGCGCCGCGCATACGCAAAAATATTATCGCGAACGTTTCCCAACGCTCACGCTGCCTGACACCGAGTGGAACAGCGAGCGGATCTGCTCACTGCCGCTCTTCCCGGACATGACCGAGAATGACTTTGATCGGGTCATTACCGCCCTTCATCAGATAGCAGGACAATAAGCATGTTTGACGCCGCCCCCATAAAAAAAGTCTCGGTGGTTATTCCTGTCTATAACGAACAGGAAAGCCTGCCGGAATTGATAAGACGCACCACCACCGCCTGCGAGAGTCTGGGCAAAGCGTGGGAGATTTTATTGATAGATGATGGTAGCAGCGATAGCTCGGCGGAGCTGATGGTTAAGGCGTCCCAGGAGGCCGATAGCCATATCATCTCTATTTTACTCAACCGTAACTACGGTCAACATGCAGCGATTATGGCGGGGTTTAGCCATGTAAGCGGCGATCTCATCATTACGCTGGATGCCGATCTGCAAAACCCGCCGGAAGAGATCCCGCGCCTGGTGGCGAAAGCCGATGAAGGGTTCGATGTGGTAGGCACCGTGCGACAGAACCGACAGGACAGCCTGTTTCGCAAATCGGCGTCAAAAATCATTAATCTGCTGATCCAGCGCACAACGGGCAAAGCGATGGGCGATTACGGCTGCATGTTACGCGCCTATCGCCGCCCTATTATCGATACCATGTTGCGCTGCCATGAACGCAGCACCTTTATCCCTATTCTGGCCAATATTTTCGCTCGTCGGGCTACCGAAATCCCGGTGCATCACGCTGAACGTGAATTTGGCGACTCTAAATACAGTTTTATGCGTCTCATTAACCTGATGTATGACCTGGTGACCTGCCTGACGACGACGCCGCTGCGCCTGTTGAGTCTGCTGGGCAGCGTTATCGCCATCGGCGGGTTTAGCCTGTCGGTATTGCTTATTGTACTTCGCCTGGCGCTGGGACCGCAGTGGGCGGCGGAAGGCGTATTTATGCTCTTTGCCGTTCTGTTTACCTTCATCGGCGCGCAATTCATCGGTATGGGGCTGCTGGGCGAATACATCGGTCGCATTTATAACGATGTCCGCGCCCGCCCCCGCTATTTTGTTCAACAAGTTATCTACCCGGAAAGCACGTCGTTTACTGAGGAAAGTCACCAATGAAAGCCGTTATTTTTGCCTATCACGATATGGGATGTCAGGGCGTGCAGGCCGTACTGGATGCAGGATATGAGATTGCCGCGATTTTCACTCATGCCGACAATCCTGCGGAAAACACCTTTTTTGGCTCCGTCTCCCGGCTGGCGGCAGGATTAGGGATTCCGGTTTATGCGCCGGATAACGTAAACCATCCTATCTGGGTCGACCGCATCGCTGAACTTGCGCCGGATATTATTTTTTCGTTCTATTACCGCAACCTGTTAAGCGAAGAAATTCTGCACCTCGCCCCGGCTGGCGCGTTCAATCTGCATGGTTCTCTATTGCCTGCCTATCGTGGCCGTGCGCCGCTAAACTGGGTTCTGGTTAACGGCGAAAGCGAAACGGGCGTAACGCTGCATCGTATGGTCAAACGTGCCGACGCCGGAGAGATTGTCGCCAGTCAACGCGTCGCTATTGCGCAGGACGATGTTGCGCTTACCCTGCATCATAAGCTATGTCAGGCCGCGCGCCAGTTGCTTAATAGCATCCTGCCCACCATGAAATGCGGCAATATACCTTCTGTTCCTCAGCGTGAGTCTGACGCTACGTATTATGGTCGCCGCAGGCCGGAAGATGGCCTTATCGACTGGCACAAACCGGTTTCCACGGTGCATAACCTGGTGCGGGCGGTAGCCGCCCCCTGGCCCGGCGCGTTCAGCTATAACGGCTCGCAAAAATTCACTATCTGGTCTTCCCGAATTTGTCCGGATGCGCAGGGCGCGCTTCCCGGCTCGGTAATTTCGGTCTCTCCGCTGCGGGTCGCCTGCGCCGATGGCGCGCTGGAGATTATTACCGGCCAGGCCGGAGACGGTATTACTGTACAAGGCTCGCAGCTTGCACAGACGCTTGGTCTGGTGGCGGGCGCGCGTTTGAACCGTCCACCAGCGACCAGCGGTAAACGTCGCATTCGCGTTCTCATCCTCGGCGTCAACGGTTTTATCGGCAATCATTTGACCGAACGGTTACTGAATGAAGAGAATTACGAGGTCTACGGTATGGATATCGGCAGCAACGCCATTAGCCGATTCCTGCTCCACCCTCGCTTTCATTTCGTGGAGGGAGATATCAGCATCCACTCAGAATGGATCGAATATCATGTCAAAAAATGCGATGTCGTACTGCCGCTGGTAGCGATTGCTACCCCGATTGAATACACCCGCAACCCGCTGCGCGTCTTTGAACTTGATTTTGAAGAAAACCTGCGGATTATCCGTTATTGCGTAAAATACCGTAAACGCGTGGTTTTTCCGTCTACCTCTGAAGTGTACGGCATGTGTACGGACGCCTCTTTTGACGAGGACAAATCGAATCTGATCGTCGGGCCGGTGAATAAGCCGCGCTGGATTTACTCCGTTTCCAAACAGCTTCTCGACCGGGTGATTTGGGCTTATGGCGAAAAAGAGGGATTGCGCTTCACGCTTTTCCGTCCCTTTAACTGGATGGGGCCGCGGCTGGATAGCCTGAACGCGGCGCGTATCGGCAGTTCACGCGCGATAACGCAGTTGATTCTGAACCTGGTAGAAGGGACGCCGATCAAGCTTATCGACGGCGGTCAGCAGAAGCGCTGTTTCACCGATATTCGTGACGGGATCGAAGCATTATTCCGCATTATTGTGAATGAGGGCGATCGGTGCGATGGCAAAATCATTAATATCGGCAACCCTGACAACGAAGCCAGTATTCAGGAACTGGCGACGCTGTTGCTCGATAGTTTTGACAAGCATCCACTGCGCTGCCATTTCCCACCGTTTGCCGGTTTCCAGGTCGTCGAAAGCCGTAGTTATTACGGCAAGGGTTATCAGGATGTCGCACACCGGAAACCCAGTATCGACAATGCCAGGCGCTGTCTGAACTGGGAGCCGTCTATTGCGATGCGTGATACGGTTGAAGAAACGCTGGACTTCTTCCTGCGCAGCGTAGATGTCGCGGAACGCGCATCATGACGAAAGTCGGTTTACGCATTGACGTTGATACCTTGCGAGGAACGCGTGAAGGTGTTCCCCGGCTGCTGGCGACATTGCATCGCCACAGCGTTCAGGCCAGCTTTTTCTTCAGCGTCGGGCCGGACAATATGGGACGCCATCTTTGGCGTCTGATAAAACCGCGATTTTTATGGAAAATGCTACGTTCAAACGCCGCCTCGCTCTACGGTTGGGATATCCTGCTGGCCGGCACCGCCTGGCCGGGAAAAAATATCGGCAACGCCAATGCCGGGATTATTCGTGAAACGGCAACATACCATGAGACGGGACTACATGCCTGGGATCACCATGCGTGGCAGACTCACAGCGGCCACTGGAGTATCCGCCAGCTTGAAGAAGATATTGCGCGCGGCATAACGGCGCTTGAGGCCATTATCGGAAAACCCGTCACCTGCTCAGCCGCGGCCGGCTGGCGAGCGGATGGGCGCGTTGTTCGTGCGAAAGAGCCGTTCAACCTGAGGTATAACAGCGATTGCCGTGGAACCACCTTATTCCGTCCGCTACTGATGCCGGGCCAGACAGGGACGCCGCAAATCCCCGTCACCTTACCCACGTGGGATGAGGTTATCGGCCCCGCCGTTCAGGCGCAGTCGTTCAATACCTGGATTATCTCCCGTATGCTGCAGGACAAAGGCACGCCGGTATATACCATCCATGCGGAAGTCGAAGGTATTGTCCATCAGCCGCTGTTTGAAGATTTGCTCGTTCGTGCACGTGACGCGGGGATCACCTTTTGTCCTCTGGGCGAACTGCTGCCGACATCGCCTGAGTCTCTGCCGTTGGGGCAAATTGTACGTGGACACATCCCTGGCCGTGAAGGTTGGCTGGGGTGCCAACAGGCAGCGAGCGCCTCATGATGAAATCGATACGCTATTATCTGGCTTTCGCCGCATTTATCGCGCTCTACTATGTTATTCCTGTCAATAGCCGCCTGCTCTGGCAGCCGGATGAAACGCGCTATGCCGAAATAAGTCGGGAGATACTGGCGTCTGGCGACTGGATCGTGCCGCATTTTCTGGGATTACGTTATTTTGAAAAACCGATAGCCGGTTACTGGATAAACAGTCTGGGTCAGTGGCTTTTTGGCGCTACCAATTTTGGCGTGCGGGCTGGCGCTATTTTAACGACATTGCTGGCCGCAGCGCTGGTGGCGTGGCTGACGTTCCGCTTATGGCGGGATAAACGTACCGCGTTGCTCGCCTCCGTTATCTTTCTCTCCCTCTTTGCCGTTTACAGTATCGGGACGTATGCGGTACTCGACCCGATGATCGCGCTTTGGCTTACGGCCGGGATGTGTTGTTTCTGGCAGGGGATGCAGGCCACGACCCGAACGGGCAAGATTGGGATGTTTTTGCTACTGGGCGCAACCTGCGGTCTGGGTGTATTAACTAAAGGCTTCCTCGCCCTGGCCGTACCGGTAGTGAGCGTGCTGCCGTGGGTCATTGTCCAGAAACGCTGGAAGGACTTTTTGCTATACGGCTGGCTGGCGGTCTTGAGCTGCTTTGTGGTTGTCCTTCCCTGGGCGATCGCCATTGCGCGACGCGAAGCCGATTTCTGGCATTACTTTTTCTGGGTGGAGCATATCCAGCGATTCGCCATGAGCGATGCCCAGCATAAAGCCCCTTTCTGGTACTATCTGCCGGTACTGCTCGCGGGAAGTTTACCGTGGCTGGGGTTACTGCCTGGCGCGCTTAAACTGGGCTGGCGCGAGCGAAACGGCGCATTCTATTTGCTCGGATGGACGATCATGCCGCTTCTCTTTTTCAGCATTGCGAAAGGGAAACTGCCCACCTATGTTCTTTCCTGTTTCGCACCGATAGCGATACTCATGGCGCGCTTCGTCCTGCATAACGTAAAAGAAGGCGTCGCCGCGCTACGTGTCAACGGCGGGATCAACCTGGTGTTCGGGATAATCGGGATCGTCGCGGCGTTTGTCGTCTCCTCATGGGGCCCGTTGAAATCGCCGGTGTGGACACATATCGAAACCTATAAAGTTTTTTGCGTCTGGGGCGTCTTTACTGTTTGGGCGTTTATGGGCTGGTATAGCCTCTGTCATAGCCAACAATACCTATTACCCGCGTTTTGTCCGCTGGGACTGGCGCTGCTGTTCGGTTTTTCCATCCCCGACAGGGTGATGGAGTCCAAACAGCCACAGTTTTTTGTCGAAATGACCCAGGCGCCTTTGGCATCAAGCCGCTATATTCTTGCCGACAACGTCGGCGTCGCCGCCGGGCTGGCCTGGAGTCTGAAACGAGACGATATTATGCTCTACGGACACGCGGGCGAACTCAGGTATGGTCTTAGCTATCCTGATGTGCAGGATAAATTCGTTAAAGCCGACGATTTTAACGCCTGGCTCAACCAGCATCGTCAGGAGGGCATTATTACGCTAGTACTTTCAATAGCCAAAGATGAAGACATCAGCGCTCTTTCCCTTCCCCCTGCGGACAATATTGATTATCAGGGGCGTCTGGTGTTAATTCAGTATCGGCCTAAATGATCGGCGTCGTTCTGGTGCTTGCCAGTCTGCTCAGCGTTGGCGGTCAGCTCTGCCAGAAGCAAGCGACACGGCCATTGACGACGGGCGGACGCCGCCGTCACCTGATGCTGTGGCTGGGCCTGGCACTAATATGCATGGGCGCAGCGATGGTGCTGTGGCTGCTGGTGCTACAAACCCTGCCGGTGGGAATTGCTTACCCGATGTTGAGTCTGAATTTTGTCTGGGTCACGCTGGCGGCCTGGAAAATCTGGCATGAACAGGTTCCGCCCCGCCACTGGTTGGGCGTCGCATTGATTATCAGCGGCATTATCATTCTGGGGAGTGCGGCATAATGGGCGTAATGTGGGGACTGATAAGCGTTGCGATTGCCTCCCTCGCCCAGTTGAGTTTAGGATTCGCCATGATGCGGCTGCCATCGATAGCGCATCCACTGGCGTTTATTTCCGGACTGGGCGCATTTAATGCCGCGACCCTGGCGCTATTTGCCGGTTTAGCGGGGTATCTGGTTTCCGTCTTCTGCTGGCATAAAACATTACACACGCTCGCGCTCAGCAAAGCCTATGCGCTACTGAGTCTCAGCTATGTGCTTGTCTGGGTAGCCTCAATGCTGTTACCCGGTTTGCAAGGCGCTTTCAGCCTAAAAGCGATGCTCGGCGTATTGTGTATTATGGCGGGGGTAATGCTGATTTTTCTGCCCGCCAGATCATGATGGCTTGCGCGTCAACCGCTGCCATTCGTCGCAGGAATAACAGCGTGCATCAACGATTTTTAAGGTCTGGTGTTTTTCCCGATTAATACAATACTGCGCATCCTGTAAAGGCGACAGGATATCGCCGGGACTCAGTAATATCATGGAATTCGCCTCGGCGATCATTTTTAGCGAACCGCCGCTATCGCACAGCACCAGAACATGGCACGCCCTCTTTTTGACATAATGCGATTTCTTAACCAACCATTCCATAGCGCCCCCGTTTCACGCTGATTGTTCATAACACGTTACACATCAACGGATAAACAAAACGGCAATAGCGATGGAATGGTTGTATATTAACCTAACATTAATTTTTGCAGTTCTCACACACCCACTGCTGGAGCGCACGGCGAGATATTTTAATCCCTCCGTTTTTCAGTTCTGACGGCAGCGTCAACCAGCGAACCGGCTGCTGAAAACGCGCCAGCTTATCGCGAACCCATTCAGCGAGGTTCACGTCTCCGGCCTGCGATGCATACTCCACAACCGCAACGGGACGATGACCAAACTCTTTATCTTCTACCGGCACGACGAAGGCTTGTTGCACCAGCGGATGCGCGTTAATAACGCGTTCAACTTCCTCCGGCTGAATGCCTTCGCCGCCGCTAAAGAACAGGTTGTCCAGCCGCCCGGCGATGGTTAGCCTGCCGTGGTTCAGCTCGCCGCGATCGCGCGTGGCAAACCAGCCTTCGTCATTAACCAGCGGGATCAGTTTGCCATCACGCCAGTAACCTTCCGCCATACTGGCGGCGCGCAGCCAGACTTCATTATCGACGATTCTGATCTCTCTGCCGGGAAGCGGCGCGCCAACATCATCCGAACCATCGGCCTCTTTGGCGCATACCGTAGACGCGAACTCCGTGAGCCCATACCCGCACCAGCAGCGAATCCCTTGTTTGCTGGCCTGGTCGGTGAGTTCAACCGGAATCACCGCGCCGCCGAGCAAAACGGCTTTCAGCGTCACCGCCGCCCGATTCGCCAGCAGCCGCCATAGCTGCGTCGGCACCAGCGAAGCATGAGTACACCCTGCCAGCATCTGCTCCAGCGGTTGCTTATCGCGTACCGTCATGCGCGCCCCGGCGAAGAGCCAACGCCACATAATACCCTGCCCGGATACATGAAACAGCGGCAGCGATAGCAGCCAGTCATCCTGCGGGCCAAACGGCATTAGCGAAAGCACTCCCTGCGCGCTGGCAAGATGCGCCTGGCACGTATGTACGGCCGCTTTTGGCAATCCTGTGGAACCCGATGTCAGCGTCATGGAAACCAGACGCTGCGGTTGCCAGGCCACAGCATACGCCGCTGTGCTCTTTTGTATCTGCAACGCGGTTAATCCGGAAAACGCGTTTTCGCCTTCCAGTGTCAGCGCAAAACGCAGCGTTAACTTCGGCACCAGCGCCTCCAGCAACGTCTGGGGCAACTGCGGATTGACGGGCAGAACCCGCGCGCCGCACTGCATCAGCGCAAGCCATGCCAACAGAGTGCGCGGCTGATTCCCGGCGCGCAGCAGGACACCGTCGCCCTCGCGTACGCCCTGCGCGGCAAACCCGCCCGCCAGCGCATCAATACGCTCACAGAGGGCGCGCCAGCTTAGCACTTCATCGTTCAGGCGCAGAGCGGGCGCCTGGCTGCGAACCTGACGCCAGTGGCGCCACGGCCAGTCCGTGAATGTCATAACAGTCGTTCCAGCTCATCACGCTTCAGACAAGGCAACGCGCTACCGGGCCAGGGGCGAACCTGTTGCGCCTGCATCAGATGCAAGGTATCCAGTCCGGGCAGCGTTCCCGGCGTCAACCAGGCGGCAATCCGCGCCAGTTGCGTCAGGCCGAGGCTGGACTCGATCGAAGAGCTGATAACCACCGTCAGTCCCAACGCATGGGCGGCAGCGACTTGCTCACGCACTTTATCAAGCGATCCGGTCAGAGTAGGTTTGATAACCACAGCCTTGACGCCCTCTTCGGCTTCAAAGGTGAAATCCGCTTCGCGCAGACTTTCGTCCCAGGCAATCGCGATGCCGGTTTCACGGGCAAAGGCGCGGGAATCATCCCGCGTCTTACACGGTTCTTCGAGAAAGGCGATACGAGCGCGGTAGTCCGGATTAACATACTTTGCGAACTGTTGGGCTTTTAGCGGTGTCCAGGCGCGATTCGCATCCAGACGCAGATGCAGATCCGGGATAGCCTCCAGCAGCAAATTAACCACCATGCCGTCGCGTACCGCTTCATAGAGACCCACTTTGACCTTAGCGATTTTCTCGCCGGGCATATCGGCAAGCCGCAGCACCAGATCGTCAGGATCGCCAGTGCATAACGGCGCGGCGCGATAGTCCGCCGCCTCCGGCAATACGCCAGTCAGTTCCGCCAGCGCGCAGCTTGCGCCAAACGCGACCGAAGGCATCTCCGGTAATCCCTCGCTCCCCTGAAGCCAGTCATTCACCCATGTCAGGAGCGCCGTCTGCGCCTCTTCCCACGTTTCCTGACTGAAGCCCGGCAGCGGGGAGATCTCTCCCCACCCTTCACGCTCGCCGTCACGCAGACAAACATACAGCCCGTCGCGAGTTTTTAACCGCCTGTCGCGCAGAACCACCCCCGCGTCCATGGGGATCTGCCAGCGGTATACCTGCGCGCTACGCATTATGGGTTCCGTTTGAATTTGCTGAAGTCAGGCTGACGCTTCTGGTTAAAGGCGTTACGGCCTTCCTGCCCTTCTTCCGTCATGTAGAACAGCATGGTAGCGTTGCCGGCCAGCTCCTGCAGCCCGGCCTGACCGTCACAATCGGCATTCAGCGCCGCTTTCAGGCAACGCAGCGCCATCGGACTGTTTTGCAACATTTCGCGGCACCAACGCACGGTCTCTTTTTCCAGATCCGCCAGCGGAACGACGGTGTTAACCAGCCCCATATCCAGCGCCTGTTGCGCATCGTACTGGCGGCACAGGAACCAGATTTCACGCGCTTTCTTCTGACCAACGATACGCGCCATATACGAAGCGCCCCAACCGCCGTCAAAGGAGCCGACTTTCGGACCGGTCTGGCCGAAGATGGCGTTTTCCGCCGCGATGGTCAGGTCGCACATCATGTGCAGCACATGACCACCGCCGATGGAGTAACCCGCGACCATCGCGACAACCGGTTTTGGACAGGTGCGAATCTGGCGCTGGAAGTCCAGCACGTTCAGGTGATGCACGCCGGAGTCATCCTGATAACCGCCGTAATCGCCGCGCACCTTCTGGTCGCCGCCCGCGCAAAACGCTTTATCGCCTTCGCCGGTCAGAATAATCACGCCCACGTTGTCGTCGTAACGGGCATCCGCCAGCGCCTGAATCATCTCTTTGACGGTCAACGGACGAAATGCATTGCGCACCTGCGGACGATTAATAGTGATTTTTGCAATACCGTCGGTGGATTTTTCATAACGAATGTCGGTGTAACCCTCCGAGCAGTCGTGCCATTCTACCGGTGCGTAAAGCATTGTTTCATCAGGATAGATCATAGTGTGTCCTTTAGTCAGAGACGCAGAATCTGAGCCAGACTGTCTACCACGCCAGCGGGGTTTTCCCGATGCGCGTTGTGTCCGGCGTTACGAATGACATGGCATGTCGCCGCCACTTCCTGCGCCAGGGCGCGGAATTTGCTGTCGCGTTCGCCACATAAATAATAAAACGGAAATGCCAGCGCGTTGAGCGCCTCGCGTAAATCCGGCTGGACGGCAAGCGATGTCGCCTCCAGCATCGCAGCCAGCGTTTCGCCGTTATTCTGGCTACGCAGCGCCGTTAGCGCCTGTCTTTGCTGCGCCGTCAGCGAGGCGAACACCAGCTGCTGATACCAGTCGTGAAAAACCTCAGTCAGGGGTTCACGACGAAAACGCTCTGCCCAGCGCCCGTCGGACAATCGTCTTTCAGCGCGCGCCTGTTCATTTTGCAGCCCCGGATGACCGCCTTCAACCACCAGGCCGCACAGGCCTGGTATTCCCTGGCAGGCTGCCATCATCGCCACCCGGCCGCCAAGGGAGTATCCCACCAACCAAAACTTTAGTATGTTGTAACTAATTAACGTAGCGCGCAGTAATCTGATGACATCGGCAAAGCCGCCGACCGGAATAGCCGCAGATCCGCCATGTCCCGGTAAGTCAATATAAAGCCGCGAACAGCCGTGAAACTGTTCGCCAACCGGCTGCCATTCACGGCAATCGCCAGAAAAACCGTGCAGGAAAACCAGTGAGGGCGCCCCAGGCTGTCCGGGCATGTGCTGCGCGTGCAACATCATAGATGGCTTACCTGAGCCAAAAGTTGCTGCAACGTCTGCGCGCCGTCCGTATCGTTTACCACCAGCTCAATCACCGTTGTCGCCGGGGTTCGCCACGCGCCAGCCAGCGCAGACTCCAGCTCTTCCCAGTTTTCCGGGCGATGATAGCGCAGGTTAAACATGGCGGCCGCATGGTCAAAATGGACGTTTTGCGGCATCAAATAAAAGCGCTCGCGTTTGCTTTGCGGCGTCGGCAGCAGGGAAAAGATCTGCCCGCCGTTATTGTTGACCACAATCAACACAAACGGCGCAGATACCTGACGTAGTAACGCCAGCGCGTTAAGATCGTACAGCGCGGATAAATCGCCGACGATAGCCAGCGTCGATTTAGCGCTGGCGCGCTGCACGCCCGCCGCCGTGGAAAGCAGGCCGTCAATGCCGCTCGCCCCGCGATTGCTGTATACCGGATAGCCAGCCGGCAACTGTGACAGCGCGTCGATCAGACGCACCACCAGACTATTGCCCACGAACAATTGCCCCTGCTCCGGCAGATAGTCGCGGATACGGTGCGCCAGCTGCGCTTCGCCAAAGGTGTCTCGCTGCGCGACCACCCGTTGCCACGCCAGTTCTGCCAGACGCGGGATCTCTACACACCACGGTTTACGTTTTTCCGCCGGATGCATCTCCAGCCAGTCGGCGATTTTCGCTACCAGTCTGCGTCCACGATGGTGCGCCGGGTCCAGACGACCTTCAATATTGTCGATTACCCAATACTCTTCCGGCTCGCAGGTTGCCTGCCATTGCAGTAAGCGTTTTCCGGTAAGGCTACCGCCAAGCTGGACGACAATCTGCGCCTGCTGCAGTTCGGTCACCGCTTTGGCGTTGCCGAGCCACAGGTCGGCGCACGGCAGCGGCTGCCCGGTTTGCGACAATACGTCGCCAATTAATGGCCATCCCAGAGTTTGCGCCCACTGCGCCACTTTTTTGCCTTCTTCCGCGCTCATACGCCCGGCGACAACGACGCCGCGTTTTTGTCGCCAGAAGAACCAGTCGCGCTGTTTGTCGCTTTCCAGTCGACGCGCTTCGCGCAGCCAGGGTTTTTCATCCTGCCACCAGTCGCCGAGACGCTGCTGCCAGACCAGACCGGTGTCATTCATATCGCCATACAGCGGTTCGGCAAAAGGACAGTTAATGTGCAGCGCGCCCGCATGAAGCATAGCGAGCGCATTGTCGATGGTCGACACCAGCCAGCGCGCCGGAATATCCTGCGTGGGACGCGGCAACGACAGAGTTTGGGAGGGGTGAGAGGCAAACATCCCCGCCTGACGGATCGCCTGGTTGGCGCCGCAGTCAATCAGCTCCGGCGGGCGATCGGCGGTAAGTAAAATGAGCTTCTCGCCCGTCAGACCCGCCTCAATCAGCGCCGGATAGAGGTTCGCCACGGCGGTACCTGAAGTGACAATAACGGCAACCGGCTGCTGGCTGACTTTCGCCAGCCCTAACGCCAGATGACCAAGCCCACGCTCATCAAAGTGCGTATGGTGAATAAAAGCAGGATTCTCTGCCGCCGCCAACGTGAGCGGCGTGGAACGGGAACCAGGGGCGATACAAACATGCCTGACGCCATGACGGGTTAAGGCTTCCAGGATGACCGCCGCCCAGCGCCGGTTAAATGCACTTACTGACATGAGTTTGTCCGGTATCAATCATTGGGACTAAGTATAAAGAGCTGCAAAAATGGATTATTGATATGGGTCGGGAATATGTGACTCATTACGCATCCATCTGCAATAAGGTACGTAACCCGGCCGCTTTATTATCTATTTCCTGCCATTCCTGTTCCGGATCGGAGCCGCGGACGATTCCCGCGCCGGCATACAATCGCACCACATTGGCCGTCACTTTGGCTGAACGTAACGTCACGCAAAACTCACTTTGCCGCGTGGAGAGATAGCCTGCCGACCCGGCATACCATTCACGTTCGAACGGCTCATGTTGTTCTATAAAACAACGCGCGGGTTCACGAGGGATCCCGGCGACCGCTGCGGTAGGCTGTAACTGATGCAGGCAGAGCGTGTCGTCCGCCTGATTAAGCGCCGTCCAGATACAGCGGCGCAAATGCTGAACCTTGCGCAGTCTGAGCACCTGCGGCGGCAGCACATCCAGCGAGTGGGTGCAGTTTTGCAGTCGCTGGCAGATGTCTTCGACAACCAGCATATTTTCTCGCTGGTTTTTATCGTCTTTCATTAACCATTCGCCAAGCTGCCAGGCTTTATGGTTATCCGGATGGTTCGCCACCGTCCCGGCCAGCGCTTCGGTACGCAGCGCCGTTTCACGCCGCCGCCAGAGCCGCTCCGGTGATGATCCCAGAAAGGCGGTATCGGCGGAAAAGGCCATAAAAAAGTGGTAGCAGTTGAGATTTAAACGACGACTGGACGCCATCATCGCGGCGGCATTGACCGGACGGGAGAACTGTAAGTCGGTGGCCCGCGCCAGCACAACTTTATCAAACGCCTCTTGCGCAATGGTGTGGGTGGCCTGCTGAATCAGCTTCACCCAACCGTCTTTGTCCGGCCAGTGTTGTTCGCTCGTGAGCGAAAGGCGCAGCGCCGGAACAGGCTTAATACCGACCAGAGAAGCGAGAAACGCTTTCGCCTGGCGCGCATCATCGCGTAGCGAAACGTCACTGTGCAGATGTAAGCGTAAGGTCGCCGTACCCCCGCTACGTCGCCACTCCAGCCGCGGCAGCAATAAGTAGCCCTCTTTCGGCTCGAACGCATTCAGCCCCCAAATACGCAGGTCAGGCTGCGCGTGCTGACGTAAAAACCGTTGCGCCAGATCGAGCGATGAAAAGACGGTGATTGCCCCGAGAACGGCAGCTTCTTCGTCGCCATTGCGCTGTTGCCAGTAGAATTGCGGGAAGGATGACTGGCTGGCCAGCCAGCTCAATGCATCGAAGGCATCGTTTAAAGGGAAAGGCGCATCGAAAACGCAAAGCCCTGGCGTCGCCGGTATCTCTTGCGATAGCTGACGCGTCAGATTTTCCAGCGCAGTAGTAATAGAATGCACGCGGACCCTCCCTGTTAAAAACCCCACATTATACGGGGTACTGCCCTAAAAAAGCAGTACCTCATTTAGGGAGGGTTGCAATTCTGTTCAGTAGGGGGATTTAGCGCCGCGCCAGCAGCAGTCCAAGTACCAGTCCTACCGCCGCGCCTACGCCAATACCCTGCCAGGGTTTTTCATGAACGTAGTCATCCGCTTTATAAACGGCCTGCTTTGCCCGGTAATAATAGCTATCCGACGCATGGCTTACGCGGTTTTTCACCTCTTCCAGCGCTTGTTCCGCGCGGGCTTTCAGCTCAATGTATTTTTGATCGGCGGGATCGCCTGAGGAACGTAAAATCTCTTCCAGCGTTTCGCTGAGCAAAGTCAGATCATCATCAACACGTGATTCACCAAATTGATATGACATTCTCATTCTCCGTTGTGTTAACACCTGCTCCTAACTATAGTCAACGGTTTCGGTTTATGCCTGATGAACCTCCCGCGCCATTCCCCGGTGCGGAATGCCATCTTCGTCATAAACATCGGTGACGGGAATAAAACCAAACCGCGCATAAAAAGGTTGCAGATGCGCCTGCACCCCCAGATATAGCGGCTTATCCGGCCAGTGCCGCCCACAAGATTCCAGCGTTTTCGCCATTAATTGCTGGCCCAGTTTCGCCCCTCGCCAGGCATCGCTGACGATCACCCGGCCAATGACAACCGGGTCTGATTCGTTATCGCTTTTCAGAATCCTCGCATACGCCACCAGCTCATCCTGGTGCCAGCCCAGAATATGCCGATTGTCGCCGACTAAATCATCGCCATCCACATCCAGGTAAGGACAGCGCTGTTCTACCACAAAGACCGCGCAGCGCAATTTGAGTAACGCGTAAAGTTGAGGAACGGTAAGTTCGCTATGGTGGAGATCCTGCCAGTCAATCATGATGCGCTCCTGTGTTGTGGTAATCTTGGGTTAAACGATAACCAAACGTGTATGGACAAGATGGAATTAATTTTTTTAGGTACGTCCGCAGGCGTTCCCACGCGCTCACGCAATGTAACGGCAATTTTATTACATCTGCAACATCCAACGCAGCCGGGAGTATGGCTTTTTGATTGCGGCGAAGGGACACAGCATCAAATGCTTAATACCGCGTTTCATCCCGGTAAGCTTGAGCGCATTTTTATCAGCCATCTTCACGGAGATCATCTGTTTGGCCTGCCGGGTCTGCTATGCAGCCGGTCGATGGCGGGGAACCCCCATCCGCTAACCGTATACGGGCCTCAAGGCGTGCGTGAGTTTATTGCAACCACACTGCGCCTTAGCGGTTCATGGACCGATTTTCCGTTGCAAATTGAAGAAATTAGCGCAGGCGATATTCTTGACGACGGTCTGCGTAAAGTGACCGCATTCAGGCTGGAGCATCCACTGGAGTGCTACGGATATCGCGTTGTTGAACATGACAAGCCTGGCGCGCTGAATGCCAGGGCGTTAAAAGCCGCAGGCGTTACGCCCGGCCCGCTGTTTCAGGCGTTGAAGGCAGGAAAAACCGTCACGCTTGCCGATGGAAGGCAGATCAATGGCGCCGACTACCTTGCTCCCGCCGTGGCCGGGAAATCAGTGGCGATTTTCGGCGATACCGCGCCCTGCGAGGCCGCCCTCGCGCTGGCGCAAGGCGTGGATGTGATGGTCCATGAAACCACGCTGGATGCGTCAATGGAGGAGAAAGCCAACGCTCGCGGACACAGCTCCACCCGTCAAACCGCGACGCTGGCGCGGGAAGCTGCCGTCGGTCGGCTGATCATGACCCATATTAGCTCACGCTATGACGATAAAGGCTGTCAGCGCTTACTGGCGGAATGCCGTGCTATTTTCCCGGCGACGGAGCTGGCTTACGATTTTTCTGTTTTCCCGGTTTAGCGCTCCATTTTTTGTCCTCATTGCCGATAACACTAAAAAAGGCAGGCTTTCATAATGAGGTTAGGATGGACAATTTTCAGAAAGATATTGATGACAGGGCCAATTTAACCCTGTCCAACCGTTTTGAACTGCTGTTATTCCGTCTTGGTACATCGCTGCATGAACAGAAGTCAGAGCTGTTCGGCATCAATGTATTTAAGCTGCGCGAAATCGTACCAATGCCCGCCTTTACGCGCCCGGCAGGCATGAAAGCGCCACTATTGGGCATGGTCAATATTCGGGATCAGGTCATTCCGGTGATTGATTTGCCAGCGGTAGCGGGCTGCAAGCCGGAAACCGGGCTGAATATTTTGCTGATCACCGAATATGCGCGCAGCGTACAGGCATTTGCCGTCGAGTCGGTGGAAAATATTATGCGTCTTGACTGGCAACAGGTGCATACCGCCGAGAAAGCCGTCAACGGTCGCTACATCACCAGTATTGCCTGCCTGGATGATAACAAAGAAACCAACAACCTGGCGCTGGTGCTCGACGTTGAGCAGATCCTTTATGATATTGTCCCCTCCAGCCACGATCTGCGCGCCACCAATCTGAAGACCAATAAATTTTATATTACCCCAGGCGCGGTAGCCATTGTGGCGGAAGACTCCAAAGTCGCCCGCGCGATGCTGGAAAAAGGGCTGAACGCGATGGGAATTCCGCACCAGATGCATGTGACCGGCAAGGATGCCTGGGAGAGAATCCAGCAACTGGCGCAGGAAGCGGAGGCCGAAGGTAAGCCAATTAGCGAGAAAATCGCGCTGGTCCTGACAGATCTTGAGATGCCGGAGATGGATGGCTTTACGTTAACGCGTAAAATTAAAACCGATGAACGGCTGAAAAAGATCCCGGTCGTTATCCACTCTTCCCTTTCCGGCAGCGCCAATGAAGATCATATACGTAAAGTGCAGGCCGACGGCTACGTGGCCAAGTTTGAGATTAACGAACTCTCTTCGGTCATTCAGGAAGTGCTGGAGCGCGCAGCAACAAACAGCCAGGGACCACTGATCAGCCGCAAAAGCGCCTGACGTAACAGGGGATGCCTACAGTACAGGCATCCCCTGACGCTTAGTGAGACAAGCCTTCCGCCAGTTTTACCAGTTTAATAAACTCCGCGCGATAGCCTTGTTTATCTTCCCCGCGCGCCTGTTCACCCCATTTAATAATTTGCGGCCAGGTTGTATCTGCCAGCGTTTCTGAGCCACGCAGTTTTTGCCCGAAAGCCGCTACCGCCGCGCGGAAACGAAAATCTTCAGAGGCGTCAGCAAAGCTCGGCATCTTTCCCATAACGACCGGGAACTCGGCTAATGTACTTTCGCTGCCCTGCGGCGCTTTCCAGCGCAATTTGATCCACGCCAGCTCGCTTGATTTTGTTGGCTTTGAGGCGGCTTTGTCCTGAGCGTAGCGCAGTTTATCCACCGAGGCTTTCTGCCCGTTAAGCGTTAGTTCAAAGAATAGCGTGACGTGTTTACCCGCGCCGATATCACCCGCATCAACCTTATCGTTATTGAAATCCTCGTCGCGCAGTTGGCGTTTTTCATAACCAATCTGCCGGTACTCAGTCACCCACTGCGGATTAAATTCGATTTGCGATTTTACATCTTTGGCAACGGTGACCAGCGTTTGATGCATCTCATCCTTGAGGACTTTTTGCGCCTCGGAGAGGGAGTCGATGTAGCTGTAATTGCCGTTACCCACATCAGCAATTCTCACCATCATGGCTTCGTTGAAATTGTCATCGCCGACGCCCAGCGTAGATAAGGTAATACCTTTCTCGCGCTCTTTTTTTACCAGCGCTTCGATGTCTTTGGGATCGGTAATACCGAGGTTAAAATCACCGTCGGTGGTCAACAAAATGCGGTTAACGCCGCCTTTGATAAACCCTTTTTCGGCCTGCTCGTAGGCTAGTCGTAATCCCGCTTCACCACCGGTACTCCCGTAAGCATCCAGATTATCAATTGCCGCTTTAATCGCGGTTGTGTTATTTCCCGCTGTAGACGCCAGCGCGACGTGAGTGCCGCCCGCGTAGGTCACAATCGTGATGTTATCCTGCGCACGCAGATCGTTCACCAGCAGTTTTAGCGCCGACCGGATCAACGGCAGGCGTTCCGCTGGCTGCATAGAGCCGGAAGTATCAATGAGAAAAACCAGGTTGGCAGGTGGTGGATCTCTGGTCTGCATGTCCCGGGCCTGAACATCAACTTTTAATAGCGTACGCTGCGCGTTCCACGGCGAGGGAGCCAGTTCGTATTTTACCGCAAATGGCATCGGTATACAGGCCACAATGGGTTTAGTGTTATCCTGCTTATCCGCAACGGGCTGAGGGGCGGGAAAGTAGTTGAGCATCTCTTCTACCCGCACGGCTTCCGGCGGCGGCAGTTGTCCCTGATTCAGAAAGCGCCGCACGTTAGCGTAGCTGCCAGTGTCTACATCCAGACTAAACGTGGCGAGCGGCGCCTGACTTACCTGTTTAATCGGATTTTCATCGTAGTGTTCGTAACGCGCGGTTCCCATTACATTACCGCCTTGTGCAGCGAACGCTTTTGGTGCCGCGGCACGTGTCTGCATTACATATTGCGGTGCTTCGGCTGTTGCCAGAGATGCCGCTTTGGCATCTGCCAGGGCTTTGGCTTCAGCATATTCGGCTGCTTTTTTCGCAGCCTGTTGGGCGGCCTCGGCTTGTCTTTTCTGGACAGTGTCATCCCCGGCCTGAGCGCTATTTTCTTTCTGGATAGTCCGCTTCTGTTTTAACTCAGCCGGATTATTTCCCTGCGGGTCGGAGGGCTCCGGCCCACAGCCCGAGAGAATAACCCCACCCAACAACAGCATTAATGTTTTTCCGTTAAGCATACAAATTCCTTTTCAATTATATTCGGGTAATTCTCTGCAGATGTCCTGCATTATATTCCGCTTTACTTTTATTATCAGCATGACGAAAGTAGAAAATAATTTTACCTGCGTTAATAGCCACCAATAATAAAAAAGATAATTATATTTTTGAGGTAAATAATATTTACGTTTAAGATGAACGGCTTAATCAGTTGCTGGCGTTCGACCCACAGATTCTGCGTGAAGAACACTATTTACAGGTGACCGATTTACCAAAAGTGAATATATAAGATGGGGGACTATCTGCACTGTGCCCTCGCCGATACTTCCTTTTACAACCTACCAAACAGCAATCCATTAAGCCGTGCCGACACTCACGTTATTGATGGAAAGATATTATATGCCGCCGTCACATGAAATAATGAAGTGAGCGCGATCGGACGCCCTGAAAAACGCTGACAGAAATACGCTTCAGATCAAATTTTTCCCATTGAAGTCGATGAGATAGACATTTATCCGGGAAACGGGTCACGAAAACAGTTGGGAGAGTTGTTCCACTGCCTGATGCAAGAAATGGACAAACTGCTGAGTTTTTATCAGCGATGCCTGAGAAATGACAGTCACGTTATAATTTTTATAGCGGAGTAATGGGCCATATGTTTAACACTTCGACAATTATTGTGAATTACCCATATGAAACCGCTGGCGCTTACGGAACCGCCCAACATCCGGCTCTTCGTTCGTCGGGACGTGTTGGGTATGAATTTGGGTTAGCTTCGCTCCACCCAACCTACGCCACTAATACAACGTTGATGCCGGATGGCGACTACGCCTTATCCGGCATCTGGTTCTGTGTTCGTTGAAAAAGTGTTGGGTTTCGGCTACGCCTCACCCAACGAGTCTATGGTCTCTATGCGTCACAGGTTTTCATAAGTTGGATGCAATCCAACATTTAGAGGCTCAGGTATTGCTCATCAGCCTCAACCGCCGATAAATCGGCGGTTATTGACATCATCAACGCGGCATTACATCAGCGGCATCGCCAGTTGCACAAGGCTAATCAGCGGCTGCGGCCAGACGCCCAGTACCAACACCAGCAACGCGGAGATCAGCACCACGATACCGCCTGCGCTGTACTGCCAGTTTGTCGGCGCGTCGCGTCCCGGTTGCTGCGGCGCGTGCAGGTAGAGACTCACCGCAACGCGCAGGTAGTAGTACAAACCAATCGCGGAACCCACCACCACGGCGGCGACCAGCCACCACAGGCTGGCCTGAACGCCGACCGCCAGCACGTAGAATTTGCCGATAAAGCCCAGCGTCATCGGGATACCTGCCAGCGACAGCATCATCACCGTCATCACCGCGGCAAGAACCGGGCGGTGCCAGAATAGACCACGGTAAGAGTACAGAGAATCCGCATCCGGGCCGCGGAACGGGCTGGACATCAGGCTGACCACGCCAAACGCGCCGAGGCTGCTGAACAGATAACCGGCCAGGTAAACGCCTACCGCTTCCATCGACATCTCGCCGCTCTGCAGGGCAATCAGCGCCACCAGCAGATAGCCGAGGTGAGAAATAGAAGAGTAACCGAGCAGACGTTTGATGTTGGTCTGGCTCAGCGCCATCAGGTTACCGAAGATGATAGAGGCAAAGGCGATAATGCCCAGCACCACGCGTACCGCTTCGCTATCGCCTACCGGCGCATAGAGGAACAGACGCATCACCACGCCGAAGATAGCAATTTTGCTCGCCGTCGCCAGGAAGGTGGAAACCGGCGCAGGCGCGCCCTGATAAACGTCTGGCGTCCACAGGTGGAACGGCACCAGAGAGAGTTTAAAGCCCAGACCGACAATCATCAGGCCAAAGCCCGCCAGCAGCAACGGCTCGTGCAGCATACCATCGCCGAGGCTCTTACCGAGCGCTTCGAAAGACAGGTTGCCGGACTGCGCGTACACCAGCGCCATCCCGAACAGCAGGAAAGACGAGGCGGCGGCGGAGAGGATGGTGTATTTGATACTGGCTTCCAGCGAGCGTTTCTGGCGGAAAGCATAACCAATCAGGCCGAACAGCGGCAGCGAGATCAGTTCAATACCAAGGAACAGCGCCGCCAGATGGTTAGCGTTCGCCAGCAGAATTCCGCCCAGGCTGGCGATTAACACCAGCAGGTAGAACTCTTCCTGGTTATCGTTATAGCCTTCCAGCCACGGGTAGGCAAAGGTACAGGTGGCGAGGCTCGCCAGCAGCACCAGCCCGGTGTAGAGCATCGCAAAGCCGTCAACGCGCATTAGCGGCGTGACGTCCATTGCCCCAGCCTGGCCGACAAACCAAAGCGAAACCAGAGCAGCGTTAAGCCCAATGACCGACAGCGTGGCATTGAGGAAGTGATTGCGTCGCCACGCAATGGAGAGCATCACAACCACCACCGTCAAGCCGACGATCAGCAGCGGTAGCAGCGCAATCAGGTGTTGTGGAGTTATTGTCATGGCGATTTACGGCCTTGTAGTAGTAACGGAATTAACAAACCACTGCTGGATGTTGCTCATCGCAGAATGCGAGGTATCCAGAATCGGCTGCGGATAGAAGCCAAGCAGTACCAGAAGCACCACCAGCAACAGAATGATAAACAGCTCGCGCAGCGACATCCCTGGCAGTTCCTGGCTGGCAATCTGGCTCTTCGCTTTACCGAAGTAAGCGCGATGCAGCATCGCCAGCGAGTATACAGAGGCGAATACCAGCCCAAAGGTGGAGATCACGGTAATCATCGGCACCACCTGGTAGCTGCCGAACAGAATCATAAATTCGCCAACGAAGTTACCGGTGCCCGGCATACCGAGCGTCGCCACCGCAAAGAACATGGACAGCGCAGGCAACCACTTCATCTTGCCCCACAGGCCGCCCATCATACGCATGTCACGCGTATGCAGACGTTCGTACAACTGGCCACACAGAATGAACAGACCGGCTGCGGACAAACCGTGCGCAATCATCTGAATCACCGCGCCCTGGTACGCCAGCTGACTGCCGGTGTAGATAGCGATCAGCACGAAGCCCATGTGGGAAACGGAGGTATAAGCAATCAGGCGCTTGATGTCGTATTGGGTAAAGGCCATCCACGCGCCGTAGAAAATGCCGATAACGCCAAGCCACATGGCGATAGGCGCAAACTCCGCCGACGCGTTCGGGAACAATGGCAGGGAGAAACGCAGCAGACCGTAAGCGGCGGTTTTCAGCAAGATACCGGCCAGGTCGACGGAGCCGGCGGTCGGCGCCTGGGAGTGCGCATCCGGCAGCCAGCCGTGCAGCGGAACCACCGGCATTTTCACCGCGAAGGCGATGAAGAAGCCCAGCATCAGCAGATATTCCACACCGTGGGACATCGGCGTGTTCAGCAGCTCTTCATAATTGAAGGTCCACACGCCGGTCGCGTTGTAGTGCACAAAGACCAGCGCCAGGATGGCAATCAGCATCACCAGACCACTCGCCTGGGTGTAGATGAAGAACTTGGTCGCCGCCGTGATACGCGTTTTCCCGTCAGAGGCTTTGTGGCCCCACAGCGCTATCAGGAAGTACATCGGCACCAGCATCATTTCCCAGAAGAAGAAAAACAGGAACATGTCGATGGCCAGGAACACGCCGATAACGCCGCCTAAGATCCACATCAGGTTCAGGTGGAAGAAGCCCTGATATTTTTCGATTTCTCGCCAGGAGCAAAGCACCGCCAGAACGCCGAGCAGGCCGGTCAGCACCACCATTAGCAGCGACAGTCCGTCGAGCGCCAGATGGATAGAGATGCCAAAACGCGGGATCCACGGCAGGACAAATTCAGATTGCCACTGAGGAATACCGGCGGATTGCGTCAGTGAGTAGCCGCCCTGCAACCACAATTGCAGACCGAGCGCCAGCGTCAGCCCCATGGTAATCAGCGCTATCCAGCGCGGCACCTTCACGCCAAAGCGTTCGGTCTGCCAGCACAGAAAGCCGCCGATAAAGGGAATCAATATTAGCCAGGGTAGTAACATGGCGATTTTTATTCCTTTTTAAGGCCTCTGACAGAGGCCTGATTTTCAACGAATTTGGATAAAATTCACTTTACGATCAACGCAGTACCATCAACAGCGCCAGCACCACAACCGCGCCGATGCTCATGGATGCCACATACCAGCGCAAATAACCGTTCTCGCTCAGTACCAGGCCTTTGCCTGCAAAACGGGAAAGGATAGCCGGAATGTTCATCAACGCATTAAGCGGGTCGCGCTTCAGCAGCCAGGTGATACCGAGGAATGGCTTGACGAATACTTTGTCGTACAGCCAGTCAAAGCCCCAGGCGTTATACCACCAGGTGCCCAGCAGACGGCCCGGCGCGCTGTTGGCGATCGACGTCACCAGCGTGCGTTTACCCAGCCACAGCCATGCGGCAATCAGGATGCCGGCAATCGCCACTACGCCAGAGGTAATTTCCAGGGTCAACACACGACCATGCGCCAGTTCAGTTGTCTGCGGCAGCACCCCCTGCAATGGCGGCACAATCAGCGCACCAACAAAGGTAGACAGAATCATCAGGACAATCAGCGGCAGATGGTGGGTAATCCCCTTCCCTGCATGAGCATGAATTTGTTCTTTACCGTGGAATACGATGAAAATCATCCGGAAGGTGTACAGCGAGGTCATGAACGCGCCGACCAGACCCGCCACCATCAGATTGATATGACCGTTCGCCATCGCCCCGGCCAGAATCTCATCCTTACTGAAGAAGCCCGCAGTGACCAGCGGCAGCGCCGACAGCGCCGCGCCCCCCACCAGGAAGCAGGCATACACCAGCGGAATGGACTTACGCAGACCGCCCATCTTAAAGATGTTCTGTTCGTGATGGCAGGCCAGAATTACCGAGCCGGAGGCCAGGAACAGCAGCGCTTTAAAGAAGGCGTGCGTCATCAGGTGGAAAATCGCCGCATCCCACGCCTGCACGCCAAGCGCCAGGAACATGTAGCCAATCTGGCTCATGGTGGAATAGGCCAGCACGCGTTTGATGTCGGTCTGCACCAGCGCGGCGAAACCTGCCATTACCAGCGTAATCGCCCCGATAATGCCCACCAGATGCAGAATTTCCGGGGTCATCAGGAACAGACCATGGGTACGAGCGATCAGGTAGACACCGGCGGTCACCATGGTGGCGGCGTGGATCAGCGCGGAGACCGGCGTCGGACCGGCCATCGCGTCGGCAAGCCAGGTCTGCAACGGTAGCTGCGCAGATTTACCGACCGCGCCGCCCAGCAGCATCAGCGTCGCCCACATCAGCATGTTGTTGCCGTCAGCAAAGTGCGCTGGCGCCAGCTCGACCATTTCGCGGAAGTTCAGCGTGCCCAGTTCGTTGTAGAGAATGAACAGCGCGAAGGCGAGGAACACGTCACCGACACGGGTCACCACGAAGGCTTTCATTGCCGCTGCGCCATTCTTCGGATCGCTGTAATAGAAGCCGATCAACAGATAAGAGCACAGGCCCACGCCTTCCCAGCCGAGGTACATCAACAGCAGGTTATCGGACAGCACCAGAACAACCATGCTGGCGATAAACAGGTTGGTATAAGCGAAGAAGCGAGAGTAGCCCTCTTCCCCACGCATGTACCAGGACGCGAACATGTGGATCAGGAAGCCGACGCCGGTGACCACAGAGAGCATGGTCAGCGACAGGCCGTCCAGCACCAAATTAAAACCGATGTTGAAGTTACCGACCGACATCCACGTCCACAGCGGCTGGCTGAACGCCTGTTTGCCGTTGGCGAAGAAATCCATCCCGACAAACGCTGTCACCAACGCCGCCAGACCAACGGAGCCCACGCCAATGGTCGCGGAGAGATTTTCCGACCAGCGTCCGCGAGAGAACGCCAGCAGTACAAAGCCAATCAATGGCAGAATAATGGTTAAGGCAAGCATGTTCATCCACGCATCTCACTTACTGAATCGATGTTCAGGTTCTGGCGACGGCGATGGAGTTGCAGCAACAGTGCAAGTCCAATACTCGCTTCCGCAGCCGCAAGGCTGATGGCGAGAATGTACATCACCTGACCATCGGTCTGGCCCCAGTAGCTCCCGGCGACCACAAAGGCCAGCGCGGAGGCGTTAATCATGATTTCCAGCCCGATCAGCATAAACAGCAGATTGCGGCGGATAACCAGACCGGTTAAACCCAGGACGAATAAAATCGCAGCGAGGATCAGTCCATGTGTTAAGGGGATCATGCGCGCTCCTCCGTTTTTCTTTTCGCGCGGTCATCGGTGCGGTTGCTTAGCACTTCGCCCGCACGCTCTTCACGACCGACGTGGAACGCCACCACCAGGCCTGCCAGCAGCAGCATAGACGCCAGTTCGACCGCCAGAACATAAGGCCCGAACAGCGTAATGCCCACCGCTTTCGCGCTAATCGGCGTGCCGTCGATGCCCTGGTCGTTAACGCCCAGAATGGCGTACACAATGACCGCCAGCATAATGGCCGACAAAACCGCCGGACCAATCCACACCTGCGGCTTCAGCCACTGGCGTTCCTGTTCGATTTCGCTGCCGCCGAGGTTGAGCATCATCACCACGAACACAAACAGCACCATGATGGCACCCGCGTAGACGATAATTTCCAGCGCACCGGCAAAGTAAGCGCCCAGCGAAAAGAACACCCCGGAAATCGCCAGTAGCGATATCACCAGATACAACAGCGCGTGTACCGGATTGGTATGGGTGATCACTCGCAGGGTCGCGAGGATGGCTATCAGGCCACAGATATAAAAAGCGAATTCCATTGCCCTCTCCTTACGGTAACAGGCTCTTGACGTCGATAGGCTTGGCTTCGTTCTCTGCTTCGCCTTTATCTTTGCCGTCGATTGCCATACCCGCCATCCGGTAGAAGTTATATTCCGGGTATTTGCCCGGACCGGAAATCAGCAGATCCTCTTTTTCGTACACCAGATCCTGACGTTTGTATTCGCCCAGTTCGAAGTCCGGGGTCAACTGAATCGCCGTGGTCGGGCACGCTTCTTCGCACAGGCCGCAGAAGATGCAGCGTGAGAAGTTAATGCGGAAAAATTCCGGATACCAGCGGCCATCTTTGGTCTCCGCTTTTTGCAGAGAGATACAGCCTACCGGACAGGCTACCGCGCACAGGTTACAGGCAACGCAGCGCTCTTCACCGTCCGGGTCGCGCGTGAGCACGATACGACCACGGTAACGGGGCGGTAAATAGACCGGCTCTTCCGGATACATCCGCGTTTCGCGTTTGGCGAACGCATGCAGGCCGATCATCCAGATACTGCGTACCTGAGTGCCGAAACCTACTAATAATTCTTTTAAGGTCATGGTCTTTGTGTCCCTTATTGCGCCTGCCACAGAATGACAGCCGCCGTTACCAGCAAGTTGATGAGCGTCAGCGGCAGGCAAACTTTCCAGCCGAAGGACATTACCTGGTCATAACGCGGACGCGGTAACGACGCACGAATCAAAATGAACATCATCATGAAGAACGCGGTTTTCAGCGCGAACCAGACGAATGGCGGTAAGAACGGGCCATGCCAGCCACCGAAGAACAGCGTTACCATCAGCGCGGAAACGGTGACGATACCGATGTACTCCCCCACGAAGAACAGACCGAATTTCATACCGGAATATTCGATGTGGTAACCGTCCGCCAGTTCCTGCTCGGCTTCCGGCTGGTCAAACGGGTGACGGTGACAGACCGCTACGCCCGCGATGGCGAAAGTAACAAACCCAAAGAATTGCGGAATCACGTTCCACAGATGCGCCTGGTTATTGACGATATCGGTCATATTAAATGAACCGGCCTGCGCCACTACGCCCATCAGGGAAAGACCAAGAAACACTTCGTAGCTCACCGTCTGGGCAGACGCGCGCATCGCGCCGAGCAGCGAGTATTTGTTGTTACTCGACCACCCGGCGAACAGTACCGCATAAACCGCCAGACCGGCCATCATCAGGAAGAACAGAATCCCGATGTTTAAATCGGCCACCACCCAATTAGGGCTAACCGGCACAATGGCGAAGGAGAGCAGCAGCGAAGTAAACGCGATCATCGGCGCCAGGGTAAAGATGACGCGATCCGAGAATTTCGGGATCCAGTCTTCTTTAAAGAACATCTTGATCATATCCGCGACCAGCTGGAGCGAGCCGCCCCAGCCAACGCGGTTTGGTCCATAACGGTTCTGGAACAGACCCAGCAGACGACGTTCGCCAAAGCTCATGAAGGCCCCGCAGGTGACGACCACCAGCAGAATCACCACCGCTTTGAGAATGCTCAGCAGGATCTCAATCAGATCCGGTGTAATCCAACTCATTGTTGCGCCTCCCGCAGATCTTCAAGACGCGCGCCAGCCAGAACCGGCGCGATGCCAGGCATACCCATCGGCAGCCCTACCTGCCCTGCCGCTAACCCTTCAGAGATTTCAACCGGCAGCGTCACCGTATTGCCATCGTAGCTAAAGGAGACGCGCGTCCCGGCATTGACGCCCAACTTCGCGGCATCCGCCGGGTTAAGTTTGATATACGGCTGCGGCATACGGCTCTGGAAGACCGGAGAACGCTGAGACAATTCGTCGCTGCCAAACAGGTGGTAATACGGCGCAATACGCCACTGACCGTCCTGCGCCTGGAAGCTTGCCGGCACGGTAGTGAAATAATCCAGACCGCCCTCAGTCGCTTCAATCAAACGCACGCCCGGATCGCCGTGACGCAGTTTGCCGCCCACTTCATCCTGGAATTTGTTCCACGCCTGCGGGGAGTTCCAGCCCGGCGCCCAGGCGAACGGAATTTCAGATCGCGGGGCAGTCGGTTGGTTATTCCCTTCCATCGAGAAGGCGAACATGGTGTCTTTATCCTGCGGCTGACGTGGTTCATGCACGCTGATATTGGCGCGCATCGCCGTACGACCGCTGTAACGATGCGGTTCGCGCGCCAGCTTCTGCCCACGAATGCGGAAGGTCGCATCCGGCGCGGCGTCCTTAATGCCGGCAAATTGCGGCATGGCGGCAATGACCGCGTCGATCACGTGGTCAAGCTGAGTCCAGTCCACTTCGCGGTTTTCGACGGTGCTGTGCAGCGAATGCAGCCAGCGCCAGCTTTCCAGCATAATCGTCTTGTTATCGTAGTAGGCCGGATCATAAACCTGGAAGAAGCGCTGCGCGCGGCCTTCGTTGTTGATGACCGTACCATCGCTTTCGGCGAAGCTTGCCGCGGAAAGCACCAGATGCGCGTTTTCCATAATCGCCGTGCGCTGATGGTCAACCACCATCACCAGCGGCGCTTTGGCGAGCGCGGCGTTCACGCGCGTAGCGCTTGCATGACGGTGGAGATCGTTTTCCAGCACCACCACCGCGTCCGCGCTGCCGGTTTCCAGCTCGCCCAACGCATCGTCAAGCGAACCGCCGCCCATCATACCCAGCCCCATGCTGTTCACGGAGCGGGCAATCATAGTAATACCGACGTCGGCGCCACGGCCTTTCAGCGCTTTCGCCACGTTGGCGGCCGCCTGAATCACCTCACTGCTACCGGCGTTAGTGCCGGAGATAATCAGCGGTTTTTTCGCGCCGGCCAACGCCTGCACAATGACATCAATTTTGTTTTGTAAGTCGCTGTCGATACCGTCAACCGCAGGCGCTGTGTTGTCCAGCGCATGAGCAATCGCAAAGCCCAGGCGCGCCTGATCTTCCACCGGCGCGCGATAGGTCCAGGCGGCGATATCATCCAGACGGGTGTCGTCCACGTTGGTCACGAACAGCGGATGTTTGGCACGCTGGCCGATGTTAAGGATGGCCGCAATCTGCCAGTCGGCCACTTTCTGCGCCGCCGCCATTTCACGCGCTTTACCCTTCACCGCCTGACGTACCGCCAGCGCAACGCGCGCGCCGGTCTGGGTAACGTCTTCGCCCAATACCAGTACCGCGTCATAAGATTCGATTTCCCGCAGCGCCGGGGTGTAAATGCCGCCTTCACGCAGCACTTTCAGCGCCAGTTGCAGACGTTCCTGCTCGCCGCGCGCGATACCGGTGTAGAAGTTTTCCGCACCAACCAGCTCACGCAGCGCAAAGTTGCTCTCAATGCTGGCGCGTGGCGAACCGATACCGATCACTTTCTTCGACTGGCGCAGAATATCCGCCGCGCCCTGCATCGCCTGCTCGGCGTTGAGAGTAATAAAGTCATCGCCGCGGCGCTGAACCGGCTGACGCGGACGGTCTTTCAGGTTCACATAGCCATAGCCGAAACGACCGCGGTCGCAGAGGAAGTAGTGGTTAACGGTACCGTTGTAACGGTTTTCGATACGGCGTAATTCGCCATAGCGCTCGCCCGGGCTGATGTTACAGCCGATGGAACACTGCTGGCAGATGCTCGGCGCAAACTGCATGTCCCATTTACGGTTGTAACGCTCGGAGTGCGTTTTATCGGTGAAGACGCCGGTCGGGCAAATCTCGACCAGGTTACCGGAGAATTCGCTTTCCAGCGTACCATCTTCCGGACGCCCGAAGTAGACGTTGTCATGCGCGCCATAGACGCCCAGATCGGTGCCGTCGGCATAATCTTTGTAGTAACGCACACAGCGGTAGCAGGCGATGCAGCGGTTCATTTCGTGCGAGATGAACGGCCCCAGATCCTGGTTGCGGTGGGTACGTTTGGTGAAACGGTAACGACGGAAACTGTGACCCGTCATCACGGTCATATCCTGAAGATGGCAGTTACCGCCCTCTTCACAAACCGGACAGTCGTGCGGGTGGTTAGTCATCAGCCACTCCACCACGCTTTCACGGAACTGTTTCGCTTCTTCGTCGTCAATAGAGATAAAGGTACCGTCGGTGGCTGGCGTCATACAGGACATCACCAGGCGACCACGCGTATCTTCCGCGTTTTGGTATTGCTTCACCGCACACTGGCGGCAAGCACCGACGCTTCCCAGCGCCGGGTGCCAGCAAAAATACGGAATATCAAGGCCGAGGGACAGACATGCCTGTAGCAGGTTGTCCGCGCCGTTGACCTCGTATTCTTTGCCGTCTACATGAATCGTAGCCATTAGCATGCTTCCAAATTAAAAATCGTTAACTCACCAGCGCTCTTTGAGCAGGTTCGGCTGAATACCATTGATTAAATGGGTATTGCTGAACGGCTGCTTGATGCCAGCTTCGAATTCTTCGCGGAAATACTTAATTGCGCTTTGCAGTGGCTCAACCGCGCCCGGCGCATGCGCGCAGAAGGTTTTACCCGGTCCGAGGAAACGACACAGTTGCTCAAGTGTCTCGATATCCCCCGGCTGGCCTTCGCCACGCTCCAGCGCGCGCAGAATTTTCACGCTCCACGGCAGCCCGTCGCGGCATGGCGTACACCAGCCGCAGGATTCGCGGGCAAAGAACTCTTCCAGGTTACGCACCAGCGATACCATGCCGATTTCGTGGTCTACCGCCATCGCCAGCGCAGTGCCCAAACGGCTGCCTGCTTTACCGATACTTTCGAACTCCATCGGCAGGTCAAGATGCGCCTCGGTCAGGAAGTCGGTTCCCGCCCCGCCCGGTTGCCAGGCTTTGAATTTCAGGCCATCGCGCATACCGCCCGCGTAGTCTTCAAGGATCTCGCGCGCGGTGGTGCCGAACGGTAATTCCCACAGGCCCGGATTCTTCACGCGGCCCGAGAAGCCCATCAGCTTGGTACCCGCATCTTTGCTTTTCGAGATGTTCTGGTACCACTCCACGCCGTTGGCGAGGATTGCCGGGACGTTGCACAACGTTTCGACGTTATTCACACAGGTCGGTTTGCCCCATACGCCGGAGGTCGCCGGGAAGGGCGGCTTGGAGCGTGGGTTCGCGCGGCGGCCTTCGAGGGAGTTAATCAGCGCCGTTTCTTCACCACAGATGTAACGCCCTGCCCCGGTGTGGACAAACAGTTCAAAGTCGAACCCGGTGCCCATGATATTTTTGCCAAGCAGCCCGGCCTCGGTGGCTTCAGCAATCGCACGGCGCAGATGTACAGCCGCTTCGATATATTCGCCGCGCAGGAAGATGTAGCCGCGATACGCTTTCAGCGCGAACGCGGAGATCAGCATGCCTTCCACCAGCAGGTGCGGCAGCTGTTCCATCAGCAGACGGTCTTTATAGGTGCCCGGTTCCATTTCATCGGCGTTACACAGCAGGTAACGGATGTTCATGGATTCATCTTTCGGCATCAGGCTCCACTTCAGACCGGTGGAAAAGCCCGCGCCGCCGCGCCCTTTCAGACCGGCGTCTTTTACCTGGCTGACGATTTCATCCGGAGACAGGCCGGTCAGCGCCTTACGCGCGCCTTCGTAGCCGTTTTTGCTACGATATTCATCCAGCCAGACCGGCTGTTTGTCATCGCGCAGACGCCAGGTCAGCGGATGGGTTTCGGGAGTACGGATAACGTTTTTCATTTATACCGCTCCAGTAGTTCAGGAATGGCTTCCGGGGTCAGATGGCTGTGAGTATCCTCATCAATCATCATGTTCGGCCCTTTATCGCAATTCCCCAGGCAGCAGGTCGGCAGCAGCGTAAAGCGACCATCAAAGGTCGTCTGCCCCGGTTTGATGTTGAGATTTTTTTCCAGCGCGGCCTGAATCCCCTGATAGCCGGTGATATGGCACACCACGCTGTCGCAGTAGCGAATCACGTGGCGACCGACCGGCTGACGGAAGATCTGGCTGTAGAATGTGGCGACGCCTTCGACGTCGCTCGCCGGAATACCCAACACATCGGCAATAGCGTAGATCGCGCCGTCCGGCACCCAGCCACGCTGCTTCTGAACTATTTTCAGCGCTTCAATGGACGCCGCACGCGGGTCTTCGTAGTGGTGCTTCTCGTGCTCTATCGCTTCACGCTCTGCCGCACTCAGCTCAAAAGCCTCGGTTTGTGGTTGTTGATTCTCGTGCATAATTAGCGGTCCACATCTGACATAACAAAATCGATACTACCCAGATAGACAATCAGGTCGGAGACCAGGCTACCGCGGATCGCCGAGGGAATCTGCTGCAGGTGCGCAAAGCTCGGCGTGCGCACGCGGGTACGGTAGCTCATAGTGCTGCCGTCGCTGGTCAGGTAGTAACTGTTAATCCCCTTCGTCGCTTCCACCATCTGGAAGGACTCCTGCGCCGGCATCACCGGGCCCCAGGAGACCTGCAGGAAGTGGGTGATCAGGGTTTCGATATGTTGCAGCGTGCGCTCTTTCGGCGGCGGCGTGGTCAGCGGGTGATCCGCTTTGAACGGCCCTTCCGGCATGTTATCGAGGCACTGCTGAAGAATGCGCAGACTCTGGCGCAGCTCTTCCACTTTCAGCATCACGCGGGTATAGCAGTCGGAAACGCCGCCGCCCACCGGCACTTCAAAGTCAAAGTTTTCGTAGCCAGAGTATGGACGCCATTTACGTACGTCGAAGTCGATCCCGGTCGCGCGCAGCCCTGCGCCGGTGGTGCCCCACTCCAGCGCCTCTTTCGCGCCGTAAGCGGCAACGCCCTGCGAACGCCCTTTCAGAATAGTGTTACGCAGCGCGGCTTTCTCGTAAGAATCCAGACGCTTCGGCATCCACTCAAGGAACTCTCGCAGCAGGCGATCCCAACCGCGCGGCAAGTCGTGCGCGACGCCGCCGATACGGAACCAGGCCGGGTGCATACGGAAACCGGTAATGGCTTCCACCAGGTCATAAATTTTCTGCCGGTCGGTAAAGGCAAAGAAGACCGGCGTCATCGCGCCGACGTCCTGAATAAAGGTCGAGATGTACAGCAGATGACTGTTAATGCGGAACAGTTCGGAGAGCATCACGCGGATGACGTTCACACGATCCGGGACGGTGATCCCTGCCAACTTTTCTACCGCCAGCACGTACGGCATTTCATTGACGCAACCACCGAGGTATTCGATACGGTCGGTATAGGGAATGTAGCTATGCCAGGACTGGCGCTCGCCCATTTTTTCGGCGCCGCGGTGGTGATAGCCGATATCCGGCACGCAGTCGACGATTTCTTCACCGTCAAGTTGCAGGATAATACGAAACGCACCGTGCGCAGACGGGTGGTTCGGGCCGAGGTTGAGGAACATAAAGTCCTCGTTGTCAGTCCCGCGCTTCATCCCCCAGTCTTCCGGCTTAAAGGTCAGCGCTTCCATTTCCAGATCCTGCTTGGCTTTGGTCAGCTCAAACGGGTCGAATTCGGTCGCGCGCGCCGGATAATCTTTACGCAGCGGATGGCCTTCCCAGGTTTGCGGCATCATGATGCGCGTCAGGTGCGGGTGGCCTTCGATATCAATACCAAACATCTCCCAGGTCTCACGCTCGTACCAGTTGGCGTTAGGGAAAAGTTTAGTGAAGGTCGGCACGCGCAGGTCGTTTTCAGACAACGCCACCTTGAGCATGATATCGCGATTACGCTCAATGGAAATCAGGTGGTAGAAAACGGAAAAATCCGCGGCGGGTAACCCGTCACGGTGCGTACGCAGGCGTTCATCCATGCCGTGTAAGTCAAACAGCATGACGTAAGGTTTCGGCAGTTTCTTTAAGAAATCGCCAACCTCCAGTAGTTGTTCACGCTTGACCCAAACAACGGGGATACCGGTGCGGGTCGCCTGAACGGTAAAGGCATCCGGCCCAAAACGGTTGCGCAGTTCGCCGATAACCGGATCATCAAGATGATCGCGGGTACTCCATGCAGCGTCTTGCGCGGTTAAGTCGGTCATATTGTTCACCATTGCAAATGGTCCGTGGTGGTCGGCAGTGCTTCGCGCTATTAAAATAGTGGTTAGCGAAGTGAAGTGCTGCTGCCGACAGGCGCAAATTAAATCTCGTCCGGGGTACGCAGGTTCGTGACGGCAATACGCTCGCCGCGTTTACGTTCGCGTTCTGGCTGCATATTGGCGCGATACACGCCCTGATCGCCCACCACCCATGAGAGCGGACGGCGCTCTTTGCCAATCGATTCTTGCAGCAGCATCAACGCCTGCATATACGCTTCCGGACGCGGCGGACAGCCAGGGATATACACATCCACCGGGATGAACTTATCAACGCCCTGCACTACCGAATAAATATCGTACATGCCGCCGGAGTTGGCGCAGGCGCCCATAGAAATGACCCATTTTGGCTCCAGCATTTGGTCATACAGACGCTGAATAACCGGGGCCATTTTGGTAAAGCAGGTACCGGCCACCACCATCAGGTCAGCCTGACGTGGCGACGCACGCAGCACTTCCGCGCCGAAACGGGCAACGTCATGCACTGCGGTAAAAGAGGTCACCATCTCTACATAGCAGCAAGAAAGGCCGAAGTTGTAGGGCCAAATTGAGTTTTTACGGCCCCAGTTAACCATGTCATGCAGTTTGCCCATGAACACGTTTTTGTTAACTTCCTGCTCCAGGGGGTCGGTTACGATCTCCTGTTTTTGCAGGGGGTAACGGTCATTCTCACCGTTAGGATCTATGCGGGTGAGCGTATAATCCATCTTAATGCCTCGCGGTTAGCGTTGACGATTAGCGATACTGTTCGTTTCCGGGTTCATACGCTCGCGGCGTGAACGCGCGGGCGTCCAGTCCAACGCGCCAATACGCGCCAGATAAACCAGACCAGCCAGTAACACAAAAATAAAAATTGCAGCTTCCACAAAGCCAACCCAGCCGCTTTCGCGGATAGAAGTTGACCATGCGAACAGATACAGCGCTTCAACGTCGAAGATAACGAAGAACATGGCTACCAGGTAAAACTTGGCAGACAGGCGTAAGCGGGCGGTGCCGACCGAGTCGATACCTGATTCAAACGGAACGTTCTTGTGCCTCGCGCGTGCGCGACCGCCCAAAAACCAACCGCCTACCAGCATCAGGCAGCACAGGCCAATGGCAACGATAAGAAAGATAGCGAATGCCCAGTGATGAGCGATGACTTCAGTGGATGTTGACATACTCATTGCTTACTCATCAAAAGTAGCGCCAGTTTCTCTGCTCTTTACGGCAGATGGACGCCACATCGATTCATGGGGAGGAATAAAAAAAACCCTACAATTACTGTAGAAAATGATAAAAACAGCTAATTGATGTGGTTTTTTACTCCTTTCTATAACCTTTTGTCAACTTTAACAAAAGTTCCTTCACATTAATTTACATCAATTCATCATCATTAACATTAAGTGCCATCCTGGAGAAAATGACTCTTCGACCAGGGGGGATTTTATGTTGTTGAATCGTGTCCGTTGTGAAGCAAAAGAAATAACACACACCTATTTTGACAGGAATTTGTGAAGATGCCTCCCCCTAAATGGGAGTATTTTCTTGATCTGTGACACGCTTTTGTTAATTCACCCCCTAAAACAGCAACAATTTCTCTAGTTTTTTAACATGCAAATTCATAAAATGGATGTTCTGGTTATTTTTTGCCCACATTGAACTGCGAATCGCTACTGGCTGATTTACCGCAACTTTTACAATTTGTGCGGTTAAGCGCGTACAGATGGGCACAAAAAAAGAGCCACTGAGCGTTTTTTCATCGCCAGCGGCTCTTTTTTACATTTACGACTTAGCGCCTTTTGCCTGCGAGCTACTCAAAACCCCCTTCCACCATCAGCGGATCATCTCCGCCCTCTGCAGAAAACTGGTTGTAATGCCATGGGTTTTGATAGCTTTCCATCGCATGGAAAATCACCATCGCCAGCTCGTTCTGGCTATTGGGATCGCGGCACAACAGATATTCCGTATCCGGCAAAGGCGGTAATCCGTCTGCGGCGCCCAGCACGCGAAGGTCGGGACTCATCATTTCGACAGGTCGAGCCGTTACGCCAAGACCGGCTTTAACGGCCGCGCGTACCGCCGGTAATGTAGACGCCACATAGGCCAGCCGCCAGGGAATACCCGCTGCATTTAGCGTCTCCAGCACCATATCGCGGAATGGACTGGGATCGTCCAGCAGGACTAGTGGTACGGGCTCTCCCCTTTGCAAAACATACTCAGCCGCACAATACCAATGGGTGGGCGAGGTCCGCAAATTCAGACAGTCCAGCGAATGAGGTTGGTTAGTCGTCACCACCAAATCTACTTCCTGCGATTTAACCATGTCCACCATATAGGCGTTGCGTTTTACCCGTACATCAAGCGCGAGTTTCGGATAAACCGAGCTGATTCGGCTAAGCAAAAAAGGCAGGATAGTATCAGCTGATTCATCAGAAGCGCCGATTGTTAACACTCCCTGAAGATTACTGAACATTAATGATGAACACGCCTCATCATTAAAACGCAGGATTTTTCTGGCGTACCCCAGAAGCTGGATACCGTGTTCGGTCAAAAGTTTGTTACGGCCATGGCGGGCGAACAATTCCTTTCCCACGAGTTGCTCAAGACGCTGCATTTGCTGACTGACCGCAGACTGAGTACGACATACCGCCGCCGCCGCCGCGGCGAAGGTGTTCAGATCGGCAACGGCCACGAACGTTCTCAGCAGATCGAGATCGAGGTTAATTATCGGACGATTTGCATTTATCATAATTTTTCACTTACTGGCGGGTCATATCGGGCTGACCTGGTTAATGCTGTGCATTCAGAAACAAGCAATTCCATTTGTAATGTGCATCCTTCGCAGTACCGCCTGGTTACCCAGGTAAATGTTAGAATGTAATTGAAAATACGACCAAAACACTTCTCTTACTTACTGATATAATACCAAATGCAACTGATCGGGATATATCAAAGAGAATGTGTCATACCTTTAGGCGTCTACAGATTTCTGCTAATGATGGACGTGTAAATCTTGTAACAGCGTCAAATAGTTTACCGAGACGCACAGATACAAAAACAATATATTGAACAATAGGTTATGTATAAAATCGCGTCATGATAATTAGCAGACAACGCAGACTACGCCCCCGTTTCGGATCATTATCTTAACCTAAAACCGCTATATTTATAAGTATTATTACGAATAATCTTAACCTGGGATATGTTATGCTAATCGGACCAGAAAGATATTATTACGACTTTAGTAAATGCTTTTTAAATATTAAATAATAATTAATTAAGATTTCTACCATTCATTAATTATACTTAACAATAGTTTCACACCCCCCGCCGCCGGAAAGGTCTAACCTTCTCATTTTACCTTTAATACTCAGTATTTCCGAAATAGCCGACGCGACACTAATGATGAATGCTTATCTCTCATAAAACAGATAATTTCTGACAACATAAAAAACCACATTACGCGCAATAATATAGAACAAAACACCATACATACAGACAAAAATAGAAAATACATCTAACTAAATGATTTTATGAAGTTTTAAACAGTTCGAAAGCGCGTTAAAAATAAACAAAATCTTCTTCTGTTCACTCTTCAAAACTCACCGTCGTGGGAGTACATTGTTTCGTGCTGACTTCCACGGCAGGGAGTGGCAATAACAGCTAAAAGGTCAAGATTCATGTCCCCCATTGAAAAATCCAGCAAACTCGAAAATGTCTGTTATGACATTCGTGGCCCCGTTCTGAAAGAAGCGAAACGCCTTGAGGAAGAAGGTAATAAAGTTCTTAAACTGAATATCGGCAACCCCGCCCCCTTCGGATTCGAAGCGCCGGACGAAATTCTGGTCGATGTCATTCGTAATTTGCCGACGGCGCAAGGATATTGCGACTCGAAAGGGCTTTATTCCGCCCGTAAAGCGATTATGCAGCATTATCAGGCCCGTGGAATGCGCGATGTAACCGTGGAAGATATCTATATCGGTAACGGCGTTTCCGAGCTGATCGTTCAGGCGATGCAGGCGTTGCTTAACAGTGGCGATGAAATGCTGGTTCCCGCGCCCGATTATCCGTTATGGACAGCAGCGGTATCGCTCTCCAGCGGCAAGGCGGTACATTATCTTTGCGATGAATCTTCCGACTGGTTCCCGGACCTTGACGATATCCGCGCCAAAATCACCCCACGTACGCGTGGTATTGTCATTATTAATCCAAACAACCCTACTGGCGCCGTCTATTCTAAAGAATTGTTGATGGAAATTGTCAACATTGCGCGCGAGCATAATCTCATCATCTTCGCCGATGAAATTTATGACAAGATTCTCTATGACGATGCCGAGCATCACTCTATCGCCGCACTGGCGCCTGATCTGCTGACCATCACCTTTAATGGGTTGTCTAAAACCTATCGCGTCGCCGGCTTCCGCCAGGGCTGGATGGTGCTGAACGGGCCGAAAAAACATGCGAAGGGCTATATTGAAGGACTGGAGATGTTAGCCTCAATGCGCCTGTGCGCCAACGTCCCGGCGCAACATGCTATTCAGACCGCGCTCGGCGGCTATCAAAGCATTAGCGAATTTATTCTGCCGGGCGGTCGACTGTATGAACAGCGTAACCGCGCCTGGGAGTTGATTAACGATATCCCCGGCGTTTCCTGCGTAAAACCGCGCGGCGCGTTGTACATGTTCCCCAGGATCGACGCTAAACGTTTTAATATTCACGACGACCAGAAGATGGTGCTGGACTTCCTGCTACAGGAAAAGGTGCTGCTGGTGCAAGGTACCGCCTTTAACTGGCCGTGGCCGGATCACTTCCGCATTGTGACGCTACCGCGTGAAGATGACCTGGAGATGGCCATCAACCGTTTTGGGCGTTTCCTCTCAGGTTACCATCAATAATCTTAAATTCAGGCTACTTCGGTAGCCTGAATTGCATCTTCATCCCCCTCCCCGCACAATGAAGTCTGCCGCAGTGAAAACAAAAGGTAATCTATGAAGCAGAGCCATTTTTTCGCCCATCTCTCCCGCATGAAGTTGATTAACCGCTGGCCGCTGATGCGTAACGTGCGTACGGAAAACGTCTCCGAACATAGTCTGCAGGTGGCGATGGTCGCCCATGCGTTGGCGGCGATAAAAAACCGTAAATTTGGCGGTCAGCTCAATGCTGAACGCATCGCGCTTCTGGCGATGTATCATGATGCCTCGGAAGTACTGACCGGCGATCTGCCGACGCCGGTAAAATATTTTAATTCCCAGATAGCCCAGGAATATAAAGCGATCGAAAAAATCGCCCAGCAAAAGCTGGTTGATATGGCGCCGGATGAATTACGCGATATTTTCGCACCGCTTATTGATGAGAATGCCTGGAGCGAAGAAGAACAGGCAATAGTAAAACAGGCCGATGCGCTTTGCGCCTACCTGAAATGCCTGGAGGAGCTCTCAGCGGGAAACAATGAGTTTGGACTGGCAAAAACGCGGCTGGAAAAAACGCTGGAATTACGTCGCAGCCAGGAGATGGACTATTTTATGGCGGTGTTCGTACCAAGCTTCCATCTCTCTCTTGACGAGATAAGCCAGGATTCACCGCTTTAGTTGCCGGATGGCGGCTAACGACTTATCCGGCCTACCGTTCTTCCCGTAGGCCTGATAAGCGTAGCGCCATCAGGCCTTTTCCAGCCTGGGTTAAAACGGAAACAACATTGGAATCATCACAATACAAACCGCCATCACAATAAGCGTGAACGGCACGCCAAGCTTCACAAAATCGCTAAAGCTATAGTTTCCCGGCCCCAGAACCAGAGTATTGACCGGCGATGAAACCGGCGTCATAAAGGCGGCGGATGCCGCCATCGCTACCGCCATCGCAAACGGATAGGGCGACACACCCATCGATTTCGCCGCCGCCAGCGCAATCGGCGCCATCAGCACCGCCGTTGCCGTGTTAGAAATGAACAGTCCTATGACGGCGCACAGCACGAACAGGCATCCCAGCATCATATACGGCCCATAGCCGCCGCCGATATCCATTAACCCTTGCACGACCAGAGAGACGCCGCCGGTTTTTTGCAACGCCAGCGCAAACGGCATCATACCCACAATCAAGATAATACTCGGCCAGTGGATCGCTTTATACGCGCTTTCAGCATCAATACAGCGAAATTTTCCCATCAGCAGGCAGGCGATAATCGCCGCGATCGGGTTGGGAATTTCATCGGTCAACATCAGCGCCACCATCAGTACCAGGCAGAAAATGGCGTGCGGCGCCTGGCTGTGCGCAGGAGAGGCTTCGCTGACCTCGACCGGCATATTCAGCACCACAAAGTCGCGGCCTTTTTGCCCCAGCAGGCTGATTAACTTCCAGTTCCCCACAACCAGAATGATATCGCCCATCAATAACGGTTCATCGGCCAGCG
The DNA here is from genome assembly GCF_017572835.1 of Salmonella sp. 32120201201600049SM. NCBI lineage: Bacteria > Pseudomonadati > Pseudomonadota > Gammaproteobacteria > Enterobacterales > Enterobacteriaceae > Salmonella > Salmonella sp. 32120201201600049SM. The sequence continues at coordinate 352,055 of NZ_JAGESA010000003.1, read as the reverse complement.
ATCCTTCCAGCGCGACGCCGTCGCGTTTCAGGCCGACCACATTCAGCCCGTAACGTGTACGGAAGGCGATTTCACGCACCGACTTGCCTATCAGTTCAGACTCCGGAATAAGCGAAATTTCCGCCATGCCAACATCCAACGCCTGATCGGAAAAATATTCTCCACGCAATACCATCGGTTCCAGCAGTTGCTCGGCGCAGAACTCTCTGAGGTCAACCTCCGCCGCCGACATATCAATCAGCAGAACGTCGCGAGCGCGAAACTCCGATACGCCGTTCACATTGACGATAACCCGCCGAAAGCGCCGCCAGCGTTCAACGCCGATGACATTGGCGCCGTAACGTTCGCGCAGTTTAAGGTCGTCCAGCCGCTGTCCCACCATCGGCGAACCGGGGCGAATCGCCAGACGCCGAGCGCGCCCCGTCAGACGGTACTCGCGGATAAGATCGCGGAAAGTGCGACGCTTACCGGCCTGTTGTCCGGGCGCATCGCCTTTTAGCATGAAGCGCATCACCAGCATATAAACAATGCCGAGCGCCAACACCACTATCCCCAGCGGCGTCACGCTAAAAAAGTTGAACCCGTGCAGGCCTTCACGCAGCAGTTCACTGTTAACCACCAGGTTCGGCGGCGTCGCCACCAGCGTCATCATTCCGCTGATAAGCCCGGCAAAACTCAGCGGCATCATCAGGCGCGAAGGCGAGGTCTGCATATGCATAGAAACGCTAAGAACAACGGGGATAAAAATCGCCACCACGCCGGTTGAACTCATGAAAGCGCCAAGTCCGGCGACGGTGATCATCAGTAAAACCAGCATTTTGATTTCACTGCTGCCCGCCATTTTAACCAGCCAGGTACCGACCACCGTCGCAACGCCGGTGCGCACGAGGCCGTCGCCAATAATAAATAAGGCGGCGATAAGAATGACATTCGGATCGCTAAAGCCGGAGAAGGCTTCCGGAAGGGTCAAGGTACCGCTAAGGACAAAAGCAACAATGACGAATAAAGCCACCGCATCCATACGTACTTTGCCCGTCGCAAACAACACGACGGCAATCGCCAGTAAAGAGAGAACCCAAATCAATTCACCGTTCACAACATATCCTTGTCAGATGAGAAGATAACGCGATTCTGCCATAAATATGCCCCGCCAAAGCGGGGCGATATCATGATCAGGTCTTTCTTAACACCACCACATCGCCGTTTGGTTGTTTAGCGACCGATAATTGCGTCAGGCTATCCAACGCAAAATCAACATCCGCCAGACGCGGCGTGTCGGCCGGCGCATTGACCGCAATGACGTGGCAGCCCGCAGCCAGCCCGGACAGCACGCCAGCCGGGGCATCTTCTACTACGACGCACTCCTGAGGGGCCAGGCCAAGCAGTTGTGCGCCCAGCAAATACGCATCCGGCTCCGGTTTGCCGCGTTTGACTCGTTCGGCGGTGACAAACACCTCTGGCGCTGGAAGGCCCGCGACCTGATGGCGCGCACGCGCGACCGGCATTGAACCGGAGGTGACGATAGCCCACGGAATGCCCACTTTATTCAGGTGATTGAGTAAATCGACTGCCCCCGGCAGCGCGGTGATCCCTGCGGTTTCAGTGGCTTCTATTTGCTCCAGGCGCGTAAACTCAGCGGCAATTTCCGCCTCCGATTTACCCGCCATAAAATGCCGCAACGAGGTGATCGCCTGTTTGCCATGAATAAAGCCCAGCACCTCATCATGAGCAAGGTTAAAACGATCGGCCCAGCTACACCACGCGCGTTCAACGGCAGGTAATGAGTCAACCAACGTTCCATCCAGATCAAACAGAAAACCTTTACACTGCACGCGAGCCTCCTCAGGCATTAATGATTTGATTGATTTCATTCGCGCTCAGGTGGTACTGACGCGGGCAGGCATGCCAGACATTCAACATCCGCTGGTATTTTTCCCACATCGGCGTCTGGGCATTAAAGCCGTGTGTCCCGGCGTCAAAGTGAGTGTAGCGTCCTTCTATATTCACCATAAAACGGACATAGCCGAGGTAGCGCGCTTCTGTCGCGGCGTCAAACCCCAGGAAGGTGACGCGACGTTCGTCGATGGCTTGCGTATCTTTGAGGTTGGTCCAGGAGACGTGCAGGGCATGGTACATCTCCATAATATCGATGATGGTACGACAGGTCTCTTCCGTCAGCTCGCCAAACTCGCGATCCAGCTCGCGCATCTGCAGGCCGTAGCCGCGTTCAATAATTGTTTGTAAGCGACGGTAACGCTCGGCGTTGGTGGGATCGAGCATCGTCATCATTTTGTACTGGTTAGACAAAATCAGACGTTGCGCGTTGGTCATTTCCATTTTGAACTCCTGTATCACGCTATAGCGATGAAAAAAAGAAGGCATTGGTATGCCTTCTTTTATATGCGTAATCCGGGGTCAATTACAAATCATCCAGGAAAGTTTTATCCAGTTGTTTGAAGGCGCGCTTAAGCGTGTCAGCTAATGCCTGGTAATCCGGCTTTCCTTCTACCGGCGCCAGCGCTTGTCCAGCCTCCTGCAATTTACCGCGAACTTCGTAAAACCAGTTAAGGATTGAAGGCGGCAATGGCGTCACGGAACGTTTCCCTAACCACCATAATCCCTGCATAGGCAAGCTCAGGGCGAACAGGGCGGTCGCCACGGCCGGACCTAACTGACCGCCCAGCGCTATCTGCCAGCATAATGTAAAGACGGCGACAGGCGGCATAAATCGTATGGCATAGCGCGTCATACGAATGACGCGGTTTTCGACGAAAACGGGCGCCAGCCGTTTTTCCATCGGCCACGTCTTCGCGTAGTGCTGCCCCCGGCGAAATAAGCTAAAAAAATTTACGGAGCGATTATCCGGTGTCGACATGGCCTACCTCAACTTCACATATAAAATTTAAAAAATTTGTACAAAACAACAACTGCGAGGGACAACGTTCAAAACATTTTGTCTTCGATACCCACTATCAGGTATCCTGTGTCGGCCTGTCAAAGGCCGGTAGTTTAAAATCATTGAGTCGTCAATATTACACATAGTATGCCATTGGCTGAAAAATACGCAAAATGGCATAGACTCAAAGGTATTTCTTCCATCATGCCCAAAAAAACTCCTGCGCATGATGTTAATCATAAATGTCAGGGCTATCATGCGCTACGCTCTATGGCTCACTGACGTTTTTTTAGCCACGTATCATAAATAGGTACTTCCATGTCGAGTAAGTTAGTACTGGTTCTGAACTGCGGTAGTTCTTCACTGAAATTTGCAATTATTGATGCAGTTAATGGTGATGAATACCTTTCTGGTTTAGCCGAATGTTTCCATCTGCCAGAAGCACGCATCAAATGGAAAATGGACGGCAGTAAACAAGAAGCGGCTTTAGGTGCAGGCGCCGCTCACAGTGAAGCGCTGAACTTTATCGTTAACACTATTCTGGCACAAAAACCAGAACTGTCTGCGCAGTTAACTGCAATTGGTCACCGTATCGTACACGGCGGCGAGAAGTATACCAGCTCCGTAGTCATTGATGAGTCCGTCATTCAGGGCATCAAAGATTCCGCCTCTTTCGCACCGCTGCATAACCCGGCTCACCTGATTGGTATCGCCGAAGCGCTGAAATCTTTCCCGCAGCTGAAAGATAAAAACGTTGCAGTGTTCGACACCGCGTTCCATCAGACCATGCCGGAAGAATCTTACCTGTATGCCCTGCCGTACAGCCTGTATAAAGAACACGGCGTTCGTCGCTATGGCGCACACGGCACCAGCCACTTCTATGTAACTCAGGAAGCGGCAAAAATGCTGAACAAGCCGGTAGAAGAACTGAACATTATCACCTGCCACCTGGGCAACGGCGGTTCTGTTTCCGCTATCCGTAACGGTAAATGCGTGGATACCTCTATGGGTCTGACCCCGCTGGAAGGCCTGGTCATGGGTACCCGTTCCGGCGATATCGACCCTGCGATTATCTTCCACCTGCACGACACTCTGGGCATGAGCGTGGACCAGATCAACAAAATGCTGACCAAAGAGTCCGGTCTGCTGGGTCTGACTGAAGTGACCAGCGACTGCCGTTATGTTGAAGACAACTACGCCACCAAAGAAGACGCAAAACGTGCGATGGACGTTTACTGCCACCGCCTGGCGAAGTACATCGGTTCTTACACCGCTCTGATGGACGGTCGTCTGGATGCAGTCGTGTTCACCGGCGGTATCGGTGAAAACGCCGCGATGGTTCGCGAACTGTCTCTGGGTAAACTGGGCGTGCTGGGCTTTGAAGTCGACCACGAACGTAACCTGGCGGCCCGCTTCGGCAAATCTGGTTTCATCAACAAAGAAGGTACCCGTCCGGCGGTGGTGATCCCAACCAACGAAGAACTGGTTATCGCGCAGGACGCGAGCCGTCTGACTGCCTGATTTCACACCGCCAGCCTCGCTGGCGGTGCTGTTTTGTAACCCGTCCCCAAAAGACGGTAACGAAAGAGGATAAACCGTGTCCCGTATTATTATGCTGATCCCTACCGGAACCAGCGTCGGCCTGACCAGCGTCAGCCTCGGCGTCATCCGTGCTATGGAACGCAAAGGCGTTCGTCTGAGCGTCTTTAAGCCTATCGCCCAGCCTCGCGCTGGCGGCGATGCGCCTGACCAGACCACTACTATCGTTCGCGCGAACTCTACCCTGCCGGCGGCTGAACCGCTGAAGATGAGCCACGTTGAATCTCTGCTCTCCAGCAACCAGAAAGACGTGCTGATGGAAGAGATCATCGCGAACTACCATGCGAATACCAAAGACGCGGAAGTGGTGCTGGTTGAAGGTCTGGTTCCGACCCGTAAACATCAGTTCGCTCAGTCTCTGAACTATGAAATCGCGAAAACGCTGAATGCGGAAATCGTTTTTGTCATGTCTCAGGGTACCGACACGCCAGAACAGCTGAACGAGCGTATCGAACTGACGCGCAGCAGCTTCGGCGGCGCGAAAAACACCAACATCACCGGCGTTATCATCAACAAACTGAATGCGCCGGTTGATGAACAAGGTCGTACTCGCCCGGATCTGTCGGAGATCTTTGACGACTCTTCCAAAGCGCAGGTGATCAAAATCGATCCTGCTAAACTGCAGGAATCCAGCCCGCTGCCGGTTCTGGGCGCGGTGCCGTGGAGCTTCGATCTGATTGCGACCCGCGCTATCGATATGGCGCGTCACCTGAACGCCACCATCATTAACGAAGGCGATATCAAAACCCGCCGCGTTAAATCCGTTACGTTCTGCGCGCGTAGTATTCCGCATATGCTGGAACATTTCCGCGCAGGCTCGTTGTTAGTGACCTCCGCTGACCGTCCGGACGTACTGGTCGCAGCTTGCCTGGCCGCGATGAACGGCGTAGAAATCGGCGCCCTGCTGCTGACCGGCGGCTATGAAATGGACGCGCGCATTTCTAAACTGTGCGAACGCGCATTCGCCACCGGTCTGCCGGTCTTTATGGTGAACACCAACACCTGGCAGACTTCGCTGAGCCTGCAAAGCTTCAATCTGGAAGTCCCGGTTGATGACCATGAGCGCATCGAGAAAGTTCAGGAATACGTCGCGAACTACGTTAACGCTGAGTGGATCGAGTCGCTGACCGCCACTTCCGAGCGTAGCCGTCGTCTCTCTCCGCCGGCGTTCCGCTACCAACTGACTGAGCTGGCGCGTAAAGCCGGTAAACGCGTAGTGCTGCCGGAAGGCGACGAACCGCGTACCGTCAAAGCGGCGGCAATCTGCGCTGAACGCGGCATCGCCACTTGCGTTCTGCTGGGCAACCCGGATGAAATCAACCGCGTCGCGGCATCTCAGGGCGTTGAGCTGGGCGCAGGTATTGAAATCGTCGATCCGGAAGTGGTGCGTGAAAGCTATGTCGCTCGCCTGGTTGAGCTGCGTAAGAGCAAAGGCATGACCGAACCGGTTGCCCGCGAGCAGCTGGAAGACAACGTGGTGCTCGGCACGCTGATGCTGGAGCAAGACGAAGTCGACGGCCTGGTTTCCGGCGCGGTTCATACCACCGCCAACACCATCCGTCCGCCGCTGCAGCTTATTAAAACGGCGCCGGGTAGCTCCCTGGTCTCTTCTGTGTTCTTTATGCTACTGCCGGAACAGGTTTACGTTTACGGCGACTGCGCAATCAACCCAGACCCGACTGCAGAGCAGCTGGCAGAAATCGCGATTCAGTCTGCGGATTCCGCCATTGCCTTCGGCATCGAACCGCGTGTGGCAATGCTCTCCTACTCCACCGGCACCTCTGGCGCGGGCAGCGACGTAGAGAAAGTACGTGAAGCGACGCGTCTGGCGCAGGAAAAACGTCCTGACCTGATGATCGACGGTCCGTTGCAGTACGACGCCGCGGTCATGGCTGACGTAGCGAAATCCAAAGCGCCGAACTCGCCGGTTGCGGGTCGCGCTACCGTGTTCATTTTCCCGGATCTGAACACCGGTAACACCACCTACAAAGCGGTACAGCGTTCTGCCGACCTGATCTCCATCGGGCCGATGCTGCAGGGTATGCGCAAGCCGGTGAACGACCTGTCCCGTGGCGCGCTGGTTGACGATATCGTCTACACCATCGCCCTGACGGCAATCCAGGCTTCTCAGCAGCAGCAGTAACAGTAAAAGCTAATGCCGGATGGCGGCGTGAACGCCTTGTCCGGCCTACAGGTGAGATACCGTTGTAGGCCGGATAAGACGCGTTAGCATCGCCATCCGGCATTCTGCTATTTACCCTGCAAAGCGGAATTTTTTGCTTAACTGCGCTGCATCAATGAATAACTATTCCCTTCTTCTCATACTTAGCCTCTTTGCTTTGCAACAGGGATAGTCTGTCATGTCTGTCGTTACAGAATCAAAAACAGCCAGAAAATGGGCAATGCCCGATACGCTGGTCATCATCTTTTTTGTCGCCATTTTAACCAGTATCGCCACCTGGGTCGTACCCGTTGGGATGTTTGATAGCCAGGAAGTGCAGTATCAGGTCGATGGTCAGACAAAAACCCGCAAAGTCGTCGACCCGCACTCTTTTCGCATTGTGACCAACGAGGCCGGGGAAGCGCAGTATCATCGCGTACAATTTTTCACTACCGGCGATGAAAGACCAGGGCTGATGAATTTTCCGTTTGAAGGGTTAACATCCGGATCGAAATTCGGCACTGCCGTCGGCATCATTATGTTTATGTTGGTGATTGGCGGCGCATTCGGCATCGTGATGCGTACCGGCACCGTGGATAACGGCATTCTGGCGCTTATTCGCCACACGCGGGGCAACGAAGTCCTGTTTATTCCGGTGCTATTTGTCCTCTTTTCGTTAGGGGGCGCCGTATTTGGCATGGGCGAAGAGGCGGTCGCCTTTGCAATTATCATAGCCCCGCTGATGGTCAGGCTGGGCTATGACAGCATTACCACCGTCCTGGTGACCTATATCGCCACCCAAATTGGCTTTGCCAGTTCGTGGATGAACCCTTTCTGCGTAGTCGTCGCCCAGGGGATTGCCGGCGTGCCGGTACTTTCCGGCTCCGGGCTGCGTATTGTGGTCTGGATTGTCGCCACGCTGATTGGGCTGGTTTTTACGCTGGTCTACGCCTCACGCGTGAAAAAGAATCCGCTGCTGTCCCGCGTCCACGAATCCGATCGCTATTTCCGCGAACAGCAGGATGAAGTCGTCCAGCGCCCTTTCACCTTCGGTGACTGGCTGGTACTGCTGGTCCTGACCGGCGTAATGATTTGGGTCGTCTGGGGCGTGATTGTCCACGCCTGGTTTATTCCGGAGATCGCCAGCCAGTTTTTCACCATGGGCGTGGTGATCGGCCTCATTGGCGTTATCTTCCGCCTCAACGGTATGACGATCAACGTGATGGCGTCCTCATTCACCGAAGGGGCGAGGATGATGATCGCGCCCGCCTTGCTGGTGGGTTTTGCCAAAGGCATTCTGCTGCTGGTCGGCAACGGCGAAGCCGGGGAACCCAGCGTGCTCAATACGCTGCTTAACAGTATCGCGCATGGCATCAGCGGGCTTAATAATGCTATCGCCGCCTGGTTTATGCTGCTCTTCCAGGCGGTATTTAATTTCTTTGTCACGTCCGGTTCGGGTCAGGCGGCGTTAACCATGCCATTACTGGCGCCGCTCGGCGATCTGGTCGGCGTTAACCGTCAGGTGACTGTTCTGGCCTTCCAGTTTGGCGATGGCTTCAGCCATATTATCTATCCGACATCGGCCTCGCTGATGGCCACGCTGGGTGTGTGCCGGGTCGATTTTCGCAACTGGCTGAAAGTGGGGGCGTCGCTGCTGGGACTACTGTTTATTATGTCCAGCGTGGTCGTCATTGGCGCGCAGATGATGGGATATCATTGATCCAAAATGCCGGATGAGCATCAGCGCCATCCGGCAATATCTCCATGATTAAAGCAGTGATTTCGCGGCTTCTACAATCGCTTCGGCGGTGAGTCCGTACTCTTTTTGTAAGAAATCCTGCGTTCCTACCTGCCCATAACGCTCTTTGACGCCAACACGGCGCATCGGCACCGGACAGTTTTCCACCAGCACTTCCGCCACCGCTGACCCCAGTCCATTATGGATGCTGTGGTTTTCACACGTGACGATACGCCGCGTTTTTTCCGCGTAGTTTTTCACCAACATGCGATCGATAGGCTTTAAGGTGAACATATCAATGACCGCGGCGCTCACACCTTCCTGCTCCAGTTGGCGCGCCGCCTCCAGCGCCTCCGCCACCATAATGCCGTTGGCGATAAGCGTAATATCATCGCCCTCGCGCAGTACGTTGCCCTTGCCAATGGTAAAGGTAGAGCCTGGCGCATAGATACTCCGCGCCTGCTTACGGATGGTACGCAGCCAGTAAAAACCGTCCAGGTCCATTAGCTGGCGTAAAATATCCGCGAACATCACCGCATCCGTCACCTCCAGTACTACGGAGTGCGCCAGCCCGCGAACAATCCCCATATCTTCAAAAGACATATGGGTGCCGCCGTTATGGCACGCTGTCACTCCGGCATCGGAGGCGATCACTTTGACGTTGTTACGCTGATAATCCAGCGCCATGAAGAGCTGATCAAAACAGCGACGGCTGGCAAAAGCGGTAAAGGTATGCACAAACGGTTTACGACCGGTCAGCGCCAGCCCCGCCGCCGTGCCAATCACATTCGCCTCCATAATACCGCAGTTAATGACATGCTGCGGGTAGTCACGCGCCACGCTGTCCATCGCCATTGAGCTCATTAAATCAGCCTCAAGCGCAATAATTGGGCTTCCGGCCTCAATCTGCCCGGCGACAAAACCGGCGTAAACTTTGCGCATTTCGATATCGTCTTTAAGCCCTGCGGGCGCAAGCTTAATCATGCATGACCTCCAGTTGATGAATGGCCTCATTGAGCGTCTGCTTCATGCCATCCGTCAGGCGTAAGTGGTGAGAATTCGTTAACTGCTCCAGGCATGGCACCCCCTGCCCTTTAATGCTGTCAAGGATCACTACCCGTGGCTGGGCATCGGCGGGCGGCACAGGCTGAACCACCGCCAGTAGTCCGGCGATATCATCGCCTTTGACGGTGACGACATCGAAACCAAACGCGCGGAATTTCCCTTCCAGATCGAACGGATTGATAATCTCCTCCAGCTCACCGTCAAGCTGCTGTTTGTTCCAGTCAATGAAAACGGTCAGATTATTCAGGCGGTGGTGGGCAATAAACTGAAACGCCTCCCAGCACTGCCCTTCATTCAGCTCGCCATCGCCGACAATGCAAAATACCCGATTGGGTCGCCGCGCCAGTTTATGCGACAACGCCATACCGCCCGCAATAGAGATGCCCTGTCCCAGTGAGCCGGTCGTGGCGTCCACGCCGCGCGTTTTTAGCCGATCCGGATGGCTGGGAAGACGGGTGCCGTTCTGGTTAAGCGTATTCAGCTCTTCGCGCGGGAAATAGCCTTTAATCGCCAGGGTACTGTACAACGCGGGGCCCGCATGGCCTTTCGACAGTACGAAGTAATCGCGTTCCGGCCAGTCCGGGTCGGCAGGGTCGATTTTCATCACCGCGCCGTACAGAACCGCCAGAGTTTCCACTACCGACATGCTGCCGCCATAGTGACCAAAGCCAAGATGGTTTAAGGATTTGAGCGTGGCGACGCGAATGTCGCGCGCCAGTTGGGTGATTTCGGTTACGTTCATTCTTTCGCTCCGCTATTTTCCTGCACTTCGGCAGTCGCTTTTTTGTTTTTGGCCAACACGTTGTACGCCACCAGTAGCGCGAATAGCGCCACCACCAGCCCCGTGATAGCCATCGGCGACAGATAACGCGCCAGGTTGCCCAGCAAAATACCGATTACGCCAAAGTCAGCATCCGAGAACGTGGTATTGGCGAAGCCGATCGCGCCGAGAACCGGCAGTAACAGCACTGGCAGGAAAGTGATTAATAGACCATTAGCAAATGCGCCGATCATCGCCCCGCGGCGACCGCCGGTGGCATTGCCAAAGACGCCTGCGGTCGCGCCGGTAAAGAAGTGCGGCACAACGCCTGGCAGGATCAACACAAGCTTCATCTGTCCAAGCAGGAACAGGCCCACCAGCCCACCGAGAAAACTGAACAGGAAGCCAATCAGTACCGCGTTAGGGGCATAGGGATACACCACCGGGCAGTCCAGCGCCGGACGCGCGTTTGGCACCAGTTTTTCTGAAAAGCCGGTAAAGGCCGGAACAATTTCCGCCAGAATCAGACGGACGCCTTGCAGAATGATGAATACGCCGGCGGCGAAGGTGATTGCCATGATGATGGCGTACACCAGATAGTTTTGCCCGCCGCTAAACGTCGCTTCGACATACTCACGCCCTGCGCTGACTGCCATGATCAGATAGATAATCATCATGGTCAGCGAAATCGAGATAGAACTGTCGCGTAAAAAACTGAGGTTTTTCGGCAGGTTCATCTCTTCCGTGGAGCGGGAGCCTTTACCACACAGGCTGCCAATCCAGCCGGAAAGCACATATCCCAGGGTACCGAAGTGACCAAACGCAATGTCATCGGTACCGGTAATCCGCCTCATATAACGTTGGGCCAACGCCGGGAAGAAAGCCATCACCAGCCCCAGGATCAGCGATCCGGTGAAGACCAGCCCTACGCCCTCAAACCCCGCCACGGTCAGGATTACGCCAATCATACAGGCCATGTAAAAGGTGTGATGCCCGGTCAAAAAGATATATTTAAGACGCGTAAAGCGCGCCACGACAATATTGGCCACCATACCAAATGCCATAATTAACGCCGTGGACGCGCCATATTTTTCCAGCGCGATTGAGACTATCGCTTCATTATTAGGAATAATGCCCTGAATATTAAAAGCGTGTTCAAACATACCCCCTAGCGGATTTAATGAACCCACCAGTACGGTTGCGCCGCCGCCAAGCACAATAAAACCTAAAATGGTTTTAATCGTGCCTTTTACCACATCGGAAAACGCTTTTTTCTGCGCCACCAGACCAATCAGCGCAATTAACCCTACAAGCACCGAGGGCACTTTTAAAATATCAACAACAAAATTCAGCGTTTCAAGGATAAACATATCCACCTCGCCAGCAATAATTATTGTTTAGCGAACCATGCGCGCAGCTGCGTTTCCAGTTCGTTGATGTCGATGATGTTATTGATCACCACCAGTTGGCTTTCCGGTACGCTGGCGCTGGCCGCGATATCTTTGGCCATTACAAAAAGATCGGCAGCCCCGGGCGTGGCCGATGAGAGATCGGAGTGTTCCACTTCAGCGTCAATATTGAGTTTCTTTAATACTTTTTTAATGTTCATTTCTACCATAAAACTACTACCCAGGCCGGAACCGCAAATTGCCATGATTTTCATTATTGTCACCTTTTAAAAGTAGAGTTGGTCTGCATCACGCACAGGCGTAATGTTATTTACCGCAAGAAAATGGAATAAAATCAGAAACGGTCAATAATCTTTTTAATGTCCTCCAGGTTTTTTGCCTGATGTAATTTTTCCATATCTACATCACTGGAAAATAATTCCGCCAGCGCCGATATCATTTCGATATGACTGTGCTTATCAGGCGCCGCCAGCATAATAATGATGTCAACCGGATCGAATTCGTCTGCGCCAAATGAAACGCCGCGCTGTAGTTTCAGTAACGATAAACCTAACCCTTTCGCCCCCTCTTCCGGCCTCGCATGCGGCATCGCTAACCCTGGCGCTAATACATAATACGGCCCAAGCTTTTGGTGCTGCTGAACAATCGCCGTAATGTATTCCGGTGCGATAACACCTGCGTCCAGCAGGGGTTTGCCGCAAATTTCCAGCGCCTGCGGCCACGTTTCCACGCTCTCCTGTAGCGTGATGGTTGCGTCAGATAACCAGGTTCCCAGCATGTTATTCGCCCCCACGGTGTATGAAATTATGAACAAACTTTATTCAAGCCATTCGATATTAGCTGCGATCGTTATCACAAAGATAGCGCTACCAGCGACTATTACTCAGAATTGTGATAGCGCTATCAAATTAAAATCATGGTGTGAAATCACAGCAAAAAAGCGGATTTAAGGCGTATACTGCCAGTCATGCGAAGCAAAGAACGACAATAAAAAAGCATCTCAACATGTTGTAATGACGCAGGAATTTGTATGTCGATACCCCGTAAACGGCGCAGTACCGGTAAAGTGACTATCGCCGATGTAGCCCAACTTGCCGGTGTAGGCACGATGACCGTATCACGAGCCTTACGCACGCCGGAACAGGTCTCTGATAAACTCCGGGAGAAAATCGAAGCGGCAGTGCATGAGCTGGGCTATATGCCTAATCTCGCCGCCAGCGCGCTGGCGTCTGCCTCCTCGCACACCATCGCGATGGTCGTACCGAACCTTGCGGAAGCGGGGTGTTCTGAAATGTTCGCCGGGCTGCAACAAATTTTACAGCCCGCTGGCTACCAGATTATGCTGGCGGAATCGCAACATCGCGTGGAACAAGAGGAGAAGCTGCTCGAAACGCTGCTGGCCTCCAACATTGCCGCGGCGATTCTGCTTAGCGTCGAACATAGCACTACCGTGCGCCAGTGGCTGAAAAATGCCTCTATCCCGGTGATGGAGATGGGCGCGATTCGCAGCGATCCTATTGATATGAATATCGGTATTGATAACGTTGCGGCAATGTATGAGCTGACGGAAATGCTGATTCAGCGCGGTTATCAGAATATCGGGCTGCTATGCGCCAATCAGGAGCAGTGGATTTTTCAGCAACATCTGCACGGCTGGTACAAAGCGATGCTTCGCCACCATATGTCGCCAAACCGGGTGATTAATGCCGCTTTGCCACCCAATTTTTCTACCGGCGCGTCGCAACTGCCGGAGTTTTTACTGGCGTGGCCGGAGCTGGACGCGCTGGTATGCGTATCGGATGAGCTGGCCTGCGGCGCGTTATACGAGTGCCAACGACGGCGGATCAAAGTTCCGGACGATTTAGCGGTGGTCGGGTTTGGCGATAGCGATGTCAGCCGGGTCTGCCAGCCGCCGTTAACCACCATGGCCGTACCGCACCGTAAGATTGGCAGTGAAGCCGGACGGGCGCTGTTGGAAAGGTTAAATCAGGGAAACTGGAGCGATCGGAAATCCATCGCCTCCAGTTTATGTATGCGGGAAAGCTGCTAAAACGCTTATTCCGTCTCTTCCGGTTTCTCCTGAGGCGCGGCTTCGTTTTTGGCGTTGCGGGTCATCCACAGCGCCAGCGCTTTGAGCGAGTCCGGCGTAAACTCATCACAGCGCGCGGTGATCTCCTCCGGAGTCAGCCAACACACTTCGCTGACTTCATCTTCCTGAAGCGCGAAAGGCCCGTGGGAAACGCAGCTAAACAGCGCGCCCCAAACCCGGCAATGTTGGTCTTCAAAGTAAAACAGACCGTGTTCGGCAAACGGCACGCCTGCAATACCCAACTCTTCTTCCGCTTCGCGGCGGGCAGATTCCAGTAGCTGCTCATCAGCCTGGACCACGCCGCCTGCGGTAGCATCTAACATACCGGGCAAAAAATCTTTTGTTTCGGTACGACGCTGCACCAGAATTTTACCCATACCATCATGAACGACGATATACGTCGCACGATGCCGTAAGCGTTGCGCACGCATCTGTTCCCGGCTGGACTGTGCAATGACTTCATTGTCTTCATTCACAATATCCACCCATTCCGTACTTGCCAAACGACGCTGTTCCACCATCAGGAAACCTTCTTATTTCTGGCGCTCTTACGGCGCATTTACGTTTGTGAGGTAAATTACGAGTTAATTGCAACCTGCGCAATGATACTTTGATCATTGAGTGCGATTACGCTCAACACATTATCATCCAGAATACCGTAGCTTGCCGCATACCCGCCTTTCGGGATGCTCACTGACCCAGGATTAAAGTGATACAGTCCTTCCTGCTGTTGCGCCACCGGCAGATGCGTATGACCATAGACCAACACATCGCCAGTATGCAGAGCGGGCAGATTCGTCGGCCCGAAGAGGTGCCCATGCGTTAAAAATAGCCGCCTCTCTTGCGTCAATATTTGCTGCCACGGCGCAGTGATCGGGAAATGCAGCAGCATCTGATCCACTTCGCTATCGCAGTTGCCGCGCACGGCAATGATTTGCGTCGCCACCGCGTTCAGGCGTTCGGCTACCTGGGCGGGCGCATAGCCTTCAGGCAGCGCATTTCGCGGCCCGTGGTTAAGGACATCGCCTAATATCACCAGCCAACGCGCGCCGCTTTGCGCGAACCGCTCAAGCACGCGTTCCGTGGCGGGTAAAGAACCATGAATGTCCGATGCGAACATCAGTTTCATCGCTCACTCCTCGTTGTGAAAAACGGCGTTATGATACTGGAATATGAATAGATTTTCAGCCTGAACGCTTCGAGGAAAGCGCAATAAAACGCTGTACGGAAGCACGCTGCCACTGGAATGTCGCATATGCCGCCAGCGATGCCGGCACGTCATCGCCATGCAGCGCCAGACGATTGATCATCAATGCCAGATCGGTATCGGCAATGCACCATTCACCAAATAAATTTTGCGTCCCCTGCCCCAATAGCGCTTCAGCCGTCGCAAACAGTTTTGCCGCGCTGGCTTTTCCAGCCTCGCTTAACGGCGCTTTTTTCGCCCCGGCAAACACCACGTCGGTAGGCCGTTCTTCGCGAAGCGGCAGTAAATCGCTGCGTAGCCACGCCTGAATCTGTCGCGCGCGGGCGCGTTTTTGTAAATCGTGCGGGTAGATACGCTCCCACTGCGGCGGCGCGAAACGCTCCTCCAGGTATTCCGCAATAGCGGACGACTCGCTCAACTCAAAATTGTCGGCCTCAAGCACCGGTACGCGCTGCGTCAGCGCATATCCTCGCCAGCCAGGTTGCAGATGTTCTCCCTGGTCCAGATCGCGAGTTTTCAGAGTAAAGGAAAGCCCTTTTTCTTGTAATGCCACCCAGGCGGACAAGACGTAGGGAGAGAAAAAGTTCGCATCCGACCACAGCACAATAACAGGCTTACTCATAATGTCCTCTTGAGGGCGTATTAGGTTTCTTCCCAAAATATAGCGTCTTTCGCCTGCTGTCACCTGATGAAAACTCACACACATCAGGAGGCTTTCTATACTTAATTCAGCCCAGACTCTTTACGCACATGCAGGAGCCAAAATGATTGACCTTTACTACGCCCCCACGCCCAACGGGCATAAAATAACGCTGTTTCTGGAAGAGGCGGAGCTGGCGTATCGTTTGCTAAAAGTAGATATCAGCAAGGGCAATCAGTTTCGCCCTGATTTTTTGGCTATCTCTCCCAATAATAAAATTCCTGCCATCGTCGATCACGCCCCGGCAGACGGCGGTCAACCGCTTAGTCTTTTTGAATCCGGCGAAATTCTTCTCTACCTGGCGGAAAAAAGCGGCAAACTGCTTAGCGGGGAGCTGCGTGAACGCCATACCACGCTGCAATGGCTGTTCTGGCAGGTCGGCGGGTTAGGGCCGATGCTGGGCCAGAATCATCACTTTAACCACTTTGCGCCGCAGGCCATCCCCTATGCAATTGAACGCTATCAGGTTGAAACGCAACGCTTATACAACGTCCTGAATAAACGCCTGGAAACCTCCCCGTGGCTGGGCGGCGACCACTACAGTATTGCGGATATCGCCAGTTGGCCGTGGGTTAACGCACATCAGCGTCAGCGAATCGATCTTGATAGCTACCCGGCGGTGTATAACTGGTTTGAACGCATTCGCACGCGTCCTGCGACAGCGCGCGCACTGTTACAAGCGCAACTGCACTGTAACAGTACGAAAGCGTAACGCGGTAGCATACATCATGTATGATGTAGAGGTGTATACACGGAAAAAACCTGCGTCCGGCACCCTTATTCGTATTAAAAACCCGACATTAGGGAAGAGGAAATCCTCCCTACTCTGGAGGTCATATGCAGATTCTGATTACCGGCGGTACGGGCCTGATAGGGCGTCATCTCATTCCCCGGCTGTTAACACTGGGGCACCAGGTGACGGTCGTTACGCGCAATCCCGATAACGCGCGTCAGATTCTCGATTCCAGAGTGACATTATGGAAAGGGCTGGCGGAACGTGAGCACCTCAATGAGATTGATGCCATCATCAATCTGGCGGGCGAACCGATTGCCGACAAGCGCTGGACGTCACAACAAAAAGAACGGTTGTGCCAAAGCCGCTGGGCTATCACGCAAAAGTTGGTGGATTTAATTCATGCCAGCGCTACGCCGCCCTCGGTGTTGATATCCGGCTCCGCCACGGGCTATTACGGCGATCTGGGCGACGTTGTCGTCACTGAAGATGAGCCGCCGCACAACGAATTTACGCATAAACTTTGCGCCCGCTGGGAACAGATTGCCTGTCGTGCGCAGAGCGACCAGACCCGCGTCTGCCTGCTGCGTACCGGCGTTGTCCTGGCGCCGCAAGGCGGGATTCTGGGGAAAATGGTTCCGCCGTTTCGCCTCGGACTCGGCGGTCCGGTGGGTAATGGTCGACAATATCTGGCCTGGATTCACATCGACGATATGGTCAACGGCATCCTGTGGCTGCTGGATAACGATCTTCGCGGTCCCTTCAATATGGTCTCGCCGTATCCCGTCCATAATGAGCATTTTGCTCATGCGCTGGGTCGCGCGCTGCGCCGTCCGGCGATTATTCGCATTCCGGCGACGGCAATTCGCTTATTGATGGGAGAGTCGTCAGTGCTGGTGCTGGGCGGACAGCGGGCGCTGCCAAAACGGCTTGAAGCCGCCGGATTCGCATTTCGCTGGTATGATTTAGAAGAGGCGCTGGCGGATGTGATTCGCTAGTTCCTAAAGCGCCGTATCCTGCCCGGTACGCAATGCGCCGCCGGGCTTCTTTTATTTCAGCGAGCCTTTCAGGAATTGCTGTAAACGCGGGCTTTGCGGATTGCCGAACACCTGCTCCGGATCGCCCTCTTCTTCAATTTTCCCCTGATGCAGAAAAATAACGTGCGAAGAGACATGGCGGGCGAAGCCCATTTCATGCGTGACCACCACCATCGTTTTGCCTTCTTCCGCCAGTTGTTGCATGATGCGCAACACTTCGCCGACCAGTTCAGGATCGAGCGCCGATGTGGGTTCATCGAACAGTAAAACGTCAGGTTCCATCGCCAGCGCGCGCGCAATAGAAACGCGCTGCTGTTGGCCGCCGGAGAGATGGACGGGATATTTGCCCTGAGCGCGCTCATCAATCCCCACCTTCGCCAGATATTTCAACGCCCGCTCGCGCGCGTCGTGCTTGCTTAATCCCAGTACCTGAATCGGCGCTTCCATCACATTTTCCAGCACCGTCATGTGGCTCCAGAGGTTAAAGTGCTGAAACACCATCGTCAGGCGGGTACGCAACAAGCGTAGCTGATTTTTATCCGCCACTTTGAGCTGCCCGTCTTTGTCGCGCACCAGATTAATGTTCTGACCGTTCACGATAATCGCGCCTTCGCTCGGTTTTTCGAGGAAGTTAATACAGCGCAAAAAAGTGCTTTTACCGGAGCCGGACGAGCCGATGATGCTAATCACATCTCCGGCGCGGGCCTGCAGCGATACCCCTTTCAGCACTTCATGACCGCCGTAGCGTTTGTGCAAATCGATAACGTGTAATTTATTTTCTGACATCATGTTACTCGAATTATTTAGAGGACACGTGCTGCAACCAGCGTCTTTCCGCCCGACGGAACAGGCTTATCAGGACATACGAAATGAGTAAATACAACACGGCGGCAATGCCAAACGCGGTAAACGGCTGGTAAGTCGCTGAGTTAATATCGCGGGCGATTTTCAACAAATCCGGCACCGTCGCGGTAAACGCCAGCGCCGTAGAGTGCAGCATTAAAATCACTTCGTTGCTGTAGGCAGGCAAGGCGATGCGTAATGCCGACGGCAAAATAATGCAGCGATACATTTTAAATGACGAGAAGCCATAGGCCCGTGCCGCTTCAATTTCACCGTGCGGCACCGAACGAATCGCCCCCGCGAAAATTTCCGTGGTGTACGCGCAGGTATTCAGCGTCAGCGCCAGTACGGTACAGTTCAGTCCGCTGCGGAAAAACGCGTTAAGAAGATCGGTGCCTTTGACTATCTCCAGCGTATACATCCCCGAATAGAACACCAGTAGCTGTACGTACAGCGGCGTGCCGCGAAAAATATACGTAAACAGCCAGATGGGAAAACGGATGAATTTATTACTGGAAACGCGACCCACCGCCAGAATCACTGCCAGAAGACCGCCCATCACCACCGACGAAATTAACAACCACAGCGTAATCGCCACGCCGGTAAAACGATAGCCATCCGTCCACAGCAGGGATTTCCAGTACTCCTGAATGATCTCAATCACAAATCGGCCCTCTTCACGCCCACGGAATAGCGACGCTCAAGTAAGAGCAGCACACCATTGGAAACGGTGGTAAATACCAGGTAGATAAGTCCACAGACCACGGCAAAATAGAAAGGCTCCCAGGTGCTTTTACCGGCAAGCTGCGTGGCTTTGACGACATCTTCCAGGCCCAGCAGCGACACCAGCGCCGTCGCTTTGAGTATCACCTGCCAGTTATTGCCGATCCCCGGCAGGGCGTAACGCATCATCGCCGGGAACATAATCCGCCGGAAGGTTTGCCCGTGGGTAAAACCAAAGGCCGTCGCCGCCTCGATATGGCCTTTCGGCACCGCCATAAACGCGCCGCGAAAGGTTTCGGTAAAATAGGCGCCGTAGATGAAACCAAGGGTGATAATACCGGCCACCATCGGATCAATATCTATCTGGTCGATACCCAGCGAATCGGTCACCACGTTAAGCGCGATTTGCAATCCGTAAAATATCAGCAGCATTAAGACCAGATCCGGCACCCCGCGAATCAGGGTGGTGTACCCTTCAAAAATAAGCCCCGTTACCCGGTTTTGCGAAAGCTTCGCCCCCGCGCCGACGAGACCGATAAGCACGGCCAGCACCACGGAACTGAGCGCCAGTTCCAGCGTGACGATCGCGCCCTGTAAAATTACGCCTGAAAACCCGTACAACATGCAGCCTGTCCTGTTGTGTGTGGTGAAGTAAGAAGCCTCTTTTGCATTTTTGCCTCACATCACGCCGGATGGCGGCTGTGCCTTGCCCGGCCTACGATGCTCCGTAGGCCTGACATGCACAGCGCCATCAGGCAATGCAGACAGTCAACATTCTTTGGGCTTTATCTGCACCGACGGTGATTAACCGCCATAAACATCAAAATCAAAGTACTTTTTCGCCAGCTTTTCGTAAGTACCGTCAGCACGCATTTCAGCAAAGGCTTTGTTCAGCGCTTCGCGCAGCTCGTTATCCTCTTTGCGCAGCCCCATACCGGTTCCTACGCCGAATAACTTCTCATCTTTCACCGCCGGGCCGCCGAATTTATAGTCTTTTCCGACGGGCTGTTTAAGGAAACCTTCGCTGGCCGCGACCTCGTCCTGGAACGCTGCATCAATACGGCCAGCCGTCAGATCGGAATAAATGTTGTCCTGCCCCTGGTAAGAGACGATCTCAATCCCTTTCGGCGCCCAGTGCTCATTGCCGAAGGTCTCCTGCGTCGTCCCCTGTAGCACGCCGACGCGCTTGCCTTTCAGCGACGCGACGGTCGGCTGAATATCAGAGTTCTTCGCCACCACCAGACGGGAATCAGCGGCGTAAAGCTTGTCGGTAAACGCAATTTCCTGCTGGCGCTTTTCAGTGATGGACAGCGAGGACATGATGGCATCAATTTTCTTCGCTTTTAAAGACGGAATCAGCGCATCCAGCGGGTTTTCCACGAACGTACACTGTGTGTTGATACGTTTGCACAGCTCTTTGGCCAGATCGATATCAAAGCCGACCAATTCACCTTGTGCATTTTTGGATTCAAACGGTGCGTATGTAGGATCGGTACCGATACGAATCTTTTGTGGAATAGCGGCAAATGCTGCGGTAGCGCTGGAAAATGCCAGCACCAGAGAAAGGGATAACGCCAGTTTTTTCATAACTATCCTCAACAGACTGTCTTTCCAGGAGATCTTTACAGATCCGATGCGACTATCGTGCCATTAATCAGGCCGACAAGGCAAAGCATTCTACCTTGTCAGCCGGTTTATTTTGCATAAAAATCGATTAAGTATGCATTTATGCGCCTGTTCCGCAACGGCTTATGCACCAAAAAGGTGCAAAACATCTATTTTGCACCGTGATAGTTCCCCAGCGCGGCGCGTTATCCCCTTCCCTCAATCGCCGTAGACATTAAAATCGAAGTACTTTTTGGCCATTTTGTCGTAAGTTCCGTCCTGGCGCAGTTCGATCAGCGCTTTATCAAACGCGGCTTTTAGCTCGGTATCGTCTTTGCGCAGCCCAACCCCCGTCCCGTCGCCAAAATATTTTTTATCCTTCACGGAAGGACCGGCAAACGCATACTCCTTGCCCGCTGGCTGCTTCAGGAAACCTTCGCTGGCGGCGACTTCATCCTGCAATGCAGCATCCAGGCGACCGGCGGTTAAATCGGAATAGATAAGATCCTGGTTGGCATAAGCCACCACATCCACACCTTTAGTGCGCCAGTTATCATTGGCGTAAGCCTCTTGCGTGGACCCTTGCAGCACGCCGACATGCTTGCCTTTCAGCGATTCCAGCGTCGGCTGAATGGGAGACCCTTTTGCCGCAATCAGACGTGAATCCGCCGCGTAAAGTTTGTCGGAAAACGCAATTTCTTGCTGGCGTTTATCGGTGATAGAGAGCGATGAAATAATGGCATCAATTTTTTTCGCTTTTAGTGAGGGAATAAGCGCATCAAAGTCGCTGGCGACCCAGGTACATTTCACCTGCATACGCTTACACATTTCATTACCGAGATCGATATCAAAGCCAATAAACTCGCCTTTGGCATCTTTTGATGAGAAAGGCGCGTAGGTGGTATCTGTTCCAATACGAACCGTTTGCGGGAGCGCGGCGTAACTGGCCGCCGTCGCGCCCAGACCTATCAGCAAAGACAAAGCGAGAACGGTCTTCTTCATACATACCCCTCAAGTGGCGTCATTTTCTTATGTTTTACGTGGTGTTGTGTGTTTGCAGACTTTTTCATGCAGGTCTTATGCCATTTTCACGTCAGCAAAACGATTCGACGTTAAATTTGTTAATAAAACGTTGCAATATTGTCCTGATGTTGAAGATAGCAGGTATGACGGTTGAACCGCAGCGTTTCGGCGGCTTTTAACGAATTAAATGTTGAGGATATGATCGCGGTTACAAAATTGCCCTGAAACAGGGCAACAGGGACAATAATGCACGCTAAACAGACAACGCTATGCGCCCTGCCAGCGAACAAAAAGGTCGTGCGGAAGGGGGATGTCAAATTGATCCAACACTCGGTTAACCGTTTGATTTATAACATCATCTAACGTCTGAGGAAGGTGATAAAAAGCCGGAACCGGCGGCATAATCACCGCGCCTATCTCAGCGGCCTGGGTCATTAAACGCAAATGCCCGATATGCAGCGGCGTTTCGCGCACACACAGCACCAGAGGTCGCCGCTCTTTTAATATCACATCCGCCGCGCGGGTAAGCAGTCCGTCAGTATAACTGTGGACAATCCCCGACAGCGTTTTAATCGAACAGGGCAAGATAACCATTCCCGCCGTCGGGTAAGAGCCGGAGGAAATGCTGGCGGCAATGTCGCGCGCATCGTGCGTCACATCGGCCAGCGCCTGCACCTCGCGCAGCGAAAAATGGGTCTCCAGCGCCAGCGTTTGCCGGGCCGCCTGGCTCATCACCAGATGCGTTTCCACGCTATCGACATCGCGCAAAATTTGTAATAAGCGCACGCCATAAATCGCTCCGCTGGCGCCGCTAATACCTACAATGAGTCGTTTCATGTTCTCTTACCGTTTACGAGCGCCGTTCATCCCACTGTGTTACGTAACCGGCTCAAAGTGGGTCTGAAGAGATACCATGACAAAAGAATCCCTATCATAAAAGCCAGCTCAACCAACATTATCACTACCCCCTGCTCACTAAACCAGGTGCCGACCATAATGGCAAAATTGGTGATAATGACAAATCGGGCCGTCCAGGGGAAAAGCGGCGATCGATAGCGTAGCAAATCGCTGGCGTACGTGCCATTACGCACCGATTGCCGGAAGCGATACTGGCACCATCCAATGGTTATCCATGCCAGGCAACCCACCTGCCCGGTACTGGCGATCAGATATAAATAAAATTGCTGCGCGGGAATATAGCGGGTCAGCAACGACACCAACGCCAGCAAGGCCGTGATTAAAATAGCATACACCGGCACGCCGCCGCCGTTCGTTTTACCAAAGCAGGCTGGCGCAAAGCAATCGCCCGCCATAGACCACAGCATACGCGAACTGGCGTAAATGGCCGAATTAGCGGCAGAAACCGCGGCGGAAAAGATCACCAGCGTCATCAGCGTATCCGCCCCCGGAATGCCCGCGTGGGAGAATACCCATACAAAGGGACTTTGTCCATTTGGCGTCAGTTCATGCGGATAGACCAGCGCCAGCACCGCAATCGCCAGGCCGTAAAACAAAATGATTCTGAGACCGATCCCCAGGATCACCTTCGGTAAAATAATGTGCGGCGATTCAGTCTCCCCTGCCGCATTTCCGACCAGTTCCCCCCCCTGGAAGGAGTAAATCACGATCGTCATACAGACCACAATTTGCTCCCAACCGTGGGGAAACCACATTCCGTCTGTTTTTAACGTCGGGTGCCAGTCACTATGGCCCATTAGCGAGTAGATCATGACCCCGCCCGCGCAGATAAACAGCACGATCGCGAAGACCTTAATGGCCGAAAGCCAGTATTCGCATTCGCCAAAACTTTTTGCGGAGGTAAGATTGATGGCCGTCAGGATGAGCAGAATCGCCAGGCAGAACATATATACCGGAACCGCGGGGAAAAACTGGTGAGCAATAAACCCTGCGGCAGTGAGGTCGGCCGCCAGGGAAAAGACCCAGCTAAACCAGTAAAGCCAGCCAATGGTATAGCTCCAGCAAGGTGACGGCATAAACATCAGCGCGTAATGTTGAAATGAACCGGAGTGAGGAAAGGCGCATGATAATTCGCCAAGACACATCATCGTCGCCAGCATAATGGTTCCGGCAAACAGATAGGCCAGTAAGGTTCCCGCCGGCCCGACGCTGCTTAACGGTTCGGCAATGCCGATAAATAAGCCGGTGCCAATCGTGCCGCCCAGCGACATCATCAGCAGATGCCGTTTCTTCAGGTTACGCCGCAGACCGCCTTCAGGCTCTGCTGGCGGTGATTGTTGCAGGGTATCCATCGTTACTCCCTGTCTTTCGTGAGGTCAAAGATGCCGCCGCGACATAGCCGCGGCGGTTATGCGTTAACGCGTAAACCTCCAGGCGACGCCTTTGGTCTGGCAGGCCATTAACAGGCCCGTATAATCCAGCTCAAAGCGAACCACATCGCCTACTTTTAGCGACTGACGACAATCTTCAATATCCACCAGCGTATGATCGCTGGTTTGTCCTAAGATAGTGATAGCGTCGTCGCATGGTACACAGTTATCCGACGGCACATCCTGGCGACCAAACGCCAGCAATGCGCGTCGGCGTATGCCACGATCGACAAAGGTTTTACTTTGCAAAAAGGCATCGACGCCCAGCTCCCCGACCGGGACGGTCGGTTTACTGTTCAGTTCGATGATTTCCGCTTCCAGGATATACATATCGGAACAGGCTTTATCGACCGGTTTTGCGGAGTGGTGAAATTCATTCAGGTATTTCATGTCCACATATTCAATGCCGAATTCATGCAGTCCGCCGATACGCAGATGATTCAGTCCCTGCGGCCAGATACCTTTATCCAGCAGGTGATAGCTGGTGCAGTTTCCCGCAGAAAGCCGCCGGACAGGAATACCGCTGTCAGCTTCCAGCCGGGCGGCCAGCGCCAGAAAATCCTCGCCATTTTTTACCGTTGGCAACACGGTGCCGTAACAATTAAAGTTGGTGCCCAGTCCATATAATTCCAGACCGGGCAGACCAGTAATCAGAGTCACGGTCTCAAGAATGCGTTGATATTCACTAAACCAGATACCCTCGCGTAAATCGCCCATATCCACCATCAGTAATACCTGATGCGTTTTCCCCTGGCGTTGGGCTTCTTGCGATAATGCCCGTAATACCACCGGCTCGCTATTTAAACTAATATCCGCGTAGCGCACCACATCTTCGATTTCACTCAGACACGGACTGCGTAACAGGCAGGTCGTACATCCTGTCTCGCGTATTTTTTTCAAATTATAGGTTCGTGATTCAGCGATAACGGTAATTCCGCCGTTGAACACCGCCTGCGCGGTTTCCACGCAGCCGTCAAAAACTTTATTGACAGCCATCACGTCAATACCGCTACTTGCCAGCAGAGCTTTTTCCGTGCGGGCGTTTTCTTCCAGCTTGCGTAGATTTATTTCCAGAACTGGCATATACATTTTATTTTCCTCCCGCCATGCTTAAACGGGCATTACGTTTCTGCGCCCGATGGTAAATGTACTCCGCGACGACAACCGCCAGCACGGCTCCGCCAATAATTTTCCCGGCGTACTGGAAATATCCGCCCATATCAATTTGAGAAGGCGGAATAAATAACAGCGCAACGGCAAAGGCGATAGAAAGAAAGCCCAGCGCGGGTAAAATAGCCGGTAAAACCTTGCCCGGAATTTTAAAACTTCTTGGCGTATCCGGCTGGGTCTTACGTAAACGCCAGAACGCCGGGAACATCACCAGATAAGGAATAAAATAGGTGATGGTCGTTAGCGCCGTTAACATCCAGTAAGCCGCCGCAACGCTTGGCGAAATAAAAGTCGAAAAACACAGGACCGTGACAATAATCGCCTGTACAGTCAAGGCAAAGGCGGGCGTTTTCCACACCGGATGTAATTTGCCGATTCGGTCCCCCAGCAGATTATCTTCACGCGAGGCTTCCTGGAGCATATAAATCGGCCCCACCAGCCAGGAGTTAATCTGCCCGAGAGCGCCAAAAAACATACAGATGGCCATAACAGGAATTAACCACGGCATATGCAGCGTGTCCGCAGCAGCATGCATAGCCTGCATGACGCCTGCCACAATGTCGGTTTTCCCGGCGGGTAAAAGCGTGTTTAGCGCCCAGGTGCCGACCATATAGATCCCAACGATAACGGCAGCGGAGACGGCCATCGCTCGCGGAAAATCACGCTGTGGATTACGGGTACGCCCGGCAATCATCGGGGCGACCTCCAGTCCGGCAAACGCAAACATCATGCTGGATAAGAAAACGATCGTATCCCAGTGTCCGAGATCCGGAATCCAGTTTTTCGCTGTAGTGTAGTCCGTCTGCATCTGGTGTCCGGTACATAGCCATACCACCGCCAGTAAAATGAGGATGGCGGAGGGAATAAATACGCCGCACCAGGCGCTGATGCTATTAATAATTTTTGTCCATTCCATCCCGCGGATATTCATCAGCGTTAATAGCCAGAAAATTACCGCGGAACCAATACCGATAAATGCTTTATTTTCCGCCAGGCCGCCGCCGATCATATAGCCCAACGCGGTAAAGCCGAATTGCAGCATTAATGGGAAAAACAGTACGCAGGAAAAGAGAAAACAAACCACGACAATCCATGCAATACGTTTACCAAATGCCTCTTTAATCCAGACAAATATCCCGCCATCTTTCGGCCAGCCGGTTGACAGCTCGCCGCATACCATCGCTAAAGGAAAAAACAAACAGAATGCGGCGATCACCCATAACAACATGGCCGATGCCCCGTAAGGCGCCACGTTAGGGATTTGCCGCAAACTCAGAATAGCGATGACATTCATAAAGACAATGTCTTTGATGCCAAGTAAGCCAGAATTCGTGTTACTCATGGCCATCTCCTGTTATGCATTCAGGCATCACTGCCCTCTTCTTATCATCTGACGACGGGCTTCAGCATGAAACTGAAGCCCAAAACAGTATTAATAAATGTCGTACTTGACCATATCTTCGTAACTGTCTTCCCGACGAATCAGACGCGTGTCACCATTTTTATCGATCATCACCACGCTCGTGCGCGGACGGTTGTTATAAACGGTTTGACTTTCAATGGTGTATGCCCCGGCATCAAGAAATGCGACAATATCGCCAACATGAGTCTCCTTCGGCAGTAAAAACTCTTCGCCTTTCACTCCCATGTGGAAATAATCTCCGCCATCACACAGCGGCCCGGCTAATTTTATCCAGGCGTCGTGCGCTGCCGTCATGCGAGAGGCGTTATAGACATAAAAGAACCAGTCAAAATGCTGGCTGTCAGAGAGTACGCTGTAACCGGCGTCGACAAATTTCCATTCAACGTGGCATTCCACATTGCCGTTAAGATCGTAATTTGTTTTACGTTTTTCGCAGGAGACTTCCGTCAGTAACACCGCCGCCGACCCGGTCACTTTACGTCCAGGTTCAATACATATTTCCACATCGGTACGCCATTTATGCACTTCGCGAATGACCGCATCGGCAAAATCCTGGGCGGTAATACCGGCATACATATTATCTTTTAACGGGTCGCCATTCTCATCGTCATATTTATAGGGAACCGGAATTCCGCCGCCCACGTTGATCAAATCAAATTTAATACCGAGCACCTCTTCCAGGCGACGGGATTCATCCACCAGCACTTTAGTCGCTTTTGCGAAAGGCTCTGACTCCGGCACCTGATCGCCCACATGCATATGCAAGCCGCGCAAATGCACATAAGGCATCGCCAGAATGCGGCGGCAGGTTTCTTCCGCCTGTTCCAGGTCGAGACCTGACTTCGCATGGAAAGCGGTAACCAGTTCCGCATGCGTCGCCGAGGGAACATTCGGCTCTACACGGACGCAAACATTGGCGACTTTCTTCAGCTTGCGAGAGATGGCATCAATATGTTCCAGCTCATACAGGCTATCAACATTAATAAGATACAGATCGTTGGCGATGGCATATTCCAGATCGGCAGGCTTTTTCACCACGCCGTTGAAGACGATCTGATCGCCGCGAAAGCCTATCTCCAGACACTTGCGAACCTCATATTGTGAGTTTGCCTCCGCGCAAATTCCGGCGTCACGAATGGCTTTCAATACCCCCATGACCGAGCAGGTTTTTGACGCAAAGAAGGTTTTGGTATTTTTATGCGCCGCAAATGCCTGCTGGATTTCATGAATGTTACGAATAATCTCCGGCTCAGAAAACACATAGAACGGCGTGGGGTACTGGCGCGCCAGAGCGTCCAGATCGACCCCTTCAAAACACAAATGACCGTCTTTGTGCTGGAAACGGCGATCGCCGTTGATTACCTGCTCACGTAGCTGGTTGTAATTCTGCATAATCGAGTCAGTCATAACGCCCTCTGCTTAATGTTTATGGTAAAAATCCGCATTCTTTACAGGGATAAAGCAAAAGGCATGCCACTATTTTTTATCATCATAATCAATTACTTATAAAAATAAGCTTTTTCTCATTTTCGTCATTGAGTTTGTTATTCATCACAACGACGAAAATTCGTCACTTTTATAATGGCAACATGAACAATAGATATGAGGAATGCATGTATGGCATCCACCAATCAGGAACTGGCCTCGGCGCTCAGGATGTTTTCCCGCTTTTTCGATTTGATTCATCAGCCGTTGGCCGTCATTAATGAGCGTGGTGAATACGTTTACTACAATCAGGAAAGCGCGGATCTGGACGGCTACAGCATTGAACGGGCAATGGGAAAACATATGCTGGATGTCTATCCGGGCATGAAAGAGACGCAAAGTACGATGCTTTCATCGTTAAAAAAAGGCGTGGAATACATTGGCCATTATCAAATTTATTACAATGCGCGAGGCCAGGCCGTTGACTATCAGCACACCACCGCACCGCTCTATGCAAGCGATGGCGGCATGGTCGGCGTTATCGAAATCGGCAGGAAT
The DNA here is from genome assembly GCF_017572835.1 of Salmonella sp. 32120201201600049SM. Taxonomy (NCBI): domain Bacteria; kingdom Pseudomonadati; phylum Pseudomonadota; class Gammaproteobacteria; order Enterobacterales; family Enterobacteriaceae; genus Salmonella; species Salmonella sp. 32120201201600049SM. The sequence goes on along the minus strand of NZ_JAGESA010000003.1, from coordinate 323,543 downwards.
ATGTCCGGCGTCAGGCGGCTCCAGGAGCAGGTGGTAGAACTGAACCAACTGCTGTATGCCGATCGCCATGAGAAGCACCATGCCATTATTACCGAAAACCCGGAAATGCTCAGTAATATCGCCAAAGCCAAACGGCTGGCCGCCAGTAATATTCCGGTGACGATTGTCGGGGAGACGGGTACGGGTAAGGAGCTATTTTCCCGCCTGATACATCAATGCAGCAAGCGGGCGAATAAGCCATTTATCGCCCTGAACTGCGGCGCTCTACCGCCTACGCTTATCGAAAGTACGCTTTTCGGCACCGTGCGCGGCGCCTATACCGGCGCGGAAAATAGCCAGGGCTATCTGGAGTTGGCAAACGGGGGAACGCTCTTTCTTGATGAGCTGAACGCCATGCCGATAGAAATGCAAAGTAAGCTGCTGCGATTCTTGCAGGATAAAACCTTCTGGCGGCTCGGCGGACAACAGCAACTCCACTCTGATGTCAGGATCGTTGCCGCCATGAACGAAGCGCCCGTCAAATTAATTCAACAAGAACGCCTGCGGGCGGATCTTTTTTATCGGTTGAGCGTCGGAATGTTGACGTTACCGCCGCTGCGCGCCCGCCCGGAAGATATTCCCTTACTGGCAAATTATTTTATTGATAAATACCGTAATGATGTGCCGCAGGACATTCACGGACTAAGCGAGACGGCGCGTGCTGATCTGCTCAATCACGCCTGGCCGGGTAATGTCAGGATGCTGGAAAACGCGATTGTACGCAGCATGATCATGCAGGAAAAAGACGGGCTGCTGAAACACATCATTTTTGAACAGGACGAGTTAAATTTAGGCGTACCGGAAACCGCGCCGGAAAATCCCCTTCCCTCGTCACCCGATCCGCAGTATGAAGGGTCGCTGGAGGCACGGGTTGCCAACTACGAAAGGCATTTAATAGAAACCGCGCTGGATACGCATCAGGGGAATATTGCCGCCGCGGCCCGTAGCCTTAACGTATCCCGCACCACGTTACAGTACAAAGTACAAAAATACGCTATTCGCTTCGGCGTGGTGCGTAATTGACATCGGCCAGCGGCATTGCGCCGCTGGCAAAGCCATTAGCCTTCGTTATGCATTTCCAGGTTTTCCATTTCGTTCTGGAACAGCACCGCTTTGGCGTCGTCATTACGTAATGAATCCAGGAAGTCGAGGTATTGCTGGTCTACGTCTTTGGTGACATATACCCCGTTAAATACCGAACATTCAAACTGCTGGATATCCGGGTTTTCCGCGCGTACGGCTTCGATCAGATCATTCAGATCCTGGAAGATAAGCCCGTCTGCGCCGATAATCTGCCGAATCTCATCCACCTCGCGACCATGCGCGATCAGCTCATTGGCGGTCGGCATATCAATGCCATAGACGTTGGGGAAACGAATTTCCGGCGCGGCGGACGCCAGATAAACCTTCTTCGCGCCGGCTTCCCGGGCCATCTCGATGATCTGCTCTGATGTGGTGCCACGCACGATGGAATCATCCACCAGCAGGACGTTCTTATCGCGGAATTCCGCGCGATTAGCATTGAGCTTACGGCGCACGGATTTACGGCGTAGCTGTTGGCCCGGCATGATAAAGGTACGTCCCACGTAACGATTTTTGACAAATCCCTGGCGGTACGGCTTGCCGAGAATACGGGCAATTTCCAGTGCGATATCGCAGGAGGTTTCCGGGATAGGGATCACGACGTCGATGTCCAGATCTTCCCATTCACGAGCGATTTTTTCGCCAAGTTTGGTGCCCATATTCACACGAGCGCTGTAGACGGAGATTTTGTCGATAAAGGAGTCCGGGCGAGCAAAGTAAACGTACTCGAACAGACAGGGATTACTGACCGGATTATCCGCGCACTGGCGCGTGAACAGTTGCCCCTTTTCGGTAATATAGATAGCTTCGCCCGGCGCGACATCGCGCAGAAACTCAAAGCCCAGCGTATCCAGCGCCACGCTTTCAGAAGCGACCATATACTCCGTACGACCATCGCCAACGTCACGCTTGCCCAGCACTAACGGGCGAATGCCGTGCGGATCGCGAAAAGCCACCATGCCGTGGCCGATAATCATCGCCACGCAGGCATAGGCGCCGCGGATTTGACGGTTAGTCGCGGCAATCGCGGCAAAAATATTGTCGGCTTCCAGCGGATAGTGACGGAAGTTGTCGAGCTCGCTGGCGAAAATATTGAGCAGGATTTCGGAATCGGAGGTGGTGTTGATATGACGGCGCTTTTCTTCAAACAGCTTTTTACGTAGCTCGTGCGCATTAGTCAGGTTGCCATTATGGGCCAACGTGATGCCATACGGCGAGTTAACGTAAAAAGGTTGCGCTTCGGAAGCGCTGGAGCTGCCTGCGGTAGGGTAGCGTACATGGCCGATCCCCATGTTGCCCTGCAAACGCTGCATGTGGCGAGCTTCAAAAATATCGTTCACCAGCCCGTTTGCCTTACGCAAGCGGAAGCAGTTATTCGCATCAATGGTGATGATACCGGCAGCATCCTGACCACGATGCTGGAGCACTGTTAACGCGTCATAAATCGACTGGTTGACCGGCATAACACCGGCGATACCGACAATACCGCACATACGTCATTTTCCTCGTTAAGCCACATCTCAGAACCTGTTACGTCCTGGGCAAGAAACTCGACGAGCTTTGCAGATAGTCAAAGAACCATCTGATGATGAAGCTGAACTGCGGGATGAGCTGCGATTTGCTCCAGTCTTCGCTTTTCGACAAGCCGGTAAAGGTATCAAGGAAGAACAGAATGGCGGCGACAATCAGCGCGCCTCGCAGTGCGCCGAAACAGATCCCCAACACCCGGTCAGTTCCCGACAGGCCGGTCTTTTCTACTAGCTGACCTATCACAAAATTCACGATAGCGCCGACGATAAGCGTCGCGATAAACAGTACCGCGATAGCAATCCCATTACGAACCAGTTCGTCTTCAAAGCCCGTAAACCAGACAGACAGGTAAGTGTAGTAGTGACTGGCGACAAAGAAAGCACAACCCCACGTCACCAGCGATAACGCTTCACGAACAAAGCCGCGGATCAGGCTAACCAGACAGGAAAAAGCAATCACCGCGATAATGGCGTAATCAATCCAGACCATAGATGTCCCACGATTTTACGCCCTGTCGTCCTGTTCGGGGCGCATTCTAACAGAAAAAGAAAACGTTTGCGTAGGGATTTCCTTCCCACGCGTAAATAAAAATGGCGCTGAAAAAATATTCAACGCCATCACACTTTTTATCTCTTCGGGCACGACCAGAAGAGCTGCCATCGGCCTGATAAGCGCAGGATACCAGGTTTATTCCTTCTGCCGGATGGCGACGTAAACGCCTTATCCTGCCTACAGAACTTCGGCTATTTACCAGGTGAACACCGTAGGCCTTAACGCTGCGCGCTCAGGCAAAACGCGCCTTAGTTCGGGCTATATCCCATCACCACGCCGCTTAACCCGGAAATCTGCTTGAGCTCGCCAAGCGATCCTTTCATCTTATCTTTCGACGCATCCGGCCCGACGAGAATACGGGTTATTTTACCCTGTACCGGCGTTGAGGGGGAAGTATAAACCCGGAACCCGGCGGAACGAAGCTTGCCGACTATCTCGTTGACTTTATCCGCATTTTTCAGCGCGCCCAACTGTACGACATAGGCTTTGCCGGTCGGCGCAGGTTTATCGTCGGCGACTGGTTGCGGCGCGGGCGTCGGCGTGGAAGCGGCGACAACCGGCTGTTGCGGTTTAGGCTGCGGCTTCGGCTTTTCAACCGGCTTCGGTTTAGGCGTCTCCACCGGTATCGGATCAAGCTCGACATTGTTAGACGCCATGCGCGACGGGTCCAGCGATGGCGCTGCCGCATCTCCCGCCCGCACCTCTTCAGCCGCCCCTTCCGGCGGCTGTGTCGGCAGCGCCTGCGTTGCGGCAGGCATCATATCCGGCTCATCGCGGTCGCCAGGCTTCGGTACCAGTGGAATCGCAGCAAATTCATCCTGATAATGCTTTTTCTGTCCGTCCAGCAGACCGGGAAGCACAATAACCCCCAGCGCGACTAACACAATCGTGCCGACTAAACGATTCTGAAACTTACTCGCCACCGATTCTCCCCGCGTCTATCACTTCCATAACATGTGCGACGGTGTGGAACGATCCGCACACCAGCACGGTATCTTCTGGCTGCGCCGCGTCGATAGCGGCCTGCCATGCCTGCGCGACGCTATCATAGACATTCCCTTTCCCCAGATGTTCCAGAAGTTGTTCCGCCGTCGCGCCGCGCGGCCCCTCTAACGGAGCACAATACCAGTCGTCAACCACGCTTTTCAACCAGGCTAACGTGCCGGCGATATCTTTATCATGCAGCATACCAATCACCGCAAGCACGCGCCCGCGTTTCGGCAACATTTTCAGACGACCCGTCAGGTATTCCGCCGCGTGGGGATTATGGGCGACATCAAAGATAACGCGCGGCGACTCACTCACGATTTGAAAACGTCCCGGCAAGGTAGCCTGCGCAATACCGTCGCGAATCGCCTGCTCGTCAATATTCAACCTGCTGGCGCGCAGCGCGGCCAGAGCGGTGGCGGCATTCGGCTGGGGAACCTGCGGCAACGGCAGTCCGGCAAGCGTGCCGTCGCCATCGGTAAACGCCCACTGGGTCGCTGTCACCTCATAACGCCAGTCAACGCCGCGACGCCGCAACAGCGCGCCGGTCTCCTGCGCGACATCCGCGATGGTTGCCGGCATTTCCGGTTCGCCGACGATAGCGGGTTTTTCCGCACGAAAAATCCCGGCTTTCTCGCGGCCGATACTTTCGCGATCCGGCCCCAGCCAGTCAGTATGGTCAAGCGCGATGCTGGTAATTACCGCTACATCGGCATCCACAATGTTCGTGGCGTCCAGGCGCCCGCCCAACCCGACCTCCAGAATCACCACGTCAAGGTTAGCCTGTTTAAACAGCCACAATGCCGACAACGTGCCATATTCAAAATAGGTCAATGAAATATCGCCGCGCGCCGCTTCTATTTCCGCAAAGGACGCGGTATGCGCGGATTCCGCTAATTCTTTCCCTTGCACGCGCACGCGCTCGGTGTAACGTACCAGATGAGGCGAACTATAGACGCCCACACGGTATCCCGCCGCGATTAACACCGACTCCAGCGTTCGACAGGTCGTACCTTTGCCGTTGGTTCCCGCAACGGTAAAAACGAACGGCGCAGGCTTGAGGATGTCCAGACGCGCTGCCACCTGGCTTACGCGCTCAAGGCCTAAATCGATACTCTTGCTGTGCAGGTTTTCCAGATAAGAAAGCCACGAGGCCAGGGGCGACGCAGCTTGAGGTATAGATTTGTTTTTCATTGATTCCGCTGCTTCTTTACGGTGAAAAGCAAAAGGGCAGAGCCTGCGGCCCTGCCCTTTTCAGTTATCAGGCCTCAGACTCCTGATCCGGCGCCGGAGGCACCACCACGCCTTCACGCGGGGCGTCCGGGTTCGGCGCGGGCAGATTCATCAGCTTCGCCAGAATGCTCGCCAGCTTCAGGCGCATTTCCGGGCGGCGAACTATCATATCAATAGCGCCTTTTTCGATCAGGAACTCACTGCGCTGGAATCCCGGCGGGAGCTTCTCACGAACGGTTTGTTCGATAACGCGCGGGCCAGCGAAGCCAATGAGGGCTTTTGGCTCGGCGATGTTGAGATCGCCCAGCATCGCAAAACTGGCGGAAACGCCGCCCATTGTCGGATCGGTCAATACCGAGATGTAGGGCAGACCACGTTCCTGCATTTTAGCCAGCGCCGCCGAGGTTTTCGCCATCTGCATCAGCGACATCAGCGCTTCTTGCATACGCGCGCCGCCGGAAGCAGAGAAACACACTAACGGACAGTTGTCTTCCAGCGCCTGTTCAACGGCGCGAACGAAGCGTGCGCCAACGACAGACCCCATTGAGCCGCCCATGAACGCGAATTCAAACGCGGCGGCGACAACCGGCATACCGTGAAGCGTCCCTTTCATGACCACCAGCGCGTCTTTCTCGCCGGTTTCTTTCTGCGCGGACGCCAGTCTGTCTTTATATTTTTTGGAGTCGCGGAACTTGAGCACGTCTTTTGGCTCCAGCTCGCTACCCAACTCCACAAGGGAACCTTCATCTAACAGGCTATGCAGGCGATTGCGCGCCGACATGCGCATATGATGGTCACACTTAGGACAGACCTCAAGATTACGTTCCAGCTCAGCGCGGTATAAAACCTGACCGCAGCTATCACACTTGGTCCACACCCCTTCAGGAATGCTTGCCTTGCGGGTGGGAGTAATGTTGCTTTTAATTCGTTCAATCCAGCTCATTGGTGACCTTTCTGCCTGAACCTTAGTCAGCTTTATTATAAGGGGCGCATAATGCCATTTTTGCCCCCAACAGACCATGAATGTTGCACATTAAAACATAACAGCCCGAAACTTTGGATAAAAAAGTGGTCGAACCGCTGAGTTACTTTCTATTTTGCGGCACGCGACGCAGCGCGCTTATGCCGGACAATCTCAATGACGCCAGGTAATATCGAAACCACGATAATCCCTACAATCAGCAGCTTAAGGTTATCCTGAATCAACGGTATCGTACCGAAGAAATAACCGGCGTAGGTAAAGAGCAGCACCCACAGCAGCGCGCCGATGACGTTATAGGCGGCAAAATGCCGATAGGACATGTGCCCCATCCCTGCCACAAACGGCGCAAAGGTTCTGACGATCGGCACGAAGCGAGCGAGAATGATAGTTTTACCGCCGTGTTTTTCATAAAACTGGTGGGTTTTATCCAGATAACTGCGGCGGAAAATTTTCGAATTCGGATTACTGAACAGTTTTTCGCCGAACAGTCGACCAATCGTGTAATTTACCGCATCGCCGACAATTGCGGCGATCAGCATTAACGCCACCATGACATGCACATTGAGATCGTTGGTTTCCAGCGAAGCCAGCGCCCCGGCGACAAACAGCAGCGAGTCGCCCGGCAGGAACGGCGTGACGACCAGGCCGGTTTCACAAAACAGAATCAAAAACAAAATAGCGTACACCCAGACGCCGTACTCCGCGACCAGCTCCGCCAGATGCACATCGATGTGCAGAATAAAATCAATAATAAAGTAGATCAGGTCCATATTTGTCTTTGCCTTTCTACCCGACACGTTTCGGGTGTACGATTCGGATTAGTCCGCCAGAAATAGCGGGCCCATTGGCGGTTTTGGAAGGTCAAACCGGTCAGGGTAATCCACCGCAACCAAATATAGCCCCTCCGCCTTCGCCGTTGCCGCCGCCAGCGTTCTGTCCCTGGCCGCTAACAGCTCTGCGATCCAGCTCTCCGGCTGGTTGTGAGCGCCTACTTCCAGCAGGCTGCCGACAATATTCCTGACCATATGATGAACAAAGGCATTCGCTTTGATATCGACCACCACATAAGGGCCGTGGCGGGTAACGTTGATGTGCATCACATTACGCCACGGCGTGCGCGACTGGCACTGCACCGCGCGAAACGAGGTAAAATCATTTTCGCCAAGCAGACACTGCGCCGCGCGATGCATCCGCTCTGCATCCAGCGGCTCATAGTAATGCGTCACGCCTTTTGCTAATACCGCAGGACGCAGTCGATGATTGTAGATGATATAGCGATAACGGCGAGCCGTAGCGCTAAATCGCGCGTGAAAATCATCCGGTACAGTTTTCACCCAGCGCACGGCAATGTCACCAGGCAAATTCGCATTTACCCCCAGCGTCCATGCCGCATCTTTGCGCAATGCGGTCGTTTCGAAATGGACAACCTGCCCGGTGCCGTGAACGCCGGCATCGGTACGCCCGGCGCAGAACACGTTAATAGGTTCATTTGCCACCTGCGAGAGCGCTTTTTCCAGCTTTTCCTGCACGCTGCGCACTTCATTCTGACGCTGCCAGCCATAATACTTGCTGCCGTCGTACTCAATACCCAGCGCAATTTTATAGACCGGCGATGATTGCTGTCCGGACATCAGTACAGATACTCCTGCACCAGCTTCTCCGCAATTTTAACGGCCATCAGCGCGCCGCCGAAACGCACGTTGTCCGCCACTGACCAGAACTGAATTTGTTCCGGCATACCGTAATCATTATGCACACAGCCAATAGAGAGCTGTGGATTGCCGGAAGCGTCGCCCACCTGCGTCGGGTAATCCGTCTCTTCTGACAGTACGATATCTTCACCGCGGGAAAACGCCTCGCGCGCCTCTTCCGCCGCCAGCGGACGGAGCGCTTCAAAGCTCACCATCTGCGCATGGCCATAGAACACCGGCGACTGCACGACACTGGCGGAGATCATCACGCCATCATCCTGCAAAATTTTACGCACTTCATCGACGATACGACGTTCCTGGCGCACGCTGCCTTCCCGATCCGGCAGCAGCGGCAGCATATTGAACGCCAACTGGCGGCCAAAGAAATCATCTTCATCAATCGGTATGCCGTTAAGCAGCTTCGCACTTTGTCCGGCCAGCGCATCGACCGCTTTTTTCCCCTGCGCGGACGCTGATAACATACTGGTGACGGCGATGCGCGACAGTCCCCCCTGATCGATTAACGGCTTGAGCGCCGCCAGCAGTTGACTGGTCAGACTATCGGCGACCGCAATCACGTTACGGTTACGGTAATCCGCCAGTACATACGGGTTAACTTCCGGCACGACCAGCGGCACATCAGGCTCCAGCGCGAACAGACCGCTGGAATCTATCACCAGGCAACCTGCATTGGTCGCGTCGTCTATCCAGGCAGCCGATGCCTCTGCGCCGGCAACGAAAAACGCCAACTGCGCCTGCGTCCAGTCAAAGTCCGCCGCATCCTGGACAATGACCGACTTGCCACCAAAACGGAGGTGCTCGCCCGCGCTTTCATGACGCGCCAACGCATAAATTTCACCGACCGGGAACTGGCGTTCAGCCAGTGTTTCAAGCAGGGCTTCGCCTACGGCGCCCGTTGCGCCCAGAATGGCAATGTTCCAGCCTTCAGACATGGTGATTTACTCCAGAAATACATAAGCGTCCCTGTCGCATTATTCGACAGGGAGCATTAAGAAGACATTAATGTGCCGGGTGATGAACAGCGTTAAAACCTAGCTTACACAGCAAGGCGGCTGCCGTTTCGTCGTCACACATCACGTATAAAGACGACCATTCACGGCGCTCAAGATAATTTTTACGCAATTTATCAAATTCACCCGGAATTCCAGCGACTTTACGCAGCGGCGCATCGTCGCGGCGCACATCATACACCAAATGCGCCAGTCTTTTCAGCGTCGGTTGATCCAGCGGGCCATGAAGCGTAATACGACCAAACTCAGGCGCAGGCAGTAATGTCTCCAGCGCGACATGCTGCTCGCGACCGATAAACGCGCTATACGCCTCAAAGACCTGGGTGGTGCCGCGCGCTTTGCCTTCCAGCGTATAACCGGCGATATGCGATGTGCCGATATCCACGGCCTCCAGTAGCGCGACGTTAAGATCCGGTTCGCCCTCCCACACATCAAGCACCACGCTCAGCGGCTGCCCGGCATTAAGTCGCGCCAACAACGCGGCGTTATCCACCACCGGGCCGCGGCAGGCGTTAATGAGAATGGCGCCGGGTTTCAGTCGACGGATCAGCGTCTCATCGGCCAGATGCAACGTCTTGTACGGTCCGTCTTTATAGAGCGGCGTATGGAAAGTCAGGACATCCGCTTCCTGCACCAGCTCATCCAGCGTACGAAAATCACCCTCGTCCCCGCGTGCGGCGCGTGGCGGATCGCACAGCAACGTGCGGATACCCAACGCTTCAAGCCTGGTCTGTAGCCGGCTTCCGACGTTACCCACGCCGACAATCCCTATAGTGCGATCGCGTAACGAAAAGCCGTCACGTTCGGCCAGCATCAACAGCGCGGAAAACACATACTCCACCACGGCGATAGCATTACAGCCGGGCGCGGCTGAAAAACCGATGCCCGCCTGCTTCAGCCATGCCTCATCCACATGATCGGTGCCTGCCGTAGCAGTACCAACGAAGTTAATCGGCGTGCCGCTCAGCAGCGATTCATTCACTTTCGTGACCGAACGCACCATTAACGCATCGGCATGGTTCAATTCTTCAACGGGGATCGGGCGACCCGGCACTGCCTTTACCTCACCCAGGCGGCTAAATAATTCGCGGGCGTAAGGCATATTTTCATCAACGAGAATTTTCACGACTGTCGTACCTGTTTGAGAACGAGAGTTAACCGGACAAGTGTGCCATAATCTGGCCGCCAGGCATATATTGCTTAGATTTATGGTTAAAGGATAATTAATTATGCATCCCATCTCCGGCGCCCCTGCACAGCCTCCAGGCGAAGGGCGTAATCCTCTTTCCGCTGCGAGCGAGCAGCCGCTTTCCATGCAACAGCGTACGGTACTGGAAAGGCTGATCACGCGCCTGATTTCACTGACCCAGCAGCAAAGCGCGGAAGTATGGGCCGGAATGAAACACGATCTGGGGATAAAAAATGACGCGCCGCTACTGTCGCGCCACTTCCCCGCCGCTGAACAGAATCTTACCCAGCGTCTGGGCGTAGCGCAGCAAAATCACGCCAATCGTCAGGTGCTTTCACAGCTAACAGAGCTGCTTGGCGTCGGAAATAATCGTCAGGCCGTCAGCGATTTTATCCGTCAGCAATACGGTCAAACCGCGCTTAGCCAGCTTACGCCCGATCAACTCAAAAACGTGCTGACGCTTCTGCAACAAGGGCAGCTTTCCATTCCGCAGCCGCAGCAACGTCCGGCAACGGATCGGCCATTATTGCCTGCTGAACATAATACGTTGAATCAGTTGGTGACGAAGCTGGCGGCCGCGACCGGCGAGTCAAACAAACTTATCTGGCAATCAATGCTGGAACTCTCCGGCGTGAAAAGCGGCGAGCTCATTCCGGCAAAACAGTTTACCCATCTGGCGACATGGCTACAGGCGCGGCAGACGCTGTCACTACAACACGCGCCTACGCTACATACGCTGCAGGCTGCGTTAAAACAACCGCTGGAACCGGACGAACTCACAGCGATCAAAGAGTATGCCCAACACACTTATCAAATTCAGCCGCAAACGGTGCTGACCACCGCCCAGGTGCAGGATTTACTTAACCATATTTTCCTGCGTCGCGTAGAGCGGGAGGCGGATGAGCTCGAACCGCTCTCTATTCAACCCATCTACCGCCCGTTTGCGCCGATGATTGAAACCGTGAAAAATCTGTCTGCGCGACCAGGCCTGTTGTTTATCGCGCTAATAATTGTACTGGCGCTTTTCTGGCTGGTTTCTTAACCGCGCCGGAACGATAATATCGTCACCAGGATGCCAACCACCGCGGAGATCGCTCCCGCGAGGAATACGGAAGGATAGCCGTATGACGTGGCCAGCATGCCCGCCAGCGGGCCGGTAACGCCGTAGGAGATATCCTGAAACGCGGCGTAGCCGCCGAGCGCCGTACCGCGTACCTGTGCAGGTACGCGTTTCACAACCTCCACGCCCAGCGCCGGGAAAATCAGTGAACACCCTGCCCCGGTGAGCGCCGCGCCTACCAGCGCTATCCAGGCCGTCGGCGCCAGCCACAAGAGCAGCAACCCTGCCGTCTCAACCAGCAATGAGACAACGGCGACCTTCACGCCGCCAAAGCGGTCCGGCATCCAACCGAACAATATGCGCATCAGTACAAACGCACCGCCAAACGCGGTCAGGGTGAATCCCGCCATCGTCCAGCCATTGCTGACAAAATAAAGTGAAATAAACGTACCGATGACGGCAAAGCCCACGCCCTGCAATGCCAGGCCCAGGCCCGGTTTCCAGATAAGCCCGACCACGCTCCACAGTGAAGGTCGCTCCCCCGTATACGCAGGCACTTTACGCACGGTGCCGTTGAATGCCCAGGCCAGCAGCGGTAAAACCATCGTCGTCCCCGCCAGCGCCGCGAAGCCAAAGTGGCTATGGATCAGCAAGCCCAACGGCGCACCGGCCGCCAGCGCGCCGTAAATCGCCATCCCGTTCCACGACATCACCTTACCGGAACGCGTTGGGCCAACCAGCCCCAGTCCCCAGGTCAGGGTTCCGGTCAGCAGCTGGCTTTCGCCAAATCCGAGGATCAAACGCCCGACAATAAGCAGCGCGAATTTTATCGGCGCGGAAACCGGCAACAGCGCGGCCAGGAGCCAGGCGGCGCCCGCCAGCCCGCAGGCAAACATCCCCTGTAACGCCGATCGTTTAGCGCCATATTGATCCGCCAGCCGTCCGGCATAGCCGCGCGTCAGTACCGTCGCAAAAAACTGAATGCCCACGGCGATCCCAACCATCGTATTGCTATAGCCCAGTTCGTGATGGACAAAAAGCGGAATGACCGGTAACGGCAGGCCGACCGTCATATAGGTCAGGAAAACCGCAAAGGCGATGCGGAACAGCGAAAAATTCGCAGACGGGGTCGTTGTTTTTTGGCTAACTGCTGTCATGCATTACTCCAGAATGCAGAGTAAGGCGGGGGAATGCCACGCCCCCCTCTACCTGAACGTCAGGATTAAGGTGCGTTGGATAACGTTAAACGCTTACGCATTATCGGAAGGATAATGTAGAAAGTGAAGTCTGCCTGTGAGACGCGAAACTTGTCAACCTTGAAATTGCAGCCAGGGTATCAACGTGGCGGCGTGTCATCAAACAGAAAGGGAAAGACCGCTTTCATCCCTCTCACCTTAAACCGTCCGGTCACCTGCTTGCGCTGTTCTGGCGTCAGTAACCTGAACATCATCTCCCAGATATCTTCAGGCTCCGCTTCCTGTAAGGAAATGGGTTCTGGCGTCGGTTCCTCTCCGCTGTCGTCCAGATAACGATGAACATAGAGAGGGAAAACAGATATATGAAACTCCTCGGCCTTTGATTTAACACGCTTACGCCTGACCCCCGCTTTCCCTTCACTGTACTTATATAAACGTTCGCGAACCGCAGGCTCGCTTCCCGGAAACCCCGGTAAGCCAAGACATTCCTTAACCGTGAACCATTCCTTTGCCATCGGTTTCTTTCCTTTCCCCTGATGAAATAAAAATATTTCTTCTTTTACGCGAAATTTTGCTTTCTTTCTGGCACTATTCTTAGCGTGAAAAAGAAAGTAACTTCCTTTTCCATGCGCTAATTTTCATCTAAAAAATATCGGCGCCGATAACACATCTTCTTAGGATTACAGAATGGAACCAAAAAGCCAAGACTGGCATCGTGCAGATATTAAAAGTGCACTGGAAAAAAGAGGTATTACGCTCAGAGATCTTTCTCGTCAGGCCGGTTTATCACCTGATTCACTGCGCAATGTCTTTACCCGTTCCTGGCCGAGAGCTGAACGAATTATTGCGGACGCGCTGGGCATCACGCCGCAGGAGATCTGGCCGTCGCGCTATGATGATATGCAAATAAAAAATGATGCCGATATCGCAGAATAATAGTTAATGCTGAATAAATTAGCCCTAACTTATCAATCTCAACAATTAATAAATATTTAAACTTATTCTATTGAAAATAGTAATAGCACTATCTGTCATGCTTCCCGAATCAAATACTGTTAAAGCATTACGTCATTGCTATTACGTATTTTATTAACAGGAATCATTATGAGTTGGGATAAAAGAATGGCGGTTAATTATGCCAAAACGCATGCAGGTTCTCATTCTCAAGGCCGGTGTGCGGAATTTACCCGAAAGGCAATTCAGGCGGGCGGTATCACGCTGGGGCATACGTATCATGCGAAAGATTATGGCCCAATGTTAAGAAGCGCCGGATTCACCGCTATTGGTACCTATGAAATGCCGCGCGAGGGTGACGTCATCATTATTCAACCTTACGCTGGCGGAAACCCGAGCGGTCACATGGCGATATACGATGGCACAGAGTGGTATTCAGATTTTAAACAACGCGATATGTGGGCCGGCCCGGGCTACCGGGCAGCCAGGCCCTCATATACCATCTACAGGAAGAATTAATGAAAACGTTCTCCCTTGTCGCGCTTATCCTGTTGCTTTGTAGTTGCTCTGCGCCTCATCACGACAGTACGCAGGCCGTGAAGCAGTTCTATACCTCATGGATGACGACGTTCACGAACGATGTGAATCCCCCTGACGACACCACCGCCTTAATGCAACGTTACGTTGCTAAAGAGGTTATTCTTCGCCTGGCGCTAATACAGTCCCTTTATGAACAGGAGATTGTGGGGGCAGATTATTTTATGTATGCGCAGGACTATGCGCCAGAGTGGATTCCACAGTTACGGGTTGGGAAGGCACACCCTTTCCTCGGCGGAGAAAAAGTGGATGTTCTGTTGGGCACAGAGTCAACGCCCATCCACCTGGAAGTTTATACCCGTTGGGAAGAGGGACGCTGGAAAATTTACCGCGTTCGGGATGCTGACAGGGGTTATGAACAGCCGATTTATGACGCAGGCGCCATCACCCAGGCTGAGGCCTGGTCAGCAAAAGTCGCGCCGGAATATAAGAAGCATTAAAAAAGGGAATCGCCATCGGTCTCTTGTTCGTACCGGAGAGGTTAAAGCGCCTATTTCATCAGGCTCTTATTCCGTCGCTGAAAACAGTAAGCCGAAAACAACCCAGGCATTATTTAAAATATGAAGTGTTATCGGTATCATTAGCCCACGGCTTCTCATTCGAACAACGCATAATATCGATGAAAAAACAAACAGATAAACAAAAGTCACCGCAAAGAGATATTGTGTATGCATAAATGCAAAAGCGAGTGAAGTAATAATAATACCGGAAGCTCTTGAGTACCGACCCCAACCGATACTGCTGTTTAATAAAAACCCTCTGAATATAATTTCCTCCGCCACAGGAGCCAGAAAGCACATCGCCAGCGTGTTAAGAAATTTATGAAGAAAAAATTGCCTTGATAACTCGGCCATCCAGGGTTCCGGGCCACTAAAAGCATTGTAGAGAACGGTAAGGCACACCAGGGCCAGCGCCGGAACAAAACATTCCACGAATGATAAGCGACCCAATGATAAAAACGGGTAATACTTTGAATAAATACTCCAGGCGGCAATCGCATAGACAAAAACAATACTATATATAAAAGGCGCAGCCAGACCTCCCAAATAAAGCCAGGCATAGGAAGGCGAAAATGAGGCAAAAACAAAAATGCCGAACAAACCAAATAAAACAGCCACACAACTCAAACTATGCCTAATTTTATCTAATGTATTAGTTGGCATTTATATAATATCCATATAATTTGTTGTTCCCTGAATGAAAAAACAGGTCGCATTAGCGACCTGTTTCATTATTGATACTACAACGTAATAGTCAGGCTTACAACTTACGCATCACCAGCGTGGCGTTGGTGCCGCCAAAACCGAAGCTGTTAGACATTACGGTAGTCAGTTCACGCTCGGTCGTTTCGGTCACGATGTTCAGACCCGCAGCCTGCTCATCCAGCTCTTCGATGTTGATACTCGGCGCGATAAAACCGTGCTCCAGCATCAGCAGAGAGTAGATGGCTTCCTGCACGCCAGCCGCACCCAGCGAGTGGCCGGTCATCGCTTTGGTCGCGGAGATAGCCGGGCTGTTATCGCCAAACACTTCACGGATTGCACCGAGTTCTTTCACGTCGCCTACCGGAGTAGAGGTACCGTGAGAGTTCAGGTAGTCGATCGGCGTGTCTACGCCGTGCATCGCCATCTGCATGCAACGTACTGCGCCTTCACCAGACGGAGCAACCATGTCTGCGCCATCGGATGTTGCGCCGTAACCGACGATTTCCGCATAGATATGCGCGCCGCGCGCCAGAGCGTGTTCCAGCTCTTCGACAACAACCATACCGCCACCGCCCGCGATGACAAACCCATCACGGTGCGCATCATAGGTACGGGACGCTTTTTCAGGCGTATCGTTATATTTGGTGGACAGTGCGCCCATCGCATCGAACTCACAGGCCATTTCCCAGCACAGCTCTTCGCCGCCGCCAGCAAAAACGATGTCCTGTTTGCCCAGTTGGATCTGTTCAACCGCATTGCCGATACAGTGTGCGGAGGTCGCGCAAGCGGAGCTAATGGAGTAGTTCACGCCATAAATTTTAAACGGCGTAGCGAGGCAGGCGGAAACGCCGGATGCCATTGCTTTCGTCACCACATACGGGCCCACGGCTTTCAGACCACGCGGGCTACGCATGGCGTCTGCGCCAAAGACCTGGAATTTCGGGGAGCCGCCGCCGGAACCTGCAATCAGGCCGACACGCGGGTTATTCTGATAGACTTCCGGCGCCAGACCGGCGTCGGCCACTGCCTGCTCCATAGACAGATAAGCATAGATGGAGGCGTCGCTCATAAAGCGCACGACTTTGCGGTCAATGAGGCCAGTGGTATCCAGTTTTACGTTGCCCCATACCTGGCTACGCATGCCGGCGTCCTTCAGCTCCTGAGAGAAAGTGATCCCTGAACGTCCTTCACGCAGAGATGCCAGGACTTCCTGCTGGTTATTACCGATGCTGGAAACGATGCCCAGGCCAGTAATCACTGCACGTTTCATTCAATACCTCTGTAATTCGCACTATTTTTAAGTTTCGATTGGCACAATAGCGTACACTTGTACGCCGAACAAGTCCGATCAGCCATTTAGTACGGAAATTTGCGCCATCAGGCACACATCGTTAAGATCGCGATACCGCCCGTCAGACGAGTAACTTACGTGAAACAATACGCCATACAACCCGCCACACTCGAATTTAACGCTGAGGGTACACCTGTTTCCCGAGATTTTGATGATGTCTATTTTTCTAATGACAATGGACTCGAAGAGACACGCTACGTTTTTCTTGGCGGCAATCGTCTTGCGGAGCGATTTCCCGTACATTCACATCCATTATTTATAGTCGCGGAAAGCGGTTTTGGCACCGGACTCAACTTCCTGACGCTGTGGCAGGCGTTTGACAGCTTTCGTTCTGCGCACCCACAGGCGACGCTGCAAAGGTTACATTTCATCAGTTTTGAGAAATTCCCGTTAACGCGCGACGATCTGGCGCTGGCGCACCAACACTGGCCGGAGCTCGCGCCCTGGGCAGAGCAGCTGCAGGCGCAATGGCCGCTGCCGCTCCCGGGGTGCCACCGCCTATTGCTGGATCGGGGCCGGGTGACACTGGATTTGTGGTTTGGCGATATTAATGAATTGACCGACCAACTGGACGCCACGCTGAATCAAACAGTCGACGCCTGGTTCCTCGACGGTTTTGCCCCGGCGAAAAATCCGGATATGTGGACGCCAAACCTGTTTAACGCGATGGCGCGGCTGGCGCGGCCCGGCGCAACGCTGGCGACGTTTACCTCGGCGGGTTTCGTCCGTCGGGGATTGCAGGAAGCCGGTTTTACCATGCAAAAACGCAAAGGCTTCGGGCGTAAACGCGAGATGCTTTGTGGAGTGATGGAACAACACCTCATGCCGACCCTTTCCGCGCCCTGGTTTTACCGCAGTGGAAGCGAAAAACGTGAAACGGCGATCATTGGCGGCGGCATTGCCAGCGCGCTGTTATCACTGGCGTTACTGCGTCGCGGCTGGCAGGTGACGCTCTATTGCGCAGATGATCAGCCCGCCCAGGGCGCTTCCGGTAATCGACAGGGCGCGCTTTATCCGCTCCTTAGCAAACATGACGCCGCCATTAATCGCTTTTTCCCGACCGCATTCACCTTTGCCCGTCGCCTGTATGATGCCCTGCCCGTCTCTTTTGATCATGACTGGTGCGGCGTAACGCAGCTCGGATGGGATGAGAAAAGCCAGCAGAAAATTGCCCAGATGCTGTCCCTGGCGCTGCCCGCCGGACTGGCCTCGGCGCTCAATGCCGAAGAGGCGGAACAGGCGGTTGGCGTGACGACACGCTGCGGAGGAATTACCTATCCGGCAGGCGGCTGGCTGTGCCCGGAACAATTAACTCGCGCAGTCATCGCACTGGCGACCGAACAGGGTTTACAAACGCGCTTTCGCCATACGCTCACGTCGCTCGTTGCGCAGGAGTCGCGCTGGCAACTGCGCTTTACGTCAGGTGAAACCGCCAGCCATGAGACCGTCGTTCTGGCGAACGGCCATCAGATTAACCGTTTTGATCAGACCCAGCCGCTGCCGGTGTATGCCGTCGGGGGGCAGGTCAGTCATATTCCCACCACCCCCGCCCTCTCGGCGTTGCGTCAGGTGTTATGCTACGACGGCTATCTGACGCCGCAAAATCCGCATAATCAGCAGCACTGTATTGGCGCCAGCTATCACCGGGGTGACGAAAGCACCGTCTGGCGCGAAGAAGATCAGCGTCAGAACCGACAGCGTCTGCTTGACTGTTTTCCGGATGCGAACTGGGCCACAGAGGTTGACGTTAGCGGCAACAGCGCCCGTTGCGGCGTGCGTTGCGCAACCCGCGACCATCTGCCGATGGTGGGCAATGTTCCGGATTACCATGCCACGCTGACGCATTACGCCGATTTAGCCGATAACAAAACGTCGGCGGCGCCTGCGCCTGTGTATCCGGGTTTATTTATGCTCGGCGCGCTGGGATCGCGCGGTTTGTGCTCAGCGCCATTATGCGCAGAAATTCTGGCGGCGCAGATGAGTAACGAGCCGATTCCACTGGATGCCGGTACGCTGGCGGCGTTAAATCCAAATCGGTTGTGGGTGAGAAAGTTATTGAAGGGAAAAGCGGTGAAGTAATGGGTCAGTCAATAGCGGAAGGCGGCAAGCGTCGCCTTCCGGCCCACGGCGTTATTGTTTTGCCTTGTCGAACAAATTGTCCCACATCGCTTTGACTAACGCCTGATCGCGCGGCGACAGTTCGCCGGCGCCGATCGCTTTCTCCAGACTTTGGCTAACGTTGGCATAGACCGCCTCAACGGAGTGGTCATCACCGCTCTCCAGCTCGGCAATGGCTAACGTCAGGTGGCCACGCAGGTATCCACTGGCAAAAAGCTCATCGTCGCTGGCGTGCTCTACCATATCGTCAATTAATGCCAGAATGCGTGATTCAAACTCCGCGATCATCTTCTTTCCTCATTGTAAACGTGGCGCTGGCTTTAATTAAGCGCTTCCGGCCACGGGAACTGTTCCGCCTTAAGTTCGGGCGTGTGATAGTAATTCTGTAGCGCTTTGATGAAGCGGGCCGGACGTTCAGGAATGCCCTGCTCCAGATACGCCATTACCTGCGCATGAACCCGGCGCTGAAACGCCACGCGATCCGGCTCAATATCGCCTTCCAGATTGTCGCAACTGACGTTAAAGGGATACCCCGCCGCCACGCAAAACAACCAGTCGAAAGCCTGTGGCTTCACCTCGACGTCTTCAAATTGACTTTGGGTCTGCGCGTCGCGTCCATCCGGGCAGTACCAGTAACCAAAGTCAACCAGTTCGCGGCGCGCCTTACCGGCGATACACCAGTGAGAAATCTCATGCAGCGCGCTGGCGTAAAACCCATGCGCAAAGACGATGCGGTGGTACGGTACCTGCGCGTCAGCAGGAAGATAGATCGGTTCGTCGTCGCCTTTAATCAGACGGGTATTAAATTCTTCGGCAAAGCAGCCGTTAAAAATCTCAATTAACTGTTCGTAATGGTGCGTATTGTTCATTAATTCATCCCCAACCAGTGGAGGATCTCCTGTCCGTGGCTATCATAAAGTAACCTGGCGCTCATTACCGCCGAGACAATAACGATCATCGGTCTGATAAGCTTTTGGCCTTTGCTCAATACCAGACGCGACCCCATTCGCGCCCCTAAAAACTGACCAACCAGCATCACGAAGCCCGTCGCCCAGATCACTTTGCCGCCGATGATAAATAACAGCAGGCCGCCAACGTTGGAGGTAGCGTTAAGCACTTTGGCATGTGCCGTGGATTTCGCCAGGTTATAGCCACATAAGGTGATAAACGCCAGAGCGTAAAACGACCCGGCGGCAGGCCCGAAAAAGCCGTCGTAAAACCCGACGCATCCCCCGGCTATCAGCGCGAACGGTAATCCATACAGGCGGCGCTGGCGATCTTCCTCGCCCAGCTTCGGCATCAATAAAAAATAGAGGCCGATGAAAATCACCAGGATAGGCAAGATCTGGCGCAAAATATCCGCCTGCACGTGCTGCACCAGCAGCGCGCCGCTCATCGAGCCAATGAACGTCATCAGAATATTGAGCTTTTGCTCGGCCAGGTTTACCACTTTACGGCGAATAAAATAGAGCGAAGACGAGAGGGAGCCGCCGCACGCCTGTAATTTATTGGTCGCCAGCGCGTTTGCCGGCGACATCCCGGCGGCCATCAGCGCAGGGATAGTGAGCAGCCCTCCGCCCCCGGCGATAGAATCGATAAATCCTGCCAGTACGGCGACAAAAAACAGCACCACCAGCAGCAGCGGGGAGACCATAAACAGATCATAAAAATTGTCCATCAGAGTACATGCTCATCCAGTAGCGCCTGGCAGGAAGGCGGCAGCGGCGGCGGTGTCTTCTTCTCAGGCTTTGTGGTGCCAGGTTTTGGCGGTTCGAACCAGCTTTGCAGTTCAGCGCCGCATCCATCGCCCGGCGGGGGTAAAGGTTGATCTTCGCACTCCAGGCTGTCGGCAGGGCAGCGTAAACGCACGTGCATATGCGCGCGATGCTGGAACCAGGGGCGTACTTTACGTAGCCAGTCACGATCGCTTCCGGCATCGAGGCAAAGCTGTTGTTTAATAGCCGGATTGACGAAAATACGGGTGACGTCATTGTCTTGTGCTGCCAGTTTGATCAGACTGGCGATATCCGACGACCAGCGCGACGGCACGACATGTTTACCGTCGCGGGACACCAGATCTAACGCCTGCGGGCGCAATAGCTGCGCCTGGCTCCAGCGCGTTTTCGGCAACTGCAAGAAAATATCCACATCAAGCCCGGTCTGATGACTGGCGTGTCCGCCATTAAAGCGGCCTCCGGCAGGCATCCCCATGTCGCCTATCAGGACGGTTCCGAGCCCCCGTTGCTGCGCCTGATGACTCAACCGCTGGATAAACATGACCAGATCCGGGTGGCCGAAATAACGGCGCTGATCGGTGCGCATCACCTGATAATTATCGGACTGTACCGGCAACGTGTCGGCGCCAATGATGCATCCGTTGGCAAAGCTACCGATAGACTGTGCGGCGCCGGGGACAGGATGAGTTATTTTCTGCCACGGCGTCGCCGCCAGGCTGGCGCTACTGACAAACCATGCCAGCAGCGCAATCGCGGTTTTTTTCATTTCTTACCAGCGTGGAATCTCTGTCTTTACATCCGCATTCTGTGCCCGATGGCGCAGCAGGTGATCCATCAGCACGATCGCCAGCATGGCTTCTGCGATCGGCACTGCGCGAATCCCCACACACGGATCGTGGCGCCCTTTGGTGATCATTTCGACTTCTTCACCCATCCGGTTGATCGTACGTCCCGGCACGGTAATGCTGGAGGTAGGTTTCAGCGCCATATGCGCCACAATGTGTTGCCCGCTACTGATGCCACCGAGGATGCCGCCAGCGTGGTTGCTCTGAAAACCCTGCGCCGTGATTTCATCGCGATTCTGGCTGCCGCGCAGCGCCACCACGTTAAATCCTTCGCCGATCTCCACGCCTTTCACCGCATTAATGCTCATCAGCGCATGGGCGATGTCCGCATCCAGTCGGTCAAATACCGGTTCGCCAAGCCCTGCCGGCACGCCGCTCGCCATCACCGTCACTTTCGCGCCGATGGAGTCACCCTCTTTTTTCAGCGCGCGCATCAGTTCGTCCAGCGCGTCAAGTTTGTCTGCATCGGGGCAAAAGAACGGATTAAGCTCAACCTGACGCCAGTCTTTAATCTCCAGCGGAATGTCGCCCATCTGGGTCAGGCAGCCGCGGATTTCGATGCCGAACTTTTCCGCCAGGTATTTCTTGGCAATCGCCCCTGCCGCTACGCGCATCGCGGTTTCACGCGCGGAAGAACGTCCACCGCCACGGTAATCGCGCAGGCCGTATTTCTGCTCATAGGTGTAATCCGCGTGTCCCGGACGAAAAACATCTTTAATCGCGCTGTAGTCCTGCGAGCGCTGATCGGTGTTTTCAATCAGCAGGCCAATGCTGGTGCCGGTCGTCACGCCATCAAACACGCCGGAGAGAATTTTTACCTGGTCCGGTTCGCGGCGCTGGGTAGTATAGCGCGAGGTGCCGGGGCGGCGTCTGTCGAGATCGTGCTGCAGATCGGCCTCCGTCAACGGGATGCCGGGCGGCACGCCATCGACGATACACCCAAGCGCCAGCCCGTGTGATTCGCCGAAAGTGGTTACGCGAAAGAGTTGTCCAATTGTGTTTCCTGCCATCACGGCTCCGTTATCGTTGTTGTCGTTTGCGTATTTTAATCTTTATAAATATTGAAATGTTCACGGGCCGCGAGCAACTGCGCTTTGGTCAACATAAAGACGCCATCGCCACCGTTGTCAAACTCCAGCCAGGTGAACGGCACATTTGGATACTGCTCCATCAGATGTACCATGCTGTTTCCGACTTCACAAATCAGAACGCCGTCATCGGACAGATAATCCGGCGCATTTCCCAGGATACGACGGGTCAATTTGAGGCCGTCAGTGCCGGACGCCAGCCCCAGCTCAGGTTCGTGGCGATATTCGTTCGGCAGATCGGACATATCCTCCGCATCGACATAAGGCGGGTTAGTGACAATCAGATCGTACTGAACTTTCGGCAGATCGCGGAACAGATCGGAACGGATTGGCGTCACGTGATGGATAAGACCGTGTTCTTCAATGTTATGCTCGGCGACAGCCAGCGCATCCGGCGAAATATCGACCGCATCAACCTCTGCGTCCGGGAAAGCATAAGCACAGGCGATGGCGATGCAGCCGCTGCCGGTACACATATCCAGAATATATTTCGGCTGTTGGCTAATAAGGCCGGCGAAGTGGTTATTAATCAGCTCGCCAATGGGCGAACGCGGCACCAGCACGCGCTCATCGACATAAAATTCGTGGCCGCAGAACCAGGCTTTATTGGTCAGGTAGGCGACCGGGATACGCTCGTTAATGCGACGAATCACTCGCTCAACAATGCGGTGTTTTTCGCTGGACGTCAGCCGCGCGGTCCGCATATCTTCCGGAATATCCAGCGGCAGATAAAGAGACGGCAACACCAGTTGTACCGCTTCATCCCACGGGTTATCGGTACCGTGTCCATACCAGATATTCGCCGCGCTAAAGCGGCTTACCGCCCAGCGCAACATGTCCTGAATGGTATGCAGTTCACTTACTGCTTCATCGACGAAAATTTTATCCACGTATTCCTCCAGGGCATGCTCGCATTAAATTCGGCGG
The DNA here is from genome assembly GCF_017572835.1 of Salmonella sp. 32120201201600049SM. Lineage (NCBI taxonomy): Bacteria > Pseudomonadati > Pseudomonadota > Gammaproteobacteria > Enterobacterales > Enterobacteriaceae > Salmonella > Salmonella sp. 32120201201600049SM. Next base: position 300,149 of record NZ_JAGESA010000003.1, on the reverse strand, counting down.
CTAGTTTGCCACGAAGACAGGGATAAATCAGCATTGACGCGGCGGGAGAATACGAAAAATCCGTTTTGACCGTTCGGATATCCTCCGGGTCGGGTAAACTAAGGCAAAAGATCAGACGAGACCCACGAATGAAAAAGAAAACATCGCTCAGCGAGGAGGACCAGGCGCTGTTCCGTCAGCTGATGGTCGGCACCCGAAAGATTAAACAGGATACTATCGTCCATCGGCCGCTGCGCAAGAAAATCACGGAAGTCCCTACCCGAAGGTTAATTCAGGAACAGGCGGACGCCAGCCACTATTTTTCTGATGAGTTCCAGCCGCTGCTCAATACGGAAGGGCCGGTAAAGTATGTCCGTGAAGATGTCAGCCATTTCGAGCTAAAAAAAATGCGCCGCGGCGACTATTCGCCGGAACTGTTTCTGGATTTACACGGCTTAACGCAGCTTCAGGCCAAGCAGGAACTGGGAGCGCTGATTGCCGCCTGCCGTCGGGAACATATTTTTTGCGCCTGCGTCATGCATGGACACGGTAAACATATTCTGAAACAGCAAACGCCGTTATGGCTGGCGCAGCATCCGCATGTGATGGCCTTTCACCAGGCGCCGAAAGAGTACGGCGGCGACGCCGCGCTGCTGGTGTTGATTGAAGTGGAAGAGTGGCAACCGCCCGAATTACCCTGATGCGGAATTGCCGGATGGCGGCGCAAGCGCCTTATCCAGCCTACGAACAGCCAGCGCTGTCGTAGGCCTGATAAGCGAAGCGCCATCAGGCAGCAAAGATTAAATCGCTTTCGCCATTTTCAGATTGCAGGGACTCATTTGCCAGTTGAATGTCCCCTTGCCGCTTTCATCAAGCGTAACGTTGGCAATTGCGGACGTCGTGAACATCGGCGGCGTTTCGCCCGGACAAAGCTCAGATACCAGGTATCCGACCAGAGGTAAGTGAGAGATCACCAGCACCGATCCGATCTCTTCATTGGCCAGCGCCTGAAGGTAGGCGCTGACCAGACCGACATCGCCACAGGGCGTTAGCTCCGGCAGGACATCCACCTGAGTCGGCAGATTCATACAATCGCCGACCACATCTAACGTCTGTTCGGCCCGAAGAAACGGACTCACCAGAACACGTTCGATATCCACTTTTTGACCTTTCAGCCAGTTCGCCATCAGGCGAGACTCGTCACACCCACAAGAGGTCAAGGGACGAACCGAATCACTGGCGGCATCGAGGGCTGCGTCGCCGTGACGCATGATAAAAACTTGCATATTGCACCGCTTTTGTTAACCAGTTTCACCAACACGCTTACCACATGCCCCTATTGGCTGCGGCAAAAATGCGGTGGCCGGCATTGTGCCTTATCCATTCACCGAATGAAACGCTGTTTTTTACCTCAATGGCGTAAGTATAGTCAATCCTTGATTATTATTTCGCCACTAAGGAGGCATTCAGTGCGGATTCATATTCTCTTTGACCTCAATTTCCCTAGTCAGTTTCCCCATTCGTCCAGAAATGCTCCCTGCGCTCCGCCATGCGCACTAATTGTTCACAAGGCGCGTAACGAGGACCGTAAAGTGCGGCCAGGCGCTGTAATGTCGCCACCATTTCACCCGGCCCGAGAGCATCCATATAGCGGAACGGGCCACCGAGAAACGGCGGAAAACCGATACCAAACACGGCGCCAATATCGCCATCGCGCGCGCTGCGAATCACTTTTTCGTCGAAACAGCGCGCCGCTTCGTTAAGCATTAACATGACACAGCGCTCTGCCACCTGCTGCGCAGACAGTCGACTCTGCCCTTGCACGCCAATAAGCTTATAAATAGCAGGGTCAACCTGTTTTTTGCTTTTACGCCCTTTTTCGCCATAAAGATAGAAACCGCGACCATTTTTTCTACCTTTGCGATCGTCATTCAAAATTGAAGCGACAACATTTGCAGGCGCGCTAAAACGTTCTCCATACGCCGCCTCAAGCACAGGAATAATTTTAGTGCCCGTGTCGATTCCTACCTCATCCAAAAGTTGGATTGGCCCCACCGGAAAACCAAATTTTACCAGGGCGGCGTCAATATGTTCGACGCGTTCGCCTTCAGTCAGCATCCGAATCGCCTCATTGATATATGGCGCAAGAATTCGGTTAACATAAAACCCGGCTTTATCACTGACGACTATCGGGGTTTTACCCTGTTTTTTCGCCAGCTTAACGGTCGTGGCGATGGTCTGCGCGGAAGTAGACGCGTGAGGAATAACCTCAACCAGCGGCATTTTTTCGACCGGGCTAAAAAAGTGCAATCCAATCACCTGTTCCGGTCTGGCCGCATTCGCCGCAATATCGCCAATCGGCAGGGAAGAAGTATTGGAGGCAAAAATGGTGTGAGTAGCGCAATTTTGCTCCACTTCCGCCACCATCTGTTGTTTTAACGGCAGATCTTCAAACACCGCTTCAATGACCAGATCACGATGACTGAAACCACGGTAATCGGTCGAACCTGATATCAACGCCAACTGTTTATCGCGTTCGCTGGCTTTGATATGGCGGCGGCGTACTTTTGTTTCAAGCAGATCCCAGCTGTACTTCAGAGCATGATTGATCCCCTGAGTATTTATATCCTTAATTCGTACTGGCAAGCCGCCTTTACAGGCCGTAACCCAGGCGATACCGCCGCCCATTAACCCGCCGCCTAAGATGCCCACGCTGTTCAGCGGGCCGGGCGGCGCATCGCTACCGGGATCTTTTTTCACCTCGGTACTGGCAAAGAAAACAGCGCGCAGCGCCTGCGATTGAGGCGTCATCGCCAGCTCGCCGAAAGCGCGCGCTTCCGCGTCATAGCCGCTACTGCTGCCCTGCGCCAGTCCGGTTTCAATCACATCAATGATCCGCTCCGCCGCCGGATAATTACCCTGCGTTTTTTGCGCCGTCTTTTTACGCACCAGGCGAAATAACAGCGCGCGCCCCAGCGGCCCCGCCAGGATACGTTCACGGACCGGTAATGTCCGCTGCGCCAGGCGTTCTTTTTTAGCCAGCTCGACAGCCGCTTCCAGTAAAATAGTTTGCGGCACCACATCATCAACCAGCCCGGCTTTAAGCGCCTGTCTGGCGCGAAGCTGTTTACCTGTCAGGATCATATCCAGCGCGGTACTGACCCCCACCAGCCGTGGAAGTCGCTGCGTTCCGCCCGATCCCGGTAAAAGCCCTAACTGTACCTCCGGCAGTCCGAGAACGGTTTTAACGTCGTCGGTACAGATACGCCGATGGCAGGCCAGCGCCATTTCAAGACCGCCCCCCAGGCAGGCGCCGTGAATGGCAGCGATAACCGGAACAGGCAACGCCTGGATCTCCGCCATCAGTTGTTGCCCCTGACGCGCCAGCGTTTCCGCTTCCTGCGCGTTTTGGCAGTGACCTATCATGTTGATATCAGCGCCAGCAATAAAGTTATCTGCTTTGGCTGAGATAAAAACAACGCCCTGCAACGCTTTATTTTCCCGGATCTGCTTCAGGATGGCGCGTACCTGCGCGGCAAACTCCGCTTTCAGGGTGTTCACCTTTTCTCCAGGGACATCAATAGCGACAACCGCGACATTATCCAGACGCACGTTAAGCATAAAAGCTGATGTGGTAGTCATTATTCCGCCTCCAGAACCATCGCCGCGCCAAGACCGCCAGCCGCGCAGGCTGTGACCAGGCCAAAACCTCCGCCCCGACGCCGTAACTCATGCAACGTTTGGGTTATCATCCGTGCGCCCGTTGCGGCAAAAGGATGCCCGTAGGCGATTGAGCCGCCGAGCACGTTGAATTTAGCGTCATCCACCTCCCCTGTCGCCTGCGTACGACCAAGCACCTCACGGGCAAATCGTTCGCTGCCCAGCAGTTGTAAGTTCGCCAGAGTCTGAGCGGCAAACGCTTCATGCATGTCAAAAAGCGTCAGATCTGCCATCGTCAACCCGGCCCGCTCCAGCGCCAGCGGCGTTGACCAGGCCGGCCCCAATAGCATGTCCTGCCAGACATCAATAGCGGTAAAGGCGTAGCTGCGCAGATAACCAAGCGGGTGCAGCCCCAGCTCTTTAGCGCGGGATTCGGTCATCATAATAACGGCGGCAGCGCCGTCGGTCAGCGGTGTACTATTGGCGGCGGTCACAGAGCCATGTTTTCGGTCAAAAGCGGGACGCAGTTTGGCGTAGTCCGCCAGCGTGGAGGTGCCGCGAATGTTGTTGTCTTCTGCAAAGGGGTTTTTATACGGCGGCACATAGGTCGTCATCACTTCTTCCGCCAATTTGCCCTCCGCCCATGCCTGCGCGGCGCGCTGATGTGAACGATGCGCCAGCGCGTCCTGCTGTTCACGTGTAATACCATACGTTTTCGCCATCTGTTCGGCGGTATCGCCCATGCGCAGACCGGTGGAATACTCAGCAACGGCGGGAGGAACGGGCAGCAGGTCGCGTAAGCGCAGACGAGAAAAAAGCGTCAGCCGTTGGCGGGTCGTCCTGGCTTTATTGACATCAACCAGTACCCGCGCCAAGGCTTTACTCACGCCTATTGGCAGTACCGACGACGAATCTGCGCCGCCAGCGATACCGGCGCGTATCGTGCCGGCCATCAGGCTTTCCGCCACATTCGCTACCGCCTGAAAACTGGTGGCGCAGGCGCGGCTTACGCTATAGGCATCGGTATGAACATTCATCCCCGTACCCAGCACAATTTCGCGCGCAATATTGGGGGCTTCCGGCATTTGTACTACCTGACCAAAAACCAGTTGCTCAATGGCATCGGCTGGAATTTCACTGCGCGCCAGCAGCTCGCCTACCACCATCTTGCCGAGATCAACAGCGGGAATACCATGAAATGCAGTGGCCTGACGAGCGAAGGGGGTTCGTAACCCACTGACAATAGCAATGCGATCGCCCTGACGGGTGACCAACGGTAAAGCCTGACGCATAGTACTCCCCTGTAAAAAAATAAATTAGTGGTCTGACCTGATCACAGTCTTAACCAATTTTTTACATTTAGCCAAGCAGAGAGAAAAGAAAGTGGGAGCTAAGGCACAGTGAAGGGAAGCGACAAAAAAAGAAAACGCCTCCGCCAGATGATGACGGAGGCGTCGTGAATGAACGGATTAACGCAGGCCGAGCTGGAAGATCAGCGTTTCTGCTTCGCAGGCGAAAACAAAATCAATATCCAGACGAACGCCTTCGGATTCCTCGGTAAAGGTTGGCGTAATTTGGCAAGGTTCAGACTCCACGCTACGCGCTTTTTCGGTTAACGCCGCCAGCGTCTCTTCAGCCTCTGCGCGGGTAGCGAATACGCGGCTGTATGACGCGGTGCAATCGGAGTTGTCCATGATGGTTCCAACGTCCATACAGCAGCAAACCGGGGTTTCATCAGCACTGCATTTACTCATTGTAGATTTCCTCTGTATTTGCACCCAGGGTGCCAGATAAACGATGGGGATATTTTACGCTCCCGGCATTCGCCTCTCCAGTCGTTAATGGTGGGAAACGCGTTAAGTGACCGAAATCACACTTAAAAATGATCTAAAACAAAAATCGCGCGATCGGGTGACCGTTAAGCCCGCCGATTTTGCCAGCCAGATCTCGTTTCTAAGATCACAATTGAAAAAACTTATAAACATACTTGCAACATTCTAGCTGGTCAGACCTATACTCTCGCCACTGGTCTGATTTCTAAGTCGTACCGCAGACCCTACACTTCGCGCTCCTGTTACAGCATGTAACATAGTTTGTATAAAAATAATCAATGAGGTTATGGTCATGAGCCAGAAAACCCTGTTTACAAAGTCTGCTCTCGCAGTCGCAGTGGCAATCATCTCCACCCAGGCCTGGTCTGCAGGCTTTCAGTTAAACGAATTTTCTTCCTCTGGCCTTGGCCGGGCCTATTCGGGTGAAGGCGCAATCGCAGATGATGCGGGTAACGTTAGCCGCAACCCGGCGTTAATTACCATGTTTGACCGCCCGACGTTTTCAGCGGGCGCGGTTTATATTGATCCTGATGTTAATATTAGCGGGACATCGCCATCTCGTCGGACGTTAGATGCGGATAACATCGCGCCGACGGCCTGGGTGCCGAACGTCCATTTTGTCGCCCCGATTAACGACCAGTTTGGCTGGGGGGCTTCTATTACCTCTAACTATGGTCTGGCGACAGAGTTTAACGACACATACGCCGGCGGCTCGGTTGGCGGTACGACCGATCTTGAAACCATGAACCTGAATTTAAGCGGCGCTTATCGCTTAAATGAGGCCTGGAGCTTCGGCCTCGGCTTTGATGCGGTATACGCACGTGCGAAAATCGAACGTTTTGCGGGCGATTTAGGCCAGTTGGTCGCGGCACAGAATCCGGCGCTGGCGCCGGTCGCGGGTCAGATTCCCAGCGACACCAAGATTGCCCACCTGAACGGTAATCAGTGGGGCTTTGGCTGGAATGCCGGTATCCTTTATGAACTGGATAAAAATAACCGCTACGCGCTGACCTACCGCTCGGAAGTCAAAATTGACTTTAAAGGCAACTACAGTAGCGATCTTCCCATCGCTATAAACCGATTTAACCTGCCTATCCCAACGGCAACCGGCGGCGCGACACGGTCAGGCTACCTGACGCTGAATCTGCCGGAAATGTGGGAAGTGTCCGGTTATAACCGTGTGGCGCCACAGTGGGCCATCCACTATAGCCTGGCCTATACCAGCTGGAGTCAGTTCCAGGAATTGAAGGCAAAATCGACCGCCGGTGATACGCTCTTTGAGAAGCATGAAGGCTTTAAAGACGCTTATCGCATTGCGTTGGGTACCACCTATTACTACGATGACAACTGGACGTTCCGTACCGGTATCGCCTTCGATGACAGCCCGGTACCAGCGCAAAACCGTTCTATCTCTATTCCGGACCAGGACCGTTTCTGGCTGAGCGCCGGTACGACTTACGCCTTTAATAAAGATGCGTCTGTCGACGTTGGCGTCTCTTATATGCATGGTCAGAGCGTGAAAATTAATGAAGGCCCTTATCAGTTTGAATCTGAAGGGAAAGCCTGGCTGTTCGGTACTAACTTTAACTACGCGTTCTAATCTCTTTCTGAAACGGATCAAAAAGGTGAGCATTGCGCTCACCTTTTTATTTACTGCCGTTTATTCCGAGTCGATCTCTTTGAGTTCGTCCTGAATCGCCTGCGCGTTCGGGTTTTCCTGCGGCTTGAGTTTTCCGCCATTGGCGATAAAGTCATGACGCTGGAAGTACGCCTCGCGCACCATAATATAAGGATCGGAAGACTGGCGCAGCAAACCATCGGAGTCCAGCAACTGCGCGCGGGTTTCTATCCCTTCGATAGTCCATTTTCCTATGGACATTGGCCAGGTCAACCACGAGAGCACCGGATACAAGGTATCCGCCATATCCCCGCCATCTTCACGCAGCGTGAAGCTGCCGTAGAACGGAAGTTGCATATAAGGCCCATACCCCACGCCATAATGGCCCAGCGTACTGCCAAAGCGATGCGGTTCAACGCGCTGCAGCTTAGGATTCGCCATTCCCGCGACGTCAATAAAGCCGCCCATCCCTAATAAGGTATTCAGGAAGAAACGGGTGAAATGCACCATACCCTGATAAGGATCGCCCTGCAGGAAATAGTTCACCATGATCGCCGGTTCTTCGAGGTTGCCGGTGAAATTACTTAAACCGTTACGCGCAGGCTGTGGAACATAATCACGCCAGGCGACCGCGACCGGCCGAACAACATACGGGTCCAGCACATTAAAGTTGAAGTTGTACATGGTGCGGTTAAACCCTTCAAATGGGTCTGAACGCCCCTGCTGTTCTGTACCGGAACTCGCACACCCGACCAGCAGTGTGGTTCCCAGCGCCAGCGCCGACAGGCGAAGCTTCATAGATGTCTCCCTGTGAATTATGGCTATCGCTGATTGCCATCCATGACGGAACGCTACCGTATCCGCCTGTTTAGGTGTGAGCGATTTTAACAGCACGTCAAACGATGTCTATATGCGCGATCTCATTGCTTTGAGCATAGCCTGGTAACGCAACAACGTGACGGCCCTATTCTAACGAAACAGATAAAAACGAGCGTGATCATTTTTATTTTTTCGGAGAATGCCCCGGCCTGGGTAAATGAAAAACCGCTACGCTTTATTAATATGTGTTAATCAGCAGAGATCATCATGGATAGCCTTAACGACGATAAAATTAACCGGCACAGCAGTGACCTGGAAGTTGAAAGCGAAGAAAAACAAAGCGGTAAAGAGATTGAAGTGGATGAAGATCGTCTTCCTTCCCGCGCCATGGCGATTCATGAACATATTCGCCAGGATGGTGAAAAAGAGATGGAACGCGATGCGATGGCTTTGCTCTGGTCAGCTATTGCCGCAGGACTTTCTATGGGGGCATCACTCCTGGCGAAAGGGATTTTTCACGTGCAGCTTGAAGGCGTTCCCGGCGGCTTTTTACTGGAAAATCTCGGCTATACCTTTGGTTTTATCATTGTCATCATGGCCCGCCAGCAATTATTTACTGAAAATACCGTTACCGCCGTATTGCCGGTAATGCAAAATCCCACTCTGAGTAACGTTGGCCTGCTGATGCGCTTATGGGGCGTAGTCTTATTGGGCAACCTTATTGGCACCGGGGTTGCTGCGTTGGCATTTGAATATATGCCTATATTTGATGAAGAGACCCGCGACGCCTTTGTCAAAATTGGTATGGAGGTCATGAAAAATAGCCCAACGGAGATGTTTGCCAACGCGATTATCTCTGGCTGGATCATCGCCACAATGGTATGGATGTTTCCTGCTGCAGGCGGGGCAAAAATTGTGGTCATTATTTTGATGACCTGGCTTATCGCGCTGGGCGATACCACCCATATTGTCGTCGGTTCCGTTGAAATTTTGTATTTGGTTTTCAACGGCACGCTGCCCTGGAGCGACTTTTTCTGGCCCTTCGCCCTTCCCACACTTGCCGGAAATATCTGCGGCGGCACCTTTATTTTCGCATTAATGAGCCACGCGCAGATCCGCAACGATATGAGCAATAAACGTAAGGAAGAAGCGAGGCTACGCGGCGAGCGCCTGGAACGGGAGCGGAAAAAAGCGGAAAAACAGCGCTGAGTGGCGACGGTTTAACCAGTCAGGCGGCGCTACACTTACTCCGGCGAATAAAAAACGCTATACTGGCGCCGCGTTGTCCCCTTAGTTAAATGGATATAACGAGCCCCTCCTAAGGGCTAGTTGCAGGTTCGATTCCTGCAGGGGACACCACTTTTCCGTTCTCCCTCGTCCGTAACAGTTCTCGAATCCCTTTTATAATCAGCATCTCCACTCAATATTAGTTCTTAGGCGTTCGTAGCAGATCGTTGACTACCGCACAATAATGCGGGCATATTGTGGGCACATGTTAAAATGACCACGGATTTATGCCCACATGCTCACAGTAAAGCAAATTGACGCAGCAAAACCTGCAGAAAAATCATATCGCCTTGCTGATTCTGGAGGCCTGTTCCTGTTCGTACCTCCATCAGGCAAAAAGGTGTGGCGAATGCGCTACCGGTTCGAAGGAAAGGAAAAGACGCTGGTCATCGGTCCCTATCCGCAAATCTCTCTTACCGAAGCCAGGGCAAAACAGTCTGACGCGAAAATGAAGCTGCTTGCTGGCGTGGACCCATCAGAACAGAAACAGGCTATAAAGAAGAAGGAAAAGGAAGAAGTATCTGATTCGTTCGGTGATATCTTCAGGGAGTGGCATGCTCATAAATCGAAGGTATGGTCGAAAGGATATGCTGACGAAATGATGAACATGTTCACTGACGATATATTGCCGCTCATCGGACATCTGAGAATGGAAGAGGTGGAGCCGATGATGCTACTGAAGGTGATCAGGCTATTTGAGGACAGAGGGGCGATGGAACGGGCTGATAAGGCTCGTCGCAGGTGTGGCGAGGTTTTCAGCTACGCAATAGTAACCGGAAGAGCTAAATATAATCCGGCTCCAGACCTTGTTGGGGCAATGAAGGGTTACAGAAAAAACAACTACCCTTTCCTACCTATGCATCGCATTCACGAATTCCAGAGGGCGCTGAATGGGTATGGAGGCTGGGTTATAGGTAAGATTGCTGCTCAAGTTCTTCACTATACAGCAATGCGAACAGTGGAGTTACGTTCGTTGGTATGGTCAGGAATTGACTTTGAAAACAGGCTGATCACCGTTGACCCTGAAGTCATGAAAGGAAGAAAACTGCATGTCGTTCCAATGTCAGAGCAAGTTACAGCGCTTTTCAAATTCCTGCAACAAATCACCGGACAGTACGAACTTTGCTTCCCGGGAAGGAATGACAGGAAGAAGCCAATCAGCGAAAATGCCGTCCTTGGTGTAATCCGCGGCATAGGATATGAAGGGCAGACATGCGGACACGGTTTCAGACATCAATTCAGCACGGTACTCAACGAGAAGCACTGGAACAGCGACGCAATAGAGATGCAGCTGGCACACGTAAGCGGCGGGACGCGCTCAGTTTACAACCATGCTGCATATCTGGCTACCCGCAGAGAAATGATGCAATTTTGGGCGGACTGGCTTGATGAGAAGGTGACGTAATACCACCAAAGCAAATTATGAAGCAGGGAACTTTCTGTACAGCGTCGACAGCCCCACATCATAAATAATCGCTACACATTATTACCATCTGTCCGCCATTCTTTCATCCTGGCTTCCTCCATAGCGATACGAGTAGCCTCTTGTTTCTTATTCCAGATGCTGTTTTCCGGCATTTCCACACGTACAGACACAAAAGAATCTGCAGGAATGTCGACTGGTTCACCATCAGCAACAGTTTCAGTAAACATGCCGCTAATATCAGTATTACCTATTCTGTTCTGAGCAAACGGAGGTGCTGAGGGATGAACCCGGTGATACGTTCTGACCAGTACCGAACCGTCAGCATTGACCTCATAATCGATCCAGATGCGAGCAAGTTTATTTCGGTCTACGGGGATCTCAAATCCACCGTCAATCCCTCCCCATGCTGCATCTGCATTAAGGCCAGTGCACCCCTCGATAAGGTACTCGCCAGTCTGTATCCTGGTTACGACCACACCTTCTGATTCATCATTCGTTTCATAACCTCCATCAGAGAAAATTCTGACAACCGGCGATGCCTGTTTAATAAATCCATTACCATCAACGACAGTGTTGCTATTATCCCATAGCAACCTCACTACCATACGGCCCGCAGACTCACTACCTGATGCCACCGCAATTTTCCCCGCAGGGCTATACGGCAACGATAATGATGCCCAGGTATCCCCGGTCCCAACCCATATGGTCGGGCTGTATTGCGCAATACTTTGATCACCGTCGCCAAGAAAACCATTATTTCGATATGTCCTGAGTCCGCTACCTGACATTGCGACCTGAACTGCACCAAAGTCATTGACTTCAAATGCATAGGCACCATCTTTGGCACCAATACCAAAAGACCCAACCGTCATTATGTCACCGGAATTTAACCCAGTGTTTTTCGAAGCAGCAGAACCGAGATCACTGGCGTTGGCCTTTTTATTTAGTTCTGTCGTAATGCCATTCCACGCAGGGCCGTTCCACGCAGAACCATCAGGTAACTTGACTGTTATGTTGCCGGTTCCACTAAAAATTCTTTGCCAGTTCTGCTTATCGTAATTCAGTCCTCGCAATGCCTCAGCGCTTTGAGCCACCAAGGCAGCCGTGACCATGTTCAAAGCAACACGAGGCACGGCAGACCACGCAGCGCCGGATTGTGTCGGGCCTGTGTAAACACTAACCAGCGTCAGTGATGTATTGTTATTTACTGTTTTAACCGGAAGTGTATAAGGGATGCCGCCGACAGTTACGACAATAAAATCGCCAGCAGCAAGTTCTGCTGTAAACGCTGTGCCGCTGCCAGTAACAGCATCTGTGTCATTGGTAAGAGTTAAGGTTCCTGCTGACATGAATATTTCCTCAATACATATCCGGAAGGACAAGAATTGGCATATTGATATTTTGATTAAATGTCATATCAAATCTGTTGTCATTGTAATTACCAACAACCTGATTATACGCTGACCGGATGCTTCCACCTGACATTACCACGCCCTTTTTCCTTATATTAAAATATCCATCCACTCGTCTTGACTGCGCACCTGTAAATACTATCTGGCAATATTTATCACCTATGTATTGATTATTGTCTGTTACCGTTAGCTGCTGGTCATATACAAATGGGCGCTTCACTGTTGAAAATGTCACCTGCCCAGCCGAATTAGTCATGGTAATGCCATCACCGGCTACAGGCGCGGTATTATTGAAAATTACCAGTTCCATTGTTACAGATGCGGAAACATCATCCCGTCCTGAGTAATTGATGTCTCTTACAATAATATTTGCTCCGTCAAATCCTACAGACACATTATTGTTATCCCACTTCCCGAATGGTATTCCTGATACGGGAAGCGCCATCGAGCCGTTGACTGTCACCGTGCCAACATAAGCACATGTCATTAATCTTGCCTGATTCGAAATTGCAGTGAAATCAGTAGAGTTGGAAACGAGAAGTCCTTCGTTGTAAGTAGCAGCAGGGAGAATTTCAAATACAATTCCTGCCCAGTTTGGTATTCGCTGGTAGTTTCCCCTGTTTGTACCGTTAACAGTCACACCGTTGTCTCCGTTTCTCGTAACGGATGTCATATATATCGGTAAAACTATCCATGTCTGATTGTCTGCGAACTCCTGAACGTCAACCGGACGTGTCGGTAAAACAAAAACTGTGGAGCCTGACGTTAATGGAGTATTAACCTGAAACTGGTTTGCCCCCGTACCGTAACCAGCAAAACTTGTGCAGAATGACGGGGCACGGAGCCCCGCGGTAATCGCCATCGCAGGACGGCTATCATTATAATCTATCAGTATTCCTTCCGGCATATTTTGTCCTACCATCGCCCAACGACAACGCGCCCGCCACCCGGTAGATTTACCGTGACGCCATTGCCATTTATAACAACCGTGTTGTTTTCACCGTTAAAGGCAAACTGGCCACTGTCAGCGTAAAGTTTGCCATGCAATTCAGCATTTCCATTTTTATCAATGCGCCAGCCAGTTGAACCCGCAACGAAGTTATTCGACTGGATGTAATTACCAATTTTGGCATTGCTAATGCTGCCATCCTGAATTAACGCATCACGGATAAATACCTGTCCGTTATAGACGAAAAACGCAGCGGTATAGTTTCCAGGATCACTTCCGGAATAAATGCCGAACTGATCTGCGGCAAATACAACTGTAGATTTATAGCTATTCCCCGATGGCTCGATAGACATGCCGAATCCGGTGTTATATTTCACACCGTTCCTGACAATCCCCATATTAAGTGTGTAAGAGGCTTTTGCAGTCCCATCACTATTTACCTCAGCTGTCATCTTCTGGTTAACGGCTGATGTAAGGCTACCTTCAGGGCCAATCTGCGCCTGAACATATGTGGACAGGTCAGCAAGCCCCTTTTCGGCAGTCGCCACCGTGGTTTTCACGACCAGGATATCGGCACGTACCTCACCGTACTGCTGATACTGGTGCTCAACAGTGCCGTGGTTCGCCAGCGCGTTCGACATGATACCGTCCAGGTTGGTGTTGACACCCTGCTGAACATTTTTAAACGCATCTGATTCGCGGATCTGCTCATCAATGAGTTCTATCATTCCAGGAATGTCTGATGACGCCTGACCTGATGCCTCAACGAACTCCGATACCCCGAAAGCATTTTTGGTGCGGACATAAACGTAATACGTCTTATCAGCCTGTAGACCATGAAGCGTCCACTGGTTAGAGCGCCCAAGGAACTGAGTCTGGCCTTCAATATCGTCAGGATTGACAATCTGGTTCTGCCCGGAGTACCAGAACTCAAACGATGTGTCTGTCGTTGCCGTAATGCGCATGACAGGCACAAGGTCAGCAGAGAACAGGCCGGGAGTCCAGACAACGCCGGAGGGCGCTGGCGGCGCACCAATAACCATGTTTACCTGCGTCTCCGCCCCTTTCATTCCGTTTTCGTTGCGACCGCGCACGCCGAGAGTGTAACTCCCTGCTTCCAGCCCGTAGAAATCGTAGCGGAACTGGTCTGTTTCATGCTGAGCAACAACCTTGCCTTCATCGTTGTACACGTACAGTTCGAACATCAGTTTTTTGGTGGTGGTCGCTGTCTCCCATGTAGCAGTAACCTGAACAGTCTCAGAGTTGGTGTTGATGATGCGCAGGTTCTCTACGTTCGGCACTCGATACCCGTTCATTGTATCGTTGGGAACTTCAAACACGGCACCTTCATCAACAATGGCCTGTTTGTTCGGGTCATGTTGTGAAGCAGTGATGCTGTAGACCGAGTTGTTATCGGTCTCTGCAATGCTAAGGATGCGGAATAGTCTGGTAGAAACGTTACTGGTAGATATGGCAAATACAGTACCGTCACGAACCCATGCTGGAGTCGTTTTCAGCGTCACCACGTTGCCGGAAATGCTGCCAATCTCGTATTTAACGAACTTCCCGTTGCTACCCATGATTGACATGGTGTCGCCGTCTGATATCAGGGATGAATCAACCGCATCCACGGTAATTCTGTTACCTGCATGCGACATAATGCGGCCACCAAGACGCGCACCAGCATAGTTGTTATCCATGATTTCAACGATATCACCCGGCGTGAAGTGGATAGCATCGCGCGCCATCTGGAAAGACAGTCTGCTGCTTTCCCGTTTCGCCGTTTCAAGAAGCCATTTCCCAGCGCGCCATGCCTGACCGCGAGACGTGCAACCGAATGCTTCAATTGTTGTTTCGTTGTAGTTTCCGCGAGCGATCATCTCATCGTCGGAAACGTATTCTTTTACCTGCTCCCAACCGTTATCCGGATCAGTCCATGACACAACAACGGCATTGTATTTCTCTGATCGCTTCACGGAGCTACGCTTGAACTCGCCATCAACCACGTTAGCATTCGTGATTGTCGCAATCGGGTCCTGTGGCGCATCCAGCATGACAGACAGTCGCATCCCGTCCCACAGTGCTATACCGCGAAACATGCTCGCTATCTTGTCGAGAATGTCACGCGCACTCACCTGCTCGGTAATATAGGCATTCAGCGTCATCCTTGGTTCCTGCCCGCCGTAGCCATCGTTAACAAGCTGATCGCAATACTGTGAGAGGACGTACAGCGCACCGTCATCTATATCGATATAACCGGCACGTTTCGCCAGGCCAAAACGGGTATTCCTCGCCAGTTCACGGAACAGCCACGCCGGGTTGTTAGTCCACGCTTTTTTGAATCCGCCAGTCCATAGCCCTGAGTAAATTCTGGCAATTGGATCGTAGTTGTCAGGAACGTCCACAATCAGGCCGCGAAGATGGTATGTGCGACTAGGGGTGTCGGTGTACTGGTCACGATCAATAACTGCACCCGCAATGGCGGAGAACGGATAGCTAAGGTTGTCGTCGGTGATTTCACTGTAGCTATTCCAGATAGTGCCGTTGGACAGCAAATCGCTGCTGCTGTCGGGTGTAATGCGGCGAACGCGAATATCAAACGGCTTGATATCCGGAGCATCAATCAGATGGGCCTCAAGATACTCGCCTGATATCTTTCCGGTGATAGTCACGGTCTTTTCAATAACCCAGCCTGAAGCACCAGTTCTACTCTCCAGCACCATAGTGACGGAAGTGTTATTCTGATTGCCTTTAGTGTCCCGCTCAACCAGACCGGTCACACCAACGTTGAACCGCACCCGGGTAACGTCCTGATCGGTTATAGTTCGTACCAAAGGTGTATCGTATGTGACTTCCGTATTAACGATGGTTGTTGCTTCGATTGCTGAGAAACCGTTAATTGGTAACTGACTATCTGAGCCAGGCCGCCATGCCACACTGACGCCATTCACACTGACATTTCCGTTTGCATCGGTAACAGGCGTCTTGTTCAGTTTGAATGAAGAAAGGTGTTCCTGGTCAACGGGCCCGAAAATTGGACCTTCCGAAATTAGATCCAGTACCCGGTAAAATTGCTTTGATTTGAGATTATCGTCGAGGAGTTTGGGGGTTGATGCTTTGCCGCCGCCTGAAGACATAATGCCACCTTAGCTAATAGATTCCGTCCAGTCCTGGATGTTGCTTGTGTCGATACCTAGAGAAATAACATTTGAGCCGACCTCCATTTCCCCGAGGAGGATTGGCACCGGGCGACCTTGCCCGACACGGTTTTCCGCACTGGTAAATGAGTTATTCGTTAGCGTGTTTGTCTCAGCCGCTTCCGCTGACGTTTTAGTTTTCATGTTGCGGGACATGTATACCGAGTACGCAATTGAAGCCACGCTGACAGCAACCGCAATCCATGCCGCAGCAGCGGCAGTGAGAGCGCCTTCGACTACCGGCACAAACAGGACTACAGAACCATCTTTCAGGTGGCGATCCAGATGCCATTGCATAGCCGATGCCTCAACATCCTCGCCCGCTATTCGGAGCCGAAGTTTTGTATTGAGGAATGCTTTTTTGAATTCGTGATTCTGGGCAAGAAGCAGACGCAGTCCCTGCGCTGGCGTGTCTACGTTCAGAGATATTTGGCGGTAAAATCGGCGTAAATTGCCCGCAAATTTAAAGATGAGCACTGTTCATGTCTCCATATGGAATGCATCTGCTTAACATATGCCGGACGCATTGGCTCTCTCCGGCTCAGGTGTCCGGCGTGGTCGTGGTGAAGTACCATGTTTTCTTCGAGGAGAATCATTGCGTGGCAAGGGTCAGAGCCAGGGAATGGCTGCCTGATGATGACGTCACCTGGTTGCGCTTCGCCAGTCGATACCTGGCGGAAGCCGTTGAGAGGCATGTTGTTCAGATAAAGATTTTCACCACGCAACCACCACCCATTAGTGCGTTCGAAGTCAGGCAAGTCGATTCCGCAAAGATGATACGCGTCCCTGAAAAGGGTATAGCAGTCCATGATGCCATGTTCGAACCTGCGGCCCAGCAGGAATGGGACGGGCCTGAATTTCATAATCACACCATCGCAAGCCAGCCACCACGGAAGCCCACTGGATATCTGTGCATTGCGGTCTGCTCCTGACAGAAAAGGCTCTACTCCAGGATGCGAGTGAAATACTGCAGTCACCTCTCCCTCGTCCTCTGCTGCCAGCCATTCATCATCGCTGATACGGAAGTGTTTTCCCGGGTCAGGGTGTATATTCCGGCAGCGGTATAGTCGTTCGCCATCAATAATCAGTCCACATACTTCATCCTGCGACGATTCCGCATAATCAAGTAATTCTTGCATCAGGAAACCTTCTGAGAGCCGGGAAAACTGCTGATTGGCATTGGTTCAGGCCGTGGATAACGGAAGCGGCATCCGCTACGACGGTGAGAGCACTTGTCTTTCGCCGGGTCCGTGGTTGGATTGTCGCGCTCATCTGCAACTGGCGGCCCGTCATATCCACACCCAACGCCGCGATACTGCCACTGGCACACGTCAGCCAGAATAGTGCGAGCCGGGATAATGGCGTTATCGCAGTCAATCGGTGTCGCCAGCGTGTAGGTCACCTGTTCAAACGTCTCTTCCGTCATCTCCTCGACAACGTAGCGGGAAACGGCCTCCTGTGTCGGGTCTGCATCAGGATTACCGTTCGGAAAGTTAACCGCATCAAGATATTTTACCGGCACCTGACGCCTGGTGATTACCACGCCAAGCATGTCATCAAAATCGTGGTTAATCCCGGTAATCAGGCCGGTCACGTTCGCCACAACCATTGTTGGCCTGGCATAGGTCCCTTCGTTCTTTGACTCGAATCCTTCCACTGCTATCGGGTAAGCCTGGTACTGGTTGCCCTTCCAGATAACATTACCGTAATAGCCATTTGTACCGGAATGGAAGCGGATAAGGTCACCGCCATATGGTTGCAGGTCTGCTTCGAAAAGGTCAATGAAAGCGCCGACTCCGGCATCGACGCTATCTATAATCATACTGGCTGGTATGTCGCGCACAGCAATCTCCCATAAAAAAAACCACCCGGAGGTGGCTACTGTCTGAATATCAGGGTGTTGCTCATCAATAACCCTGGTTAATGTATGCGTTCAGCCCGTCAGTGGTGGGACGCTGGCGCACTTAATGAAGGAGGGATGGCTGATTACCTCATTTAGGAGACAAAATGGAAAGAATAATTAACGATCTGATCCATCAGGTTAACGACCTAAAGAAAGAAAATCAGAAAATCAAAGTGGCCTCAAATTTCTTACTTTACAGCATTGTTTCAGCACTAGACGAGCGAGGCGGTGATGAGAAATTTAGCGATTCACTAAAAGCAAAGCTTAATGACGAACTGAGTAAAATTACTATGGGAGGCACATCAGTGCCAAAGCATGCAATCAATGAACTTATGCAACCACCGGTGAGAGCTATGTTTGGTAATAATCAGCCAGAACCGTTCTTGAAATAAACACTTAAGCCGCCGCCTCCAATTTGTCAGCAATATCACAGATTAGTGAGGCGGCCTTTTCAATCGCCTCCATCTCATAAGCAGAAAGGCTCGCATCGCCTTTTCGTTCCATTTCAATCTCCATACTGAATAACAGTAGCGATGGCATTTGTGAAGAATATACACCTAATCCCACCGATACAGTTTCGTTAACTAAATAAAGTGACTTAACTTTTAGGATGTATTTGTTCATTTTGTGCTCCTCGCTTCTCAGGTCTAAATTCATAACATCTCCCCTTATCGTGGTACTTGTTCAAACGTTGCCGTCAATTCAAATAGCGGCCCCGTCTTCGTTAAACTCCAGGAGCGGCAGACAAACAGCGCCTGAACTCCGGTATCAGATGGCGTCCAGTAAAACGCTTCTACCGCCATTCGAGCCCTGAGAAATGCCTCAGCATCCTTCGCGGGGTTGCTACGGCACGCTCCGCTGACGCCGCGAAAGGTGAGAGAGTATTTATCCATGAGCGGATTGATACCCTTGGTCTGGCGCTGCTCGTAACCGTCACCGAGTTTAATGACGGCTACGTTCGGCGTTCGCTCAACGGAGTAGGCTTTCTGCGGTGTCCATGTGAATGTTTCTGGCATTATTTCCCCCGTTAACTTAACCAGCCGCGACCGCTCATGTATCCTACAAGGAGCGTAAACACGGGAAAAAGAATCCACAGGAGCCAGGAATAATGCTCGACAAAATAAGTCATCTTTCACCTCTGTTTGGTTTACTGTCCCCGGTGGTGGGGATTGTGACTTTCTTTATTGGCAGAAAGCTCGGTAAACGTGACGCCTACCGAAACGAGCGCAACAAAGCCGCCGAACCAGTACATATCAGCGTCTTGTCGCATATTGAGAAAATTTCACAGCGGATAAACGTCAGAATACCCGTCACCCAAAAGCAGATTGATATCCTCTGCTGGCATTCATCAACTGCTGATGCAGAAAAAATCCGCAATGCATGGCGAGAGTACAAAGATGTTGAGTCTCAGGCTGGTGATGAATATCAGTCCAACCCTGAATTTACTGGTTATGACCATTTCGTTGACGCCGCCAGGAAGGTCGCCGATCTTGCCGGGAAACGGTGATTACCGTTTTGTCCTCGGCTGTATCATACCATTTGGCCGATTGGCCTGGTCATTAATCTGGTAAAGTGCTACCTGCTTCATAGATTTAACAATCCACGCCTTTGTTGCATCGTCTATGCCGCCAGTAGTGTGGATTTCGAAATTGATGTGCTGAACTACGCTGCTGCCACCACTACCACTTCCATGCATATCTCGGTTGCTAATCACCCGCCCGTTATCACCCGGTATCATGTACTGACTACCATTGCTGGCCTGAAATATTTCAGGCTTTCCGTGCTCGCCTACCCGATACATAGAACCTGCATCTACAGGCCCTCCGTTGTAGCGAGCACCTGCCACCGCCATTCCTTTTGCAGCCAGCAATGAACCGGCATATGCAGTCTGGCCAACAGCAGCAGCGCTACCCATGGTTGCGATTGAAGCGCTCATTGCGGCCGGAGCCCATGCAGATGCAGCAGCGGTAGCCTGAGCTATCGTCGATGCCAGTGATGCAGCAGCAGCGGCCTGACCCATTAACTGACTCTTGACCCACTCGATCCCCATCTGCACCAGACCACCAACCACGCTGTTGAGGATTGTCGTGCCGATGTTAGCGAATGCTTCCTGAAGACTCTGGGTGCCACCAATGAGACCGGTAAGGGCATTAGTCGCGCCACCTTGAAGGGAATCAACAGCCGCGCCAAGCATGCTATTAATCTCGCTTTGCTGCTGCCATTCCTCCCACATTGCCGCCATGCGTTTCTGACGGTATTGTTCTTCAATTCCGGCCCGAACAGCTTCAGCCTCAGCAATCCTTTGTGGGTAAAGGCGCGCGTACTCATCAAGCTGTGCCTTCTGCTGAGCAAAAGCATTATCAACCGCAGCGACTGGTGAAGCCTGTCCCTGTAGATTTGTGAAGTTTTGCTGTGACTGTTTGCGTTTACGCTCTTCTTCCGCCGCAGCTTTTGTTGCCTGCTGTATTTTCCATATGGATTCCGCTTGCTGTTCAGCTTTGGCAATCTGCTCTGCTGATGCTTTGTTACCAAGCGCAACAACAGCATCGTATTTCGCTAATTCGAGCGAGCCATCGGCGTAACCAGTGTTCAGGCGATCGAGTGCGGCTTGCTGTCTGGCGAGAGACTCTGTTGCTTCATCAGCCTGTTTCTTAGTGGACTTCCCACCACCTCCTTTTCCTCCCTTATTGTTATCGGTCTGAGGTATCTCCACATGCGCTGTTTTTTCAGCCTGCCCATAAAGCCCTTTTAAATCCCCGGTAAGATTGGCAATTTTCTCGCTTAATACATCGACTTGTTTTGGAGGTTCATCTCCTATAAGCCCGTCAGCTAAAAGTTTTCCAATATATCCAGGATTAAGTTTTGAAATAGCACCAGCGAGAGACCATAGTTTATCTGCAGTTGATGTTGACGAGTCTCCGAGTAACTCGATGTATTTTGCCAATCCATCAATGACAGTAACTGCTGCACTTGATGCTCCAGTTGCGTCATTTATTGAGGAGACAAGTTTTGCAAATGATGTTTCGAGAGAGCCGGTAGCTTGTGATAATGAACGTGGAAGCTTATTAAATTCCTCGTTAACAACTGTCGTTCTGTCCTGTATAGCATTAAGAGCATCTTGCGCTGTCAACTTTCCATTGAGCATTCGCTGACGCAACTCACCCATGCTAATACCCATGCCAGCAGCAATCTGTCTTGCTAACTCAGGCATCTGTTCGAGGATTGAGTTAAATTCTTCTGCTCTGACAGTGCCTGACGCAATTGACTGTCCAAACTGGCGAAGAGCATTCGACATTTCTTCTGTCGAGTTTCCGCCTATGCGACCAATTTTTTGCAGCGTATCGGTAAGATTTAATACCTGAGCATTCGATGCGCCAGCTTCTTTAAGAGACGATGTCAATGTTTCCCACAGTTTGGTTGTATCCGACAGACTGGCGCCTGTTTTTGACGATATTTGCGTCAACGACTGAAACGTTTCTTTTGCTGTGGAGGCATCCGTTGAAAGCCTTGCTATCCTTGCCTGGAGTTGTGTCATGTTGTCCGCAAGCTCAAGGAACTTCTTCCCCCACTCAACAATTAACGCAACAGAAATGGCGGCAGACAGCTTGCTTATTGTCGTAGACAGCTTTGACGCAGAATTATCAGCCTTCTTAAACCCAGTATCCATGTTATTGGTTACAGATGTAACCTGCTTATCTGCGCGCAGCAGTTGAGCAGTATCAGCCTTAATTACATATTCAATATCACCGACGTTCTCAGGCATTTCACTTTCTCCAGGCAATAAAAAACCCCGCCTAAGCGAGGTTCATTGATAATTTTAAATTTTACTTTTTACTATCAAAGTAATCTGCCATACCATTATTGATGCTTACCAAGACATCTTGTTTTCGTTTGGAGATCTCTTCGATTTTCTCAACAACAATGCCTGCTATAAGCGTTATTGAGCCAATGATTGCAACAGCTGAACCGCACATAGCATGCAGCTGCCTAGTAGCTAAGAGCCCTGTGTTATAAACTTTCTCCGAATATCCGACAGCCACATCCATGCTGAAGGCATACCCTACCCAGCAAATTCCTGTTACAACTAACAAACCACCTATTGCTTTATACATATCCCTATCCCCTTTGGTAAAAGATGAGGAAATCCTAGCAGGGATCTCCCGCTCGAAAAAGAAAAGCCACCCGGAGGTGGCTTGTCAGTATACCCAGCAGATTAGCGGTTTTCGCAACCAAGCTGAGATTTATCGATGATTTGAGTACCTTCAACACGGAAACCATACGTGCCGAACAGGAACGCATGGTTAAGCTGATAGATAACAACATCGCTCAAACCTACAGAGCACTTATCTTTTTCGATGGCGCGATCCATTGCTGTTTTGACGCTAGGAATGCCCAGTGGGAAAATGACAATCGGAGCTTTGTCTTCACCAGTTACGCGCTGACCTTTTTCAAACTTAGCTGCGTTCAGGTTATAGTTTTTGGTACTGCCTACAGTCATATCAGCAACACGGACAGTACAGCCAGACAGCATTAAAGCCCCGAGAGCTAAAGCAACTACCTTCTTCATTTTATGTTTCCTTTGATTGCAATCGGAAACATCTTAACATCATGAATTGTATGATCAAATAAAAACCCGCAGTTAAGCGGGTTGGCAAGGATGGTCCAAATCTGGACCATCACGATTTCAGTGATAGTTAACTTACGCTACATCAGCGCCGTGGATCAGATGGCGCAGCGCTTCAATCCCGTTTGAGTTGTAACGGAACGCCTCTACCTGTTTGCTGGAGTGAGCGGATTTGTCCAGGAAGAACTTGCCGTATTTCTCGGTCTTGAGGTTATTAGCATTGGCGATGCGTCCAATTTTATTCGCCGTTACACCAAGTTGCTCTGCAATCTCTCTTGCCGAGTAGTAATGCTCCTCAATAGCCGGTAGCGGGATGGCATTGAAGCCTACAATTGGATTGATGATACTGGCGGCCGCCGTCTGCTTTGCCTCAGGTGCAAGGTTAGGCATCAGATCGAACAGGTTGGTAACTGCTTCAACCGTCATTTTCAGTGTGCGGGCCTGACGATACTCAACAAGGCCACTCGCTGACTTACCGCTTTTAATGTGCGCTTCCTGCATACTCTCCAGTTTGTCTACCAGTGAGCGGCGGACCGCTTTTGATTCTCTGGCGGCCACGCGGAGCGCTTGCTTGATGGACATATCAATGATGATCATCGAGGTTTTGTTCGCTTTTTGCACTACACTTTTTGTGTAGTGCTCGCCATCCAGTTCATCTTCAACTTTCTCGATGAATTTGTTATTGCGAACTTCCGGCTCACCGCACTGTTTGCGCGCCTCATTGACCATTGCCAGCAGGGACTGGCTATCAATGGTTTTGTCCGTGACAACAGATCCGATGTTTGCTACATTCTTAGAAGTCATTAGGCATTCCTTATGTGGTAGTAAGGGTGTGAAATAGACCGCCAGCAGCACACTGGCGGTTTTTCTTTGGTTAATTAGTGCTTCCTGGTTATTAACTCGTTAAGGTTATATTCCTCAAACTGACTCAGCATCAGCACGCCTTCCTGTTCTTGCGCCTTTAACTCAAGCAATACGCGATCCATTTCTGCAATAAGCGGCTCAAAATCACTGCGGCGGCGAACGACACGGCGAATAACGTCTTTCTCGAACGCATATACAGCGCTATTAAATGCCGATGTGATTTTCATGATGCGGCGGCACTCCTCACCCAAAACAGGTAAATCGTCCACAGTAAATGGCTGCGGCGATGGTCTGCCGGTAGCTGCGCGTAATGCATACCAGACACCATTGCTCCATGACTGCTTTAATCTCATGCTGTCTGTCATAAGCCAAATAAGGCGTTTGAGATTGTTCATATCATTAGGTGTCAAAGGCTCTGCCGCTGGCTGACGCTCATAACGCCCTGATTTGCGGATCGTAGGAAGAACGTCATTGAATACCCAATCCTGAAATTGTTTGGCTTCCTGTTTGTTACTGCGGAAAATGACGCGGTAGAGATTTGGTTCGTTGACATAAACTAACTGCTGTTTGCCGCCATCTGTAAGGGTGTAGATTTTATCTACCCCCTCTTTATCAAGCTGCTTCGCCATCAAATCGCGAGGGTTAGCAATGCACAGCACACCGCAAACATCTTTCAGGCAGAACCACGGATCGCCGTCAATTACCTGAATGCGTACATCATGGCTTTCATGAAAGCTAAATGTTACCGGCGCAATAACAGCATTTTCGTTCTTCGATAATTTTGATACACTTTTCATGTCGATATTTCCTGCACTGGATTTCTTCGATAAGAGGCCCTGACTATCGCGAGTAGTTGGGGCTTCGTCGTTTTTATGCTTGGGCATTTTTCTCACCAGTCAACCCGTATACCTTTCTCAACTGATAAATCAGCTCCGTATTGAAATGGCGGCACTCATCTTCGCCATTCTTCTCAATTGCTTTCCGCACGTCCTCAGGGAAGCGAACCTTACGCTGGTACATGTCTTTTGCTTTTTCCATCTACAACTCCTTTTAATGCCCCACCGTGAGGCACTTATTAAGTGTCACACCGTGCGTCATTGCTGTCAACCCCACCGTGGGGCATAATTTACATATTGTGAATTTTTGACGGTGAGAAGAACAAAATGAGCAGAGAAGATCCTCAGTTACGGATAAGACTTCCCATTGAATTAAAAGAGAAGATTGAATCCGCGGCAAAAAGCAACTCGAGATCTATGAACGCCGAGATTGTTCAGCGGTTGGATTCTAGCTTCTATGAAAGCATGCAGCTGGAAGAACTAATACCAGCCGATCAAGCCTTGCAAGTGGTCAAAGCAGCAAAAGATGAGCTATCTAAGGTTATTTTCGAAAGGACATTTTCTGAGATTAACAAGAAGATCAGGCTTGGTCATACTTTGTTTAGTATTGACCTTACAGACCTAGAACTTGATGGTTTAAGTGACAATGATTATCCCGCCGTCTTCACCCCTACATTTAGCAAGCTATCCTCTTTAGGATATGTGGTACCCGAAACAATGCGTGATTGCGATGGGTTTATGGTAGAGATTCCAACAACCAATGAAAACAAAAAGCCCACCTGAGTGGGCTGTCCGCATCTTTCATCACGCCGCCGCATACAGAAGCTTCATCTGCCCTTTAACAGGAAATGCGGCCATGCAGCGGGCTTCGAAGTCTCGATAATCGGAACAACCATTAGCAATGCTGGTCACAGCAATAATCTGATTCTCAACCAGTTTAAGTGCGTCTGGTTTTAGGTGTTGGTGGATTTTCTCACCGACCGCCAGTCGTGCTTTTACATCCGCGTAGACTTCAGCAGGCAGGACCGGCCCGTAAATCCACTTAGCGCTAATAAGGCTGAATAACATTGGTTTTCGGTCATTTCTATGGCGTGGAAGCCCGGTCATTCTGAATAGTGCATCATACAGCGGGTCATTAAAACGCTTTTCCCACGAAGACGGATCGCTAAGCAGAAAGATTGCCTTAATGCGCTCATCATCAACAGGTGCTGTATGGCCGCGAATAATGGCGTCTATTTGTTCGTCACACCAGATTTCAAAATCGACAGAAAGCCAGCGCGCAAAGCGAACAGCCAGTTTTGGGTGCAGCCATGTTCCGCCGCCACGATCTTTACGCGCCCGACTGGTTTTTACATACGGGATTTTCCCGTATCTACGCTCAAGCCCTTGAATATATGATTCAGTTTCCGGCAGACGGAGGAATTCATTTGGCACTTTATCGAATTTTTCCGCTGCTGTTGTTGCATCAATCCAGCCATCCTCATAGAAGCGCATCGAGTGGCCTTCGAAATCAACTGGGATAATGTTAGACATCGCTCCTTCCTTTTTGGTGATATGAGCCAGTTCCCCAGATATGGACAGCCCAAGAGCGGCACGATGGAAGCCACCGTCCTATCTCTGTCTCATATCCCGAAAAGGGCTCCTGGTTTTATTTGCGCGGGGAATGCGCATTTACTGCGGATACAAAAAAGCCCCGCGGATGCGAGGCATTGTCTTAAAAGTCACTTGTCGAATTTCTTAAGACGAGAGATTTTTTAGTGCGGCCCATGCCTCTGCGCATCCATCGCCAGCATTTGTTCTGCCCAGTCCATGACTTCGTCGTACTTCTCCTGAGTGGGTACTTTGGCTTTCTCTTTCTGCGGGAACTTGGCGTTCATGGCGGCGCGGAAGCTGGTCATTGTCATATTCCAGGCGTCTGACTCACTCATGCCGAGGTGAGCAACAGCGGTGTAGACGAATGACCGAACATCGAATTTGTCGCTGTATTCACCTTTCTTTCCTTCGAATTCTTCCGGTGGCTGGTCGCCCATTACACCATGAAGAATCAGATGGCGGGCAATCTGGATAACATCCTCGATCGGGATGGCTCCCGGCTTGAACAGAAGTCGCCCCGCACCAGTCACCGAGTAGGAACCGATAACTTCAGCAACGTAACCTTCAGAACAGCACTTGACTACGTTGGCTGCAGCTACCGCCATTTCAGCAAAGCAGCGGGCATTAGCCGCTTTTAGTATCTGGGGGTCAGCAATTCTGTGCTTTGGGTAATGGCCCGCATGAACTTTTACGAAAACATCAACGATTTGTTCAGGCGTTCCGATTCGGGACATAGCCAGAAATGAAGGGTTGAGAAATATCTCTTTGTCGCCGGCGCGAATGACAACCTGGCCGATATCGGTAATTGCTTTCATGAATTCCCATAAGAAAAAGGAGGACGGAGCCTCCTGAGTAAGAAATTACGATGCGTTGACAGTCACCGTGGCCGGATTGGTGGTTACACTGGCTGCGGTGCTGGAACTAATCTGACAAGTATATGAACCAGAATCGCCTGTTGTCGCACTGGGCTTAGTATATGTAGCTGTCGTACCACCGGAGCTCACATTGGTTCCGTCTTTTTTCCATTGATAAGTCAATGACGAGCTATCTGAAACAGTAGCTGCAACTGTCAGAGTCAGGGTGTCGCCAGCAGTCAGTGTTTTACCCTGCGGCTGGGTGGTAATGGTAATAACTGCCCCGACATCACGCACATCAACCTGACCTGCACTTGATGCCTCAATGGACCACGTTGCCACATCATCGTGTGGAGCTTCATCACCCCATGAAGTAACCATGAATGGCCCTTCGGTGATATCGTTTGGAGAGATGATTTTGAACCACACATACGGCTGGTTGCTGGTCTCCTCTGGCGGGTTATAAACGTGACGCTTCAGCGCGTTTTGCGCGTATACATCCTCTTTGCGGGTAACGCCGTCACCAGAGAACGAAATGTTCTTATAGGTAACAAGATTTTCCTGCGTAAACGCGGCGCTCATATCGGCAGTTGCATCTGCGGTTTCCCACTCTGCATTAACTGTTTTACCGCGCATCATGCCGAGTCGCTGGTAAGCGCTGGCGGTAGGTTGTACTTCCGGGCAGCCAATCGCGTAATAAACGACGACATCACGCCCTGTGAAAGCACCTGCTTCACATGCCATGTCTTTAT
Source organism: Salmonella sp. 32120201201600049SM (assembly GCF_017572835.1). Classification (NCBI taxonomy): domain Bacteria; kingdom Pseudomonadati; phylum Pseudomonadota; class Gammaproteobacteria; order Enterobacterales; family Enterobacteriaceae; genus Salmonella; species Salmonella sp. 32120201201600049SM. Next base: position 272,544 of record NZ_JAGESA010000003.1, on the reverse strand, counting down.
CTCCGTATTATCGGGAAATGATGGTTTGAAAGGAAATATCGAAGAGGTAACGACCCTCTTCGGTCTGGATGGCGGTAATTCCGCCGATTGGCTGCATCGAGATGATGCACTCAGTCTGGTAGTCGTCGATCATCGCCTGGCGGATTGCATCAGCGCGGTCTTCAACTTCGTTAATATCACTGTCGTTCTGTCCTGACAGAACAAGGATGCGAAAAAAATCTCGCGTTATGGCTTCCTCGGGCTTACCACCGCCGTTTTGCTGGATAACAAGGTATCTTTCCCCTTCCGTACCTTCCAGTTCGTTCCAGAAGCGTTTCTGGACGCGGTAACCGACATCAAACCCGTGAGACTGCAACCAGGCTCTCAGAGCGTCATACACCTCGCTACGCGTCATACTTTGTATCCTTGCTTGATGATGGCCTTAATCTCGCTGAGGCCGTCGCGCTCAAAGCCTTTAGTCAGAAATTCTGGTTCAGCATCCGGGTCCCAATAGTTACCTTTTCCTGTGCCGCCTCCGAATTCTTTTCCAGCGCGAGTTCTGCCGAAGTGTTCACGCGGCTGGCCTTTTAGCTTCCCGGACATTCCATGAACGGCGGCAGCGTATGCAGCCGTGTACCCGACCTTTCCCTGCATTCCTCCTGGCATTGGCTCAAGTTTTCTGTACTGGCTGTTGATGAGTGTGGAGGTATCAATGGGGGTGAGTAACGCTGCGTGAGACGAGCCGACAATCATGACCTCAGTCAGCACTCTTTCTGTGCGTGGCCCGGCAATTTCTGTCAGCACCTTGCGGGTGTTCATCTGAACACGCTTGATACCTTTAACGGGCATACCACCACCTGATTATTTGAATAAACGCAGCGTGGCAAGCGAAACCTAGAGCAAAGCAAGCTAATCCAAGCGAAAACATAAATCACCTCACGTCATAACCTTATAATCCGGCTCTTCTTCGAAGAAACTCATATCCCATTCGGTCACCGCTTTGATAACATTGGCGCCAGCCTTCAGCGGATCAAACTGAGATGTTGTGTCACCTCTTGCGATGTACCAGTCGCGCTTCGGCATGGTCGCATCGACGCCGTTACGCTTCAGTTCAGTGAAGAAAATCAGGTTCGTGGTGAACTCTTTCCCGCTGGAATCTACAGCAACTTCATTGTTCGCCGTCCAGGTGCAGTCAATCAGGTATGGAGTTCCGTTTGTCCAGGTGTTATTCCAGTCGTCATAGACGCGAGGGTAGACAGTTGCGACGTTGGTGTAAGACCAGTTAGCCGTGGCTGACACTATCATCCTCCCACCGGATAACCTCCGGGTACTCAGCGGCTACCTTCCGGCACAGCAAGTACCATTCACCGTTACTTTTAACGTAGCCTGTAACCCGCCGTCCGCCGTCAGTGATAACCCAGACTTTTACGAAGGGCTCAGGAAGCCTCTGCTTGACCGATATCAACGCCATCATCTACTCCCGTTGCACATGCAACCGCCCCGGCCAATCCAGATGCCTGCAAAAGCGGTGTTTGTCGGGTCTGGAGGAATCAGACTGGTAGCGCAACCATACTTATCCAGTCCCCTTAGAAGCCCCAGAGAGGCCTTCCATCGGTCAGCAAAAGACTGATAACGGAATGACCGCGATGCGCCGTTAGGCGCTGTCTGAGAGCTGATGTATTTGTCTCCCTGCCCCAGCGCCATTAAGCCCAACAGGTAAGACTGAATTAGCAGCGCCGTTGCGGGCGGGTAATGTGCATCGAGGCACTCCTGAATGCTGTTAGCCTGCTCTACGATAGCCTGCAGAATGAAATCTGGCAGCGTGATACCCACTGACTCCAGATATTCCTTGGCCTGTTCTGTGGTAATCATGCGAGCCTCTTATAGCCCTCCGAAGAGGGCATAAAAAAACCGCTTTCGCGGCTATTCGTTTTTACGGGGTCGGCCTGATTTCGCTTCTGGAGTTGCCGGTGTTAGGTCACTACCCGCCTCTCCACGCATCAGACGAACGTTCGACTTCAGGGCTGGATGCAGTTCTTTTATATCCACCACATCGCCAACCTTTACGCCGAACCATGGTCGTACAACTTCGTATTTAGCCATACCATTTCCTTACACAAGGTTAGCGCCATAGACAACTCCGGACAGGCCTTGGTCGTCTGCGGTGATTTGCAAACCTTCAGCAGACATGATCTGGAAGTTGTAGTTAACGTTAGGTAACGGACGCGGCAGCGGCACGACGCCAACAGCCATACCAACCAGCGGAGAAATGATGTCCTGACGGCGAACATAGGCAATGAACTCGTTGCCACTCAGCGCAAAGGTCGGGCGAATTTCACGAACAGGCGCAAATGGCAGCACAGCATTCAGTACGTTGCCGCTAACTACGCCGTTTACTACATACGGTTGAGCCAGGTTAGCCCAGATTTCAGGTGACACCCACATCACATCATACTGAGCGACTTTGTTGGCGCGCGCCAGCGTACCAAATGCGCCTTTCCCGAAGAAAGCAAACAGTGCTGTCATATCGGCAGTGGTCAGGTCTATATTTGCGCCACCCGAACCAGAACCCAGGTTGATCTTCTTGGTGTTACGGTGGTTTTTGATACCCTGTGCCGGGTAGGACTGCACCTGAATATTCGGGTCGCCGTTCAGATAGTAGTTGACACGCTTCTGGTTAAACTTGCGCATTTTAGCCATCTGCGAATCCAGCACAAGGTCAATACCTACAGAGTTAAGACCAGCAGCATGACGCCAGTTCACGCCGTAACCTGCGGTGAATACCGGAATCGGGTCGCCATCACTCGCATATTCGGTATGGTCAAATGAGAATGGAGCCTGACCGTCAATGCTCACAGACACATCATCAGCGATATCACCAATAACGTTGTAGAGCTTTGCAGTTTTGCCAACAGAAAGAACAGTCTGCACACCAATCAGGTCGTTGACGATTTCCATGCCAACCTCCTGATCACGCAGTTGCAGCACCTGACGGTCAATCTCGGCCCAGAAATCACGCGTAAAACCGCCTACAGCATTAACCGCCAGCCATTCAGGAGTCATATTAGAACGATTTGCCGCAATCATGGCATCATGCTGTGCGTTCCACATGTTGCGGTTTGCCCAAAGCTCATTCCAGTGACCACCAAGGCGCGAGTTAGTCGCCAGTGTCTCTTTAGAGAAATACATATATGTTTATCCTTTTGTTACGCGCCTGCAGCGGCAGCAGTGCCAACGCGCATACGAACGCGAATGAAGTCGGTGGTGCTGGCTGCGATGGTGAACTCGTCCTGGCTGTAGCCGATTACTGAATCGGTGTCGCCAGTTGCCAGTGTGAATTGACCAGCCGCGCCAAGCTTAATCGGGCTGTCCTTCTTGTACGCACCAGGTACACACAGAAGCGCAAGTTCACGACCTTCTTCGACATAGTTGCCAACAGCAGAATCGCCAGCAGGAACGGCATCACGAATGCCAAGCCCCTGATGATAAGCACAATCGATAATGTACATGCGGCCAGTTAATGCAGTGGCTTGTGCGAACTTACCATCACCGTTAATAGTGACGGCGGTGCCTGGCAGTAGTTCTGCGGCGGTGAGACGGGTTTCGGTCTTGTAGAGCGATTTCCCGTCGATATTAACGCGACGATAACGTGACATTATCCAGGCTCCTTATTTGAAGTATTCAGATGCGGCAGGTGCACCGGTTTCTTTCTGCTGTTGCGCAGAGTTGGTACCCAGCGGCGCGGATTCACCGATTGTTTTAAACATCGCATCCAGTGCTTCGCCTGAAAGAGCGTTAGCCACGATCTCGCCGTGAACTTTCGCCACCGCTTCACGCTTGGCTTTCTCTTCTGCGCGGGAGTTGGCAGTCAGAGTTTCAGCCAATTGCTGCTGGTTGGCCTGCAACGCATCTACCTTTTCTGCGAGAGGCTTGATCGCTTTTTCGGTATTGGTGGCAACGGCCTCGCTAACCATGCTGCCGAGTTGTTCCAGTTCTTCTTTGGTTAAAGGCATGTCGCCCTCCGTTTTGTGGTTTGTTGCAGGCTGCTCCTGCGGTGTGAAAAGAGATTTGAATTTGTTGGCGACGATAGCCACCCATGATTCCTGTCGTGCGACTGCCGTTCCGGTATCGTCGAATGTGATTACGCCGCCATCGGATTTGTAGCCAAATACCTCAGCGCCTCCGCCGTTTCTGACGATTACCGCCTGCGAGTCAGTGAAATCAGCTACCCAGGCGTATTCGTTTTCACCTGGTGCGAACTTTGCTTTGGCTGCACGGTCAAGGCGTTGTTCACGCTCCCGGTAGGACTCGCCAATCAACGCCCCACTATTAGGCTGTAGCGATATTGCCTGGTCTGCGTTCACCATTAGGCCGACGCCCTTTTCTGGTCCGGCTGCCGGTGGTTCGTCGAGAAGAATTGCGTCATGATCAATTGAATGAATCTTTACTACCCAATCAGCACCCTGCTTTTTCAGTTCTTCTGGTGCAGGAATCTGCTCTCGGTACACTGCAACGCTTGACCAGATAGGCTCCGATGAATCACCGCTTTCCAAAGACGAAATACGCTCCATCAGACGCTGACCGCCTGGAGATTGCATCGCTCTCTCAACGTCTACCCACTTTTCTGAATAAACGCGATTCCCTTTCAGGCTCACATTGCGATTCCACGCTCCGATGAAATTGGTGCATAACCCTTCTGGTGAGAATGCAGAAACATTCCTCCCATCAACTGTTGGATGACCTAGCGGTGCTATTGTCCCTTCCATGCTTTGATAGTTCGCGGTTATCTCTGCCTCTGGATAGAACTCTCTGTTCATAATCACGTTGGCAGGAAGCGTGTAACTTGGAATAACGACATGCTCTCGCCCGTTATAAATCTCACGGCGGATGGTCTGGCTGTTTACCTTTGTGTTGACGTGAATCTGAATTGGCATAGTTATTTCTCCGCCCAGGCGTAACCACGCGCCTGCATCGATTTATATTCCTGTTTGAGTTTGGTAATGGCGTCTGGGAACTGAGGCCTTCCATCGCCGTCAACCAGAACTGACTGTTGGCTGCATTTGCAGTTGATACTGTTCGCATCCTTTGCATACCATTCACGAACCTCTTCATTTGTGTAGAGGTGAGCATGGCGCACGGCGTGGGTGTGTCGCGTTGTCGGTGACAGCGCCGAGATGTGAACCAGAAGCGTTTTCAGGCCGAAGAGGTCATTCGCCTCCTGGTCTTCATCCCACTTGGCTCGACGCAGCGCGGTAGTCACTTCAGTGCGCGCTATCCTGTTCGCCCGGCGCTTCTCTATGCCAGCCTGTGCAGTCAGGTTACGAGCAATGTCACGGGGATTAAGACCTCGCCCCACGCCATCAGTCAGCACTCGTGCCATGTCGCGCTTAACATCAGCACTCAGCCCTTTCATTTCCTCAAACACACGCGCATGTACCAGCGCCATACGTTGCTGATACGGGTCACTCGCGAGGATTGCCGCCAGTGACTCGCGTCCTGCTGCATACACAGGTGATTGCTTGCTGAGGTTGTAGAAGGCTTGGCCTGTCCCTTTCTCAGCAGCCAGGTCGATGTACTCGTAAAACCACAGGTCGTATTCGTCACCATCAAGCAGCACCTGGTCTACCAGGTAACTGGCATCGTTCAGGATGATGGAGAGCAGCGTTGGGTTTAGCTGGTATTCATATCTGGCGTTTACTGCGAGGGAGGAAGGTATTTTGTCGAGTGCTGATTTGTACGCTTTGCCAATCTTATTCATCCGCCTGGAGAAGTCTTTCATTGCCCGGCGTTCCAGCGCATCGGCTCCGGTCGGATCCTGATAGTTACGCGGCAGAATCGGTGGCCTTGTCCTCTTCGTCGCCATCCTCTTCTCCTAACGGCTCTTCGTCATCATTGTCATAGCCCGCAGCTGTGCGAATTTCCTCACGGCTAAACGCCGGGTTGTCACCGCTGCCCAGCATGGTCTGGTTAATCTCGCCCATGGTCTTGGCGTTGGTGAGCTTTTCAGTACCGGTCTGTTCGTTCAGGTCATCCCATATCACCGCTTTCTGGCTGACGGAGTCGATAATCTGCAGCTCAATGAGCTTGTCGCAGAAGTCCTCTATCTCGAATGACAGGTCTACGCGGCGAGACTGACATCGGGCGTTGAAATATTTTTGGTCTTCAGTACTTGAACGTTCTGCCTGCTGATTACCAATCAGAATTCGCGTAGGAATATCTACCCCTGCGGCTGCTGTCTGGAGGTTCACGTTGTATGTTGCTGTAGGGTCCGCAACTGATGTAACGAGGGGTGTAACTGTCGCCCCCTGTGTGGTCATTAGCACGTCGTTACCACGGTTAATTTCCCCGGCAACTTCGTTAAACTTATCCTGTAGTTCATCGATACTCACGCCATACAGCGACGCCAGATTTGTGAAGTCTATTTCCTTTTCGAAGTTGACATTAAGCTGGCGTGCAGCGTTCTTCAGGAACGACTCACCTGAACCACCTTCCACCTTCTCCAGGCTGACAAAGGCGTTATATGCTGGTTCAAGGAATCCGATTGCATCTTCTGAGTAATCCCCCAGGATGAATACTCGGTCAGGGTGAATATCCACACGGCGGCTTGAACCATTCGGCAACCGTTCGGTGTACTTCCACATCTTCGGCTGGCCGTATGTCTTCGAGTTAATGCCAGTGTCCCACTCGCCAACCTTCAACGACCCAGCCCATGACACGGAAACCTTCTGTAGCCCACGACCTTTAGTGGCAGGCAGATTCCAGTCTTTTCCATCTCGGATGTGCAGCAGGATTCCGGCATATCGCCCGACAAGACGACGGCGATCCGCCTCAGCGAATGAGCGCCATAATCGGTTGGTGAATACCTGTTTGGACTTTTTCTCCCAGGCGGTTTCGTCTTCGCTATCGTCGGCATCGTCACCCTCAATGATTTCCGGGTTGGTCTGCCAGCACTTGCCAACAAGCTTCTCTACAGCACCGTGGGCAATACCACCGCGCCGGTACAGGGAGTAGAGGTTTTCGTAGGTGACCAGCTCAGGGAAGCCGTATTCGCACCATGCGGAATGGCGCTTATTATCCAACCCCATCGTCGGCACCATCAACCCCATACGGGCGCGAGCAAGCCTGACGTCATTCAGCGCGTGATTGACGGCTAGTGTTAATTTGTCAGTCATGGATTGTCCGTTATGGTCGTTTAGGTGGTGGAGCAATTCCCCCAGCAGGATATTTGGTGGCGCATGGCTGATAACCCGGCCAGCCTTTTCTTTTGCGTTTGCAGCCAGGGCATTTGCATTTGTTTTTCATGATTATTGCCCCCTAAGGCGCTTAGGAATCATCATCCCCATCGATTTAGGTTTGCGTTTGATATACCCGTCCAGACCGTACCGGATTCCATCCCAGCAGTGGTTGTTCTTATCCTCGATAATCGGCAAGACTTCGCCAGTGATACGGTCTGTTTTGTACGAGTAAAGCCGCGCCTCTTTCGCCGTTTCTTTACAGCGAGGATGGATGATGATCTTCTTAAATCCACGTAGGAAGGTGATGCCGTCCTCTACGCTACCCTGCCATTTCTGAGCAGCTGAGATATTGAATCCCTGCCCTTTGATATGGCTGATAGTTTCTGGCCTAGAGTTGTCGGCTTTGATGGGCCATTTACGCGCTTCAGGGATACCGGGGAATTTCGCATCGTCAGTGACCTCCCAGTCCTCAAGCTGTTTCGGCGTGGCATCGGTTTTGCCTGCATAAAACTTCCACATATCGTCGAGCTCTACGCCATTGCCGTAGGCCTCGTATTCGATGTAGAGGTTGTTATCCAGAATGAACATGCGAATAAGCGTGCTGGGGTCTTTCGCGAATCCGAAGTCAGCACCGAACAGCAAGCGCTCTGATTTCCTCCATAGATTGTCTTCGAAGCTCTGCACGATGTATTTGTTAGCCAGCACCTGCTTATCTGAGTTTTCGAGGTAAGCCCCCTCCCATATCCACGCGTAATCTGCGTAATCAAGGTTTGCCAAGTCTTCCTGTCGCTCTTCCTCAAGCACAGCAGGGAACCATGGATTGTCGACATAGTTCATCTCGACAATAATTGAGCTTTTTGGGGGATTCTTTCTGAAAAGTTTGTCGGTGGCGCTGCCGTCCTTCTCCGGGTTCCACGTAACCCAGATTTCTGAGCCTTCTTCACGAACGGTCGGGCGAAGCTTTTTCCACGCAGTCGAAGAAACAGACTCGGCCTCGTCAACCCAGGCTACAAGAATTCGCGCTTTTGATTTGATGCTGTCTAGGTTATGGCGAAGACCGCAGAATACATAGCTGACCTTGCGGTTCTTTGTCCTGATGTATTTATCTCCAATGTCAAAGTAATCATCAAGCCACGCCACGGAGCGAATTGCCTGCTTTACCTCCTCCATGGAGGATTCTTCCAGCGAGTTCATGTATTCTCGAGCGCACAGGATAACTCCACTGATATTGGCTTCTGCCGCTTGGTACGCTTTGACGGCAGTCATTAGTGCAAAAGTACGCGTCTTAGCAGATCCACGTCCGCCGTGAGCGCCACGATAACGGATTCCTTCTGTCGCGAATACAGGAACTAACTTGGCAGGTATCTGGAGGTCAACTTGGCTTTCCATTTGCTGGGTCAACTCCTACCAGGCGAATAGTGGTTGGCTTCGTTGCCATAGTTCCATCAGATGAGGTGTGATCGATAATCTGCTTATCAAGGCCGACCAGCTTAGCCTTGCCCATTGTCGCCGCTACAGCTGCAGATGATTGTGGCGTCTCGGCGCTTAAGGCTTTTTGTCTGGCCTCTTCCAGTTCAGCGAGGAGAGAATCGACGGTGACGTTATGGCGTTGCTTAATCTCGCCCCTCAATTCTTTTATCCTTAGGGCTATCTTAGGGTTATCCTGCAACTTACATGCTTGAACATGTACTGCCTCCGGCTTCATCTTGTCAGCAGCATACGCCGTCCGATAAGCCTCAGAAGCATTACCCGTTTCGATGTATGCCTGACAGAAAGCTTCTTGCTTAATTGTCAGACCTGTCATATTGGAATATTCCTCTACTTAGTTGGTATATCACCCGGAGGCGCACATAAAACAACTTCTGCTTTATAGAGCCCTCGTGGTGGAAAGAACTGTAAAACACTCTCGATTTCTTCTACCCCCGCATCGAGATGGCGAGCAATGAGGGATAGACCAGCCATCGTAAAAGCTGCAAACCCCGGTATGCATCGTTATTGATTATCATTGCACACTCACGCAGAAGGAGCTCCCATTAAGGGCTGCGGTCATTGTTAATGCGGTGATACTGCGACGATACAACGCTGTTATTTCCCCACTTACTGGCTTGGGTTGTTTCGTGGTACTGCCGTTAATTGGTGAGTCCGGGGATTACGGTTTGCCCGTGCTGTTCAAGGCGTTCAATTCTCGCCAGTAGCTGTGGTTTCTTAATTTTTCCCCAGCGATTTAGCAGGCGACCTGACATGCTGGCGACATCCTTCTCTTTCATGTACTCCAGCATTACGGCATTTCGCTCTTCTTCAAATTGACGATTACCAACCTGAAGCATGGCGTACATCCAGTTGAAAGCGTTGATATATGCGATTTTGATTCGCATAGCTTCTTTCTTGGTATAAGACATGACAAGAAGCATCAAGCCGTCCTTGCGGAGTCGGTAAAACTTCTGCGGCTTGCCATTCTGTAACTCATTGTTTTTATAGCAAAGCTCAAAATTGAGCTTTGTATCAAACTCTGGAGGGCAAGCATCAATAGTCCTTTCAATGTCGCGGACTACGTTTTTCGATAATTTGCCGAATGCTTTTGCCACCATAAAAGAATCGGTAACCGGATCGTTGTCTGCTACAAAAATCAGATCGCGAAAATCAATGCCGTTAACGACTGTTGGGTAGTTCATAGCGTGTACCTTACTTTGAGATGAACCTTTGCCGCATAGGAGATCAGCCCGTCGAGGCTCGCCAGCACTAACTGACTCCTCAAAGGCTCATTCCAAAGGTTTGGGTTCGACGTGGTTGGATGCGCTGCGGTGCGCGGTGAAATTTTGGTATAAAAAAGCCCGGCCGAAGTCAGGCTGTTCTGTTTATTGGGTGACGAATCACTTCAGGCACTGAGCCCTGACATACTCCTGCAGGTAGTTAACCTGCGCGGTTATCCTGTCGATTCCACTTCGGAGACGGTAATAATTGAGTTCAGCATCTGCTGTAAGTCTTGGGCTTTCTCCATCGCCCATGCCGCCGGCTCCGGTCGTTGACTTTGCACAGGTGGAGGCGACTTGCAGGCGCTTACGACCAGCAGAAACATCAGCACGGAGACTTTCGATAGTCGCGTTAGCATCAGCAAGCTCCTTTGTGTATCTGGCGTCAAGTTCTGCAACGTCACGCTGGCGCTTCTGCAAATCAGCGATTGTGGATGTGGCTTTGTCGCGCTGGTCTTTGTAGGAGATGGCGTTATCACGGTAATGGTTAACAGCCCACCCCATTGAAACCAGCAGACAAATAACCACAGCACAGATGATTGCGGTTAACCGGCTCATGACATCAACACCCCAACGGCAAGAAACCACGGCCACGCATCGTTGCCATTGAATGCGAGCAACGCTGCCATGAAAAAGCAAATCATGCTCATTGCTGCCCCCACCACAAACAGACTTCACGCTCAATCTCACGACGAGTCATCAGGCCTTTCCATTGCTTACCGCCAGCGTATGTCCATCGACGTAGCTGATCACATGCACCTTTGATATCGCCCTGGTTTATTTTGCGAAGAAGCGTCGATGTTCTGAAATTGCCAGCTCCCACGTTGTAGACGAACGAGTAAAGGGCGCCGCGCGTTGTTTCCGGTATATCGACTTTGATGTACGGGTTAATTTGTCTGGCGACAGTAGCGAGGTCTTTATTCAGGAGGTCTTTGCATTCTGCCTCGGTATACGTTTTACCGGGTATAATGTCTTTTCCAGTGTGGCCATAACACACAGTTAATACACCTACTACGTCCTTATATGGTTTGTATCTGACACCTTCCAGACCATCGTTACCACTCGGACCTGTGATCAACACAGATGCTATAGCAATAGCCCCGCCACTTATCGCCGCTATTACGCTATTTCGTAGTGCCGGTGACATTGCCATTCAATCTGTCCTCACGCTCTTTGCGTTTGTAGTACCAGTTGATGCCAAATGTGCCGACAGTACAAAGAATACCAATGATTACAGCCCAGTCATTCAGGGAGAGAATGCCACCCATCGCAGTCAGTCCTCCGAAGCTGTAACTGAACCATTCTCTGATTTTGTCCATACGGTACATGCTCTACCCCTTTTATTGAGGGGATTTGCTCTATTTAATTAGGAATAAGGTCGATTACTGATAGAACAAATCCAGGCTACTGTGTTTAGTAATCAGATTTGTTCGTGACCGATATGCACGGGCAAAACGGCAGGAGGTTGTTAGCGTAACCTCCTGCCACCCGCTTTCACGAAGGTCATGTGTAGAAGGCCGCAGCATAACTATCACTGACGAATTCAGGATAGCCAGTGGCTACGGCTCAGTTATGGTGCTGGTTAACGGACTTGAACCGCTACCCATTCGCTTACAAGGCGACTGCTCTACCATTGGAGCTAAACCAGCATGTTTGGCGGGACAGCGTGGACTCGAACCACGATAAGAAGGTTAACAGCCTTCCGTAATGACCTTTATACGACTGACCCAAATAAAAAAAGCCACCGTTGCAACTTAAGAGTCACTAACGGCAGCTTATTCACTTATGATTGCTCATTTGCTCATAGATGTCAACACAATCTATGCAACATGTTTAATTTTATCCACACGTTTACGACTATTGAAGGCATTTAGCATCGGTTGATAAAGCATGAACAGGGATGCCTTGAGTACGTCATCTACTTCTCTCCGACAGGTAATAAGAGATGGCTTGCGCATCCTTTCTCCGCCGCGGCCTGACATTTTGCGGGGGCTTGCAGTCTTGTGATAGTAGGATGATATGGCGTACTTAGAGGAACCATGTGCGTAATAGCTAAGCAGAATGCCAAAGGCCTTTGTGTCGATGCGCATAACGGAATCTACGACCTGAGAAATCAACATTCCGTCATCATCATTGCACATTGGCCTTGTCATCACTCTTGATGGTTCTACCCTCTCCATAAACTGCGCTATAACGCTGCTCATGCGTTTTTCGAGTCTTCCTGAATAAACCCATGCCCCCCATAGCTCAAGCCACCCATTAAGCCAGTCATGCTGCTCTTTAGTGAGGTTAAATTCTCGTATACTCATGCAGCATCGCCTCCCGATGTCTTGTTCAATCCAAGCCGGTTCACCAGTTCACGCTCTCGCTCATGCAGATAATCCATTGCCTTCTGGTGTTGCTCAGTCATCTCTCTGACGCTGCGCAATTCAGCCTCGTCACGTTCACGCTGCTGTTTCGCCTGGTTAATGCTGGTTATGCTGCACATTGAGATTCCCCCATGCGGAGTTGAATTCCGTCCTGATACCAGTCTGGCAATGTGAAATCGATGTGCCCTGTAACACCCTGCGCCCTTAGCTCCTGTAACCGCTTCAGTTCGCTCTTCATGTGCTGGTATAGCTCATCCATCTGCCATGTCTTTAAGCGCACAGGAACGCACGCCAGACGCGCTACACGCTCTATTGTCATCTCCCCATAGACAATCTCCGCATGCGCGGTGAATTCGTATGGGTCTTCTTCAAGTTTTCGGTGACAGCCAACGCAGTGGGCGAAGGCGTTATAGGGATGGTATCTGGTGGCTTTGTGTCGTCGGGATTTGAAGTGGGAGCAGTGGAGTTTTTGTCTTTCGAGGTGGAATGATCGTCCGCAGTAATCGCATGTCCAGTCCGTTCGCTCCCTCACCAGTTGGGAGAAAACGTCATCAAACTTATCTCTCTTTAGCGCCATTTCTTCCACCTTTTGTCATTTTTTCAGCATATTCAGGCCAGTGCTTTTTAAGTATTCCGTAAGGAACTCTCAGGCTTATTCCATGTCGATTAGCCCAGTTAACCAGGCTGTTTCTGGTTCTTCCTATGGTGGATGCCATAACGTCAGCAGGGACTTTTCCGGCAACCCTGCGGATATAATCCTGCTCGTTTGGTGAATACATATTTGTGTTAGCCATCCTTATCTCCTGTCATATCTGAATGTGGATCGCGATATACCAGCCATTCGTTAACGCATTCTGCACAGGCGTAAATTTCATCAGGTGCCAGTTGCTTGTTACATCCTGCGCATAAGGCTCTCGCTATACTTTCCTGTTCGTAACTTCGATTTGGGTCAATCACCTTGTTTTCCTCGCGCGTTCTCTAAGCCACCGGATATCCCACAGGTGAGCCGTGTAGTTGAAGGTTTTTACGTCAGATTCTTTTGGGATTGGCTTGCGTTTATTTCTGGAGCGTTTCGTTGGAAGGTATTTGCAGTTTTCGCAGATTATGTCGGTGATACTTCGTCGCTGTCGTGCCATACGTCCTCCTTCGTCTCTGGCAGCGGGAAATTACCTACTGGCGACCGCTCACATCTGATACACCATTGGTGCCAATAAGGTTGATTTGGCCGGAATCGATAATCGTCTTTGCTTTCTCCGCAGCGGTAGCAGTGTTTCATGCAACTCTCCCTGTTCGTTTTGACCACTCGTACTCTCGCCTGGAATCATCACTCCATCTCACGTTACGTTCTGAGCCGAACCAGAACATAATTTCGATAAGCTCTGTCATGCTCGCCTTCCTCATCTTGCTGGTACGTACCCCAAGAAGAACAACACCGCCATCAATACCTGGTACGCTTCTTTGCTCCAGCTTTTTAGTCTTGAGCCACAGCGCGGTGAAGATGTCTTTCCAGTCTTCCGGAGACAGTCGTTGACCATGCCAAAGCACCTGACGGGAGACGTCCTGAAGCATCGGCCACATACGGTCGTTCTGCGCTTTGGTTCGCTTAGGTTCCTTGACGTGGACTTCGTGGGGTGACTTGTCGTCGATGGGTAGTGAGAGAATGGCGTCTATGGCGTTATTTCTGATTGCTTCATTGCGAAGCAGGAATAATTGCTTCACTTTACCTCCTGCTCTTCTCCTTGCGCTTATCCGCGTAATACCGGTTTAATTCGTCAGACATCCTCTCTCCGATAAGCGGCCATGACTCAAACCTCGCATTCGCAAAATTCTCAAGCCATCTCGCAAAATCATCCAATTTATCTGCTAACCAATAAACAAAATCTGACAGCCATACTGCTGAAGCCAAAAAGATACGATGCGGATTAAGGATGAAAATAAGCGATATTTTCATTCCTCGTGATACTTTGCTCATACTCACTCCTTCACTTTGATTCCAGCGGCGCGGATGGCTTCTGCGCATTCCTGAATACCAGCGTTTCTTCCATCACCCCAATCAACCAGGTCAGGAATGGAGTAGTCATCGCTGGAAATATCATTTTTTGCTGGCAACTCAATCGCAATAGCAGAACGTGAAGCAGACCAGATTTTCTCTCCCCATCCCTCAGCGCAACTTTTCCGAAGCTCTTCTTGCTCAGGGTGTCTCCACCATTCCAAAAACTGCTTTCTTGATTCGTCCATATTCCTCTCCATCACTCGCCTAACACTTTCAGTGCATTAGCGATTTCTTCAATCTGGTCATCTGCCTGATTAAATATTTCCCATACTGAGTCATCTTCTTCCACTTCGTAATACGCTTTAAGCGCTTCAAAAATCACTGAATAGTTAATCTCGGATATTTTCATCATTACTCTCACTTTTAGTTGATAAAACGCCACGCCATTTTTGCTATCGCTACAGGTACAATTCCGATAAGTACCCAGACAAACGCAGCACCAAACAACGTAGAGAATGGGTCTTTACCGCCATTAACAAGGCTAATGTAGCTACGCAGAACAATAAAAAACGTCAGAAGAATCCATCCAACGCCAATGCATTTGATGGCGGCTAGCATCCAATTAACCATGCTTCCCTCTTCCCCAAATAAAAAGGCCTGCGATTACCAGCAGGCCTGTTATTAGCTCAGTGATGTAGATGGTCATTGCT
The DNA here is from genome assembly GCF_017572835.1 of Salmonella sp. 32120201201600049SM. Classification (NCBI taxonomy): domain Bacteria; kingdom Pseudomonadati; phylum Pseudomonadota; class Gammaproteobacteria; order Enterobacterales; family Enterobacteriaceae; genus Salmonella; species Salmonella sp. 32120201201600049SM. The sequence goes on along the minus strand of NZ_JAGESA010000003.1, from coordinate 257,508 downwards.
TCATCTCCCTTTCCATTTCATCAATGTCAGCGTCATCAGGAAGATGGGAGCAATACGCTGCTATACCATGATGATTTATCTCATACCCTTTGAACGTTGCCATCTGGTGCGTAATCTCAACTTCGTTTAGGAATCCGTCATCGCATAACTGCCTGGCTATTTTCGATTTGGTCTGGATTATTGGAAGTGCCTGTTCTTTCAAAGCGCATGATATTTGTGCATCCCATGCCTTTTCGAGAATGGCTAATTGTTTTTTATTCATACGTCAGCCCCTTGTGTATATCGCTTTCTGCGTCCAGCAGGTGCATTTGATGCCGTGCAAATCTGTCTGGCTTCGTCCTGGTCACATGCAACAAAGTGTCCGTTGCAGAACCGCTGGTAAACCGTACCAAGCGAGCCAAAACGGTTTTTCGTCACGATGATTTCAGCAAATGGCGCGGTGCTACTGTTCTCGTCATATACCGCTTCCCGATAGAGCATGATGATTGAGTCTGCATCCTGTTCAATGCTTCCTGAATCGCGCAAATCTGCGTTTGTCGGGCGTTTGTTTGGCCGCTTCTCAACATCGCGGGAGAGCTGACTTAGGGAGATAACAGGCGTTTTCAGGTCTTTCGCCATCGCCTTCAGGCTTCCGGAGATGTGAGCAATTGCGAGGTCGTTGCGATCTGCCTTCGGCTTCTCAATCAGGCCAAGATAATCCGCCATGATGAGTGACAGGTTTGGGTTTTCCTGTTTGTGCCGTTCTGCGATTGAGCGTATTTCTTCGACCGATAACCGCGAGGCATCGACTACCCATACATCCAAGTCTGCAAGCTGACTCATGCCGTTAGCAACGCGCGCCCAGCCTTCGTCATCCATCGATGCAGGATTTCGCAGCACGCTAACCGACATCCTCCCGGCGTTGGCAATGCTTCGCTCAGCAATCTGCAATGCGCTCATTTCCATCGAGAAAATCAACACACCGCGCCGGACGCCAGAACCAGGAATAACACGACTTGCCACGCCTTCGGCTATCTTCAGCGCCAGTTCGGTTTTACCCATACCAGGACGAGCAGCAATAATCACAAGGTCTTCTGCGTTCATTCCTCCGGTGATAGCGTCAAGCTCTTCGATTCCGGTCTTCAGGGTATCCGACTCTTCTCCGTTCCTCAGACGCCTGTCAAGCGTGTCAGTGTAATCATTGATAATTTCCCCCAGTCGCACAGGTTTAACCTCGTTGCGTGGCTTCCTGATGGCTGAAAGACGCTTAACAAGATCGTCCATCGCTCTACCTGAAGCATCCAGCGTGCCGTTACTGATTGGCTCTCGCATCTCATCCAGTAGCTGTAAAACCTGACGCCGTTGATAACTGTCTACAACCATTCCGGCATAACCTTTCAGGTTTGCAGCGCTGGGACATGACCGCGCAGTCATCATCACCGCCGTTGCGTATTCATCCCCGCACTCCTCGGCCACCATCAGTCCATCAATCAGGTTCCTGTTTCTGGCCTGCTTTCGAATAACTTCAAAAGCTTTCCGGTAAAGCGGAATTGAGAATGCTTCAGGCTCCAGCGTTGCCAGAACGTCACTGGCGGTTGGTGTTAATCCACCAATCAGCAGGCCACCGATAACGCTCGCTTCGATATCCTGTCTCATGCAATCCCCCTGTCTGCAAACTTCCCTTCCCGAACTCCCGTTAACGAATCTTCCCTCAGCAGGTAATCAAAATCAGCCGTCCAGCCCGTGTCGTTGTCTCCGAAGTAAAACGGCTTGGCCTGATGCACAAACGCCCTGACATACGCCCTGAAACCGTCCACGTTTGGCGTTTTCAGTTGCGGGATGATTTTCTTCAGGCGGCGTTTGCGTTTCTCGTTGACCGCAACAGCGTGTGGCAGTCTGTCACCGACTTCGGTGTTGTAGGCGTTCAGGAAGGATTCGTAGTCGATTCGTTCTGCCTTGCGACGTTCAGGTTTAACCTGCCCATTGCCGCCCCCGTTAGGGGGTAAGGGGGTATTTGTATTTATTGTCTTTTGTATATTGTCTTTTGTGTTTGACTGATTCGGTAAATTGGTTTTTACCGATTTGGTGAAGGTTAGTTTTACCGATCTGGTAAATGTTTTACCGAATCCGTTAACCTTCGTCTTCCACTCGGAAATATTTTTATTCATACCAACCTGACGCCCCACCTGAGTGAGAACCCCCATTCTGATAAGCTCGTTTTTGGCGGTAGAACATTTGGTTGGCGCCATGCCAGTGAGTTCAGCGAACTGTTCATTTCCGATCCAATCTATTTTTTTGTTATAACCGTATGTCTTGCGCCACACAGCCATAACAATCAGTAGCTGATGTTGAGTAAGCCCAGAAAGCATGACAGCTTCCAGCAGTGTATTTGCAGTCCGGGTGTAGCCATCGTCGAGTTCTGCCACGCGATGCTCCACAACCTCCAGATGAGGTTTTATCGGTGTAACTGTTGCAAGATTACTCATGACCTTTCCTCTTCAGTATTAGCTTCACTTTCTCCAACTCAGCCCGAAATCGACCAGGCTGTTTGAAGCTGGATAAGAACCGATCACGTAGTATGTTTTTGTGTAATTTGTCCTGGTCAGGACTGAGTTGTTTTGGCATAATTACTCCTGTGGATTGATCCAGTCTTTCTACATCAGGCCTCAAAACTGTTCCCGCAGTCTTGGGGCTTTTCTTTTGTCAGCAGATGCGCAACTTTCTTTGCCAATTCTGCCAACTCTTCATCCTCAACACCCCACTCCAGAACCGCCAATAACATCCCCATCTTTGGAATGAAATCGCCTTTCCATCGTGAAATTTGAGATTCGTTAATGCCTAACGCATCAGCGACTTTCCGCTGACCACGAATAGCTATCCGGTTAAGGATGCTGCTGGTAATTGCGTTGGCTTTCTTGCGAGTGCTTGTGAGTTCCATATGTGAACATTCCTGTAGTTAATAGTTAGTTGTGGCTATGCGCACTGGCGCATAAACCTGTGGTTGATTTGTTATCTGGAGTTCGCTTTTCAGCGACGTAGGACGAATGTCCGTTGTGAAAAGAGGTATTAAAGCTTATGCTGATAAAAGATTTTTTTTACTTATTTCAAGCAAATCAACTGCCTGAAACTTCCCCCCAGAAATTTCTTCAATTTTTGAGGCGTATCTTGTTTTCCCAAAAAATTCAGTCTTAGGGAGGAAGCCATTTTTGAGCCATTTATAAACTGCTCTCTCGCTAACTCCGCAAGCCCTAGCAACTTCCGGGATGCCGATACCTTTAATCGGCTCATCAAGATTTTGCATTGGCTACTCCTTTTTGTACTTTCAGTACACATTATGATTGAACTGAAAGTTTTTGCAACTACTTTACTATCGAACTCATGGTTCAAAATGAAAAAGTGCGTCAGGAATTTGCCCAGCGGCTAGCGCAGGCCTGTAAAGAAGCTGGGTTAGACGAACATGGTAGGGGAATAGCCATTGCTAGAGCCCTTGATGTATCGTCAAAAGGTGTCAGCAAATGGTTTAATGCTGAGTCTTTGCCGCGCCAGGAAAAAATGAACGCTCTGGCAAATTTTTTAAAAGTTGATGTTGTTTGGCTTCAGCATGGTTCTGTAAGGCAAAATACAACTACAGATCCACAATCTTTAACTTTTGTTGGTCAGTTGAGAAAGGGACTTGTTCGAGTGGTTGGAGAAGCTATTCTTGGCGTTGATGGCGCTATAGAAATGACTGAAGAACGTGATGGATGGTTAAAAATATATAGTGATGACCCAGAAGCCTTTGGTTTGCGTGTAAAAGGCGACAGCATGTGGCCACGCATCAAATCTGGTGAATACGTTCTTATAGAGCCAAACACGAAAGTATGTCCTGGTGATGAGGTTTTCGTAAGAACTATCGAAGGTCATAACATGATTAAGGTACTTGGTTACGATCGAGACGGAGAGTATCAGTTTACAAGCATCAATCAAGATCACCGTCCAATTACATTGCCATATTATGAAGTATCCAAAGTGGAATATGTGGCTGGAATTTTAAAGCAATCACGACACATTGATGACATAGAAGCAAGGGAATGGTTGCGTAATAATTAAGCCAATGGCCTGATGAGATATTCGGGTGATGATGGACCGAAGGGATGTTTGGGTGATAGTGATTGTGTGAAACAGGTCGCAGAAATGCGGCCTTTTTACAAAAAAATGCAAGCACTCAAGATAGAATATATGCTTGCTTATTAATTTATATACTTGATATTATGCAAGCACATTTCACAACAAAGAGTGCTTGCATAATGTCTGATAAAGAAAGCAAAGAACCAACGGGAAAGTCCAAAGGTGGTGTGGCAAGGGCTAATGCTCTTTCTGCAGAAGAAAGGTCGGCTATTGCAAGAAAAGCCGCAGCAGCTAGGTGGGGTGGCGATGGTGAGGTGGAAATTGCCAAAAGATCTGGCGACATTGTCATTGGAGACTTAAAGATACAATGTGCCGTGCTTGAGGATGGGACGAGGGTTCTGTCAGAGAGAGCTATCACTAAAGCCTTCGGCGGGAAGCGTGGAGGCTCCCACTGGAAGAGAATGAAAGAGAATCCAGATGGCGCCTATCTTCCTGTTTTCTTGTCAGCTAAAAACATTAAGCCATTCATTAATAATGAATTATCAGAAGGCCTATCCCGGCGCCGTCTTTTCAAAATAAATAAAGGAGCGGCGCCAGCTTACGGCATTGAAGCATCTTTGCTCCCAAAGATATGCAATGTTTATTTGAAGATGAGAGATCAGGGTGATGCCCTTCAGTCATCTCAGATACCTATTTCTGTTCAGGCAGACATTATCATGCGCGGTCTTGCAGAGGTTGGTATTGTAGCGCTGGTAGACGAAGCTACTGGGCATATCGATGAAAAGAGACAAGATGAATATCGAATTCTCTTTCAAGAGTTCATCAAAGAGCAGGTCAGAGAATATGAGAAGGAATTTCCGAAGCAGTTCACGGATGGCCTTTATCGACTTTACGGACTTACGCAGAAAAAAGCAGGTCGGCACCCTCAGTTTTTCGGTAAGTTTACGAGGAAGTATATCTACGAACCATTAGCATCAAGTAAAGGCGCCATCCTTGAGATGCTAGATGAAAAAAACCCTGTCGTTTATGCGAATGGCGGTAGAAGATATAAGATGTTTCAGTTCCTAACCGATAGCATCGGAGTTCCGATGTTTAGGGCGCACCTTTGGCAGGTAGTTGGCATCCTTTCAAGCTCAAGAAATAAAGCTGAGTTTGACAGAGCATTCAAAAGAGCCTTTCCATCGCCCGGGACTCAATTTGAGTTGCTAGATGAAGATGAGTAAGCGATCACGCCCGGCCACCGCGCCGGGTTTTCTTTGCCCTACTCTTCCAGTAGCTTCACGGCAAGTTTCATGCACTGCAACTGGTCACCACCCCACTTATCCAGCCCCTTCGCTAACTCAGTTCGTATCACGTCAGCTATAGCCACTCGCTTAGTCTCATGACCCTCAGCAACCATAGCAAAAACGACATCACCGACAATCCTGCACATTTCCTGATAGCGCAACTGCGCCAGTTCCTCGTTTTTCACACAGATTCCTCGCTCGTTTTTTGTTCAGAACAGTATGACATAGAGGATTTATAAAAATAAATTTATTTATTTTTCAAAAACGTACTAAAAGAACAAAGCACTTACAATAAAAATGTACCAATAGTTCTTGCATATTATGTACTATTGGTTCAATATAAAAACATCAGCAGGACGCACTACTCACCAGGACGGTGACCCGAGTCTCAATGAGAGCCAGATGCAGGTACAAACTGCAACACACGCTGGTGAGGGTGAAAGAAGAAGAAGGTGTGCCGGTACCCCAGAACGATTGCCAGGCGTTCACCGGTTAGAGGTGAGGGATTCATGAGATACCCCTGACTACGAACTCAAGGGCATGAGCGCAGCCACTGCGAGAGTGTGGCACTTACAACGATTCAGTGATGAATCTACGAGGCTGAAAAGCCTGATAACCAAAGTGAGCTTTGGGGTGAATGCAGAAGCTAACCTTCTCGGCGGAGGCGCTTGGCAATGAGTACGCGACCGGAGTTAGTCGCCCGGCTGTATTCACCACCAAAGTTCATCAGGAGGTCTATATGACACGCAGAACAACTTTCAATGGCTCAGCAGCAGGTCGTCGTCGCGAGCGCCGTGCAGCGCTTCAGAATGAGACTACAGCCAGTTCAGAAGTGCTGCATCGTCCTACTCTTAGCCGTGCGCAGATTCAGGCCAAAGGAAAACATGAAACGCCCAAGCGTATTGAAGACGCAAAATCACTTCAGTTCATGGCGAAAGATGCATTCTGGCAACTGGAAGAATACAGACGCAATCTGGAGCGGGCTGCCATTGTGTACGCAAATGAGTTTGGACATAAGCCACCAGAAACCGGTGTATGTTTGCCAGACGTAGCACTTTACGCGGCTGGTCATCGTAAGTGTGGGCAAATTACCGCTAGATAATTATTCAGGCAGCAATCATCTCATCTAATCAGGTCGCAATGCGGCCTTTTTTATTGCCAAAATTTAAGGAATAACAACATGACCAAAGAAATTGTGACATTCAAGGGATTTAACAAAGACCTAAAGTGCCGTGACTTTCAGTTTGAAATTGGCAAGACCTTCCATCACGATGGAAAAGTGGAGGCTTGCGTTTCTGGATTCCACGCCTGTGAATGTCCTTTCGATGTTTTCAGTTATTACTCTCCTGCAGACAGCCGCTTTGCAGAAACCATCTCCTTCGGTATTACTAACCGCGAAGAAGATGGTGACACCAAAATCGCCAGCGCCAGCATAACGATTAAGGATGAGTTAACGCTTCCTCAGTTCATTCAACGTGGTATCGAATGGATTTGGAGCAAGATAGATAAGTCTCTTGAGCAGCAGATCATGTGTGGCAGCTGGTCAGCGGCAACTAACACTGGCAACCAGTCAGCAGCAACCAACACTGGCAACCGGTCAGCAGCAACCAACACTGGCGACTGGTCAGCAGCAACCAACACTGGTAACCGGTCAGCAGCAACCAACACTGGTAACCGATCAGCAGCAACCAACACTGGCTACCAGTCAGCAGCAACCAACACTGGCGACTGGTCAGCAGCAACCAACACTGGCAAACGGTCAGCAGCAACCAACACTGGCAACCGGTCAGCAGCAGAAGTGTCTGGATCGCAATCCGTAGCGGCATCACTCGGAATAGAAGGAAAAGCCAGGGCATCTGAAGGCGGAGCAATTGTACTTTGCTATCGCGATGAAGATGGCGAGTTAATTCATATCCGCGCCAGCAAGGTTGGCGAGAACGGTATTATGCCGGATACCTGGTATCAACTGGATGAAGATGGTGAGTTTGTAGAGTGTGAGTGATGCACTTAATGCGGATTCTGTGATTCCGCATTGCGAGCAATATCGCTCGTAACCAAACGAGGACGACGACTCGTTCTGGTTAATCGAAAAATCATCCCTTGATGTTATTTGCCGCTCGTAGTCAGGGCGGCTTTTTTATCGCATATCCACAGCGCTTCATATCGAGGCGTTTTCGCTATGCCAATAAATAAAAATGGAGAATCCCACGATGACATTTGCTATCGCGGGCGGTGCCGTCATGGGTATCGCCCAACTTAATGAATCACTTTTAGAGCGTATAACCAGAAAATTACGGGCCGGATGGAAACGTCTCGGTGAAATTCTTAATCAGCCAGGAGTGCCACGCCATGACCATTACGCCTGTTAATGGAACAATTCTTGTTCAGCAAGGAAACAGGGAGTTCAACAAGCTATATGAGAAAGTATTTCCGGATACAAAACAGGGAATGTCTGATGCGTATACATGGGCTGCCGGAATAGCTCTTGGTTGGGATAAGTGGCAGGACGAAGAATGGGAGGCGCGTCATGTTGCATGATTTTGATGATGAAGAATTTATTGCTCTCATTTCTCCTGAAATTGATGAGGAAGTGGAGCAGCAAATTAACTTAGCCGCAGAACGGCAGAATCCGGTTATTAGCTGGGATGAATTTGCGGGGTATTACTCATGAATCTGGATCAGTTAGATGAACCGTTCGCAGCTGAAGATATTGAGTGGCGAATACAGCAAAGCGGTAAAACACGCGATGGCAAAGTGTGGGCTTTGGTGCTGGCTTATGTCACAAACAGGGCAATCATGAAACGCCTGGACGATGTTTGCGGCAAAGCAGGATGGCGCAATGAATACCGCGATATTCCCAACAACGGTGGCGTTGAATGCGGCATATCAATCAAGATTGATTCCGAATGGGTAACTAAATGGGATGCTGCTGAAAACACACAGGTAGAAGCCGTCAAAGGTGGCCGCTCCGGCGCAATGAAGCGTGCTGCCGTTCAGTGGGGAATTGGTCGGTATCTGTATAACCTTGAGGAAGGTTTTGCGCAGATATCCAGTGATAAGAAACAAGGATGGCACAGGGCCAAACTGAAGGATGGAACAGGATTTTACTGGCTCCCTCCATCGCTGCCGGGATGGGCCATGCCAGCATCAGGCAATCAACCATTACCAGAAAATACCAACCAGAAATCACCATCGGTTGACTGCGAGCAAATCCTGAAAGACTTCAGTGAATATGCAGCAACAGAAACTGACAAGAAAAAGCTAATTGAGAGATACCAGCACGACTGGCAATTAATGGATGGTAACGAGGAGGCGCAGGCTAAATGCGTTCAGGTAATGAATATCAGAATAAATGAGCTTAAACAGGTGGCTTAATGAGAAGATTAAACATAACTCCAGCGGAGATGGAGTCAGTTTGCGGTCGCATGGTAGCTTGCCGTGCAGCAGAACATCTGGGCCTAAACATAAATCAGTTTTATTACATAGCAAAAAAACTGTCATTAAAAACGGCATTCGTTAAGCCAAGATGGAGCGAAGACGAAGACAAAAGAATGCAGGCGCTTATCTCATCAGGCTATACACAAAGAAATGTAGCAAAAATTATCGGGCGAAGTGAAGAGTCGGTAAAAAGCAGGCTATCACGTTTACGAAAGAAATAACCCTATACCTACCACATTATTCGGATAACCTACCATGGAGTAAATTATGCCAGCGCCTCTATATGGTGCGGACGACCCGCGTCGCTGTTCCGGCAAATCCGTCTCAGAGGTGCTGGATAAATTCAGAAGAAACTACGACCTGATAATGTCACTACCGCAGGAAACGAAAGAGGAAAAGGAATTTCGTCACTGTATATGGCTTGCAGAAAAAGAAGAACGCGAGCGAATTTACCAGACATCCATCCGACCATTCCGCAAAGCAACATATACAAAATTCATTGAAATCGACCCGCGCCTGCGTAATTACCGCTCACGTTATGGCGCAATAAGTAATGACTGAGGAATTTACGATGAGAGGACTTGCATACAATCCCGACATTCTACCAGCCGAACTTATTATTAGGCACAAAATTAAACCAATGCCTACACGCGAAGAATTATTGCAGCGCAATTCATTCCCTTCTATTAACGAGAATAAATATTTGAATGCGATACTGAGGAAAGATAAATGCAAGAGGTAAAAATTTACACCGCGTCCCCATCTGATTTATCTCCACCGGTACAGTCTGAATCGTTCTGCGTTGACATGGTTCTGGCGTCTGATTATGCGGAGCTTGAGGCTAAATACGCGGCGCTGGCTGATTTATTTGGTGATGTGAAAGAGATTTTTGGTTTTAAGTATCGCTATTTCATTTCCTCAAAGGGGCTAATTTTCTCAATGGCTTCTGGCAAGCTAAGACAGTTAAACCCTTCTATGCGCGGCAAGAACAGAAATCAGTATTTGTTCGTTAGGCTGGAGCTTGAAGGGGAACTGAAAGGCGTGAACATCCACCGATTAGTTGCTGAAAACTTCATCGGGCCTAAGCCATCTGATGAGCACGTAATTAACCATAAAGACGGCAACAAACAAAACAATGATGCATCAAACCTTGAGTGGACAACGATAGCGGGTAACACTCAGCACGCATATAGAACTGGGTTAGCCGGAGGAAGAAAGCACGGTTCGTATAAAGGCCCAGTTTGTGCAGAGAATGAGGAAGGTTTTGGGTATGTGTTCTTTGATAGCAAACAGGCTATTGAGGCTGGCTTTAACCCAAATTCAATCAGGGACGCTGTAGTTAAGCCATGGAAGAAATTATTCGGATTCTATTTTAGCCGCATCAATAACACAGGCCAACTTCGCAAAGGCGGTGCAGCATGAGCATTATTAAAGGTCAGCTTATCAGCAGTCAGCGCTACCTCGACAAGGCAAAGGTAAACGACAGAGCGGCAAGATTTAAGCGTTTTATCGTATCTGTTTACCCGATAGTTCTGCGTGGGCAGCAATACACCATCCTGATGGATGGCCACCACAACTACGCGGCGGCAAAACTGGCTGGCATAGAACCTGATTACCGACCAGTCACCAAAAAGGTGCAGCGTATTCTCGGTGAGATGTCATGGCGCGAGCGCGAGGCATTCTTCATCAACAACGTTACAGACAGCAACTACTACTTTGTTGAAACAGGCGAAGTGGTTCATGAGTTGGTTATGCCTGACACGTCCTGCAAATTCCAGGCGCACGCAGGTAACCAATGGATTTTTGGGGGTACAGCATGACAATCGACAAACAGGCGCTGCGTATTAGTGAGCTTGAAGAACTCAACGAGCTGCTGCGTGAGAAGGTCAAAAAACTTGAGTCTGACCTGTGGGACAAAGAACAGTTACGCCATGTTTACAGCGAAAAATCCTTTGATCTCCAATGCAAGGTTCGTGAACTGGAGGCGCGGGCTGTCAACTTACCAAAACGCAGCGTTGGTGAGGTCATGCACCTGAGCGGATTCAGCCGGGATTACGCCGAGGGTTGGTGTGCTGGTAATGACAATGCGATACACGAAATACGCGCCGCTGGCATCAAGGTTAAGGAGTCGTGATGATTCACTATCATGGCGGACCTATTACCCCTGATACGTGTGCTATGAAGGCATGGAAAGGACGCCATGCGTTTATCAGTTTCGCGCATTCCGGACAAATTAACCTCGCGGCTGAATACTGCCAGTCATTCGCGCTGGACAACGGCGCATTCACTGCATGGAAAGCAGCCGGTAAAAACAAAATCGACTGGAGCGATTATTACGAATTTGTGGCGCGCTGGAAAAATCACCCTGGATTCGATTTTGCCATCATCCCGGACGTCATCGACGGCGGAGAGGATGAGAATGAAGCCCTTCTGGATGAATGGCCGCACGGGGAATTTTTTGGTGTCCCAGTATGGCATATGAACGAGAGTGACGAGCGGTTTATCAGGTTGTGTAACGAATATCCGCGTGTAGCGATAGGAAGTTGTGGAGACTATGACGTTAAGCGCCCAAACCTTGCTGTTGCCAGAATGAAAGACCTGATTCGCCACATTATTGACGTTCATGGAATGCCGGTCACGAAGTTGCATGGATTGAGGATGTTGAACCCGCTAATTTTCACAAAGCTACCATTAGCCAGCGCGGACAGCACGAACGTCGCCCGTAACATCGGAATAGACAAAGCATGGTCTGGTGCTTACGCGCCAGCTTCAAAGGAAACCCGCGCCGCATTAATGGTTGAGCGCATTGAATCGTATAACAGCCCCGGTTCTCTCGCGTATTGCGAAAAGCGTGACCGGTTCAATATGCAACTGCAATTGGCAGTTTAAGGACTAACCCATGACCACTATTACCAGAGAACAGCTACACGAACGCGCACGCCGGAAAGTGAAAGAATTGGAATTTGCCATTACGCAGAGTGCATTTACATCTATTCGTGATGGTCTGAACGATGAATTAGAGCTGGCGCGTATCGCGCTGGCAGCGCTGGAGGCTGCGCCGGAGCCGGTTGTGCCAGAGTCCATCAGTGTTCGGCAGGCCATTTCTGCTCTTGAGAGCGCAGATTGTGTAACGACTATTGGCCAGGCGTACAAAATGGGATGGAACGCCTGTCGTGCTGCCATGCTTCAGGGTAGCCAACCTGTAAGTAATCGTGATGAGTTGCAGGTAATCGGCTGGTTGCGTAGTGACTACAACAGCGACGACAAACGCGATCCTGACGCTCCGCTATTTATGTTGGGCAATAATAACCCGTCTGAAACGTGGGGAGTGAAATATATGCCTCTAACTGGCAACTCTCCGGTAACTCCGGATGGCTGGATAAGCTGTAGTGAGCGAATGCCGAACGATAAAGACTATGTTTGGTGTTGGGGGAAGTCTTACGGCTGGACTGAGTGCGATACCTTCGAAGGGTATTACGATTGGTCGAGAAACAAATGGTGGGCAGTTACTGACGATGTGGAAGAACCGGCATCGAAAGTAACCCACTGGATGCTGCTACCAGAACCGCCGCAGCAGGAGGTGAAGTAGTGAATACCTCAGTAATTCGAACATACACAGAGCAGCTTGAGTCCACCATCGAAAAAGGCGTTGAGTTACGAGACTCAATGCGTCAGGAGATATCCCGACTCGAACGACTTGTTAAAGCTCAGAAGTCTGAAATCACCAATGCGGTTAATGCCAAGGAGTTGTACCAGCGCAGGCTTGGTAATTACAAAAAGCGTCTGATAGTTGAGCGGGAGAAGCGGAAGAAACTTGAAGGTCAGATTATCAAGCTAAAGCGGAAGATGAGTAATGGCTAAATCCCCAGCAGAGCGCAACTAACAAACCTCGCACAGTCGAGGTTTTCTTTTATCCGGAGTAACCATGGAATCACACAGCCTCACACTCGATGAGGCCTGTTCATTTCTCAAGATATCCCTTCCATCCAAGTTAGATCCCCAAACCGGAGATAAAACCTATGCGCGAATTACGCGACGACTCACTTGTTGACTTAAAGTTCATGATGAAGGATTCTGGCATGGGCAAGACCTTCATTTACTCAGAAATTAAGAAAGGCCGGTTGCCTGTCCCTCACAAAATCGGTAGCGCATCCAGATGGGTTTATGCCGACTATCAAAACTGGAAACGCAGCCACTTCTCACCCATTCAAAATGTCTCATGAATTGCCTTTGCGGGCATAAATGCGGGCATAAAATTCTTCACTTCTGTAATTCATCATAAATCCCCTGTACTTACGACATTCATTAGGTGTCTGCAGGGGACACCATTGATACCCAGGACATTCTCTTCTTGCTGCATAACCTTTCGAGCGGTTCCCCTTTCATGTTGCTTTTATTGCCCCTATGCAATATCACCGGACATGCCATACGTTCAGCAAAAAGTCGTCATCGGCCGGTTATGACCGATGACATCCTGATGTGGTCTAGAAGCGGTACTGCAACCCCGCGGTAACCGTATAGTTATTATTAGCTATACCTGCGGCATCGCCACCAAAATACGCCGTATCACCGCTGGTTTTATCTATGATTTGCGTACCGCCCTTACCTTCTTCATATTTACTGTAAGCGAACTCAGCAAAGATTTTTGCATTACTGGTAATATAATATCCGGCGTCAATAGAAGCGCCATAATATCGTGAATTTTCCGTTTTTTCACGGAAGGTAAGTTTGCGCATGTAGTGTTCGTCATTATCATGCGCATTTACCCAGTCGCTGTATTTAAACAGTACATTACACTCAAAGTCATTAATACGATAATCACCCGCCAGCCCGATATAGGGCATTTCGAAACGCTGGCTATAACCTATGCCGCGCACGCCATGAGGAAAATTACCAATATACCGACCATTATCATAAATATAAGACCCGCCTCTTGCCGTCCAGCTAAAACGGGTTTCCTGATAGCCCGCTGTCACGCCCGCCTTGTAGTTATCGCCCTGCAATAACCAACCTTTCACATTCAAATCGTATTCATTAGCATAGTTGGCGCTGGTGTCCGGATGAATTGAACGATCGGTCCAGCCTGGCTGCTCACTGCTCATCCAGTCATGGTCAACCATATGACCCGATCCCGATGCCAAAGACGTCCAGCCGCGGGCGTCCAGCGTCATGAACGAATAGGGTTCCCATGATAAATCCCCCTGCAACGTGGCGACATTTTTTATTTTCCAGTCCAGTTGACTAATCTTCCGCCCGGTGTCGGTATCATAAACCAGCTCCCTGGATTTACCATTTAACACTCCCACGGAAAGGGATGTCGTGACGCTATCAGGAGAGACGTCCGGAATAAATAAGGTAGACTCCGCATAAACCGACTCAGAAAATACGGCGATCATCATTACTGCAATAGCATGTTTTTTCATTTCTCTTGTCCTCATATTCAGATGTAATCTGGAGAGGTGATGAAGTTTTCATCTTGTCAAATCGTCGGACAAGAGTACATTTATTACGCCAGAGAACTTGACGCATTTTTACCTTATATTGAAGTTAAGAAATAGAATTTGATGCTCAGGTGAATAATAAGCAATCTATAATCATAATGGAATGATTTACCATTACGGTGATGCGACGTTATCTGGCTAACGACATCGTTGCTGTTGTTGTCAGCCAGATTGAAAGTAACTGTAATATCAGAATTTATAATGCTCTTTACTTAGACCATATTTTTTCATGCGCAGATAAAGTTTTTTACGGGGAATTTGCAAGTACTCCGCCACTTCATTAATTCGTCCCTGATGAATATTTAATGCTTCGGTAATAATTTGTCGCTCATACTCTTCAACGCGCCGGTCAAGCGGGCTCGGCTCCTGAAGAAGCAACTGCGGGTTGACCGTTTCCGCCAGCGGCAGCACGCCAACAGCAAAAAGCTCTGCCGCATTAGCCAGTTCGCGCACATTGCTTGGCCAGGCGCGTCGCATTATTCCTTTCAGTAATTCCCCCGCTATTTCCGGCACTGGATGATTGAGTCGCAGGCAGGCTTTTCGAAGATAATGGCGAAATAACGGCTCGATATCATCCGGTCGCTGAGAAAGAGACTGGCAGGCGATTTGGGTCATGGCGAAACAGTAGTAAAGCTCGGCCGCAATCTGGTTAGCTGCCGCCTGCTCCACCAGCGAAGCGCTGCCAACGCCCACCAAACGAAAAGGCCGATGCTCCAGGCTTTGTAAACGCGCCAGATGGTGCTGCTGTTCGCGTGTCAGATATTCGGGATGACTCAACACCAGCGTGCCTCCTTGCGCCTGGTCGATGAATGTCTCCAACTGCCCGGCATTCTCCGGCGTAAGTTCATAGCGTACAAACGGCCCTTTCGCGTTACGCCCCAGTTGATGGAGATAACGGGCGCCAGTCATACGTCCAGTGCCATGCTCACCGTAAAACCATACGGCAATGTCCGTTTCCGCCAGTTGTTGTAACCGTTGTCGAAACTGATTCATCCACTCGCTGCGCCCAATCAGTTCAACCTGTAACGTCTGCTGGCAATATTGCCGCCGTGCAATGACCGACCGGCGCTGGCGTAGCGCGTCTTCAATTAATATCAACAGCTTGCCCGGATCGACGGGTTTTTGCAGAAAATCCCAGGCGCCCTTTTTCACCGCATCAACCGCCATCGGTACATCGCCATGTCCGGTAATCAATAAGATTGGCAGTTGATCGTCATCCTGATGAAACAGCGTCATAAGATCGATACCGGAACACCCCGGCATACACACATCGCTCAAAACGATCCCCTCCCAATCCGCTTTTACCCACTCTTTGGCCTCGAAAGGATGGGTAAAGCCACGCACGCGGTAGCCTGCCTGCTCAAGCATTTGGGTATAGGCGTCAAGTACATCAACGTCATCATCAATCAGCAAAATAGAACATTCATCATTCAACATCATCGACATCCGTTACCGAGAATTGCAGCACCACGCAAGCGTTACGCGTCAGCGTCGACGCCAGACGCAGGTCGCCCTTCATTTGCGCCATCAGCGACACGCTAATCGACAGCCCAATACCCAACCCGACAGCTTTACTGGTGGTAAACGGCTTGAGTAAAGAGGGCAACAGCGCCACAGGCCAGCCAGGGCCGTTATCTGCAATATAAACCTCCAGCGCCTCTCCCTGAGTCTGCCACGTCACCGCGATCGCCGCATCATGCGAACAGGCGTCAAGCGCATTCGCCAGCACATTCACCAGAACCTGCTGAATACGCACTTCATCGCCGCTAACCCATACGGTGTCGGTTGGCAGTGAAAGCGCTCCCTGCCGGGATTGGTGGCGCATGGCTAATAACTCCCATGCCGCCACGAAAGTTTGGCGCAGATCAACGGGATACAATGGCGTTTCCAGCTCCGCCCGGCGGGTAAACTGCCGCAGCGAACGGATGATGGCGTCAATCCGGTTAATGAGCCCTTCCGCTTTGGTGAGCGTATTTCTCGCCTGTCCGCTCTGACCTTGTTCAATCGCGCGTCCCGCCGTAAATAAATACATTGAAAGCGCATTCAGCGGCTGGTTAATTTCATGCGCCAGCGTGGTCATGGTCTGGCCGACTACCGCCAGTTTCGCCGTCTGAATCAACTCATCCTGCATGGCGCGCAGGTCGGCTTCTATCTCTTTGCGCTCGGCGACCTCTTGTTCAAGCTGCCTGCGTTGCATATTGAGCTGGCCCAGCGTATGACGTAGCAAACGGGCTATCCGTCCTAGCTCATCGCGCCCGTAAACCGGGATAGTCGAGTCGGTTCTCCCCAGCCCTATCTGTACCACAGCCTGATTAAGCGCGGTAAAACGCTTCACCAGCCGGGAACGGATAAAATAGTGGTTGAGTCCCCAGGCCAGCAGCAACGCCAGGAGCGTCGCCACTAAAATAAGCCCGCCGCTAACGCGAACAATCTGTTCCAGGCGTTGATTGAACGTCTGCATTTGCTGGTGACTACTACCTAACTGCGCCTCAAGCAGCGTGCGAAAGCGCCCTAGCGTAGCCTCTCTGGCGCGGCTGGCGTCCAGTAAGGCTTTTTGCGCCGCAACATAATCGCGCATGGTATCGGGCATCTTATTTTTTACCATCCCGATTTCCAATAGTTCGTCTATGGTTTGCCGCAGCGTGATCGTACTGGGCCAGTCATCCAGCGCACGAATATTCTCATCCGCCGTTTTTTTTAGGTTTTCCAGATAGCGAATATGGGTCTCCACCAGCATCCCGTCATTATTGCCGGACTTGAGCTCATTCAATCTGTCGCGCAGGTCATCAACAATCTGATTTTCAATTCGCGCCAGGGTATATACCTGCTGCTGCTCGTTCTGCACCTCGCGCGAACGTTGCAAGTACTGCGCCGCGTCGCCCTGATTCGCCTCAATTTGATCGAGTAGCGTCCCCTGCTGCCAGGTAAAATCCTGTACCAGCGAATTTAGCTCCGTGGTGAAATCATCATGGAGCCAGTCAATGCGAGCGGAAAGCTCGCTAACTTTCTCCCGCACCAAAAACATGTTGTAGAGGGCGTTGTCCAGTTCCGCCAGCAAGGTCCGGCTATCCTGTAAAATGACGGCCAGTTGCCGGCGCTCAGCAAGCTGAAGCCCCTGACTGAGATGCTCAATCTTATCCAGATGCTGAATAATCTGCGTACGTAACTGCAAACGTACCGTCGTGTTCGGCGCCAGCAAAAATTCATTGAGTTGATCCACGGCCAGATTCAGGTTCCCCTCAATTAAAAAAGCGGAGTGGATGCGAGGAAAATATTCATCAAGCGAATAGCGAACCTGCGAACTTTGCTCATGCCAGGAATAAAGGCTGACCATACTGACAATCAGCGTCAGTAATGCGCCCGTTAAAAATGCGCCCCGTAAACTGTTGCTGATACTGAGCTGACGAAGCCGTTGCAATAATCTCCCCTTCATTTCAGCTCTTCCAGTTTGTGAATCGCCAGCCGCTGATTGTTCAGAAACCAGATCTGCCACTCCATCATTTTTTGTTCGGCAAAGCTTTTATTATCAAACTGCGCCAGCCAGGTTTCATCCTCACTGCTTGCCGCATCCACCGGGACGCTGGTCAATAAAGCTCTGATTTCAGGTAAGGGGCGTTTAAGCCGCGTTTCTGCGCTGTGCAACGCTCGCCATGCATCTTTAAGCTGCGCGAGACGAAAACTGATCGCGGTATCAAACATGCGTTGTACCAGTTGCTGACGCTTCAGGATCAGACGATAGTTCAACGGCGGCTGGGCCATCAAACGCTGTTGTTGCGCGGCGCGAGGATTATCGGCGCTAAGCGGTGCGACGGGATACTTACCGGTATTCGCGTCAGCCAGTATCCTTTGCCCTTTCGGACTTAATAAGTAATGAATAAAAGCACGCGCTTCGTCTGCATGACGGCTGTTTTTCAACACCGCGACGTAAGTGGGCGACACCGCAGAATATGGGAAATAGGTAAAAGCAAGATTAGGATCGTTAAGTAGCAAATTAGCATAGTTATCAATGACCGGCCCGGCAACGCCAAGCCCGCTTTTAATTTTATCCGCTACGCCGAAACTGCGAGAGGAAATCGTGACCAGATTACCCGAGATTGCCAGCAGCGTTGCCCATCCTGCCGTCCAGCCTTTTTGCTGCAACAGCGACTCCACCATCAAATGATTCGTGTCTGAGCGTGACGGACTGCTCATTAATAGAGCGCCCTGGTAACTGGGCAGGCCCATATCCTGCCAGTCGGCAGGCGGCGGAAGATGGCGCGCAGCGAGCGCTGAACGATTGATCAATAGCCCAAATCCGGATACCGCTACCGCCACTGAAGTTGAGCGGATAGAACGCGGCACCAGCTTCTGGCTGGCGGCAGGCGCGCTATCCAATAGCGCCAGCTTTTGGTGCTCCTGAAGGTGTTGCAACAGCATGGGGGATGACGTCAGGATCAGATCGACATTTTCCGCATTCGCCGTATCAAGTAATTGCTCTAAAGAACCGCTGGTACGGTTGAGCGTACGAATCATGACGGAACCCGGCTCCGTCTGCCAGCGCTGGATAATCCAGGCGGTCGCGCTGGGTGAAAAGGTCGTTGCCATCACCAGCTCGCGGCTGTACGCCTGGCAAGAACCGAACATCGCCGCCAGCCATAGCGTAAAAGCGCCCACTCTGGCGAAACGACTACAGCATGAGAAAAGTCGATTTGTGATCCCGTTCATAAATATCGATATCACATAAAGAAAATATTGAGACAAAACTTACCCTTTTATTTCTGTTGGCATCCAGAACAGCGTTATTTGAATAATAACCGGTCCGTTGCTCGAAAACATCAATAAAGCGTATCAGATCACTGGCAGCAATTTTGTTAATATCCGCACATGCTAACGATAAAACGGTCATGTCAATAATTAAAGTTTCAACACCCCCTTCAGGATGGGTCAAAAATAACCTTTAAATTCACCCAATTGAGTCAATTTTGACACATTTCTTCGACTTGATTTTTATTGTCACTCCTTTCACTCTACCGACAAAACCTCCTGATGTTCATCTCACTATAAAATACAGGTGACTCCATGTTAACAATATTAAAAACAGGGAAATCGGCGCATAAAGTCCCACCGGAAAAAGTCCAGGCTACGTATGGTCGATATCGTATACAGGCATTGTTAAGCGTATTTCTGGGATATCTCGCTTACTATATAGTCAGAAACAACTTCACATTATCGACGCCTTATTTAAAAGAGCAATTGGATCTCAGCGCTACGCAAATCGGCCTGCTGAGTAGCTGTATGCTTATTGCTTACGGAATCAGTAAAGGCGTAATGAGCAGTCTGGCGGATAAAGCCAGCCCAAAAGTCTTCATGGCGTGCGGTCTGGTACTCTGCGCGATTGTTAACGTTGGGCTGGGATTCAGTAGCGCATTCTGGATATTTGCCGCTCTGGTGGTCTTCAATGGCCTTTTTCAGGGCATGGGCGTCGGCCCCTCGTTTATTACCATTGCAAACTGGTTCCCTCGTCGGGAACGCGGACGCGTAGGCGCCTTCTGGAATATCTCGCATAACGTTGGCGGCGGGATCGTCGCGCCTATCGTCGGTGCGGCTTTTGCGATATTGGGCAGCGAACACTGGCAAAGCGCCAGTTATATCGTTCCGGCCTGCGTCGCCGTCATTTTTGCCTTAATTGTTCTGGTCTTGGGAAAAGGTTCGCCGCGCGAAGAAGGTCTTCCCTCCCTGGAACAGATGATGCCGGAAGAAAAAGTCGTACTGAAAACGAAGAATACGGCAAAAGCGCCGGAAAATATGAGCGCATGGCAAATCTTCTGTACTTATGTGCTGCGCAATAAAAATGCCTGGTATATTTCGCTGGTGGATGTCTTCGTCTATATGGTGCGGTTTGGCATGATTAGCTGGTTGCCTATCTATCTGTTGACAGTAAAACACTTTTCAAAAGAACAGATGAGCGTCGCGTTTCTCTTTTTCGAGTGGGCGGCAATTCCCTCTACGCTACTGGCAGGCTGGCTGTCAGATAAACTGTTTAAGGGCCGCAGAATGCCGTTAGCCATGATTTGCATGGCGCTGATTTTTGTCTGTCTGATCGGATACTGGAAAAGTGAATCTTTGCTGATGGTAACGATTTTCGCCGCCATTGTAGGTTGTCTGATTTACGTCCCGCAGTTCCTCGCGTCCGTACAGACAATGGAGATAGTCCCCAGCTTTGCCGTAGGTTCCGCCGTCGGTTTACGTGGGTTCATGAGCTATATTTTCGGCGCCTCGTTGGGCACCAGCCTGTTTGGTGTAATGGTGGATAAACTGGGCTGGTACGGCGGATTTTATCTTCTGATGGGCGGCATCGTGTGCTGCATTCTATTCTGTTACCTCTCCCATCGCGGCGCGCTGGAACTGGAACGCCAGCGCCAGAATGCGTTACATAATCAGGACTCACTGCAGCTTGCGGACGCGCAATAAACGATTAGCCTTCCCGGGGAACAGAAGCGCCGACATTGTCGGCGCTATCTATTCGCTGACATCGTGTATACCCAAAATAATTCGAGTTGCTTAAAAGCGGCAAGGGAGTGAGTCCCCAGGAGCATAGATAACGATGTGACTGGGGTGAACGACAAATCTGCCGGGAACAGATTTGAACGTCGCGTGCGACGGCCGTCAGGGCGAGGCCCATCGATGGGCCGAGTAATCCGTAGCCAACACATCAGCAACTTGAAGTATGAAGGGTATGTACTGACTAACGCTTACCGTATCCCACCATAAAGCGAATAATTAACCCACATGCCGGTGCGAGAAAAAGCAATAATCCGCTAACGATGTCATCGCCATCCTGCAACCATACATTGAGTAAATAAATCAGCGCGGCAAGGATAACCATTCCCGTAAAAGAAGAAACCGCAGAAAAAGCCCCCATCACCTGACCGATATAGCCACTCACGGCAAGTATACTTATTGCAAGAAATGTCCATAAATAGATCATCTATAATACCTCCTGTCTATGGCAAGGCTTCCATATAGCCTTACGATCCCTCTCACTTCTCCTTTAAGATAAACCTTATCAGCCCGTCATTTCCATAACATTTATCTCACATTTTATTTTTTTAATCATTTTTCAATGACCTTCGTCTGAAATAAAATTATCACTGTAAAAACAATGCATTAAAAATAATGATTAGCTTATTTTTGCTACGGGAGAAATATTTACGCTTCTTGATAAAGAATTTCTGGGCGCGAGTAAATAACTGGTGGTACATTAGCCTGCCTGGCGTTCATGCCCTCGTGGTTTAGTACTGACTTAGTTTTACACTCCTTACGGGAACCATTGTCGTACATGATGGCCTAACTATACGTAAATCATTCAAGTTACCCTGATGAGCTTACTCAAGTAAGTGCTTCGGATAAGCGAACGCAACTTGAAGGATGATGCGTATTTCAGAGTGTACCGCTGCGGATAATGACTCTTCTGCGATACATTATTTTCGTATCTACAGAAGGTATTTTATGTTTCCTCAAAGCAAATTTTCACGCGCGTTTTTGCACCCGCGCTACTGGCTGACGTGGTTTGGCGTTGGCGTCCTCTGGTTACTGGTGCAGCTTCCCTACCCGGTTTTGCGTTTTCTGGGCACCCGCACCGGTAAGCTGGCGCGCCCCTTCCTGAAGCGACGTGAGTCGATCGCCCAGAAAAATATTGAACTCTGTTTTCCGACCCTCTCCCGGGAAGAAAGGGAAAAACTGATCGCCGAGAATTTCCACTCTCTTGGCATGGCGCTGCTTGAAACGGGCATGGCCTGGTTCTGGCCTGATAGCCGGGTTCGCAAATGGTTTGATGTGGACGGGCTGGACAACCTTACCCGTGCGCAGGCGCAAAATCGCGGCGTAATGGTCGTTGGCGTGCATTTTATGTCGCTGGAATTGGGAGGCCGGGTAATGGGTCTCTGCCAGCCGATGATGGCGACCTATCGTCCGCATAACAATCCGCTCATGGAGTGGGTGCAGACGCGCGGTCGTATGCGCTCAAATAAAGCGATGATCGGCAGAAACAATCTGCGCGGCATTGTGGGCGCGCTAAAAAAAGGGGAAGCCGTTTGGTTTGCTCCCGACCAGGACTACGGCCCTAAAGGCAGCTCCTTTGCGCCATTTTTCGCGGTTGAAAACGTCGCCACCACCAACGGCACCTATGTACTGTCCAGGCTGTCTGGCGCCGCCATGTTGACCGTTACAATGGTAAGGAAATCCGATAACTCGGGTTATCGTCTGTATATTACCCCTGAAATGGAAGGTTACCCGGCAGATGAAAATCAAGCCGCTGCCTATATGAATAAAATTATTGAGAAAGAGATCATGCGCGCCCCGGAGCAATATCTCTGGATCCATCGCCGTTTCAAGACTCGCCCGTTGGGGGAAGCGTCACTCTACATCTGAAAAAGGCCGCAAGGCCTTTTATTTTGGCATTTCGCATTGTCATAATATTCATATCGTAAATTACTCATTCCTGCTTTTAGCGATAAGTCTCCTGTTTACAGGCGATTTTTTACTGTGTCGGCGGCGTCGCTCAATAGCGATTCATCACTGTCAGAAATTAAACTGTCGCCGATTCCCGACACTTGTAAGTTACTAAAAGTAAATAAGAAAATGCCTCTTGTTTCACCTCATTTTTAGGCGTACATTAGCGCCGTCTGGAGCGATGACGCGCAGAATTCTGAGGTGATGCAGGCGGTCGAAACACGAATAATTCTCAATTTCGTATTGTCCGGCATCAACTCTCTATAATCAGGTAAGTGTAAGTTCATTTAGGCGTACGACAGGTACGCGGAGAGATGAAACGTGAAATATTTCTTTATGGGCATTTCATTTATGGTCATCGTTTGGGCCGGTACTTTCGCCCTGATGATTTAAAAGTACAATGCAAAGAAAAACAGGAGCCATAGGGCTCCTGTTTGCTTTTCTACTCCGTGCTCGCCTCAACGGGTTTTGGATGTGACGGCAGCACGCCATCGGCGCGGAACATCGCTTTAATCCCTCTGACGGCCTGGCGAATGCGGTCGCGATTCTCTATTAATGCAAAGCGTACATGGGTGTCGCCATAATCACCAAAGCCTATCCCTGGAGAAACGCAAACCTTCGCCTCATTCAGCAGCTTCTTGGCAAACTCAAGCGATCCCATCGCCGCATATTGCTCCGGGATTTTCGCCCAGACGTACATTGAGGCTTTCGGCATTTCAACCATCCAGCCCGCCTCATGCAGCCCCTTCACCAGCACATCGCGACGACGTTTATACTGCTCGGCGATATCGCGCACGCACTGCTGATCGCCTTCCAGAGCGGCGATAGCCGCCACCTGAAGCGGGGTAAAGGTGCCATAATCGTGATAACTTTTAATGCGCGCCAGCGCGCTGACCAGGGTTTTATTGCCCACCATAAACCCAATACGCCAGCCCGCCATATTATAGCTTTTCGACAGTGTGAAAAATTCGACCGCCACGTCGCGCGCGCCAGGCACCTGCATAATGGATGGCGCTTTCCAGCCGTCGTACACGATATCGGCATACGCCAGATCGTGCACCACCAGCACATCATAACGTTTAGCCAGAGCAACCACTTTTTCAAAAAATTCCAGTTCGACGCACTGGGCCGTAGGGTTAGATGGAAAACCCAAAATCATCATTTTCGGTTTCGGATAACTTTCGCGAATAGCGCGCTCCAGCTCGTTGAAGAAATCCACCCCCTCTACCAATGGAACCGAACGCACCTGCGCCCCGGCGATAACTGCGCCATAGATATGAATCGGGTAACTGGGGTTCGGCACCAGAACCGTATCGCCATGATCCAGCGTCGCCAGCATTAAATGCGCCAGTCCCTCTTTGGAACCGATGGTCACAATCGCTTCGGTTTCCGGATCGATATCGACATCATAACGTTCCTGATACCAGTGAGAAATCGCGCGGCGTAAACGCGGTATGCCGCGAGACGTGGAATAACCGTGCGTATCCGGACGCTGCGCGACGGTGCAAAGTTTTTCGACAATGTGGGGAGGGGTTGCGCCATCAGGATTACCCATACTGAAATCAATAATATCTTCACCGCGCCGACGCGCAGCCATTTTGAGTTCAGCGGTGATGTTAAAAACATAGGGCGGAAGGCGATCGATACGCGTAAAGCGACGTTCAGGGCGGAAGTCAGCCATAATATCCTCAGATTAACGTTAGCGCCCGGACCGTCCGAGCGACGCTGCCACGATGGTGGCTCCTTTAGAAAATAGCCTGAAAATTTTCTTCCTGTCGAGAGGCTAATGAAAATATTTTTTAGCGACGAAAAAAGAGGAACAAGCGTAAAAATTTACCTTTTAAGCATGTCAGTTATAGCATCAAACAAATCATATTATTAACAACTTGATATCATTGAATTTACCTAATGTGGTGCAGCCGACGATAATTTCCTGTCAATAAACCTTATCTCAAATAATCCCCTTTTGATTTTGTGGTTTTTCCTCTTTAACCAAAATCCTTACTAATGATAATGGTATTCGATCATGTTATATTGCTGTGTTTTTCAGGGACATTTCCCCGAAAATGAGGATCCTTTCCAGCAAGATGCCGCGATGAAACCGTAAATAAGGCAGCGAACCGGATACGTATAGTAAAATAAATCCCTGTTTTCGCCTGACTAACCGCCATGACATGATGACTCAACGCGCTGGTGTTTGACCTTTCGCTCAGCAAAAGTAAAGTGAAATAATTCAGTCAGTTGAAGCATTCATGCACAGGAAAGGCAATGAAAAAAACGCGTGAGGCACGCGGTTTGAGACTGACAAGAGAATGTTTAATTGCCTGATGACGCTGCGCTTATCAGGCCTACAGATGACACACTATTGTAGGCCGGATAAGGCGTTTATGCCGCCATCTGACTTATAGAATATGGCCTAATGTCTGGCGCAGATGCGCGCCGGAGCCTAACAAGCCAGGGTTATCATGGACAATCAGATAGACCGGAATACCGTGTACATAATCTTTAAAGCGGCCTTTATCTTCAAAGCCACCACGGAAGCCAGACGCTTTAAAAAATTCCAGGAAGCGCGGGACAATACCGCCAGCGATATAAACGCCGCCAAATGTCCCCATGGTTAACGCCAGATCGCCGCCAAATCGCCCCATGATGACGCAAAAGAGCGACAACGCGCGGCGACAATCGATACAGTTATCCGCCAGGGCGCGTTCGGTAATATCTTTCGGGCGCAGATTTTCCGGCAGACGGTTGTCGGACTTAACAATCGCCCGATAAAGATTCACCAGCCCCGGGCCAGACAGCACGCGCTCGGCGGAAACGTGGCCAATTTCGGCGCGCAATATTTCCAGAATCATAGCTTCTTCTTCGCTATTAGGCGCAAAATCGACATGCCCGCCTTCGCCCGGAAGGCTAATCCAACGCTTATCCACATGCACCAGATGCGCCACGCCCAAGCCGGTTCCCGCGCCATACACCGCAATAGGTTTGCCGTCTACCGGTTCGCCGCCGCCGAACTGAATTAAATGCTCTTTTTTCAGCATCGGGATCGCCATCGACACGGCGGTGAAATCGTTGATGATTTCCAGATGGCTAAAGCCGAGATTTTTTTTCATTTCCGCAATAGAAAAAGCCCAGGTATGGTTAGTCATCGCTACCCAGTCACCGGTAATCGGGCAGGCTATGGCGATACAACCATCTTCCACGCTGACGCTATGCTCATCGAGATAAACGCGCACCACGGCCTCAAGACTGGGATAATCCAGGCCGGAATACGTTTTGGCCTGCGAGATTTCTCCACTGGCGATATCACACAGGGCAAGACGCGCATTCGTGCCGCCTACATCTCCTACTAAAGCATACTTTGTCATTCTTCTACTGCTCCGCTAAAGTCAAAATAAGTCTTTGTCACACTGTAAATTCATGGGGGCATAACAACAACGGCCATCAGGCTGACTGCCTATAAATATAGATCTTCATCACAGAATTACTTTCTTGTTTCAGCACCAATTGCAGCAATGCCGTCGGGCAGGCTGTGCAAAATAGGTATACGACCCCGTGTAAGGAAGAGATTATGTTCCACCCGCGTGCCCGAACGATGCTGCTGCTGTCGCTCCCCGCGCTGATTATTGGCGTAGCGTCAAGCCTGGTTTTAATCGCGGCGATGAAAGTCGCGTCGGTTTTTCAGCAATTTCTTTGGCAACGACTGCCCACCAGCATCGGCATCGCTTATGATTCGCCGTTCTGGATAGTGGGTATGCTCACGCTAACCGGGATCGTGGTGGGTTTGATTATCCGTTACAGTCCCGGACACGCTGGCCCCGATCCGGCCATCGAACCGTTAATCAGTATGCCGGTCTCGCCATCTGCGCTACCCGGGCTGCTTCTCGCCTTAATCATCGGCCTTGCTGGTGGGGTAAGTTTGGGGCCAGAGCATCCGATAATGACAATAAATATCGCGCTGGCGGCGGCTTTCGGCTCCCGCCTGTTTCCGCGTATCACGGCGTTAGACTGGACGATTCTGGCCTCAGCGGGCACCATCGGCGCGCTGTTCGGCACGCCCGTCGCCGCAGCGCTGATTTTTTCGCAAACCCTTAGCGGCTCTAACGATATTCCCATGTGGGATCGCCTGTTTGCGCCGTTAATGGCGGCAGCGGCGG
The DNA here is from genome assembly GCF_017572835.1 of Salmonella sp. 32120201201600049SM. Lineage (NCBI taxonomy): Bacteria > Pseudomonadati > Pseudomonadota > Gammaproteobacteria > Enterobacterales > Enterobacteriaceae > Salmonella > Salmonella sp. 32120201201600049SM. The sequence continues at coordinate 230,550 of NZ_JAGESA010000003.1, read as the reverse complement.
GGTCACTCACCACCAGCCTGTTCTTTCATCCGCATTTTTCGTTACCCATCGCCCATTACACGCAGATGCGGCTGGTGGACATTGCCAGCGGAGCGATCGTCGCGGCGATCGCCATTGCCGCCGGGATGGTCGCCGTCTGGTGCCTTCCGCGTCTGCACGAGTTGCTGCACCGACTGAAAAATCCGGTTCTGATTCTCGGCATTGGCGGTTTTATACTGGGTATTCTGGGCGTCATTGGCGGGCCGCTTACCCTGTTTAAAGGACTGGACGAAATGCAACAAATGGCGTTTAGCCAGACGTTGGGCGCGGGAGATTATTTTACCTTAGCCGTCGTCAAACTCGCCGCGCTGGTCATCGCGGCGGCGAGCGGCTTTCGCGGCGGGCGCATTTTTCCGGCTGTGTTTATCGGCGCGGCGCTGGGGCTCATGCTCCATGCCCATGTTGAGGCCGTACCCGCGGCGATTACCGTCTCCTGCGCGATTCTTGGCTTAGTGCTGGTAGTGACGCGCGACGGCTGGCTCAGTCTGTTTATGGCGGCAGTCGTCGTACCGGATACCAATCTGCTGCCGCTGCTCTGCATTGTGATGCTCCCCGCCTGGCTATTGCTGGCGGGAAAACCGTTGCTGGCCGCCAACCGTCACGAACCCTAATCCGGCGCAGCGGGGGCCATTATCCCCCGTTGCGGGCTTCCAGCGCCCGGGTCACGGTACGCAGTAATTCCGGCAGATCGGCTTTTGGCAACATCACTTCAATAAATGACAGACGTTGTGGGCGCGCCAGACGTTCGAGGACCTCTGCCAGTTGGATAGCCTGCGTCACCCGCCAGCACTCCGCCTGTTGCGCCGCGTTTAGCGCCGGTGGTATCTGCGTCCAGTTCCAGCTCGCGATGTCGTTATACCGCTGGGCCGCGCCGTGAATGGCGCGCTCTACGGTATAGCCGTCATTGTTGAGCAGCAGGATGACCGGCGCCTGCCCGTCGCGTAACATCGAGCCCATCTCCTGAATCGTGAGCTGCGCCGCGCCATCGCCGATAATCAGAATCACCCGCCGATCGGGACAGGCGGTTTGCGCGCCAAACGCGGCGGGCAAGGAATAGCCGATAGACCCCCACAGCGGCTGTACCACAACTTCCGCGCCGTCAGGAAGCGACAGCGCGGCAGCGCCAAAGGCGGCGGTCCCCTGGTCGACAAGGATAATATCGCCGGGTTTGAGATACTGCTGTAAGGTTTGCCAGAAGCTTTCCTGGGTCAGTTCTCCCTTATCAATCCGCACTGGCTGTCCGGCGGAACGCGTCGGCGGCGGCGCAAAAGCGCATTCCAGGCACAGTTCGCGCAGCGTAGACACCGCCTGCGCCATCGGGAGGTTGAACCAGGTTTCGCCGATGCGCGACGCGTAAGGCTGAATCTCCAGCGTGCGTTCCGTCGGTAATTGTTGGGTAAATCCGGCCGTAAGGGTATCGACAAAACGGGTGCCGACGCAGATAACCCTATCGGCGTCCTCTATGGCCTGACGCACTTCTTTGCTGCTGGCGCCTGCGCTATAGGTGCCAACGAAGTTCGGGTGCTGTTCATCAAAAAGCCCCTTCCCCATCAGTAGTGTCGCATGAGCGATGGGCGTTTCCGCCATCCAGCGCTGCAACAGTGGTCGTAAACCAAAACGCCCGGCAAGAAAGTCGGCCAATAGCGCAATGCGCCGACTGTTCATCAGGCACTGACGGGCGTGGTAACGAAAAGCCGTCTCCACGCCGCTTTGCGCTTCATGCACGGGCAACGCCAGCGCCTGCGTAGGCGGGATGGCCGTTTTTTTCGCCACATCGGCGGGCAACATGATGTATCCTGGCCTGCGTGCGGCAAGCATTTCACCCAACACGCGGTCAATCTCGAAACAGGCGTTCTGTTCATCTAATATTGCGCTGGCAGCGGATATCGCCTGGCTCATGCGATAAAAATGACGAAAATCGCCGTCACCGAGGGTGTGGTGCATCAATTCGCCTCGCTGCTGCGCAGCGCTACAGGGCGCGCCGACGATATGCAAGACCGGGACATATTCCGCGTAACTGCCCGCGATACCGTTAATAGCGCTAAGTTCTCCCACGCCAAAGGTAGTGAGTAGCGCTCCAGCGCCCGACATGCGCGCATAGCCGTCCGCGGCATAAGCGGCGTTCAGCTCATTGGCGCATCCCACCCAACGTAGGGTCGGGTGGTCAATCACATGGTCAAGAAACTGCAAGTTATAATCGCCCGGTACGCCAAAAAGATGGCCAATGCCGCATCCTGCCAGTCTGTCCAGCAAATAGTCGGCCACGGTATAGGGGTTTTGCATGACAGCTTTCCTTCTGACGTTGACATTATGTTGAGTATTAAGGAATGGCGATGGCTGTCCAGCACGACGGGGATGAAAGCCTGGAAAACAATGTTTACAGCGGCAAACAGTAAAAGCCGGATACCGCCTGGCAAGTGTAACCGTATACACTATTTATTCACGCCACAGGGGGAAAGGTCATGATTTATCAGCCCGATGAGAATCGTTATCACACAATGGAGTATCGTCGCTGCGGACGCAGCGGCGTCAAACTTCCCGCTATTTCGCTGGGGTTATGGCACAACTTCGGCGATACGACACGGGTAGAAAATAGCCGGGCGCTGCTGCAACGCGCGTTCGATCTGGGCATTACCCACTTTGATCTCGCCAATAATTATGGGCCGCCGCCGGGCTCCGCAGAATGCAATTTTGGCCGCATTCTGCAGGAAGATTTTTTACCGTGGCGTGATGAATTGATCATCTCCACCAAAGCGGGCTACACCATGTGGGATGGCCCTTATGGCGACTGGGGTTCACGGAAATACCTTATCGCCAGCCTCGATCAAAGCCTGAAACGTATGGGGCTGGAGTATGTCGATATCTTTTATCACCATCGTCCCGATCCCGAAACGCCGCTTAAAGAGACGATGAAAGCGTTAGATCACCTTGTGCGCCACGGCAAAGCGTTGTACGTGGGGATCTCTAACTATCCTGCCGATCTGGCCAGACAAGCTATCGATATTCTGGAGGATCTCGGCACGCCTTGCCTGATTCATCAGCCTAAATATTCGCTTTTTGAGCGTTGGGTAGAGGACGGGCTGCTGGCGCTGTTGCAGGAAAAAGGCGTCGGCAGTATTGCCTTCTCGCCGCTGGCGGGCGGGCAGCTCACTGACCGTTATCTGAATGGCATTCCGGAAGATTCCCGCGCGGCGAGCGGAAGCCGTTTCCTTAAACCAGAACAGATTACCGCCGACAAACTGGAAAAAGTTCGCCGGTTGAATGAACTGGCCGCGCGACGGGGCCAAAAATTGTCTCAGATGGCGCTCGCCTGGGTGCTGCGTAACGATAACGTTACCTCGGTACTGATTGGCGCCAGCAAACCGTCGCAAATCGAAGACGCCGTGGGAATGCTGGCCAATCGCCGTTTTTCAGCGGCGGAATGTGCAGAAATTGACGCTATTCTGGAGGGCCGGTTTTAGCAAAAAATGCTCTCCTTCATGATTTAAGAGTTAAGGCGATGAAACAAATCTTTACTGCTTTGTAATATTGCATTAACAGGCCGGCGACGGCTCGATCGTGAAGGAGAGAAAGTATGTTCAGGTCACTGATTCTGGCGGCAGCCTTGCTGGCTTTTACACCGCTTGCCGCGAATGCGGGCGAAATCACCCTGTTGCCCTCAATAAAATTACAGATTGGCGATCGCGATGATTACGGTAACTACTGGGACGGTGGTCGCTGGCGCGACCGTGATTACTGGCACAATCATTATGAATGGCGTAAAAATCGCTGGTGGCGCCATGACAACGGCTATCATCGCGGCTGGGATAAGCGTAAAGCGTATGAACGCGGTTATCGGGAAGGCTGGCGCGATCGCGACGATCATCGCGGGCGAGGCCGGGGTCACAAACATCATCACTAAGCCTCCTGCTGAATAACAGCCCGATGACGTTCACGCATCGGGCCTGCTATCTTTCTGTCTTTATGACAACCCCATCACCGTTCCAACCAGCAACCAAATATTCAGGGCGACGACCAGCACGACAATTATCCAGCCAATCTGTTTTACTCGCCGCGTGTTCACCAGCTCGCCCATTAGCGTAGCGTTACTGGTGAAAATCAGGAGCGGCACCAGCGCCAGCGCAATACCAAAACTCAGCAGCACCTGACTCATCACCAGAATTCGGGTAGGGTCCAGCCCCATCAAAATCACAATAAATGAGGGCAGCATGGTAATGGTGCGCCGTACCCACAGCGGAATGTGAAAACGGACAAACCCTTGCATCACCACCTGCCCCGCCAGAGTCCCTACCACAGTGGAGGAAAGCCCTGCAGCTACCAGACTAAGACCAAACACCGTTGCCGCCGCATGGCTTAGTAACGGTTCCAGCGTCAGGTATGCCTGATCGAGGTCGGCGATGCCGGTGTGGCCGCTAAAATGAAACGCCGCCGCGGCGGTCGCCATCATTGCAAGATTGACAAAACCGGCAATCGTCATAGCAATAGCGACATCCCATTTCGTTGCTGAGTACCGTTGTTGCCGCGTTCCGCCGTGCAGATGCTGTGTTAATGACGAGTGCAGATAAATCACGTGCGGCATAATCGTCGCGCCAAGCACGCCGGCGGCTAAGAATACGGCTTCCGGGTTCGGCAGCGCCGGGATAACCATTCCTTTGCCGAGCTGCGCCATATCAGGCTGAGAGAAAAACAGTTCCACAATGTAAGCGGCGGCGACAAAAAGCAGTAAACCGCCGATGACTTTTTCAAGCGGTTTTTGACCGCGGCGTTGTAACATTAAAATCAGAAACGTCGCGATACCGGTCAATACCGCGCCCTGTAATAAAGAGACGCCCAGGATCAGCTTAAAACCTATTGCCGCGCCGATAAATTCAGCTAAATCGGTGGCCATCGCGATGATTTCCGCCTGTACCCAGTAAAACCAGACTACCGGGCGCGGATAATGGTCGCGAATTTGCTCCGCCAGGTTCTTGCCCGTGGCGATTCCGAGTTTTGCCGAGAGGATTTGAATCAGCATCGCCATCAGGTTCGCCCAGACCACCACCCAGAGTAGCTGGTAGCCAAAGCTGGCGCCGGCCTGAATATTGGTCGCGAAGTTACCGGGATCGATATAACCAATCGCGGCAATGAACGCAGGTCCCATTAATGCGAGCCTTAGCTTGCGCGCCGCCCGTCCGCTGCTATTCTCTACGCGATTGTCAGTCATCTTTTGCCTCAAAAACATAGCCTTTGCTATGTTTCATGCTATGTTTATTGATAATGATTATCAAGTGCATTTCAATGGGTACGGGTGATTACTTTGATAGTGTGAAACGATAGACCGATACGATGACGACCTGTATCAGAACAGTTTGGCTTAACATTACAAGATTAGCACACTGATATAACTTTTCATTTTCATATTCAGTACAGTAAAAGTGTATTACAGATCACTAATTTTGAATCTCGTCACAGGTCCTTATTATAGTGTGTGTTGGATCTCGTTTTCTTTACGGCTGTTGCATAGAATGTGCACGAAAATTAAACCTGCCTCATATTTGGAGCAAATATGGACCGCGTCCTTCATTTTGTCCTGGCGCTTGCCGTTGTTGCGGTACTCGCACTGCTGGTTAGCAGCGACCGTAAAAAAATTCGCATTCGTTACGTCATTCAGTTACTTGTTATCGAAGTATTACTGGCCTGGTTCTTCCTGAACTCGGATGTTGGCCTTGGCTTCGTAAAAGGTTTCTCCGAGATGTTTGAAAAACTGCTCGGATTTGCCAACGAAGGGACAAACTTCGTCTTTGGCAGTATGAACGATCAAGGTTTGGCGTTCTTCTTCCTGAAAGTATTGTGCCCGATCGTCTTTATTTCCGCGTTGATCGGTATTCTTCAGCATATCCGCGTTCTGCCAGTGGTCATCCGCGCTATTGGTTTCCTGTTGTCCAAAGTAAACGGTATGGGCAAACTGGAGTCTTTTAACGCCGTCAGCTCGCTGATCCTCGGCCAGTCTGAGAACTTTATCGCTTATAAAGATATCCTCGGCAAAATGTCCCGTAACCGCATGTACACCATGGCGGCGACCGCAATGTCTACCGTTTCCATGTCTATCGTGGGCGCGTATATGACCATGCTGGACCCTAAATATGTGGTCGCAGCGCTGGTTCTGAACATGTTCAGCACCTTTATCGTTCTGTCGCTGATCAACCCCTATGTCGTTGATGCCAGCGAAGAAAATATTCAGATGTCGAACCTGCATGAAGGCCAAAGTTTCTTCGAAATGCTGGGCGAGTACATTCTGGCAGGTTTTAAAGTGGCGATTATCGTCGCGGCGATGCTGATCGGCTTCATCGCGCTGATCGCGGCGCTGAACGCGCTGTTCGCAACGGTTACCGGTTGGTTCGGCTACAGCATCTCCTTCCAGGGCATTCTGGGTTACATCTTCTACCCGGTCGCATGGGTAATGGGCGTACCGTCCAGTGAAGCGCTGCAGGTAGGAAGTATCATGGCGACCAAACTGGTTTCCAACGAATTCGTGGCGATGATGGATCTGCAGAAAATCGCCTCTACCCTCTCTCCACGCGCTGAAGGCATTATCTCCGTCTTCCTGGTGTCCTTCGCGAACTTCTCTTCCATCGGTATTATTGCGGGCGCGATTAAAGGCCTGAACGAAGAGCAAGGCAACGTGGTTTCCCGTTTTGGTCTGAAACTGGTTTACGGTTCTACGCTGGTGAGCGTACTGTCCGCCTCTATCGCGGCGCTGGTACTGTAAGTCTGCGTTTAATGTAGAAACCGGGGAGCTATCCCCGGTTTTTTTATGCCGCTTATTTGCCTAACGGGCGCGGGCGGCCAATCAGATATCCCTGCAAACTGTGTACGCCAAGCTGCAATAGCAGATCGCGCTGCGCAGGCGTTTCAACAAACTCAGCCACGACGCTCAACGATTTCGCTTTCGCTAAATCAGTGATGGATTTCACGATCATCGCATCCAGGGAGTCCGTCAGAATATCTTTTACGAAACAACCGTCGATTTTAATGATGTCCGCCTTGAGGCGTTTTAGCCGTTCATAGTTTGCATAGCCGGTGCCGAAATCATCAATGGCGATTTTTAGGCCAAACTTACGCAGCTGGTTGATATTGTGCATACTGATTTCGGAATGAGAGAAGGCCTGTTCTTCAGTAATTTCGATGATGACCGAAGCAGGCGGGACGCCATAGCGTTTAAAAAGCTGCATAATGCGCGACGCCGTCTCTTTTTGCAGCAGCGTCAGCGGCATCAAATTAACCGAGAAACGCGCCCCCTGCTCCGCCGAAGGATGCGCGGACAACCATTGCAGGAGCGCTTCCATCACCTGCATATCAAACCGTACGCTCAGGTTAAACTGGGCGATAAGCGGAATGAACTGATTCGGCATCATGATACCGTCGTCGCACCGAAGCCGCGTCAGAATCTCGTCATACCCTTTTCCCTGCGCGTCGCGAATGGGTTGCGCATACAAAACCAGCGCGCCGCGCTCCAGCGCCTGACGGATTTTCTGCAACCGCAGCACCCGTTCCGTCGTCTGCCCGGAAGCGGCTTCAATACTCTGGGTCAGTGCAAGCACCCGACGATGCGAGCAGGATTGCTCCGCCAGCCAGCTTAATTGCCCCAACAGCGGTTGCAAGGTTTCCTGGCGACCATCGAATGTTCCCCACGATGCGCCGTATTCCATGTCCAGACCGGTATTGTTCCAGTAAATTTTGCGGTTATTAAGCACATTGAGCATATATTGCAGGCGGGCTTCCGTCTCCGGTCCCGTCAATACCAGCAATAATTCACTGCCCGGCAGATGGAAAATTTTCTCCTTTTCCAGCAGCAGCGGCTGCAACACGCGAAACACCTCGCGTTCGCAATGCACGCGCATCTGCATACCGTAATGACGGCTCAGAAATTCCAGGTTTTCCATGCGTAAATAACACACGCTTTGCCCGGCATCCTGTAAAAGAAACTGCTCCAGCGCACGCAGGTTAGGCAGTTGCGTCAACGGATCGGTCAATGCCTGCGAGTGCCACTGTCGATTCAACCATTCGCTACGCTGATTAATCCGCGCCATGTACAACAAACAAATACTAAAAGAAATGAGAACTGAAAGGATAAATGCCAGCGAATATTCTGAGCCCACGCCCTGCAGAAAATTGCGGTTATAGCTAAGCAGAAATAGCGCAGTGAGAGCCCAACTAAAATTCAATAGCGGATAACTGATTTTCCCCACGCCAATGGTAAATCCAATGAACAGGACTGGCACCAGATAGCCAGCAATATACTTTGTCTCGAAAGGCGTACACAGCACCGCTAATAGCGTCGCCAGAGTGGCAAACCAGAGAAGCGTAAACAGGCGTTTTTCTTTGGCGAGATAAGGAGCGACATCCCTCCGCCAGAAAATACGAATATAGTGCGGGCTGACTATCATCCGCAGCGGATAATAGAAAAAGAGGGTAAAAATAAGCGCGGCAGAAATCAGACTCAATAAATCAACAATCGAGAAAATAGCGGTGCCGGTGCCAAAGAAGGTAGAGATGGTCACCGGGAAAGCCAGGTAGTGCCCCGCCAGATGCATACTGATTTTTATGCCAAACGGCGTCATTAACCCTAACCAGAAAACGCGTAGCCAGATGCCTTGGTTGGGTATTCCGTAGCGCCAGCGCGCGCCCAGCTGCCAGCGTACGATAGCGCAAACCAGCAACACGGGAAACGTCTGGCAAAATAGCAGCACCATCGCCTGTGGCAGAGGTAAATGAAAATTCCATTCATTAGTCAACATCATTCCGCCTACCATCGGCGCGACGCCACGGCGGCCAAATAAAAACAGCACGGAAAACATGACGCAGAGCGGTAGCCAGGCCAGAAAGATGTAGCTGGAATCAATTGTGGCGCGGGGAGAAATGAGACGAGATAGCAGAATAGCCGGAACGGTCAGGCAGAAGGCCAGTAAGAATATTTTTATATTTTTTAATACGTTACACTTATCCGGCATTGCTTTAATGCTCACATCATTATATAAGGCGCATGAATAATAAGTATATTCGCATTATGAAGCAATCTAACAAAAGCTCATATTGACCGCAAAAGCAGCGGCAAACAAACGCACCTGAAGAGCAGATCAGAGGCCATAAATTTTGTGACAAAAAGCAAAAACCCCCGCTTTTCAGCGAGGGTTCGAATATTGGTGGAGCTAAGCGGGATCGAACCGCTGACCTCTTGCATGCCATGCAAGCGCTCTCCCAGCTGAGCTATAGCCCCATAGTGCTTTTACGTATACGCCAAATTTATCGGGAGTAAATTTGGTGGAGCTAAGCGGGATCGAACCGCTGACCTCTTGCATGCCATGCAAGCGCTCTCCCAGCTGAGCTATAGCCCCACTACGTAAAGCTTGTCGAGTTGACGGGCGGCATCATATGAATTCCCTCGGCATGTGTCAACGGCAAAATGAACTTGCCGAATTCAATCGCTGAAAAAGCATTCAAATAAAGGACATTGCGGCACAACTCGCATTCAGTAGTTAAACACGTCACGGTTTCGACTAAAATGGTGCTATAAAATGAACCACTAATTAACCCCACGACTATTCAGGGAATCGTTATGTTCAAGGAACGGATGACGCCAGAAGAACTCGCTAATCTCACCGGTTACAGCCGACAAACCATCAATAAATGGGTACGGAAAGAAGGCTGGGCAACATCGCCCAAACCTGGCGTCCAGGGCGGTAAAGCCCGTCTGGTTCATGTAAACGAACAGGTTCGTGAATATATCCGCAGCGCTGAACGTTCAGTTGACCATCACGCAGACACATTCACGCCTGCCAGCAACGCATCGCTTGAAGCGCTGCTCATGACGCTCGCCAAAGAGATGACCTCATCCGAGCAGAAACAGTTTACCTCTCTCCTCGTGCGTGAAGGGATTACCGGTTTGTTACAACGCTTAGGGATACGCGATAGCAAATAATATGAAAAGATTACGCAGTAAAATGACCACTGAAGAGCTGGCTGAATGCCTCGGCGTGGCCAGACAAACCGTCAATCGCTGGATCAGAGAACAACACTGGAAAACCGAAAAATTTCCCGGCGTCAAAGGCGGACGCGCAAGACTCATCCATATTGATGCCAGCGTGCGGGAGTTTATTCTCAATATTCCGGCTTTTCGCAAACTGCCTGCGTTTTATCAGGCGGAAGAGGCTTTCGCAGAATATGCGAACGCGGCGCACAGTCACGCTTATCGACAAATTATTGATGCCGTTGAAAATATGTCTGCTCAGGAACAGGAAAAACTGGCGCTGTTTTTATCGCGGGAAGGTATTCGCGGATTTCTGACGCGTTTAGGTATCAATGAGGCGGACTAACAAAGAATAAACGGCAGGCGTCTGCCCTGCCGTTTATTCTGTTTCAGCTGGCGTTACTGCTGACTTTCACGCTCGGCGATAAAGCCCAGCGCTTTGTTGATACGCTCAATGCTGCGGGTTTTACCAATCGCATGTACGGTGACATCCAGCGCAGGCGACTGCCCGGCACCGGTCACAGCCACACGCAGCGGCATCCCTACTTTACCCATCCCCACTTCCAGCTCATCCGCCGTTGCCTGAATCGCGTGGTGGACGTTTTCTGCTGACCAGTCCGTAATCGCCGACAGCTTGTCGCGCACCACTTCCAGCGGCTGACGCGCCACCGGGCGGAGGTGTTTTTTCGCCGCATCGGCGTCAAACTCACTGAAGTCTTCATAGAAGTAGCGGCAGCTCTGCGCCATCTCTTTCAGAGTTTTGCAGCGCTCACCCAGCAACTTCACCAGTTCAGCAAGCTGCGGGCCGTTACGGGTGTCGATATTTTCCTGCTCGATATGCCACTGCAAATGCGTCGCCACATATTCCGGCGCCAGCGTATTGATATAGTGGTGGTTCAGCCACAGCAGTTTATCGGTGTTGAACGCGCTCGCAGACTTGCTCACCGCACCGAGGGAGAACAGCTTGATCATCTCTTCGCGGGTGAAGATTTCCTGATCGCCGCTGGACCAGCCCAGACGCACCAGATAGTTCAGCAACGCTTCCGGCAGATAACCGTCATCGCGATACTGCATCACGCTCACCGCACCGTGGCGTTTAGACAGCTTTTTACCGTCGTCGCCGTTAATCATCGACACATGCGCGTACATCGGCACCGGCGCGTTTAACGCTTTCAGAATGTTAATCTGGCGCGGAGTATTGTTGATATGGTCTTCGCCACGAATCACATGGGTAATTTCCATATCCCAGTCGTCCACCACCACACAGAAGTTGTAGGTTGGGGAACCGTCGGTACGACGAATGATCAGATCGTCCAGCTCCTGATTGCTGAATTCGATCGGCCCACGGATCTGATCATCAAAAATAACGGAACCGTCCTGCGGGTTGGCAAAGCGCACCACACATGGCTCATCGTCGGCATGATGTTCGTGACTGTGACGGCAACGCCCGTCATAACGCGGCTTCTCGCCTTTCGCCATCTGATCTTCACGCAGTTGCTCCAGACGCTCTTTAGAGCAGTAGCATTTATAGGCTGTTCCCGCCTCCAGCATCTCGTCAATCACCGCGTTATAGCGATCAAAACGTTTGGTCTGGAAATATGGGCCTTCGTCCCATTCCAGGTTCAGCCAGTTCATACCATCCATGATGGCTTCAATGGCTTCCGGCGTGGAACGCTCAAGATCGGTGTCTTCAATACGCAGCACGAACTCACCGCCGTGGTGACGTGCGAAAAGCCAGGAATAAAGAGCAGTACGCGCGCCGCCGACGTGCAGATAACCTGTCGGGCTAGGCGCGAAGCGAGTTTTGATTTTCATGAAATGGCCTTACGTTTATAAAGATGCCGACAACCGGCAAATCCTGGAAAGATGAATAGCCTTGTATTCTATCACTGTGGCTTGATTCCTCAATGTTGATCAGGTCAGAACGCTGCGCTTTGCTATTTCCGTATAGAAATCATGCAGCGCGGGGTAATTCACGATCGTTTTGTTTAATTTTACGACGAACAAACAAAAACTTTAGAAAATGCGTTGACTCATTTTCAACTCTCCCTATAATGCGACTCCACACAGCGGGGGTGATTAGCTCAGCTGGGAGAGCACCTCCCTTACAAGGAGGGGGTCGGCGGTTCGATCCCGTCATCACCCACCAACTACTTTATGTAGTCTCCGCCGTGTAGATAAGAAATTGAGAAGTGGGTGATTAGCTCAGCTGGGAGAGCACCTCCCTTACAAGGAGGGGGTCGGCGGTTCGATCCCGTCATCACCCACCACTTTCTCGCCAGCTAAATTTCTTATTGTGTGAAGTACCGAAGTGGGTGATTAGCTCAGCTGGGAGAGCACCTCCCTTACAAGGAGGGGGTCGGCGGTTCGATCCCGTCATCACCCACCACTTCGGGTCGTTAGCTCAGTTGGTAGAGCAGTTGACTTTTAATCAATTGGTCGCAGGTTCGAATCCTGCACGACCCACCAATGTAAAAAAGCGCCCTAAAGGCGCTTTTTTGCTATCTGCGATATGGAAGATTCGAACCTGTCGCAGGTTCGGGTCTTGCCTGATGCGCTGCGCTTATCAGGCCTACAGACGACACCGCACACGTAGGCCGGATAAGACGTTAGTCGCCATCCGGCACAGACATTATACCGTCAACGCCGCCACCAGTTTCTCCAGTGCTGGCGTTGCCTGCTGCTGGTCATACACAATATACAAATCCGCCGGAATACGTTCCTCTAACGGACGGAACACCACACCCGGCCAGCTCATTTGCGCATAGCCATCAGCCATCAACGTAATCCCGATCCCCATACTGATCATCGCCAACACCGTTTGCGGCTCAACCACTTCCCGAATAATCATTGGCGAAAAGCCTGCCTGTTGGCATACACGTTGTAAAAATCCCCAATCAGAATGTACGGAAGGCAACGTAACAAAATATTCATTGCGCAACGCCGCCAACGGCACAGAATCTCTGGATGCCAGATCGTGATCTTCCGGAACTGCAACCATGAATGCAGATTCATGCAAACGTATGCTGGTAAAACCGACTGCTGGTTCGATAGCCATACGCCAGATCCCTGCATCAAGTTCCCGACGCTCTAACAACGCCATTTGCATACCGGGAGACTTTTCGCGAAAAAGTACTTCAACATTGGGATTTGCTTTCAAAAAGTGACGCATCGCAGGACGCATTCTTCCCCACAGCGCCGTACCAACCACACCCAGTTCAATGCGCCCCGCTTCACCGCGACCAATCTGCTCCACTCGCGCCAGCGCCTGATTTGCACTGGCTAACAAGCGACGTGACTCCTCCATTAAAACTTTCCCGGCATGGGTTAATGCAACGCTGCGGGAATGACGAATAAACAGCAATGTACCCAGTTGCTGTTCAAGTTCTTTGATATGGATACTCAAGGGAGGTTGTGACATATTTAACCGGGCAGCAGCCCGGCCAAAATGCAATTCTTCTGCAACAGCGAGGAAATAACGTAATAGCTTTAGATCAATACGATGGGCTCGTTCCATCACTATCGCACTCCAGGAATAAGGGATAACGTCTGGAATTTACCATATTACCTAGTAAAAAATAGATTTAACGACAAGATACCCAATATACATAAATACAATAGATAATACCCCGGGTAAAACATTTGGTGCGGGAATAGGTATACGGCATAAAGTAAAAAATGCGCCAATACCAAATCCAATACCGGAGGAGAGAATAATTTCTTTCATGCTGTGTCCTTGTTCATAAAAATGGACTGGCGAACATCCTCTCGCCAGTCAAATAAAATTAATGTGCTAATGATTTGGTCGACAGTTTTTCTGGATGGTGCTGATATTTAAAGAACAATGCAAAAATAACGGCCAATGCCAGAGCGTAGGCGGCAAAGACCAGCCAGATGGTTTGCCAATCTTTTACGCCATCAATAGAAAAATAATCCACGGCCATACCGCTTAAAAGAGACCCAATCCACGCCCCCACGCCGTTAACCATGGTCATAAACAACCCCTGCGCGCTGGCGCGAATACTTGAGTCCACCTCCTGCTCTACAAATACTGACCCTGAGATGTTGAAGAAATCAAATGCGCAGCCATAAACAATCATCGACAGCAGCAGTAGCACAAAGCCAAACGGGGATGGATCGCCAAAGGCAAAGAAGCCGAAACGCAGCGTCCACGCCAGCATACTCATCAGCATTACCGTTTTAATACCAAAGCGTTTAAGGAAGAACGGAATGGTGAGGATAAAGCCCACTTCCGCCATCTGCGAAACTGAAAGCAAGATAGAGGGATACTTCACCACAAAGCTGTCGGCAAACTCAGGATTACGGGCAAAATCATGCAGGAACGGATTACCGAAGACATTGGTAATTTGCAGCACCGCCCCCAACATCATCGCAAACAAAAAGAAGATTGCCATGCGTGGATTTTTAAACAGAACAAAAGCATCCAGTCCGAGCTTACTGGCAAGCGTGGTGTTCGCCTTCTTCTCGGCTACCGGAATTTTCGGTAACGTCAGCGCATACAGGGCCAGCAATAACGATGCGCCAGAAGCGATGTATAATTGCGCACTGCTCAGTTCCAGCCCCATCAGGCTCACCGTCCACATCGCAACAATAAAACCTATTGTGCCGAAAACGCGCACAGGCGGAAATGACGTTACCGGATCCTGACCTGCTTTCGCCAGACAGGAGTACGAAACGCTATTGGATAATGCAATCGTTGGCATATACGCCATCGCATTAACCAACATCACCCAGAACATCGTCTGGGGATCGGTAACGGTGGTGGCGTACAATAACGCCCCCGCGCAAACCAGATGGCAAAGCATGTAGGCTCGCTCAGCGCGCAGCCATTTATCAGCAATGATCCCCATAATGCCCGGCATGATAATCGCTGCCAGTCCTTTTGAGCTGTAGACCATACCGACATTCGCGCCGGTAAAATCCAGAGTGTTGATCATGTAAGAGCCTAGGGTAACCAGCCAGCTCCCCCAGATAAAATATTGCAAGAACGACATGACTTTTAAGCGGGACGTAATACCCATTTTTTATTCCTTGCCGTGAGATAAAGCCCCAATACGGGGCCGTAGTCATTGTGTTTAGGCCAGCTTACGTAAAAAGCCGCAAATCAGATTTATAAAGTTCTGCCGGGAAAGTTCAGCCGCCGCCAGCGTTTGCGCATGGGAGAGTTTTACATCGCCCAGCCCTTCCGCCAGATTGGTGATCGCTGAGACGGCAACAACTTTGAGGCCACAATGACGTGCGCTAATCACCTCAGGGACAACGGACATTCCGACCACATCGCCGCCAATAATCTGCATCATGCGGATTTCTGCCGCCGTTTCGAAGTTCGGACCCGGATAAGAAACAAATACGCCTTCAGTGAGGGGGAATCCCTCCTCTGCCGCAACGGACTGAAGCATGGCGCGATAATCTGCGTCATAAGCATTAGCCAGCGAGAAGAAGCGATCGCCATAACGATCATCGTTTGGCCCCACCATCGGCGTACCGGGCATCGTATTAATGTGATCGCTAAGCGCAACCAGGCTACCAGGCCCCACTTCCGGGCGCAGAGATCCTGCCGCATTGGTGCAGAACAACACTTCACAGCCCAGTAATTTCAACGTGCGAATGGCATCGGTCATCACCGCCATTCCACGCCCTTCATAAAAATGTCCGCGGCCTTTCATACAGGCCACCGGAACCCCCGCCAGATGGCCGAGCACCAGTTCACCAGCATGGCCGTGTACGGTGCTGACGGGAAATCCCGGCAATTTCTCGTAAGAAATGGCTACCGCATCTTCGATTTGGTCCGCCAGAGCACCCAACCCGGAGCCTAAAATAAACGCAACTCGCGGGGTAAATGCCGGTTTATGTGCATGAACAATATCAACACAATACTCAGGATTATGAGAAAAAAGAGCGTGAGGCATAAGTTTCCTTGTTCTATCGGATTTAATTTGACTCCTTTTTATAACGACCATCGCCCCTTGCTGACCAATACACTTTTCACGTGTCATCAATAGCCATTTAATATCGATAGATTTAGATCGCTTCTGTATTAATACAGAGGGAAAACAGTATTGGTTTTTGCTTGCAATTCATATTAACAATATGCCGCTTTCATATTTATAAATTGCCTCTTTTTAATTAACCCATTAATAATTATCGGCATAGGGAAATATGCTATGAAAAAAATTCTTACTCTGACGCTTTCTTCTTTACTCATTATTCCCGCACTCACCCATGCGGAATTTAAAGGCGGGTTCGCCGATATCGGCCTCCATTACCTCGACTGGACATCAGACACCACGGAAAAAACCAGTAAAAAATCCCATAAAGATGATTTTGGGTACCTGGAACTGGAAGGCGGAGCGAATTTTAGCTGGGGAGAAATGTACGGGTTCTTCGACTGGGAAAATTTTTACAATGGCCGCCACGCTAAACCAGGCAGCGAACAGCGTTACACCTTTAAAAATACCAACCGTATTTATCTGGGCGATACAGGATTAAACCTCTATCTCCATGCCTACGGGACGTACGGTTCACCTCATCGCGCTAATTTCCATGATGACATGTTTCTCTATGGTTTAGGCTATAACTTCACAGGTAACGGTTACTGGTTTAAACCCTTCTTTGCCAAACGTTATACCGATCAGACCTACTACACAGGCGATAATGGTTATGTATTAGGTTGGGTGGCCGGCTATAGCTTCTCGTTGGGTAGTGAGAAATTCAGCGTAACGAACTGGAATGAGTATGAGTTTGACCGCGATGCGTCCTACGCTGCGGGCAATGGCGGGAAAGATGGCATTAATGGCGCAGTAGCGCTGTGGTGGAATGCGACTCCTCACCTGACCGCAGGAGTACAATATCGTTACGCTGATAATAAGTTAGGAGAATCCTTCCTGCAGGATGGCATTATTTATTCCATCAAATACCTGTTTTAACACACTGCCCTGTCAAAAATGGCAGGGCAAGACCGCACCTCACACACGGACAGATAGATATTTATAGCTGATACAGCGGATCTTTCGCCCTCGCGGCGGTTAATTCGCTGGCCTGAGTACGCACCACGTCCCACAACGCCTGCGCCGCCGTGGAGAGCGATCGGTTTTTTCGCCGCGCCAGCATGAGCTGCCTTTCAACTACGGGCGTCAGCCGTTTAACCTGTAAGTGGCTGCCCTGCGGGAGCGGTAACGCCAGCGCGGGCAGCACGCTGATGCCGATTCCCGCTTCCACCATTGGAAAAAGCGTGGCCGGGTGACCAATCTCCTGCACGATATCCGCCTCAATAGCAAAATGGGCCAGCGCCGCATCAATCAGCGGTCGACTGCCGGAAGCATAATCCTGTAAGACCAGCGACGCCTGTTTAAGATCCTGCCAGCTCACCCATTCCTGATGCGCCAGCGGATGATCCTGGCGACACAACAGTAAAAAAGGCTCTGATAAGATGGCTTCACACTGTAAATCCACCGCTGCGCCGGGATCGATAACGATGCCAAAATCCACTTCACCCTGGCGGATGCTCTCCAGCACCCACTGCTGCGGACGATCGTGCAATACAAAATCAATAGCGGGATAAAGTGAATTACTTTGGGCAATGCATTGCGGAATAAGATGCGCAGAAATGGTTTGGCTCGCGGCAACGCGCACGGTGCCGGTTAATTGTGTCCCTACTCTGCCTGCATCGCGCAGTATGCTGTTCAGTTCATCAAGCACCCGCTCCAGACGCGTCGCCAGTTGTTGCCCCGCCTCGGTCAGCACCACCTCACGCGTAGTGCGATCCAGCAGTCTGACGCCGGTTTGCCGCTCCAGCTCTTTTACGCTATGACTGACCGCAGACTGGCTCAGTCCAATCCTGTCCCCTGCCCGACTGAAACTTTTGGCCTGGGCGACGGTAATAAAAATACGCAGTTGACGCAGTGAATAGTTCATCGACTAGATTCATATATAGATGCAATAAATCAATTTTATTTCTCAAAGCGAAAAACGCAAAATAGCTGCACCGACTTTCAGGAGTTTTTATGAAACTTTTTCGTATCCTTGACCCTTTCACGCTGACACTTATCACCGTGGTACTACTGGCCTCTTTTTTCCCGGCGGAAGGCAGCTTTGTGCCTGTCGTTGAAGGCATTACGACAGCGGCCATCGCTCTGCTGTTTTTTATGCATGGCGCGAAGCTTTCGCGTGAAGCGATCATCGCTGGCGGCAGCCACTGGCGGTTGCATCTGTGGGTCATGTGCAGCACTTTTGTGCTCTTTCCTGTCCTCGGCGTACTGTTTGCCTGGTGGGCGCCTGTCAATGTCGACCCTATGCTCTACAGCGGCTTTCTGTATCTGTGCATTTTGCCCGCCACCGTGCAGTCGGCGATTGCGTTTACTTCACTCGCGGGCGGTAACGTCGCGGCCGCGGTGTGCTCAGCGTCTGCGTCCAGTCTGCTGGGCATTTTCCTGTCGCCGCTGCTGGTCGGTCTGGTAATGAATATTCATGGCGCGCAGGGCAGTCTGGAAGAGGTGGGCAAAATTATGCTGCAACTGCTGCTGCCTTTTGTGCTGGGACACCTGTCTCGCCCGTGGATCGGCAACTGGGTCGCGCGCAACAAAAAGTGGATCGCGAAAACGGATCAGACCTCTATTTTGCTGGTGGTCTACTCGGCGTTCAGCGAAGCGGTGGTCAACGGCATCTGGCACAAAGTCGGCTGGGGATCGTTGCTGTTTATCGTCGTGGTCAGCCTCATACTGTTGGCGATCGTCATCGCCATTAACGTCTTTGTCGCCCGTAAATGCGGCTTCAATAAAGCCGACGAAATCACTATTGTTTTCTGCGGTTCGAAAAAAAGCCTGGCCAACGGGATCCCGATGGCCAATATTCTGTTTCCGACGTCAGTGCTGGGTATGATGGTATTACCGCTGATGATCTTCCACCAGATCCAACTGATGGTCTGCGCAGGGCTGGCGCGGCGCTACAAACGCCAGACCGAGAAGTTACAGGCGCAGCAGGAAAGCCGCGCCGCGAAAGCTTAAAGCGGGCGTTTCAGGGGCTGTACCAGTTGCGTCAGCCCCTCGGTTTTAATCAGCAGCGTGATTTGCATCAACTCCCCCAGTTTACCCGCCGGAAATTGATCTTTACGGGCAAACCACAGCAAATACTCTTCCGGAAGGTCGATCAATCGACGTCCCTGATATTTGCCAAAGGGCATCACGGTGTTGGCGATTTCAACCAGCTGCTCTTTTTCCATCTCAGGCACCCAGTAAGCGGATCATTTCCGCTTCATCAATCACGGTAATACCCAGTTCCTGCGCTTTGGCCAGTTTGGAGCCCGCCGCTTCACCGGCAATCACCAGATCGGTTTTCTTCGATACGCTGCCTGCCACTTTCGCGCCCAGCGCCGCTAAACGCGCTTTAGCGTCATCGCGGGACATCTGGCTCAGGCTACCGGTTAGTACCACGGTTTTACCGGCAAACGGGCTATCGATCTCTTGCACATTAATGACTACCGGCGCGGGCCAGTGAACCCCTTCCGCCAGTAGCTGCCCAATCACGTCACGATTGCTCTCTTCGGCAAAAAAGTTAAAGACGTGCGTAGCGACCACAATCCCCACGTCGGGTACTTTCTGCAACTCGTCAATGGTAGCGGTCTGCAGCGCCTCCAGCGTGCCGAAATAAGCCGCCAGCCCCGCCGCCGTCGCTTCACCCACTTCACGGATGCCCAGCGCATAGAGAAAACGCGCAAAAGTCGTCGCTTTGGCTTTTTCCAGCGCGTTTACAACATTTTGCGCGGACTTTGGCCCCATTCGGTCCAGGCCGGTCAGTTTACCCGCCGTCAGACGGAACAGATCCGCTGGCGTATGGACATACTCCCTTTCCACCAGTTGGTCGATGATCTTATCGCCCATCCCGTCTACATCCATCGCCCGGCGCGACACAAAATGTTTCAGCGACTCTTTACGCTGCGCGCCGCAAATCAGCCCGCCGGTACAACGGGTAACGGCTTCGCCTTCAACGCGCTCTACGTCCGATCCGCACACCGGACAGTGCGTTGGAAACACAATCGGACGCGTCTCTTCAGGGCGTTCGGACAGAACCACGTTGACCACCTGAGGGATCACATCGCCTGCCCGACGGATAACCACCTTATCGCCAATGCGCAAGCCAAGTCGCTCAATTTCATCGGCATTATGCAACGTGGCATTGCTGACCAGCACACCAGCCACCTGAACCGGTTCCAGACGCGCCACCGGCGTAATCGCCCCAGTGCGCCCGACCTGAAACTCAACATCGCGCACAAAAGTCATCTGCTCCTGAGCAGGAAATTTAAACGCCACCGCCCAGCGCGGCGCGCGGGCCACAAAGCCCAGCTGTTCCTGCAAAGCCAGCGAGTTGACCTTAATCACCACGCCGTCGATATCAAAACCGAGCGTGGGGCGATCTTTTTCGACGTTGCGATAAAAATCCAGTACCGCCTGGGGAGAATCGCACAGCGTCACGCGATCGCTGACCGGTAACCCCCACGCTTTAAATTGCAGCAAACGTCCCAGATGCGTATCCGGCAACTCGCCGCCTTCCAGAATACCGACGCCGTAGCAGAAAAATGTTAGCGGTCGCTTCGCCGTAATACGCGGATCGAGCTGACGCAACGAGCCCGCCGCCGCGTTACGCGGATTAGCAAACACTTTGCCGCCAGTACGGCGCGCGTCTTCATTGATCTTTTCGAACCCGGCCTGCGGTAAAAATACCTCTCCGCGAACTTCAAGACGCGCCGGAATATTATCGCCGTGCAGCTTTAACGGAATGGCGCGAATCGTGCGCACGTTTGAAGTGATATCTTCACCGGTGGTGCCGTCGCCACGCGTCGCAGCGCTCACCAGCACGCCGTTTTCATACAGAATGCTGACCGCCAGGCCATCCAGTTTTAGCTCGCAGCACCAGATGACATTTTCCGTGCTTTTTAGACGATCCTGCACTCGCTTGTTAAACGCCAGGAAGCTTTCTTCATCAAATACGTTATCGAGCGACAGCATCGGTACTTCATGGCGAATCTGGTTGAATGCCGTCAGCGGCGCCGCGCCAACGCGCTGCGTGGGCGAATCCGGCGTGATAAGGTCCGGACGTTGCGCCTCCAGCTCTCGCAGTTCCCGCATCAGGCGGTCATATTCGGCGTCGGGAATCTCTGGCGCATCCATCACATGATACAGATATTCATGATGGCGAAGCGTGGTTCGCAGTTCTGTCAGTTGTTGTTCGATTGGTTCCATATCACACCATCAATGATAAAAAACCCCCGACAGGCGGGGGTTACGTTAAAAATGTCACACCTGCGTTAACCTCAGGCGTTAGCGTCCATCACCTCGCGGATGCGGTCCTGATATTCGCGCAGTTTCTGCGGCGTCATCATCCGACGCTGGTCATCCAGCACGACGCCACCGACCTCATCAGCGATATGCTGCGCGGATTGCAGCATCAGCTTGAAGTTCTGCAGCGCATCGCCGTAAGACGGTACCTGCATAAAGATAGTGACGCCAGGCGTAGTGAAGTCCGTCATTTCAGGATCGAACGTTCCCGGATTGACCATATTCGCGAGACTGAACAAGGCCGGGCCGCTGCCGTCCGGGCTCAAATGACGATGGAAAATATTCATATCGCCAAATTTAAAGCCTGACTGCTGAATACTGTTCAGTAACACTTCACCATTAAGCTCGCTGCCATGATGGGCCGCGACGTTCATAATGATGACCGCCTCTTTACGCTGCGGTTTTTCCACAACCGGCGCTTCTTCCACTACCGGTTCCGCCTCAACCACAGGTTCCGCAGGCTGGAAGGTTTGCGCTGATGGCGGCGGCGCGGGCTGCGCAACAGGCTGCGGCGCTTGCGACGGCGGTGCAGACTGCTGTTGCGGCGGCTGTACCGGCGGCGCAGATGGCTGAACCTGCTGAGGCTGCGGCGCAGGTTGGACCGGTTGCTGAACCGGCTGTTGCATCGGCGCTTGCGGCTGCGGCGGCGCCGCTGGACGCGGTTGCGCAGACGCATAAGGCGGCTGGTACTGGTGTTGCGGCGACTGACGAGGGGCATCATGCTCCTGCGACTGGCCGGGGGCATGATTTACGCGGTGAACACGAACTTCACCCACGCCTTCGTCTTCTTCGACATCGTCGTCATACGAGTCGTCGTCGCGTTTCGATTTCATGCGTTTTAGTGGACGATCGCGGAACATAGAAGATCGTTCTTTACGGCTGGTCCAGAAACCATGTACCAGTAAAGCGATTATGGCGATCGCGCCAACAATGATTAATATCAGACGCAAATCCTGCATCATTATATTCTCTGTTGTTCTAACACCTTGCCACCACGGCAAACATTTACTCACTAAGAGTATTTGCCGATTACGTCAAGTGCAAGTGTACTGTTGGCTTTCGCAGCATAAAGATGAAGGAAAATGTGCTTTTTGCTGTTTTTTCGAACATTTCCGAACTATCCACCGTCTGATAACCGGGTAAGATATCCCACGTTTACCCAGGGCTTTAAGAAAAAGGAGTATGTCCTGAATATGGTTTCATCATCCACAACCGTACCACGTAGCGGCGTCTATTATTTCTCGCAAGGATGGAAGTTAGTCACCCTACCGGGAATCCGCCGCTTTGTTATTTTACCTTTGCTGGTCAACATTGTGCTGATGGGCGGCGCATTTTGGTGGCTGTTTACCCAGCTTGACGCCTGGATACCTTCGTTGATGAGTCATGTGCCGGACTGGCTGCAATGGCTGAGCTATCTGCTGTGGCCGATTGCAGTTATCTCTGTTCTGTTGGTCTTTGGCTATTTTTTCTCTACCCTCGCCAACTGGATCGCCGCACCGTTTAACGGCCTTTTAGCCGAACAGCTTGAGGCGCGGTTAACCGGCGCCACGCCGCCAGATACCGGCATACTCGGCATCATGAAAGATGTACCGCGCATTATGAAACGTGAATGGCAAAAGCTGGCGTGGTATCTGCCGCGTGCTATTGTGCTGCTGATTCTCTATTTTATTCCTGGCATTGGCCAAACCATCGCGCCGGTGCTGTGGTTTTTGTTCAGCGCCTGGATGCTGGCGATCCAGTATTGCGACTACCCGTTTGATAACCACAAAGTGCCGTTTAAAACGATGCGCGCCGCGTTGCGCACGCAGAAGGTGGCGAATATGCAATTTGGCGCGCTCACCAGCCTCTTTACGATGATTCCGGTGCTTAACCTGTTCATTATGCCTGTCGCCGTCTGTGGCGCGACGGCAATGTGGGTTGATTGCTGGCGTGCTAAGCACGCGTTATGGAAATAACGTAAAAATGTATAAATAAGAGATGGCTTATGCTGTCTCTTATTCCATACTGATAACCATTATTTCCCATCAGCATATAGATATGCGAAATCCTTACTTCCCCATATCTGGCTGGAAGGTATGCTGGGAAGGTATCCCAATTTCATACAGTTAAGGACAGGCCATGAGTAAGATTTATGAAGATAACTCGCTGACTATCGGTCATACGCCGCTGGTTCGACTGAACCGTATCGGTAATGGACGCATTCTGGCGAAGGTGGAGTCGCGCAACCCGAGCTTCAGCGTCAAGTGCCGTATCGGCGCCAATATGATTTGGGATGCCGAAAAGCGTGGCGTACTGAAACCTGGCGTGGAACTGGTGGAGCCGACCAGCGGCAACACCGGTATTGCGCTGGCGTATGTCGCCGCCGCGCGCGGTTACAAACTCACCCTGACCATGCCGGAAACCATGAGCATTGAACGCCGCAAGCTACTCAAAGCATTAGGCGCGAATCTGGTGCTGACCGAAGGGGCGAAAGGGATGAAAGGCGCTATTCAGAAAGCCGAAGAAATTGTCGCCAGCGATCCGCAAAAATATCTCCTGCTCCAGCAGTTCAGCAACCCTGCCAACCCGGAAATCCATGAAAAAACCACCGGCCCGGAAATCTGGGAAGACACCGATGGTCAGGTGGATGTGTTTATCTCCGGCGTCGGCACTGGCGGTACGTTAACCGGCGTCACGCGTTATATCAAAGGGACGAAGGGTAAAACCGATCTTATCACCGTTGCGGTAGAACCCACTGACTCCCCGGTTATTGCCCAGGCGCTGGCTGGTGAAGAGATCAAACCAGGCCCGCATAAAATTCAGGGCATCGGCGCAGGCTTCATCCCGGGCAACCTGGATCTGAAACTGATTGATAAAGTGGTTGGCATCACCAATGAAGAAGCCATTTCTACCGCGCGCCGTCTGATGGAAGAGGAAGGTATTCTGGCAGGAATTTCTTCCGGTGCCGCGGTTGCTGCAGCGCTTAAGCTGCAGGAAGATGAAAGCTTTACCAATAAGAATATTGTGGTTATCCTACCTTCATCAGGTGAGCGTTATCTGAGCACCGCGTTGTTCGCCGATCTCTTTACTGAGAAAGAACTGCAACAGTGATGCCAGCATGTTAAAAACGCGTAAAAAAGCACCTTTTTGGGTGCTTTTTTGTGGCCTGCTTCAAACTTTCACCTCACCTGGCATTGATTCACCCTGCCGGAACTGGTATTTAACCAGACTAATTATTTTGATGCGCGAAATTAATCGTTACAGGAAAAGCGTTAGCTGAATCGATTTTATGATTTGGTTCAAATCTTCCTTTCGCGGCATAATGTTTAATGACGAGCGAAACGTCAGCGGCCATAAGTTGCCAGCAACGGATTGCGTAGAACACCTTTTGTGTCGCGTCCCGTTTACGCCGGCGCTAACAATACAGGCTAAAGTTGAGCCGCCAGGCTAGACTTTAGTTCCACAACACTAAACCTATAAGTTGGGGAAATACAATGTTCCAGCAAGAAGTTACCATTACCGCTCCGAACGGTCTGCACACCCGCCCTGCTGCTCAGTTTGTTAAAGAAGCAAAAGGCTTCACTTCTGAGATTACTGTGACTTCCAACGGCAAAAGCGCCAGCGCGAAAAGCCTGTTTAAACTGCAGACTCTGGGCCTGACTCAAGGCACCGTCGTCACCATCTCCGCAGAAGGTGAAGATGAGCAGAAAGCGGTTGAACATCTGGTCAAACTGATGGCGGAACTCGAGTAAGTTTTTTTCCGGGTTCTTTTAAAAATCAGTCACAAGTAAGGTAGGGTTATGATTTCAGGCATTTTAGCATCCCCGGGTATCGCTTTCGGCAAAGCACTGCTGCTGAAAGAAGACGAAATCGTCATTGACCGGAAAAAAATTTCTGCCGACAAGGTTGATCAGGAAGTTGAACGTTTTCTGAGCGGTCGTGCCAAGGCATCTGCGCAACTGGAAGCGATCAAGACAAAAGCTGGTGAAACGTTCGGTGAAGAAAAAGAAGCCATCTTTGAAGGGCATATTATGCTGCTCGAAGATGAGGAGCTGGAGCAGGAAATCATAGCCCTGATTAAAGATAAGCACATGACGGCTGACGCAGCCGCACATGAAGTTATCGAAGGTCAGGCCACTGCCCTGGAAGAACTGGATGACGAATACCTGAAAGAGCGTGCGGCTGACGTACGTGATATTGGTAAGCGCCTGCTGCGCAATATCCTGGGTCTGGCCATTATCGATCTGAGCGCGATTCAGGAAGAAGTTATCCTGGTTGCCGCTGACCTGACGCCGTCAGAAACTGCACAGCTGAACCTGCAGAAAGTGCTGGGCTTCATCACCGACGCGGGCGGACGCACGTCTCATACCTCCATCATGGCGCGTTCTCTGGAACTGCCAGCGATCGTAGGTACCGGTAGCGTCACCTCTCAGGTGAAAAACGGCGACTATCTGATTCTGGATGCCGTAAACAACCAGGTTTACGTCAACCCGACCAACGATGTTATTGAGCAACTGCGCGCCGTCCAGGAGCAGGTTGCGACCGAGAAAGCGGAACTTGCAAAACTGAAAGATCTGCCGGCAATCACGCTGGATGGACATCAGGTTGAAGTTTGCGCCAACATCGGTACCGTTCGCGACGTTGAAGGCGCTGAGCGTAACGGCGCGGAAGGCGTTGGTCTGTATCGTACTGAATTCCTGTTCATGGATCGCGACGCGCTGCCGACGGAAGAAGAGCAGTTTGCCGCCTATAAAGCGGTCGCTGAAGCGTGCGGCTCGCAGGCGGTTATCGTCCGTACCATGGACATTGGCGGCGACAAAGAGCTGCCGTACATGAACTTCCCGAAAGAAGAGAACCCGTTCCTGGGCTGGCGCGCCGTGCGTATCGCCATGGATCGCAAAGAGATCCTGCGTGACCAGGTTCGCGCGATTCTGCGTGCCTCCGCTTTCGGTAAATTGCGCATTATGTTCCCGATGATCATCTCTGTTGAAGAAGTTCGCGCGCTGCGCAAAGAGATTGAAATCTACAAACAGGAACTGCGTGACGAAGGTAAAGCATTTGACGAAAGCATTGAGATTGGCGTGATGGTGGAAACACCGGCTGCGGCGACAATTGCGCGTCATTTAGCCAAAGAAGTTGATTTCTTTAGTATCGGCACCAATGATTTAACGCAGTACACCCTGGCAGTTGACCGTGGTAATGATATGATTTCACACCTTTACCAGCCAATGTCACCGTCCGTACTGAACTTGATCAAGCAAGTTATTGATGCTTCTCATGCAGAAGGTAAATGGACTGGCATGTGTGGTGAGCTTGCAGGCGACGAACGTGCTACACTTCTGTTGCTGGGGATGGGTCTGGACGAATTCTCTATGAGCGCCATTTCTATCCCGCGCATTAAGAAGATTATCCGTAACACGAACTTCGAAGATGCGAAGGTGTTAGCAGAGCAGGCTCTTGCTCAACCGACAACGGACGAGTTAATGACGCTGGTTAACAAGTTCATTGAAGAAAAAACAATCTGCTAATCCACGAGATGCGGCCCAATTTACTGCTTAGGAGAAGATCATGGGTTTGTTCGATAAACTAAAATCTCTGGTTTCTGATGATAAGAAAGACACCGGAACTATTGAGATTGTTGCCCCGCTCTCTGGCGAGATCGTCAACATCGAAGACGTGCCGGATGTAGTTTTTGCTGAAAAAATCGTTGGTGATGGCATTGCTATCAAACCAACCGGTAACAAAATGGTCGCCCCTGTTGACGGTACCATCGGCAAAATCTTTGAAACCAACCATGCGTTCTCTATCGAATCCGATAGCGGCATTGAGCTGTTCGTTCACTTCGGTATCGACACCGTTGAGCTGAAAGGCGAAGGCTTCAAGCGTATTGCTGAAGAAGGTCAGCGCGTGAAAGTTGGCGATCCGGTCATCGAGTTCGATCTGCCGTTGCTGGAAGAAAAAGCCAAGTCTACCCTGACTCCGGTTGTTATCTCCAACATGGATGAAATCAAAGAACTGATCAAACTGTCCGGTAGCGTGACCGTGGGTGAAACTCCGGTTATCCGCATTAAGAAGTAATTCTTGCCGCAGTGAAGAATGGCGCCTTTGGGCGCCATTTTTTTTGCCTGTACTTGCGCCGCCATCCGGCGATGGTGCAGTGCACTGCCTGATGGCGCTACGCTTATCAGGCCTACAAGGTTGCGAACATTTCAGCGCCAATCCACGGGTTACAACTGCGAGGTCACCGGGCGAAAGCACTTCTCGCGCATCAGGATCTTCATCCCATCCGGGCCACTCTCCAGCATCCTGCGTTCGGAATCGGACACTTGCAGCTCGCACTGATAGCCGCCAGTGATGCCAAACATCGCCCGCGCTACGCAAATATCTTCCAGCGCGTCCAGCCCGCTCGTTTCAAAATGCCCCACGATACGTCCCTGCTGGCGAACGACCAGCCGATAACTCTTCATCGCGCCTCCCCTGCCGGCGGCAGAATTAACTCATCACAGCCACACTGCTGTGTCCAGGTCATCACCTCCAGCACGCGCTGCGCCGCATCTTTTGCCGCGGTCGTCAGTTTTTTTCCCTGCACAATACCGCTGACCAGCTCGGCGCAGAAGAGATCTCCCGTCCCTTTTAACTCCGTCGCCACCCGCGGATGGGCAAAGACTTCCACGACCTGCGCGGTAACGACGGCAACCGTTATGGTCTCCAGAGATTCGCCCGGCGCGCTGGTGATAACCACCCATTTCAGCGTATCGGAAAGCAGAGATTGCGCCGCCGCCACCGCCTCTTCCAGCGTGCGACACGGTTTACCACTCAGCATCTCCAGCTCAAATACGTTCGGCGTTAGCCCCTGCGCCTGCGGCAACAAATGTGTGCGATAAGCCTGCGGAATTTCCGCCTGCACATACATTCCACTGTCGGTATCGCCAATGACCGGATCAACAAGAATACACACCTCCGGATGCGAAGCCCGGATCGCCATTAGCCACTTCGAAAGCAAGACAATTTGGTCTGCGCTGCCCATGTAACCGGTGGTAATCGCTTTTAATTCACGTAGCGCATCGCGCTCATTCAACGCCGTAAGGTAGCCTGCAAACCACTCGGCGGGAATAATGCCGCCATAAAACGTTTTATAGTGCGGCGTATTGCTGAACAGCACCGTCGGGACCGCCGTCACGCGTAATCCCTGCGCTTTAATGGCCGGAACAGCGATACTGTTGCCTACGCTGCCGTACACGACCTGTGACTGGACGGCGACGATATCGGTCTGTAATGCCCGATGGTTGTCGTCGAAGAGCACTGACTGAATATCACTCTCTTGTCCCATAAAATTTTCCTCTCGCTGGACAGCAGGCTACCGCCTCATTATCATTGTCATATGCTAAAATTCATTTTGTCATAGGTCAATAATGATCGACGGAAAAACCGCTAACGAAATTTTTGACAGTATCCGTCAACACATTATCGCCGGCACGTTACGGGCGGAGGATTCGCTCCCGCCGGTACGGGAGCTGGCAAGCGAATTAAAGGTGAACCGCAATACCGTCGCAGCGGCGTATAAACGGCTGATAACGGCGGGACTGGCGCAAAGTTTAGGCCGCAATGGGACGGTGATTAAAGGCAGTCCGTCTCCCGTAGCGCTGGAAGGCGGCGATCCGCATACGCCTCTGCACGACCTTTCCGGCGGCAATCCCGATCCGCAGCGTCTGCCTGACCTTAGCCGTTATTTTGCCCGTCTCAGCCGCACGCCGCATCTCTACGGCGATGCGCCCGTTTCCCCTGAACTACACGCCTGGGCGGCGCGCTGGCTACGGGATGCCACACCCGTCGCAGGCGAAATTGATATCACCAGCGGAGCTATCGACGCCATTGAAAGACTGCTTTGCGCGCATCTGCTGCCGGGCGACAGCGTCGCGGTGGAAGATCCCTGTTTTTTAAGCAGTATCAATATGCTGCGCTATGCCGGTTTTAGCGCCAGCCCGGTCAGTGTGGATAGCGAAGGAATGCAGCCTGAAAAGCTGGAACAGGCGCTAAACCAGGGCGCGCGGGCAGTGATCTTAACGCCGCGCGCACACAACCCTACCGGCTGTAGCCTGAGCGCTCGCCGTGCCGCTGCGCTGCAAAATATACTGGCGCGTTACCCTCAGGTAGTGGTCATTATCGACGATCACTTCGCCCTGCTTTCTTCGTCGCCCTGGCAGCCGGTTATTGCGCAGACAACGCAACACTGGGCGGTGATACGCTCCGTTTCCAAAACCCTCGGCCCTGATTTACGTCTTGCTGTTGTCGCCAGCGACAGCGCGACCTCGGCAAAACTTCGGCTGCGGCTAAATGCCGGTAGTCAGTGGGTCAGCCATCTGTTACAGGATCTGGTCTACGCCTGCCTGACCGACCCTGAGTATCAGCACAGGCTGGCGCAAACGCGGCTGTTTTGCGCCACCCGGCAACAAAAACTGGCCTGCGCCCTACAGCAATATGGCATCGCCATTTCTCCCGGCGACGGCGTGAATGCCTGGCTCCCGCTGGACACCCATAGCCAGGCTACCGCGTTTACGCTGGCAAAATCCGGCTGGCTGGTACGTGAGGGAGAAGCCTTTGGCGTAAGCGCGCCGTCTCACGGTCTACGTATCACGCTGTCGACATTAAATGACAGCGAGATCAACACGCTGGCGGCTGATGTCCATCAGGCGCTAAATCGCTAACAGGAGAAAATAACGTGCGAGTTCATTTTGTTGTCCATGAGTCGTTTGAATCCGCTGGCGCTTATCTGAAATGGGCTGAAGATCGCGGTTATACCATTTCATGGTCGCGCGTCTATGCCGGAGAAGCGCTACCGCCCAATGCCGATGAGTTCGATATGCTCGTGGTATTTGGCGGTCCTCAGTCGCCGCGCACCACCCGCGAAGAGTGCCCATACTTTGACTCTCGCGCCGAACAGCACTTAATTAATCAGGCGATTACGGCCCGGCGAATGGTTATCGGCATTTGTCTTGGTTCGCAGCTCATTGGCGAGGCGCTGGGCGCCGCTGTGTGCCAAAGTCCGGAAAAAGAGATTGGTCACTACCCTATTACGCTCACTGAAGCCGGTCTGCGGCATCCGCTTATCGCCCACTTTGGCTCCCCGTTAACCGTCGGCCACTGGCACAACGATATGCCAGGACTCACCGATCAGGCGACCGTGCTGGCCGAAAGCGAAGGCTGTCCACGTCAGATAGTGCAGTACGGCAATTTTGTCTACGGCTTCCAGTGTCATATGGAATTTACCGTCGAGGCGGTTGAAGGATTAATCCAACATTCGCAGCAGGAGCTGGCCGACGCGCAAGGGAAGCGTTTTATCCGCTCGGTTGCCGAAATGCGCGCATGGAATTACCAGCAAATGAATGAAAAGCTGTGGCGTTTTCTGGATGAACTCACGCTGGCGCACTCACAGAAATAACCCCACCAGGAGTGCAACTTATTACCCGGCTAACGGTCTGAGGTGCAGTGATTATCGCATGAAAAAGGATTTTACCATGAAGAAAATTGTCTGCGCCGTCGTTGCGCTCCTGCTGACCCTACCCGCCTGGGCGAAGCTAAACGCCCACGAAGAAGCGCGCATTAACGCCATGCTGAATGCGCTGGCGCAGAAAAAGGATCTGACATTCGTTCGTAACGGTGATGCGCATAACTGCGAGGAAGCCGTATCGCACCTGCGCTTAAAACTGGGTAACACGCGCAATCGTATCGACACCGCCGAACAGTTTATCGATAAAGTCGCGTCGTCGTCGTCCATCACCGGAAAGCCCTATATCGTTAAAATTCCCGGTAAAAGCGATGAAAACGCGCAGCCTTATTTACATGCGCTTATTGCGGAAACGGATAAAACGGTTGCGCCGTAAGGGAAGTAAACCGCAGCAATGAAGCTGGCGGTGCGCAATGGGTTATTCTCATGCAACAGACCTGCCAGGCAGATCTGTTGCTTAAAAAGTAGAGCAGGATTAACGCTTATAAGTACTCAAATCAATTGTCTGCTCGTTACACCGCCCTTCTTTCGTGTCGTATTTTTGCAGGTATTCCTTCGCCAGTTTCTCCGCCTGTTTTCGTTCATCGGAACTCATACTGTTCTCAAAACGTCCCCTGTCTATCAATCCCCATTTAGAACCTCGCGTCGCTGCTACCGTGAGCCATGCCCACGCCTGAACATATTCGTGTCGATAAGCATAAGTCGCACCAATATTTTGCTGGGCGGTACACTGACCCTTTTTAGCGGCATCCGTAAAATAGGCAAATGATTTTTCCATTATCCACTCTACTGAACGGTGCTCATCCTCGGGGGCAACATGTCCATGCTCATATAACACGCCCAGATTATTTGTCGCTTTTGCGCTCCCTTGAGCTGCAGCTTTTTGATACCAAAAAACGGCTTTCTCCACATCACGCTCCACACCATCGCCAATATGATATTTACGGCCCAGTTGAAACTGCGCATTCATATCCCCTCGATCTGCCTGTTGCTGTAACTCATCCAACGAGGTTTCTGCATAGGCAAGAGGGGCAATGGCGTAAAACAAACCGACAAAAATCAGTGTCCGGAAAGCAAATTTCATGAAATTAATTCCTTTAATTACGTAGCGTCATCATCCTTTTTGACGTGTTTTTATACCTAAAGATAGCTTTCTGTGTGTCTGATTCCGCACCATCGACAATGTGATATTTCCGGCCCAGTTGAAATTGTGCGGTCATATCCCTTTTGCAGTCACTTATCCAATGAGTTTCAGTTTGAACAGAGGAGACATGGTGCAACTAGCAGGAAAAACTGCGCTATTCCTGGTCAATTTCATAGCATTGGCGATCATATCTAAATCCCTGCCCCCTGGCTGAAATGCTCTTCACCAAACACGCCGGTAGACAAGTAACGGTCGCCGCGATCGCAGATGATCGCCACCACTACCGCGCCGGGCGTGGCACGTGCAACGCGTAACGCACCCGCTACCGCGCCGCCAGAGCTGACGCCGCAGAAAATGCCTTCACGAACCGCCAGTTCACGCATGGTGTTTTCGGCATCATTCTGATGAATATCCAGCACCTCATCTACCAGCGAGGCGTTAAAAATGCCCGGCATATATTCCGCTGGCCAGCGGCGAATTCCCGGAATACTGCTGCCCTCTTCCGGCTGTAGGCCAACGATAGTGACCGGTTTTTCCTGCTCGCGCAGAAAACGCGACACGCCGGTAATGGTGCCGGTCGTGCCCATGCTGGAAACAAAATGCGTTACCCGCCCCTGCGTTTGCCGCCAGATTTCCGGGCCGGTGGTGGTGTAGTGCGCATATGGGTTATCGGGGTTATTAAACTGATCGAGCAGTTTACCTTCTCCACGTTCAGACATAGCGAGCGCTAAATCGCGCGCCCCTTCCATTCCCTGCTCTTTAGTGACCAGAATCAGCTCTGCGCCATAGGCCCGCATTGCCGCCCGACGCTCCTGACTCATGTTGTCTGGCATCAACAGCTTCATGCGATAACCTTTCAGCGCGGCGATCATCGCCAGCGCAATGCCAGTGTTGCCGCTGGTCGCTTCAATCAGGACATCGCCCGGTTTAATTTCCCCGCGCTTTTCCGCCTCGACAATCATCGATAGCGCCGCGCGATCTTTCACCGATCCTGCCGGATTATTGCCTTCCAGCTTGACCCAGATTTCACTGCCGTTATCCGGCGCCAGACGTTGTAATTTGACCAGCGGCGTATTGCCGATGGTTTGTTCTAATGTATTCACGTTTTCTGCCCAAGAAAAAGCCGGGTGGCGCTTCGCTTACCCGGCCTACAAAATCACGATATACGCTGTAGGCCCGGTAAGCGAAGCGCCACCGGGCGATAAACCTGCAAATTAACCTATCAGGCAGACTCCGCAAGAGCAAGCGCCTCATGGGGCTCAATACGCTGGTCGCCATGATAGAGACGTGCGTTCTGTAAGCCGACAAACAAACGCTCGCCGCGCTGCGGGACGTCGTCACCCGCCATCACCACCGTCAGCGGATCGTGATACCACCCCAGCGGCTGTACCACTAACTGTGTATAGTGACCTTTCGGGCTGGCCTCAATGACCTGTACTGGTAGCGGAGAATCCAGGCTGGTGCGGCGGCTAATATCCACCTCCCACGGACGCAGGAACAGATCGACCGGCCCCTGGTACGCGGGCGTATAACCCAGCGGCCAGCGATGCGCGCCAACGTAAAACTGCCCGCCGCGGACGGTGCCTGTCAGGCGGTTCACCTCGCCCATAAACTCCAGTACGAAGCGGGTTGCCGGTTCACGCCACACCCGATCCGGCGCATCAGCCTGTTCGATATTGCCCTGACTCATCACCACCACCCGATCCGCCACTTCCGTCGCTTCTTCCTGATCGTGGGTGACAAAGACGCTGGTGAATTTCAGTTCTTCATGTAGCTGGCGCAACCAGCGACGTAACTCTTTACGTACCTGGGCATCCAGCGCGCCAAAGGGTTCATCCAGCAGTAGAATTTGCGGTTCTACGGCAAGCGCGCGCGCCAGCGCCACGCGCTGTTTTTGTCCGCCGGAAAGCTGGGCGGGGAAGCGATCCGCGAGGTGCGCCAGTTGCACCATCTCCAGCAATTGCGTCACTTTCGTTTTAATCGCCGCCGCAGTTGGGCGGTCGCGTCGCGGCAGCACCGTCAGGCCAAAAGCGATGTTGTCAAACACCGTCATATGGCGAAACAGCGCATAGTGCTGAAACACAAAACCGACTTTACGCTCACGCGCGTGCAGGCGGCTAACGTCCGTACCGTGGAAACGAATATGGCCGCTGGACTGATGTTCCAGCCCGGCAATAATGCGCAGCAGCGTCGTTTTACCGGAACCTGACGGCCCCAACAAGGCAACCATCTGGCCGGAAGGAATATCCAGCGAGATATCATTCAGTACCTGAGTGCGACCAAACGATTTCTTAATTCTGGCGATCTCAATGCTCATGATTTTCCTCCTGTTGCGCGCGTTTTTCCTGATTCTCCAGACGCCATTGCAACATGCTCTTCAAAAACAGGGTAATAATCGCCATTAGCGTCAACAATGCGGCGGCGGTAAAGGAGCCGACGGTGTTGTAGTCCTGCTCCAGTAATTCAATCTGTAACGGTAGCGATAACGTTTCGCCGCGAATCGAGCCGGACACCACCGACACCGCGCCAAACTCGCCAATCGCGCGGGCGTTGGTTAACACCACGCCGTAGAGTAGCGCCCAGCGAATATTCGGCAACGTCACGCGGCGAAACATTTGCCAGCCGGATGCGCCCAGTAAAATCGCCGCCTCATCTTCCTGACTGCCCTGACTGAGCATCACTGGCACCAGTTCGCGCACCACAAACGGGCAGGTGACAAAAATAGTGACCAGTACCATCCCCGGCCAGGAGAACATCATTTGCAAATTATGCTCATCCAGCCAGCCGCCCAACGGGCCGTTGGAGCCATAAAACAGCAGATAAACCAGACCGGCCACCACCGGTGAGACGGCAAAGGGAATATCCAGCAGGGTCAGCAATAGCTGACGTCCGGGGAAGTTAAAGCGCGTCACCAGCCACGCCAGCAGAATGCCGAACACCAGATTCACCGGCACTGCGATCAAGGCAATCAACACCGTCAGCCAGATGGCGTGCAGCATGTCCGGATCGGCCAGATTTTGCAGTACCGGCATTAACCCTTTGCTGAACGCCTGCACGAAGATGTAAATCATCGGCACCAGCAGGATAAACGCCGAAACCAGCATCCCGACGCCAATCAAAAACCATTTTCCCCAGTTAATGCGGGGGACGTCGTATCGCTTCAATTGAGTCACTTCCGCCATTAGTGACCTACCACACGTCGACCAAAGCGACTTTGCAAGGTATTGATAGAGAACAGCAGCAGCAAGGATGCCGCAAGGATCACCGAGGCAATGGCGCTGGCGGCGGGGTAATCAAACTCCTGCAAACGCACAAAAATCATCAGCGAGGCCACTTCTGTTTTCCAGGCGATATTTCCGGCGATAAAAATCACCGCGCCAAACTCGCCCAGGCTACGGGTAAAAGAGAGCGCCACGCCGGCAATCAGCGCAGGCGACAGCTCAGGCAGCACGACTTTGCGAAAACTTTGCAGCCGGGTGGCCCCCAGCGTTTGCGCCGCTTCTTCATATTCCGGCCCCAGCTCTTCCAGTACCGGCTGGACGGTGCGCACCACAAATGGAATACTGGTAAAGGCCATCGCCACCGCAATACCGAGCCAGGTATAGGTCACTTTGATATCAAACTGCGCGAGAAACTGACCGTAGAAACCGTTCACTGAGAACAGCGAAGCCAGCGTCAGACCCGCCACCGCTGTCGGCAGCGCAAACGGCAGATCCATCAGCGCATCCAGCAACGTGCGCCCTGGAAAACGGTAGCGGGTTAAAATCCACGCCATCAACAGGCCAAACACGCCGTTAAAAATCGATGCCACAAATGCCGCCAGTAGCGTCACTTTATAGGCAGCCACCACCTGAGGGTTGGTCACGACATCCCAGTATTGCGACCAGCTCATCTGTGAGAGCTGCATCACCAGCGCGCTCAACGGCAACAGCAGGATCAGGCAGACAAACAGCAAACTGGTGCCGAGGCTTAACGTAAAGCCGGGCAGCACGCGTCGGGAAGAAACGGCAAGCATTACTTACGCCCCGCCGCCAACAGTTTGTCCAGCTCGCCGCCGCTGGCAAAGTGCGTTTTCATCACTTCCGGCCAGGAACCAAACTTGTCTTCCACGCGGAACAGTTCGGTCTGCGGGAATTTATCTGCTTGCTTGCCCATGATTTCCGGGTTATTCACGCGGTAGTAGTAATGGGTGATGATGGTCTGCGCCTGCGGGCTATACAGCCAGTTCAGGTAAGCTTTGGCGGCTTTTTCTGTGCCGTTGGCCTGCACGTTTTTATCCACCCAGGCAACCGGGAATTCAGCAAGAATGTTCGTTTTCGGGATCACCACTTCAAATCCCTGGGCTTCATATTGTTTGCGGATATTGTTCACTTCCGACTCAAAACTAATCAGCACATCGCCCAGACCACGCTCGGCAAAGGTAGTCGTAGCGCCGCGGCCGCCGGTATCAAACACTTCGACGTTTTTCAGGAACTGGGTCATAAACTGTTCGGTTTTGGCTTTATCGCCGCCGTCCGCGTTATCCGCCGCGCCCCATGCCGCCAGATACGTGTAACGGGCGTTGCCGGAGGTTTTCGGGTTAGGGAAAATCAGCTTCACGTCGGAACGTACAAGATCGCTCCAGTCGTGAATATTTTTCGGGTTCCCCTTGCGCACCAGGAAGCCCATCGTGGAATAGAATGGCGAACTGTTGTTCGGCAGACGGCTTTGCCAGTCGGCAGGGATCAGTTTGCCTTTATCATGAAGAATCTGTACGTCGGTCACCTGATTGTAGGTCACGACGTCTGCCTTCAGTCCCTGCAAAATCGCCAGCGCCTGTTTTGATGACCCGGCATGAGACTGCTTAATCGTCAGCTTATCGCCGCCGTTATCCTTCGCCCATTGTTGCTCAAACGGCGGGTTAAGGGCGGCAAACAGCTCGCGGGAGACATCGTATGAGCTGTTCAGCAGCTCCGTTGCCTGCGCCTGCCCTGCCAGTAACAGCATTGCTGCCAGCGTCAGGGGTCTCTTTTTCAGTAAGTTAACGGCCATTGCGCACCCTTATAAATTTAATGACTTTCTTATGGTCATCATATTTATAACCAGCGCTAAAGGAGTAACGGTTTTATATACCGTTTGATGATTTGAAAGTTGAAAAGGGAATAAGAGAATCCCTCCCCACGCGGCGCGGGGAGGAGACCGGCATCAATCAGACGCCTACGCTTACGCTTTCAGGCAGGGTACTGCCGCCATCAATGACGTTTTGCGTTCCGGTAAGATAGCTGGACTCATCGGAAGCCAGAAATGCCGCCAGTTCCCCTACTTCCAGCGGATCGGCAAGACGGCGTAGCGGAATAGCTTTTGCCATTTCCGTTAATACCGACTCCGGATCGTCAGGATTAGACTGACGGGCAATGCTTTCCGCCATCGGCGTTCTTACATAACCGGGGCAAATGGCATTCACACGAATACCGGACTGCGCATACTCTACCGCCAGCGATTTGGTTAAACCGACAATGGCGGCTTTTGACAGCGCATAGGCCGTTTCACCCGGGTCCGCCACCATATCTCCCGTGACGGAAGACATCATCACAATGCGGCCATCTTTACGTTTAATCATCTCCGGCAGGACGGCTTTGGTGACGTTCCAGACACCTTTAATATTAATATCAATGTGGAAATCGCGATCTTCTTCACTCATATCGAGGAAGTTGCCCAGACGGCACACGCCAGCGTTATTCACCAAAATATCAATTCTACCTTCAGTCTCTTTGGCGCGCGCAACCGCCGCCTGCACCGAAGCAAAATCTCTGACGTCAGCCTTAACGGCAGTGCAGCGATGCCCGCGCCCGCCCAGCTCATCCGCCAGCTTTTCAATCTCATCGGAGATATCCAGCAAGATTAAGTTCGCGCCGTGGCGTGCGAATACGCGAGCGATCCCTTCGCCAATGCCCTGCGATGCGCCCGTAATCAATGCTGTCTTGCCCGTGAGTTTACCCATTTTCAATGTCTCCTTTTGAATATGGAGTCTTACACTCCATTAACACTGAAAATACAGTAATAACAAATAAGTGCTGAGGAATAGCTCACTAATTCAGGTAAATATTAGGTAAAAAAATCCCCGCGGAGGCGGGGATGGGCATTTTTATGCTGTTCTGCCTGATGACGCTGCGCTTATCAGGCCTACCAATCGTAGGTCGAATAAAGCGTTTGCGCTGCCATCCGACAGGGTTTTACCTTATAGCGCTAACAGGCGATCCAGCGACGGCGCAAAATAGTAGCCGCCAGTCACCGGTTTGGTGAAGCGCAGCATTGCGTCGCGTTTACCGTCGGTATCGCCGAACATACTCAAAAGCTGCTGTTCGATATTGTGCAGACGTGCGCAGTAAGCGCAGAAATAGAGACCATGAGTACCGCTGGCGGTGCCGTATGGCAGGCTCTGGCGTACAATCTTCAGCCCTTTGCCATCTTCTTTGAGATCGACGCGGCTCAGGTGAGACGTTGCCGGACGCGCATCGCCGTCAATCTCTTCATTGGCTTCTTTGGTACGCCCGATCATCATCTCCTGATCGTGAATACTCATCCGGTTAAGTTGCTTGAGATTGTGTTCCCAACGCTGCACGAACACATAACTGCCGCCGGCATCCACGCCATCTTTGATCACCGCCACTTCACGGCGCGTCTCTTCGCCCGCCGGGTTCTCTGTCCCGTCGACAAAGCCGCTCAGATCACGTTCTTCCACCCAACGGAAACCGTGAACTTCTTCTTTCACGTCGATACAGTCGCCGAAGGCTTCCATCGCCGCCTGGGCAACAGAAAAATTCACATCGTGGCGCAGGGAAAGGATATGGATCAGCACGTCATACTGCGTGGCCGGCGCCAGCCCTTTACCATAAGGAATAAAATCTTTCAGTTCTTCCGCCCCGACGCCGCCGCTCAGAGCGCGCCAGGTGTTGTTGCCAAACGCCACAACGGCCCCAAGATGGGCGTCCGGAAATTTGACTTCGAAGGTCGCCAGTTTATCGGCAAATGTTCTGCTGGCCGCGCGCAGGGCGTCCAGGTCGCCTTTCACATTGGCTTCAATCCAAATTGCCGCACGGCAATGTTCCGGCAAAATGCCACTTTGAACCTGAGACATGATTCCTCCTGAAAATGAGAATGCCACGCAGTCGTGGCATTAATGGAGGCTATTTTACCTTGTTTTTAAGCGAAGCGGTTTGTTCAGGCGCAAATTAACGACGCCAGATAATTTTGCGCACGTCCCAGTTTTTTAAGACGTCATCAGGAGGCATTAAGCCTTCCGGTCCGCTCCACTCGCCGGAGAAAACATAGCTAATATGCTGACTTCCCTCGGCTTTACATTCGACGCTGGTATGGCTATCGCTGGAAACCGGCTCGCAGTGACCAAACGCTTTGCTGTAAAGGTCGCTAAACGGCGTACCGATTTTGCCCCCCGCGGCAGTTGGGATATCGCTGTCCAGCACATCAATACGGCTCACGGTTCCCTGCTCGCCGTTGATCACCATCGCGACATTGTCGCCCTTCATCGCTTCGAAAAAGCGCACCACGTTGCCGTTATCGGTTTTCATACCGCTACGCAGGCGATAATCGCCATCTAATGCCTCTGCAATAGCCGGCTCTTCCAGCGGCGTGGCGGCGGTCAGCGCTCCCACGCCTTGCTCAGTGACTTCTGTCGAGGAACCAAACCAGTTCCATGGATTTGCGGCAGACCAGTTGACCGAGGAGAGCGTCGAGCAGCCGGTCAGCGCCAGCGGCAGTGCGAGTAAAGTCAAACGCAGCGATTTCATCTCACTTCCTTTCTTTTATTAATTAACGTTGGTTGGAGTGCGGGTTCGCCAAAAAGTGCCGTTATTCTTTCTCAAGGGAAAAACAGGCACGCAAACGTTGATTGGTTAACAGCCAGATCAGCGCGACGATGTCCGCCAGCAGCAGCGCCAGCCCGACGCCGTTGACCGGGTCGCCACCCAGCCACATCACCGGCAGCCAGCACAACGACACCAGTTGAGCAAGGATCAGGAGTCCGCGCAGCCAGCGCCACACACCAGGAACCGCTTCACGCCGCCCGCTGAGTAAAAATGCCACTACCGCCGGAACGCCGGGCAACAGCCCCAGCCAAAAATTGTCATGGTCGGGATAAAAAAAGTTTAACAAAGTATTACCCTGTCCACGGGATGAACCGGCAATGACAAAGAGTACCCAGGCGCGCGCCTGAAGTAGCAGTACGCACCAGAACAGAAACGGCAGGCGTAAACGTCCGTGTACATCATAATCGGCTGGATGAAACTCAGTACTCTTCATCTTCAATCAGGCGTTTACCCAAACTTAGGGCGTCAGAATGCTCATACCCCAGACGTTCATACATGCCCAGCACAACGTCGTTATCATCGCGCACCATAATTTGGATTTTCGGACACCCGCGAGCGATGAGTTTTTTTTCCAGCCGGTTAAGCAACGCATTCGCAATGCCGCGCCCGCGGAACTCCGGGTGAACGCCCAGGTAATACGCCGAGCCGCGATGCCCGTCATAACCGCCCATTACCGTACCGACGACTTCGCCGCTAACTTCCGCAACGAGGAACAAGCTGACATCGTGATTCACCTTGCGTTCAATATCCATTTCAGGATCGTTCCATGGACGCAGCAGGTCGCAACGCTCCCAGAGGGTAATCACCTCTTCGAAATCTTCCTGGCGAAAAACGCGTATTTCCATGGTATTCGTTGCCTTTTCGGGTGGAAAAACCAAGATTATGGCGCAAACATCTGATTCAGCCAATATCTGACGCGATGTAGCGGAAAAAATGGCATAATGGCGATGTGTCACGTATTGAAATGAAAAGTAAAACAATTCTCATCACCAACCGTCGTAACGGATTACGCGATACGATATAACATCTTGAACTTAATTTTCACAACTCAGGCCGTATGAGCACTTTTAAACTCCTAAAAACTCTCACATCGCGCCGCCAGGTACTCAAAACAGGTCTGGCGGCCCTGACGCTGTCAGGTATGTCGCACGCAATAGCCAAAGAAGAAACGCTAAAAACCAGTAATGGTCACAGCAAACCCAAAACCAAAAAAACCGGCAGTAAACGGTTGGTGATGCTCGACCCCGGACACGGCGGCATCGATACCGGCGCGATTGGCCGCAACGGTTCTCAGGAAAAACACGTCGTACTGGCAATTGCCAAAAACGTACGCGCTATTTTGCGAAATCACGGAATCGATGCGCGTTTAACCCGGACAGGGGATACCTTTATTCCGCTGTACGATCGGGTGGAAATCGCCCATAAGCACGGCGCGGATCTGTTTATGTCTATTCATGCCGATGGTTTTACCAATCCGAAAGCGGCGGGGGCTTCCGTTTTTGCGCTTTCCAACCGCGGGGCCAGTAGCGCCATGGCGAAGTATCTCTCCGAGCGTGAAAACCGCGCGGACGAAGTGGCGGGTAAAAAAGCCACTGACCGGGATCATCTATTACAACAAGTTTTGTTTGATCTGGTGCAAACCGATACGATTAAAAACAGTCTGACGCTGGGTTCGCATATTCTCAAGAAAATCAAACCGATACATAAATTACACAGCCGCACTACCGAACAAGCGGCTTTCGTGGTGCTAAAATCACCGTCAATTCCGTCGGTACTGGTCGAAACCTCGTTTATTACCAATCCGGAAGAAGAACGCCTGCTGGGCACGACGGCGTTTCGCCAGAAAATCGCTACGGCGATCGCCAACGGCATCATCAGTTATTTTCACTGGTTTGATAATCAGAAAGCACACACGAAGAAACGGTAATCATGAAACCCGATGCACATCACGTAAAACAGTTTCTGCTACGCCTGCAGGATGATATTTGCCAAACGTTATCCGCTGTGGATGGCGCAAACTTTGTCGAAGATAGCTGGCGACGCGAAGCGGGCGGCGGCGGACGCAGCCGGGTATTACGCAACGGCGGGATTTTCGAACAGGCGGGCGTTAATTTCTCTCACGTTCACGGCGATGCAATGCCCGCGTCCGCCACCGCGCATCGGCCAGAACTCGCCGGGCGTAGCTTTGAAGCGATGGGCGTATCGCTGGTGGTGCATCCGCACAATCCGTATATTCCCACCAGCCATGCTAACGTGCGCTTTTTTATTGCCGAAAAACCGGGCGCCGATCCGGTGTGGTGGTTTGGCGGCGGGTTCGATTTAACGCCCTACTACGGCTTTGAAGAGGATGCCGTTCACTGGCACCGCACCGCCCGCGACCTGTGCCAGCCGTTTGGTGACGATGTGTATCCGCGTTATAAAAAGTGGTGCGACGACTACTTTTTTCTCAAACACCGCAACGAGCAGCGCGGTATCGGCGGCCTGTTTTTTGACGATTTGAATACGCCGGATTTCGACTACTGCTTCGCCTTTATGCAGGCGGTCGGCAACGGCTACACCGAGGCGTATTTACCGATTGTCGAACGACGCAAAGCGATGGTCTGGGGAGAGCGGGAGCGTAATTTTCAACTTTATCGCCGCGGGCGCTACGTGGAGTTCAATCTGGTGTGGGACAGAGGCACCCTGTTTGGTCTGCAAACCGGCGGGCGCACTGAATCTATCCTGATGTCGATGCCGCCGCTGGTGCGCTGGGAGTACGACTGGCAGCCAGAAGCGGGTAGCCCGGAAGCGGCGCTGAGCGAGTTTATTCAGGTACGCGACTGGATTTAGCTTATTTATAAAGTAAAACAATGCAAACAAATACACGGAAAGTAGTAACCAGTGACGCCAAATGGCATCCCCATCTGGGTATAAGTTTTATTGGCTGCCTGCTTGCCATTACGCTAGAAATATATTTTGAAGAAAGAATATTCATCCCTCATAGCGGAGGGGTGAGCTTCGGTCTGATCGTGCTTCTGGTTATCAATATGGTGACCATCCCTGTGGTCATGGCCCTGATAGCATTACTCTGCTTTATTATTCATATTCCGCGTAAAAGCGTTAACTGTATCTTGCTATGCATACTGGCATGTATTCTGACGATAGCCGGTTTGTTTATCGCCTATCCGGTTGGTCGTTGAGTAAAAGCAGGCTCGTAGAAATAAACGAGTTCATTGTAGATAAAGAACTCGGTAATTCGCATTCTGACCTGGTAGTGTTGTACGGCATATAACACCGTTTTCGCCACGGCCGTTCCTAATTCACCCACGACCTTCTCACAGCTCGGCGGCCACCCGGCCTGGGTTCAGGATGCGGAATATCCAACGTGCGCGCAAACGATAATGTTCCTCGCACAAATAAGCTATGAAGATATTGAGAAATATGCCGATGGGATGCTTTACGGGTTTATCTGCGGAGACAAAATTGCGCGCGCTTCCCCGGAGGCGGCGCTGGCGTGCCTTGTCCGGGCTACCAACCACAGACAGCAGCGAATCCGTAGGCCCGGTAAGGCGCCAGCCGCCACCGGGCAATTCCCGACACGCGCACGTTATCAGCAACCGGAGAGCCTACCCATCAATATCAAGCCCATTGCCGCATCCGTTGATGCAGCGTCAACGACGGTTTTTCGGCAAATAATTGCTGATAATCGGTGGCAAATTGCCCCAGATGCCAGAATCCCCACTGCATCGCGGCATCTTTGACCGTGGTGCTCTGCGACCACGGGCTAATCAACTCCCGGCGCACTGCATTGAGGCGAATACGTTTCAGCCACGCATTGGGGCCAATGCCCAAAATGGCGTGAAACGCATTTTGCAGCGTGCGACGGCTTACGTGTAGCTGGTTACATAAGTCGAGCACCGTCAGCGGCTCCGACATATTTTCCAGCACATATTCCCGCGCCCGCGACAGTAGCCTACGATATCCCTGATGGCTGATGCTCTCGGCGCTATGAATCGGCTTCGCCTCTTCCAGCATCGTGCCCATCGCCAGCAACAAATTATCACTCAAGACCTTACGCACCGCAGGTTGATGCAGGGTTTCAGGACTCTCGCTGAAGGTGGCCAGCGCCTGCTGCACAAAGCCCCACAGCGCCGCTTTATGCTGCTCTTTTACCTCCAGCGCTAACTGGTTACGTAGCATATGCAGCACCCTTTCCGGGTTATGCAAAAACGTGGCCTGACGGGAAATAACATCTTCCGAGATAACGACGCCCAGAATGGTGTAATCATCCGGCGTGCTCAGTTCAAACTCGGTGCCTCCCGGTCGGGTGGCAATCTCGGCGCTGCCGAGCCCCTGCGCGCCGATAAATCCCTGTTCGCCGCGCGTCGCCGGAATACCAAACCAGAAAGAGTTTGGCCAAACCAGACACGACTGACGCAGCGCCAGGCCGGTGTATTCACGGAACACCTGAATCTCATCAAGCAGGATTTCCGTGAACTCGCCATGAAATTTACCCGGGTGTAACTGATCGTAGATCTGCTGCCAGGCGGTGATAGTCAGAGCATGTTCATAGACATCCGTCGTCCGTCGCTGATGAACATTGTCCACCTCGACTCTGGGCGTAAGTTTAACGTCTTCGGGTAACGCTTCATGATAAAGATGGTGCAAATTCGCTGTACGGGTCTTTTTCATGATCTTCTATGCCGGACGCCCGCCAGGACGCCCGGCCCTCCGACAGATTAATTTTTGATGCGATAGCGACTACTGCGTTTACGCAACGCTCCGTCAGAAAAGAGTTGTTCCAGCACGTTTCTGGCCTGCTCCAGCGGCCAGCCAAAATGCGCGGCCACCTCTCCCGCCGTCA
Source organism: Salmonella sp. 32120201201600049SM (assembly GCF_017572835.1). Taxonomy (NCBI): domain Bacteria; kingdom Pseudomonadati; phylum Pseudomonadota; class Gammaproteobacteria; order Enterobacterales; family Enterobacteriaceae; genus Salmonella; species Salmonella sp. 32120201201600049SM. The sequence continues at coordinate 185,818 of NZ_JAGESA010000003.1, read as the reverse complement.
TTCCCTGGCGTACTGATGCCAGCAGCGCCAGTAACGCTTCAGCGAACTCAGGCGTTGCGGGTACCTGGGGCGCTTTCTCAGTCGGCGTTGTCGCACGCGCAAACCCGCCAATCAGCCACTGGGTGTCCTCTTCCGGACGACCAATTTCTTTGCGACTAATCACACGGCCTGTGCGCTGCGCGGCGGCGCTTCCGGCATCCAGCGCCGCACGACACGCCGCCAGATCGCCCTCCACCACCAGCGTGAGCCTGCCAGGGTCGAGCACTTGATGACTGAGCAAACGCACGTTGGCCGCTTTCAGCATGGCATCCGCCGCATCGACGGCGGCGACCATTCCGTCCACTTCCAGTAATCCCAGGGCATTGATCATTGGCAGCCTCCGTTACGCACGCTGGACAGGGTTACGGGCGATATCCAGCACGGCGTCGGTAAAGGCGTTGCAGGCGGCTTTACACGCGGCCTGGCTTCCCGTTAAGAACGCGGCCGAATAGTTGGTTTCCGACGGCGGCGGCACGTAAGTCACCAGCTGAACGTCAGCGGATTTCATCGCCGCGTCAATGCCGAATGTCGCTTCCAGCGGCGGCGCCACCAGGTAGGCCATTGGATCGCCCAGCGCGATACCTGCGGTAGACGAGAGGTACGAGCCGGTACGCGAAACCACATGCGCCAGGAATGCGGTATTTTCCGCATCGTTCGCCCACTGGAACGCCGCGCCGTTTTCAATGCTGGCGACCATTGCATCCAGACCGGCGCGCACTTCCGCCGGGTTCGGTCCGCCCAGCATAATCAACACCTCACCAGCGGTAGGCGACGGCCCGTGAGCCGCCCCGGCATAGAGGGAGCGGCCATAGACCACTTCCACCATCGCCTGTTTTGTCGCTTCATCAGCGGCAATATAGGTCACATCATCAGAATCTGCCGTGATGAGTCCGAGGCTACGTATATGTGGCGGTAATTTAAGTTCCCGCGCAAAGCCGTCATTCACGGAGGCAATCACGCGCATGGCAGTCACTGAAGGTCGAATCAAATCTAATGCAGGCATGATGTCTCCTTAACGGGTCATGTTGATGCCGGACGCTTTCTGCTCCAGCATCCGTTTGGCCAAATCCACAATCACGGCGGCAGCTTCTACTGGCGGCGTCCCCCCCTGATGAATGTTTGAAATACAGGTTCTGTCGGCCTCGACGGTGGTCGCCACGCGCGGGGAATAGACGGCGTAGCAGGAAAGGCTTTCCGACTGCCCCAGCCCCGGACGTTCGCCCACCAGCAGGATGACGACCTTCGCGCCGAGAATTTCGCCAATCTGATCTTCAATCTTCACGCGGCCATAGCGCACAAAGAACGGCGTGCCGACGTTCAGCCCGGCCTGCTTCAGACCGGCAAGCAGCGGCGGCAGAATCTCTTCATAGTTGGCGGTGATCGCATCCGTAGAGAGGCCATCGGAGACCACTACCTGCACATCCGGGTTCATCACGCACTGCGACTTCAGCGCATCAATGGCTTCCGGGCTCAGGCGACGCCCCATATCCGGGCGCGTCAGGTACAGGTTTTTGTCGCTGATCTCCGAACGTACTTCCAGCAGCCCTTGCGCTTTGACCCACTCTTCCGGCACTTCTTTGAGCACGGTGTCTTTCGAACGGGAGTGATCCGCCAGGAAGCGCAACAGCGCCTGGGTACGTGGACGTGGGCCAGCGCGCCCGGTACATACACGAGCAGCGGTACTGCGACGCAGTTCGGTCAGCACGTCCGCACGATGCGGGTTCTCGACGCCAATCCAGGCTTTTGCCTCTGCGGAACCTAAATCCAGCGCGCAGCTTTCGGTCACCGTCGGCGCGGCGCACTGCGGCTTTGCGCCTGCCTGCGTTGACGGCGCGACGGGCTGCGGTACGTCCTGTCCCATTGACGCCATCACGCTACGTACAATTTCTTCAATCTGTTTTTGATCCATGGTGTTATCCCCCGCGTCATCAGAAGAACAGTGACGGATCGCCCGCCCGTTTGGTCAGACGACCGTTTGCCATAATGCCCATCGTTTCCAGCCAGCGTTCAAACTCCGGCGATGGCCGTAAATTCAGCAACTGACGGACGGTGGCGGTATCGTGGAAAGCGGTGGTCTGGTAGTTGAGCATGATGTCGTCGCCGAGCGGCATCCCCATGATGTAGTTACAGCCGGCAGTGGCGAGCAGAATCATCAGGTTTTCGTTAAGGTTCTGGTCGGCGTCGGCATGGTTGGTATAGCAGCAGTCGCAGCCCATGGAGATGCCGCTCAGCTTGCCCATAAAGTGATCTTCGAGACCGGCGCGGATAATCTGCCTGTCGTTGTAGAGATACTCCGGCCCGATAAAGCCCACCACGGTGTTCACCAGGAACGGATCGTAGTGGCGAGCCAGCCCGTAGTTACGCGCTTCCATCGTCACCTGGTCGGCACCAAAGTTCGCACCAGCCGACAGCGCAGACCCTTGCCCGGTTTCAAAGTACAGGCAGTTTTCCCCGGCGATGCGGTTGAACTCCGCCCCCACAGCCCGCGCTTCATCGAGCATAGCCAGCTCGACGCCGAACTCTTTTAAGCCCTTCTCGCTGCCGCAAATGCTCTGGAAAATCAGTCCGCCCGGCGCGCCGCGGCGAATCGCTTCAATCTGGGTGGTGACATGCGCCAGCACGCAGCCCTGGGTCGGAATATTGAATTTATCGATAACGCCGTAAACGGTGTCGAGCACGCGGGTCAGGTTCTCCACGTCATCGGTCACCGGGTTAACGCCGATCACCGCATCGCCTGCGCCGAAAGAAAGCCCTTCGTAGATTTGCGCGGCGATACTCTGTACATCGTCACGGGTATCGTTCGGCTGCAAACGGCAGCTAAAGGTGCCCGGAATACCGATGGTGGTATTGGCTTTTTTGATCACCGGCATTTTCTTGCCGCCGTAGATCAGGTCAGCGTTGGAGCAGATTTTCGCTACTGCCGCCACCACTTCGGAGGTCAGCCCTTTGCGGGTAAACGCGATGTCGTCCACGGAGGTTTCATCGCTCAGTACGTATTCGCGCAGTTCGCTGATGCTCCAGTTTTTAATCCGGTTATAGGCCGTTTCGTTGACGTCATCCTGAATCAGGCGCGTCACGCAGTCCTCTTCATAGGCAATCACCGGATTGTTGCGGATATCCGCCACCGTCATTTCCGACAGTACCTGTTTTGCCGCTACGCGCTCCTGCGAACTTGCCGCGGCAACCCCGGCCAGCACATCCCCCGAACGCAGTTCGTTGGCTTTAGCCAGTACCTCTTTTACATCCTTAAACTGATAAACATTGCCGAACAATGTGGTCTTTAGTTTCATAAGTCGTTCCCTCAGGAAGGAAATGCGAGTGATTTCACCGTCACCGGCACAACCGATCCGCCAAAAAGAGGCGTACCAATGTCGATATAGTCTCCCGCCCGCACGACCACCTCATCGATGACCGCCAGCGGAAGTTGCGGTAACTGTGGGCGCAATAACATGCCCAGCGCTTTACCAAAATCCTGCTCGGCCACCACCAGCAGGGGATGTGGATTGGGATAACGCGCGACAAAAGCCGTCAGCGCGTTGATGACCGTGAGTAATGCGGCGTAACGCACCGGGAGCGTGGCGGGAAGCGCCAGCACGTAAGCGTCGGTTTGCGGGTCGAGATCAAGCTGGAGAAGCGCCTGCCGCCAGGCGTTCACCAGATCGGCGTCATCCTGCGGGATCGCCACCGGCAGGTTGCGCAGCGGCAGTTGGACGTCTTCCAGCCAGATAGTACTGCCGGAAAGCGACAGCGTATGGGCCCCCGCACCGATGACCGTGGCGCGTACGGTTTGCGCCGGAAACTGCACGTTCATCTCGCGCAGACGCGGGTGCTCATGCAGCGCGGTCGCCAGCAGCGGCCCGATATCAGAAAAGCAGAACGGATCGGCAGGTTGGTTGCGGTAGCATTCACCTACCCCACCGGAAAGGGTGATCACCTCCGGCGTAATATCGGCGGGCAGCAGCCCGGTTTGCATCAGCGATTCCGCCAGCGGCGAGAGCGCGCCAGTGATAACCTCGACGATGAGATCCGCCATCCGCCGCGCCACCTGCCCCAACTGTGCGGCAGCTAAGGCGCGAGCATCAGTACCCGAACCGAACACCTCATCGATAATCATCTGCCCCGGCTGATGGGCATAAACCACGCGCCCCTGAGCGTCGGTTTCCAGCAGGCGACCACCGACGTTAAGACAAGCGGTGCCGCTGACTTTTCCCGCGTCAAACAGCGCGTAGTTAGACGTGCCGCCGCCGATATCAATATTCAGCACCCGGCACATCCGCTGCTCAGACAAGCTTTGCGCTCCGGCGCCGTAACCGGCAATGACCGATTCCAGATGCGGCCCGGCGCTGGCGACCACAAAGTCGCCCAGCGACTGCGAGAGCGCCATGACCGCCGGACGGGCGTTGCGGGTTTTGGCGCTTTCGCCGGTGATAATGATAGCCCCTGAGTCCACCGATTCAGGCGCGATGCCTGCGGCCTGATACTGGGCCAGAATCAGCGCTTTAAGTTCGGCCTCTTTCAGACCGCCCTGCTTATCCACGGGCGTAAAGAAGACCGGGCTTTGCCAGCTAATGTCGCGTTTGATGAATTCGTAGCGCGGCACCTGCGACACCGCCGCACGGTTAACCAACTCCAGGCGCGAGAAGATCACCTGCGTGGTGGTGGTGCCGATATCGATACCGACGCTCAGTAGCTGGCGAGTGTTCACGATTGCGCCTCCGCTTCGGTTTTCACCTGGGCGGCGTCATCTTTCGGCACCAGCATCATCGCCACGCCAATCGCCGTCACGCCGCCGATCAGCTTGCCGACAATCATCGGGAAGATCATGGCGTTCATATTCGCGGCGGCGAAGCCTAAATGGTCGCCCAGCGCGAACGCCGCAGAGACGGCAAATGCGCAGTTAATCACTTTGCCGCGGGTATCCATCTGCTTCATCATGCCGAACATGGGGATATTGTTCGCCAGGGTCGCCACCATGCCTGCCGCCGCAATATTATTTACGTTCAGCAGTTTACCGACATTCATCAACGGTTTTTCAAACCAGCGGGTCAGTAACAGCACCATCGGATACGCGCCAAGCAGCACGCAGGAGATAGAGCCGATCACTTCAATGGCGCGCATCACTTCGCCGGGTTTGTCGCCTGGCGCCATAAAGATCGGGTCGAGTCCCGGAATCAACTCCCAACCCAACAGGAATTTAACCACCGCAGCCGCCAGACCGATGGTGATCAGCGCCACCAGAAATTTGGCGAAAATCTGGAAACCGTTGATCATTTTTTCCGGGATGAACTTCAGCCCCAGCGCTACCAGCACCGCGACGATCAATACCGGGATCATGTTCATCAGGATCAGCGCGAAGGTAAACTCCACTGGCTGACCATTGATCTGCACGCCTGAGTACATGGCGATCAATCCCCCCGCAATGCAGCCAATGGGAATGGTGACGATACCCGCCAGTACGCCAAGCGCCAGGTAGCGGCGGTCAGACGGTTCGATAATGCCGAGCGCCACCGGAATGGAGAACACAATGGTCGGCCCCATCATCGATCCAAGGATTAACCCTGAGTATAGCCACGCCGCGACATCACCGCCGGCCAGCTCTTTGGCGAGGAAGAATCCGCCCATATCACAGGCCAATAGCGTACCCGCAAACATGGATGGGTTCGCGCCCAGCATTTCGTATACCGGGATAATAACCGGCCCCAGTACATGCGCCAGCACCGGCGCCAGCGCGGTCATACCGACCATCGCCAGTCCCAGCGCGCCCATCGCCATAAAGCCCTCTTCAAACTGGCCGCCAGACCCCTCGATACTCTTGCCGAATTTACCGAGGAAGCGCGCCGACCCGCCGAACTGCGACAGGATCCTGTCCACGGCGGCAATCAGCATAAAGAACATCATGATGTACATGATGATTTCGTTAATTCCCATAGCCCTTACTCCCTGCCATTTATGATTTGTAGGCCGGATAAGACGTTTACGTCGCCTCCGGCATTAACGCCGTGTTATTGCCGGATGGCGGTGCGAGCACCTTATCCGGCCTACAGGCATTACCCGGCAGCCGCGTACAGGTCGATAATCTGTGCCTGTGTGGCGGTGCGTGGGTTACTGCGCAGACAAATATCCTCCAGCGCGGCTTGCGCCCATGCGCTGTAGTGTTCGGGTTTGGCGCCAGCGTCAGCCAGCCGTTTGCTCTGGCCCACTTCGGCAATCAGCTCGCTCACCGCCGCAATCGCATCGCGATCGTCCGATTTCTTATTGGTTAACGCCCGACCGATTTGACTGAAGCGCTCGCGGCAAACCATCCGGTTAAAGCCCATGACTGTTGGCAGCAGCATGGCGTTGGCCTGGCCGTGCGGAATATGCAGCGCCGCTCCTGGCTGGTGCGCCATCGCATGACACAGCCCCAGACCGGCGCTGGAAAAAGCCATTCCCGCCATACAGGAGGCCAGTAACATATTTTCACGCGCCGCCAGATCGTGGCCGTAACCCACGGCTTTCGGCAGCGATTTGCCAATCATCGCTATCGCGCCAATCGCCAGGCTGTCGGTAAACGGCGTGGCGTTGAGCGCGCTGTAGGCCTCAATCGCATGCGTCAACGCATCGATACCGGTCATCGCCGTCACGTTTGGCGGAACGCCTTCGGTCACGGCAGCATCAAGAATCGCCACGTCCGGCATTAGTGACGCGTGTGCCAGTACCTGCTTGCGCCCGCTGACCGCGTCGATAATCACCGTTACGTTGGTGGTTTCAGAACCGGTTCCGGCGGTGGTCGGCACCGCAATCAGCGGCAGACGCGGGCGTAATGTACTGCGCTCGGTCATGGCGCTCAGCGTCTGGTCAGGGTTAGTCACCAGCAGGGCGACCGCTTTCGCCGCGTCCAGCACCGAACCGCCGCCAAAGGCCACTACGCCGTCGCACGCCGCCTCACGCAGTTGCGCCACCGCCGCGCAGACATCGGTGATGCACGGCTCGCCTGGCGGACACGGCCAGACCGTCATCGCCACGCCTTTCATCGCCAGGCTGCGTGCCAGCGGCGCGGTCATTCCCGCCTGATGCAGGAAGCTGTCGACCATCACAAACAGATGGCTTACGCCTCGCGCTTGCGCTTCCTGGCCGCAGGCGCCGAGCGCCCCAAGTCCGCACAGCGTGACCGGCGGTACGCTGAACGTTTTCACCCGTTGCAGATTCAGGGTGTCGAATGCCTGAAATAGCGCCGTCTGTAGTTCAGCTTGCATAGAGTCCCTCCGCTTTCGCTCTCCCGCTGTTGGCTATCGCCAGCGGGGTCATAAACAGGCTGTGCTGCGGCAAATGCACCTGTAACTCCGGGAAACGCTGGCGAAATAACGCCTCCACGCCCGGCTGCATACAGGAACCGCCCGCCAGCCATAAATCAGCAATTCCTTGCCCTTCAATGTGGCGAGCAACGATCTCCGCCATCTTTTCGTACACCGGCTTCACTACCGGCCAAATCTCCTGCTCATTGCTGCGCTTGTACTGTTCCGCCTCTTCCAGGGGAATACGGCGGTTGCCCGCCAGCGTCAGGGAGATATGGTGCCCGCCAGTGGCTTCATCGGCGGAGTAAGTCACCTTGCCCTGTTTGACGATGGCAATGCCGGTAGTGCCGCCGCCAATATCCACCACGCCTGCATTATCAAGCGCCAGCAGATCCGCTACCGCCGTCGGTTCATCCAGTACGTGGCTGACTTCTAACCCAGCAGACTCCAGCACGTTGATCGAAATACGCGGGTCGGTGCCCGGCGGGAACGAGGTCGCCGCGTGGGTAAAGCGGCAGCCAAGCTGCTGTTCAAGGGTGTCGAGATGACGGCACACGAGGGTGACGGCGCCGAAGAAATCCCAGACGATGCCGTCACGCACAACGTCGGCCCAGTCAAGGCACACCGCCACCGGCTGGGCGTTGCCGTCGACCACCATCGACACCACGTTGCAGGTGCCCAAATCGACGCCCAGCCACAGTGGTGTGTCGCTGGCGGCGGGCGTCTGGTTACACAGGGCCGCCGCTTTTTGCAGTCTTGGAGTGAGCCAGAGTTGTTCGTCGTGCGCCATGAGTCATCCCTTATACAATGCGAAACGCATCCACCAGCACGCATCGACGCAGCCGCACAAAGGTACGTGCGCTGGTCACGCCTTCGCCGGTTGGCGTAGTGATAGTCATGGTGGTCCAGCCTTCTCCGCCCAATCCAAGCCCGGCAATGCACGGCCCGTTTTTGACGAAAATGCTGGTGTCGATGGCGTTCGCCATCTGGTTCATGTTGTCGATATTGCGCGAGTGCATCGCCGCCGTATGGTGGCAACCGCCTTCAAGCTGAACCGCCAGGGCGATGGCTTCTTCGACGTTGGCGACCCGCACCACCGGCAGTACCGGCATCATCATTTCAGTGACGGCAAACGGATGGTTAGCTGGCGTTTCCACAAACAGCAGGCGCGTTTGATCCGGGACGTTCAGGCCGATGGCTGCGGCAATCTTGCCCGCGTCACGACCGACCCAGTCACGGCTGACGGTACCTTTACCACGTTCATCGATATTCTTCAGCAGCACCGGCTGGAGCTGTTCGGCCTGAGCGGCGGTCAGTTTCACCGCGTGCTGACCTTCCATCAGACGCATCAGCTCGTCAGCGACACTATCCACCACAATCAGCACTTTTTCGTCGGCGCAGATGATGTTGTTATCAAACGATGCGCCTTTGACGATGGATTGTGCGGCGCGCGGCAGGTCGGCGGTCTCATCCACCACCACCGGGGGATTGCCGGCACCGGCGGCAATCAGGCGTTTATTAGTATGTTTGCGCGCCGCGTCCACCACCGCTTCGCCGCCAGTCACCACCAGCAGGCCAATACCGGGATATTTGAACAACCGCTGGGCGGTTTCGATATCCGGGTTCGCCACGGTGACCAGCAAATTTTCCGGGCCACCGGCGGCGACCACCGCCTGATTGAGGAGGGTGATTGCCCGCTGAGAGACCTTTTTCGCCGCCGGATGCGGGGCAAACACGACGCTGTTGCCTGCGGCAATCAGGCTGATGGCGTTATTAATCACCGTCGCCGCCGGATTGGTGGACGGCGTGACCGAGGCCACCACACCCCACGGCGCATTTTCAATCAGCGTCAGGCCGTTATCGCCGGTCAGCACCTGCGGAGATAAACACTCGACGCCCGGCGTGCCGCGCGCCTGCGCCACGTTTTTAGCAAATTTATCGTCAACGCGTCCCATGCCGGTTTCGCTGACGGCAAGTTCCGCTAATTCTCGGGCGTGTTTTTCGCCCGCTTCGCGAATGGCATGAATGGCAAGCTGGCGCATCGCCACGCTCTTCAGCCCCTGCTGGGCCCGTTTTGCTGCCGCCACTGCGTCATCCAGGGAGGCAAAAACGCCCATCTCATGAACAGTGCTGGCCGGCTGGCTGCTGTCTTTCATTTTCAGCAGTACCGCTTTCACCACCTGTTCAATATCCTGTTGATTCATGATGTTCAGTCCTATTTATGGAAAACCACTTTCCCGCCAGCCACCACTTCATCGACGATGCCAATGACGCACAGATCGACCGGTGATAATTCGCTGCGATGCGCCTGGCGTGCGGAACTGCCGCTGACCAGCAGTACCCACTCTCCGGTTCCCGCCCCGATACTGTCGATGGCGACGGCACACTGCCCGTCGGGGTTGCCCTGGGCATCGATCATTTCCACCATCAGCAATTTGTCATGCGCCAGTCCCTGATGGCGGACGGTACATACGATTTGTCCTGTGACGACTGCCAGTTTCATATCCGCCTCCATGGATTGCCCGTTGGGTCGTAGGCCTTGAATCTGCGCACCATCAGGCAATGGCGCGCATTCATGCCGGATGGCGACGCTGCGCGTCTTATCCGGCCTACCATCAAATGTTGCTGTCGCCTTTGAAGCTGATCGGGAACACTTCTTCCAGATCGCCGTGCGGGCGTGGAATCACGTGTACAGAGACCAGCTCGCCAATGCGCTGCGCCGCAGCGGCGCCAGCATCGGTTGCGGCTTTGCACGCCGCCACGTCGCCACGCACCATGGCCGTACACAGGCCACCGCCAATCTGCTTCACGCCGACCAGCTTCACGCGCGCGGCTTTTACCATCGCATCGGAGGCCTCAATCAGCGCAACCAGGCCCCGGGTTTCAATCATTCCTAATGCTTCCATCGTGTTTTCCTCTCATTAAAGGGGTCCAGAACGGGACCGTTCATTCAACCAGTGTGTGTAAGCTGCGTTCGCGGCTCACGTCAGCCTGGCGCGGCACGGCTGCCACCAACGCCAGTTCGATAATTTCCTGCACGCTACAGCCTCGGGAGAGGTCGTGAAGCGGCGCGGCAAGCCCCTGAATTAGCGGCCCAACAGCGCGATAGCCTCCCAGACGCTGAGCGATTTTGTAGCCAATATTGCCCGCCTCCAGCGACGGGAAAATCATCACGTTGGCGCGGCCTTGCAGCGGGCTGTCAGGCGCTTTTTGCGCGGCGACCTCCGGGACGAAAGCGGCGTCAAACTGCAATTCACCGTCCACAAGCAGTTGCGGCGCACGTTCGCGAACGAGCTCTGTCGCCTGCTGCACGTTGGCGACATTGGGGTGACGGGCGCTGCCGTTGCTTGAAAATGACAGCATCGCCACGCGCGGCTCTTCGCCGGTAATGGCCCGCCAGGTGTCGGCGCTGGCGATAGCGATATCCGCCAGCTGCGCCGCCGTCGGCTGCGGTACTACGCTGCAATCGGCGAACCCTAATGCCGGACCGGCATACTGCGGCAGCATCAGGAAAATAGACGACAATGTTTTGCACCCAGGTTGCAGGCCAATCACCCGCAGCCCTGCGCGCAGCACATTCGCCGTTGACGACAGGTTGCCTGCGATACACACATCAGCCTCACCGGCGCTCACCATGGCGGCAGCGAACATCAGCGGGTCGCTAAGCTTTTCCACTGCGTCCGGCGGCGTTTTTTCTCCGGCGCGGGCAAGCCAGCGTTGCGCAAAACGCTGGCGCATACTCAGGTTGCTGTGTGGGTCGATGACCTGAATGCCATCCATCGGCATACGATGACTCAGGGCAAACTGACGCAGCGCAAACGGGCTGGCGACCAGAACGGGGCGAGCCAGACCGTACTGTTGCAGGTAATGCGCCGCTTTCAGCACGCGTTCGTCCAGCGCATCAGGAAAGACGACTCTGGCGGGGGCGCGTACCGCCAGTTCGCGGGCGCGTTCAATGATCATGGCTTCTCTCCCAACCGTTGTTGAATTTGGGCGACCGTCAGCGGATGTTTCGCCACGCTCAAAATCATCATCACGTAAACCGTGCTGGAGAGACGGTTCAGCGCCTGTAAAATGTCCGGGCGCAAGACCTCAAAACTACGGGTAATAAACACTTGTGCGGCGAGGGTTTCTGTTTCACGGACTTTGGTTCGCAGGAGATTAAGCAGCGCCGCATCGCGACCGTGGCTGGCCTCCGGCACCAGGTGATCGTGGTCGAGATAGCGCAGCGGCTGGTGGGAAAGCCGATGCAGCTCATCCTCGTTCAGCCCGACGATCGCCTGCGCCGCCAGCGGTTCATCTATAGCGTCGGCGCGCATAATGTTGCCCAGCCGCGAGCGGATATCGAAAAGCCACGGCTGCCAGGGTTCCGCCAGTTCGATTTGTAGCCACACGGTCAGCGCGATGGCGCTGTCGAGCGCGGCGCGAAAGCCGAGGCGCGGGTCGCTTTTGGCGACCATTTTGTCCGCCGTCAGATGGGTCAGCGTATCGGGCTTTTTCACCACCGGCTGGCGGCACAGTTCACAGCAGGCCTGTGGGTGCGTATCGCTACTGGTTAAGCCATGTACCGGCTGCGGCTGCTGTTCGTCATCATCGACAAACAGCCGGCCTTGCGGATCCAGAAACTTAATGCGCAGGCGGCGGCTTTCCAGCAGTTCCCGGGCCGAGGGCGTCAGTCGTGCATCAGCGGGCAGATGGATCTCCGATCCTTCGCTGAGCGTATGATTCGCTCTGAGCCACGTTTCGGTGATGAAATCGTTCATACGGATTGCCAGTTTGCAGGCCAGGCGACGTACAGAAAGCGCACGGACGTTGGCGTGCCAAATTCAATGCTGGAGCCTTTAGGGATGAACATGACATCTCCGGCTTTGGCAATCATGGTTTCGCCTTCATGGCGTACGTGCAATTCGCCCTCAAGCACCATGTCGATTTCGTCGTAGTTCAGCGTCCACGGGAAAAAGGCGTTGTCCCACTGCATAAACCCGGCGGCCATGCTGCTGCCATCCTGCTCTGTAACCAGATCGGTTAAGCCGACGCAGTGCGGTTCGGCGCCGTCGAAGCGGCCAAATTTCACGCTGCTGCCGTCAATGACTTTCACGCCGCCTTTACCCGTGACGGAGGTAAAGCTCGGCTGCATCGTCCCCAGTTCCAGCGACTGCTTTTCCTTCAGCACTTTTTCCATCAACTGCGCCACCAGGCTTTCAGTAAACTGCCCTTCCGGGAGCTGCGCGATGATGGCTTCCCGAATGCGCTGGCTTTCGCTTTTACACGACTGCGCCGATGTGGATGCAGGGACGGGCTCGTCGCATTCGGTAATCGTGAAGCCCAGTAGTTCCGCCACTTCGCGAGCCTCCGGGGTAATAATGCTGGCGCGCAGCACTACCGACATCGCCTGTTCGCCGCGGGCGTGGGCCGCACGAATATCGTTAGCTGTGATAAGTTTTTTCACCTGCCTCTTCCTCCTGTTCACTGAGAGCCGCCAGATAATCCACCAACTGCCGCACGCTTTGCGGGTCGTGGCCGTTGAGCTCGAAAATCGGCTCCCGGAACCCAATCTCGCAAAGCAACTGCCGCGTAGCGGCGACGTCGGCATCCGGCATGTCCGTTTTGCTGATAACGGCGATATGTCGTTTACGGGTTCCAACATCCAATAACCCGGCAGGTAAGCGACTTTCTTTATCGTTTGCCGCGTGGACATAAATCAGCGTGTCCACATCCTGCAACGTGGTAATTAAGGCGTGATACCAACGGGGATGGCTAAAATATTCACCCGGCGTATCGATATCGCCATGATCATTAAATTCCACGGCCTGCGTTTTTCTGGCGAGGGAATAATTTCCCCGTAACGCGTTAAAAAGCGTTGTCTTTCCGGCACCGACCGCGCCGACAAAAGCAATACGTTTCATTACCGCCACCAATTAACTTTTTGTTAACTCACACAGGGTAAAGTTTAATAATCGCCCCAGCCCGCTGACCGTCTGTAATAGCGCTTCTTCTACTGCGCCGACGGTGCCATAAATCACCAGCGCACCGCTAAATCTGTCGAGAAAACCGATGTGTACATCCGCAGCCTTCATCGCTAAATCGCCAGCGATCATGGCCGTTTCTCCCGGCGTTAAGGTCATAATGCCAATCGCGCCAGCATCGGGAACGCCGATCTTTTTCGCCAGTTCTTCACCAGGGTGCGCAATGAGATGCGCCAGCGTGACCTGTTTGCCCGGCACAAATTCCTGAATAATGCGTTCTTTATTCATTGCTCACCGTCTCCACTGAAACTGCCGTCATCGTGGCAATTTTTTGTCGGAGTAAATAACAAAATTCGGCAAGGTGATGTAAAAGGTGAGGTAGATCACTAAGAGAAAGAAAATAAAAGGGACTTCTGTCGAAGGTGTTAACGATAAATATCGTGGTGCATCACATTTTCAGGCGTCATTCTGAATTTAAGCTTGTTCCTCAATAAATACCCACCGGCTATTCTTTGTATTACTATTATTGATAAAAATAATGCGTATCACTCGATTTGTGCATAGTACAGATTCAGTGAAATAAGTAGGGGTAACGCAATAGGTTCCAGAATATCCCCACCCGAGCCTTTCATGCCATGGCGAAGCCCAGCGGCGCATAAAAAAAGCGCAGGAGAACCTGCGCCAGAAGAGAGAGTAATGCGTTATTAAAGCGGCGTGGTTTGCGCTTCAACTACCGCTAACGCCACCATATTCACGATACGGCGTACAGAGGCGATCGGCGTTAATACATGTACCGGTTTAGACACGCCCATCAGGACCGGACCGACCGTGACGCCTTCGGAACTGGAGACGCGGAGTAAGTTGTAACTAATGCGGGCGGCTTCCATATTCGGCATCACCAGAATATTGGCGGCTCCCTTCAGCGGGCTATCCGGCATCCGGTCATTACGAATACTTTCCACCAACGCCGCATCACCGTGCATCTCACCGTCAATCATCAGATCGGGCGCTCGTTCGCGTACCCGCTCAAGGGTTTCGCGCATTTTGCTGGCGGACAGCGAATTTGAGGAACCAAAGTTAGAGTGCGACAACAGCGCGACTTTCGGCTCAATACCAAAGCGGCGAACGGTTTCCGCCGCCATTACGGCGATCTCCGCCAACTGTTCCGGCGTGGGATCTTCGTTAACATAAGTATCGGCGATAAAAGTGTTGCCGCTTGGCAGCAGTAAGGCGTTCATCGCCCCTGCCGTATGCACGCCGTCACGGTAGCCAAAGACGGCTTTCACGACGCTGAAATGCTCATGGTAGTCGCCAATGGTGCCGCAGATCATCGCATCCGCTTCCCCACGCTGCACCATGATCGCGCCAATGGCCGTATGGTTGCCGATCATCGCACGCTGCGCCTGTTCCTGAGTTACCCCGCGACGCTTCATGATCTGGTAATACTCGCTCCAGTACTCTTTGAAGCGCGGATCGGATTCATTATTCACGATCTCGAAATCAACGCCCGCTTTGATCTGTAGCCCCAGTTTCTGGATACGCATTTCGATCACGCTCGGACGTCCGATCAGGATGGGTTTCGCCAGCCCCAGGGTGATCAACTCCTGGGTTGCGTGCAGCACGCGCGCCTCTTCCCCTTCCGGCAGCACTACGCGCTTCGGATCTTTGCGTGCCTGCGAGAAGATCGGCTTCATGAACAAGTTGGTTTTGTAGACAAACTCGGTCAGTTTATCGATATAGGCATCAAAGTCAGCAATCGGGCGCGTCGCCACGCCGGAATCCATTGCCGCTTTCGCGACCGCCGGAGCGATTTTGACAATCAGACGCGGGTCAAACGGTTTCGGAATAATGTATTCCGGCCCAAAGCTCAGGTCCTGATCGCCATAGGCCGAGGCCACCACTTCGCTCTGTTCGGCGTGCGCCAGCTCGGCAATCGCACGGACCGCCGCCAGTTTCATCTCTTCGTTGATCGCCGTCGCGCCGACGTCCAGTGCGCCGCGGAAGATAAACGGGAAGCACAATACGTTGTTCACCTGGTTCGGATAGTCGGAACGACCGGTACAGATAATGGCGTCCGGGCGCACTTCTTTCGCCAGCGGCGGCAGAATTTCCGGTTCCGGGTTAGCCAGCGCCAGAATCATTGGCGCGCGGGCCATTTTCTTCACCATCTCCTGAGTCAGCACTTTCGGGCCTGAACAGCCGAGGAAAATATCCGCGCCGTCAATGACTTCATCCAGCGTGCGCTTGCCGCTGTCGTCTACCGCATAGGCCGCTTTGGTCTCCGCCATATTCGGCTCACGGCCTTTGTAAATAACGCCCTTAGAGTCGCACACCACGATGTTGTGCTTTTGCATCCCCAACGCGACCAGCAGGTTCATACAAGCGATTGCCGCCGCCCCTGCGCCGGAGACGACCATCCGCACGTCGGAAATATTTTTCTCTACGACTCGCAGGCCATTAAGAATGGCGGCAGTACTAATGATCGCCGTTCCGTGCTGATCGTCATGGAAAACCGGGATGTTCATGCGCTCGCGCAGTTTCTGCTCAATATAGAAACATTCTGGCGCTTTAATGTCTTCGAGGTTAATGCCGCCAAAGGTCGGCTCCAGCGCTGCGACCACATTGATAAATTTGTCCGGATCAAGCTCATCGACTTCAATGTCAAACACATCGATGCCGGCGAATTTTTTAAACAGAACGCCTTTGCCTTCCATGACCGGCTTGCCGGCCAGCGCGCCAATGTTGCCTAACCCCAGCACCGCTGTACCGTTGGAAATGACCGCGACAAGGTTGCCACGCGCGGTGTATTTGTAGGCTGCCAGCGGATCTTTTTCGATTTCCAGGCAGGGCGCCGCCACGCCTGGCGAGTAAGCCAACGCCAGATCGCGTTGGGTGGCAAGGGGCTTAGTCGGAGAAACCTGAATTTTACCGGGTACCGGAAATTCGTGGAAATCAAGGGCGCTTTGTTTTAACTGCTCATCCATCTTGTTGTTCCTTTCACGTATCGTTCAAAAAGTGACGCGGCCTGGTGCGCCGCACATTATCACCGTACTGCGCAACACAAACTTTGAAGGTCTGCAAACTATCACGACACGGCGCAAGAGTTTGTTATCAACTTATAACGGCCATGTTACCTGCTTATACCAGCAATACCATGCCTGTCTGCTATGCTTTTTGGTTATGTAGTGTATCAATCTTTCAGAAGTGTGAATCAACACACTCATCTAACACTTTACTTTTCAAGGAGTATTTCCTATGAACCAGCTAGACGGCATCAAACAATTCACTACCGTCGTCGCCGACAGCGGCGACATTGAGTCCATCCGCCACTACCAGCCGCAGGATGCCACGACAAATCCCTCTTTACTGTTAAAAGC
This sequence comes from Salmonella sp. 32120201201600049SM, assembly GCF_017572835.1. Classification (NCBI taxonomy): domain Bacteria; kingdom Pseudomonadati; phylum Pseudomonadota; class Gammaproteobacteria; order Enterobacterales; family Enterobacteriaceae; genus Salmonella; species Salmonella sp. 32120201201600049SM. The sequence continues at coordinate 169,162 of NZ_JAGESA010000003.1, read as the reverse complement.
CGCCGGGCTTGAGCAGTATGGTCATTTGATTGAGGATGCGATTGCCTGGGGGAAAAAACACGGCGGTACGCAGGAACAGCAGGTTGCGGCAGCCAGCGATAAACTGGCGGTTAATTTTGGCGCGGAAATACTGAAAAGTATTCCCGGTCGCGTCTCCACTGAAGTCGACGCGCGGTTATCGTTCGATAAAGAAAAAAGTATCGAGAAAGCACGCCATCTGGTGGATCTCTACCAGCAGCAGGATGTTGATAAATCACGCATTCTGATCAAGCTCGCCGCGACCTGGGAAGGTATTCGCGCCGCCGAACAGCTCGAAAAAGAAGGCATTAATTGCAACCTGACGTTGTTGTTCTCTTTTGCCCAGGCGCGCGCCTGCGCCGAAGCGGGCGTCTATTTAATCTCTCCGTTCGTGGGCCGAATTTACGACTGGTATCAGGCGCGTAGTCCACTGGAGCCGTATGTCGTGGAGGAAGATCCCGGCGTGAAATCGGTACGCAATATCTACGATTACTTTAAACAACATCGCTATGAAACCATCGTGATGGGTGCAAGTTTCCGCCGTACTGAGCAAATCCTCGCGCTAACCGGCTGCGATCGACTGACTATCTCCCCTAACCTGCTTAAAGAGCTGAAAGAAAAAGAAGAACCGGTGATCCGTAAACTGGTGCCTTCCTCGCAGATGTTCCACCGTCCTATGCCAATGACGGAAGCGGAGTTCCGCTGGGAACATAATCAGGACGCGATGGCCGTAGAGAAGCTGTCGGAAGGTATCCGTCTTTTTGCCGTTGACCAGCGCAAACTGGAAGACCTGCTTGCCGCCAAACTATAAACCTTGCATGGAGTGATTTATGTCCCGTAAAGACCTTGCCAATGCGATTCGTGCGCTGAGCATGGATGCCGTTCAAAAAGCCAATTCCGGGCACCCCGGCGCGCCGATGGGGATGGCGGATATCGCTGAAGTGCTATGGAACGATTTTCTTAAACATAACCCCACCGATCCGACCTGGTATGACCGTGATCGTTTTATCCTTTCCAACGGTCACGCCTCCATGCTGCTCTATAGTCTGCTGCATTTAACCGGTTATGACCTGCCGCTGGAGGAGTTAAAAAACTTCCGTCAACTGCACTCTAAAACGCCAGGTCACCCGGAGATTGGCTATACGCCCGGCGTTGAAACCACCACCGGACCGCTGGGCCAGGGGCTGGCGAATGCCGTCGGGCTGGCGATTGCCGAGCGTACGTTAGGCGCACAGTTCAACCGGCCGGACCATGAGATTGTCGACCACTACACCTATGTCTTTATGGGCGACGGCTGTCTGATGGAGGGGATCTCGCATGAGGTGTGTTCGCTGGCTGGTACGCTGGGACTGGGCAAACTGATCGGCTTTTACGATCACAACGGCATCTCCATTGATGGCGAAACCGAAGGCTGGTTTACCGACGATACCGCCAAACGTTTTGAAGCCTACCACTGGCATGTCGTGCATGACATTGACGGGCACGATCCGGAAGCGGTGAAAAAAGCCATTCTCGAAGCCCAGAGCGTAAAAGATAAACCTTCGCTAATTATCTGTCGGACGGTGATAGGTTTTGGCTCGCCGAATAAAGCCGGGAAGGAGGAGTCGCACGGCGCGGCGCTGGGCGAAGAAGAGGTGGCGCTGACCCGCCAGAAGCTGGGATGGCACCATCCGGCGTTTGAGATCCCAAAAGAGATTTACCGCGCGTGGGATGGCCGTGAAAAAGGCGAGAAAGCGCAGCAGCAGTGGCAGGAAAAGTTTGCTGCTTATGAGAAGGCTTATCCTGAGCTGGCCGCAGAGTTTACCCGCCGGATGAGCGGCGGACTGCCGGAGGCATGGGAATCCGCCACGCAAAAATTTATTAACGACTTGCAGGCTAATCCGGCCAAAATCGCCACCCGTAAAGCATCGCAAAATACGCTCAATGCCTATGGTCCCCTGTTGCCGGAACTGTTGGGCGGATCGGCGGATCTGGCGCCGAGCAACCTGACTATCTGGAAAGGTTCGACCTCGTTGAAAGAGGATCCGGCAGGTAATTACATCCACTATGGCGTGCGCGAATTCGGCATGACCGCCATTGCCAACGGCATCGCCCACCACGGCGGCTTTGTACCGTATACCGCCACGTTTCTGATGTTTGTCGAATATGCGCGTAACGCGGCACGTATGGCGGCCTTAATGAAAGCCCGGCAGATTATGGTCTATACCCACGACTCCATCGGTTTGGGCGAAGATGGCCCGACGCACCAGGCCGTGGAACAACTGGCGAGCCTGCGCTTAACGCCAAACTTCAGCACCTGGCGTCCCTGCGATCAGGTTGAGGCGGCGGTCGGCTGGAAGCTGGCCATTGAACGTCACCACGGGCCGACGGCGTTGATTCTCTCGCGGCAGAATCTGGCGCAGGTGGAACGCACGCCGGAACAGGTGAAAGCGATTGCCCGCGGCGGTTATATTCTGAAAGATAGCGGCGGCAAGCCGGATATCATTCTGATCGCTACCGGATCGGAAATGGAAATTACCCTACAGGCGGCGGAAAAATTGACTGGCGAGGGGCATAACGTTCGCGTGGTGTCGTTGCCTTCAACGGATATTTTCGATGCGCAGGACGAGGCATATCGCGAATCAGTGCTACCGGCGCACGTGACCGCCCGCGTCGCGGTGGAAGCCGGTATAGCCGACTACTGGTATAAATATGTTGGCCTAAAAGGCGCAATTATCGGCATGACGGGATACGGTGAATCCGCCCCGGCTGACAAACTGTTCCCGTATTTTGGCTTTACCGTGGAAAATATTGTAGAAAAAGCCCGCCGGGTGCTAAACATCAAAGGCTAAGGCGAGCGTTAGCAACACAGACTTTGCGCAGTCTGCAGACCTGTTCTGTAGGCTGTGCAAAATTACTTCGTAGACTCAGGCGCATCTGACTGCCCGATGACGACCTCATCAATGGATTTATGGCACATCAGGCAAAAGGCCTTTTTTTTATGCGCCTGCAATGTTGAATCCCACGCCGCTGATCCGCCTTCTTTATTCACTTTTTCTCTTATCGCCGCCAGCCGATCTATTTCATAATAAGCGCTCAGGCAGCCACAATGGGGGCATAATACGGGGCCATTATTTATTTTCATACTATTTCCTGCTGTGGTGAGGCTATCGGGTAAAGTAACAATCCTACCGTAACGTAGCAATCTCTATACCATAAATGAAACCTCAATAGGTGTATCCCTATTCTGAAAAGGGGATAACAACCAGGATTCAACGCGTGATCCACAGCGTAGGCCAGGCATCCGGCCCGTGCCAGCTATCGCAGCTCGGTTCTTCGGCATAACGTACCAGACGAAAACGATCGCCATCATAGCGCCAGCGCGTCTGGATACCACAGTCGGTTAACCCCCGCCCTTTCGCCAACGTCACCAGCTCGCGCGTTTTCTCGTCAAAGAAGGCGTTCATCAACTCCATGTCATTACTTTCGACGCCGCGATTAAACGGCAGCCGCAAACGTACGGCGCGCGAGGCGAGCGTTTTTTTGCGTGAAACTACCCAGGCGAGATCAATAGTGTTATAGGCGCCGGCTTCGCAGTTAACAATCAATAACGCTTTATCATCCGTCAACGCGCTGACCTGCGTCTCGCGACGCAGCGGGTCAAGCGAACAACGAATGCCGTTTACCCGCCATGCTGCGTAGTCCAGCAGATCGTCGCGTTCTTCCTCACTCAGCGGTACGGGCGTTGGATTAATCACGGCGATCCCCTTCAATGCCGGTGCCGGGGGCACGCTGAGCGGCGGTTCGTTTCCTTTTTCAATCCAGGCGGTTTCGCTGCCCACACGTTTTTGTTGCGCGTCGATAAACAGTAATGCCGCTTTTAATCCCGCCAGCGAAAGCGTCTGAACGCCGTTTTTTAAGGTGATAGCCTGTGCATCCTGAATCGTCTGTAAAAATGCGGTGATGGTGGCAGGATCGCCGGTCATGAGATGCCAGGGCGACACGCGCCAGTGTGGACTGTTGAACGAAAGCGGTTTGCCATCCAGCAATAAGCGAGGCGCAATTGCGGCTTCTTTAGCGTCGGGCGGCGCCAAACCGCCGCGATCGATACGCAGTACCGCATCGGTACGCGCCCCGGCGCTGCGGCTTAATGTCATCACCAGCCCATGATGTTCGCCAGTATTGCGCGCTACGCAAAAATTTTGGTTATTGCAGGTGACCTGCCAGTCGGAAAAAGTCCGTTGCGCTGGCGCAGCCCACAGTAGCTGGACCGGCAACAGGCCAAACAGACAAAAAAGAATAACGCGGTAGCGCATGAACGGAACAACCCCAGATTCAGAACAACACAGCTAAGGCGGTATCTTCCTTGCGCGCCTCAGGGTTCTCAATCAGATTTATCGGATTGGTCTTTTTTGTGTAAAGAAATATATTTCTTTTTTTTCAGTCCATTAGATGAGACGTCTGTAAATAGTTAAGCAATAACACGGTCTTACCGTCCCGAATCTCACCTGAGCGCACCATTTCCAGCGCCCGGGAAAACGGCAGTTCAAGCACCTCAATCTCTTCGTCCTCCACGCCGCCGCCGATGCTGGCACGCTCGCTATCATGATATTCGGCAATGAAGAAATGAATCAGCTCCGTGACGCCGCCTGGCGACATATACAGCTCAAATATCTTGCGTACCTCACCAACGTCATACCCTGTCTCTTCAATGGCCTCTTTACGGATACAGACCTCCGGCTCGTCGTTATCAAGCAGGCCAGCGCAGGTTTCAATTAACATACCGTCTTGATTACCGTTGACCCATGTCGCCACGCGAAACTGGCGAACCAGAAGCACGGTTTTTTTAGTTGAGTTGTAAAGCAGAATGGTTGCGCCATTCCCGCGATCGTAAACCTCACGCTTGTGACGGATAACCTCGCCATTACGACGGGTCAGGTCATAGGTAATGTTGCGCAGAGTAAAATAATTATCAGAAAGAATTTTATCCTTAATAAGCGTAATGGTTTGCGACATGCTGGCTCCAGGGTGTAAAAAGAGCATTAATATTACGCCGTGAGGTCGGTTTTGTCTGCTGAAGGGTTAATCCTTAATGCCGACTGAACGGACGTACAGCCATATTTTTCTGTCACTGCCATGACCATATTCTGCTTCTCCGGGCCGCAGAGTCCATGCTCGCGATATGATTTGACGGCCGGAGTGAGACTGAGGGAATCATCATGAAATTTACTCTCGTTGCGACGGTTCTACTGACGTTTTCCCTTTCAGCTTTTGCCGTTGAGTATCCGGTATTGACCACCGCGAGCCCTGAACAGGTGGGGTTTGATAGCCAAAAACTTCACCGACTTGATGGCTGGATTCAAAATCAAATTGATGCCGGATATCCCAGCATCAATCTTCTGGTGATAAAAGATAATCATATTGTTCTACAAAAAGCCTGGGGCTATGCCAAAAAATATGACGGTTCCACGCTGTTAGCCCATCCCATTCGGGCGACCACTAACACGATGTATGATCTGGCTTCAAACACAAAAATGTATGCCACTAACTTCGCATTGCAAAAACTAGTGTATGAAGGAAAAATAGATGTCAATGATTTGGTATCAAAATATATCCCCGGCTTTAAGGATATGCCTGGGGATAAAATAAAAGGCAAAGATAAACTCCGCATTATTGATATTCTTCATCACGTCGCGGGCTTTCCTGCCGACCCACAATATCCCAATAAAAACGTCGCCGGTAAATTATTTTCACAGAGTAAAAGCACTACTCTGGAGATGATTAAAAAGACACCGCTGGAATATCAACCTGGGTCGAAGCATATCTACAGCGACGTGGATTATATGATTCTTGGTTTTATCATTGAATCGATAACGGCAATGCCATTAGATCGCTACGTCGAAACCACCATTTATAAACCGCTCGGATTAAAACATACCGTCTTTAACCCGCTGATGAAAGGCTTCACGCCGCCGCAAATCGCCGCAACGGAACTACACGGCAATACGCGTGACGGCGTGATTCATTTCCCCAATATTCGCACCAATACACTATGGGGCCAGGTACATGATGAAAAAGCCTGGTACTCAATGGGCGGCGTTTCAGGACACGCCGGACTGTTTTCTGATACCCATGATATGGCTGTGTTAATGCAAGTCATGCTCAATGGGGGCGGCTACGGTAACGTGAAGCTATTCGACGACAAAACAGTTGCGCAGTTTACTCGCCGCTCGCCAGAAGACGCTACCTTTGGTCTGGGGTGGCGCGTTAACGGCAACGCCTCAATGACCCCCACGTTCGGGGTATTAGCCAGTCCGCAAACGTATGGACATACCGGATGGACCGGCACGCTGACGTCTATCGATCCGGTTAATCATATGGCGATTGTGATTTTAGGTAACAGGCCGCACTCGCCGGTAGCAAATCCTAAAGTGAATCCGAATGTTTTTGTCAGTGGATTATTACCTGCGGCGACGTATGGCTGGATTGTTGACCAGATATATGGTTCCTTAAAATAAAAATTAAGAGCCTATCTCTGTAGGCGTTATTGGCGCAGCCAGTTTGGACACGGACAGCGCGCAAAAACCGGAGCGTACACGTAGTACGTGAGGTTTGACTCGCTACGCTCGCCCTTCGGGCCGCCGCAAGCGGCGTTCAAAACGCTAACGCGTTTTGGGGAGCACTGCCAAGGACCAAAATGGCAAGTAAAATAGCCCTAATGGGATAGGCTCTAAGAAGGGATTCTGATAGCGTCCCTTCCTTCAATTTACACTCTATTTTCAATACTAAGATTGGCCTCATCAGGCCTGTTAAACGTCGACCCGACGGAAAAATGTTTATCGCAGGGCGTCCAGCCCTGCGAGCGTCAACATTTCTGCAAACGGAGTAAGGTTAGCCAATAAGTTTAAGATTTTTTATCACTCAATCATTTAACCGTTCCAGGCCTTAACCGGCCTACAAATACGCTTATTTAGCTAACCAGTCGAGTATCCCCTGCGCGGCATGTCGGCCTTCTGCCATCGCCGTCACCACCAGATCGGCGCCGCGCACCGCATCGCCGCCAGCGAAAATTTTCGGGTTGGACGTCTGGTAACGAAACTCGCTCTCGACGCTGGCGGCAATACGTCCCCAGTTATCCACCTTCACGCCATGCGATTCCAGCCACGACATACCATGCGGATGAAAACCAAACGCCATAATGACCGCATCCGCCGGCATCACGAACTCGCTGTCCGGTACAGGTACCGGGCGGCGTCGCCCCTGACCATCCGGTTCGCCAAGCCGCGTACGCAAAAAGCGAATACCGCTGGCGCGCCCGTGCGTATCCAGCACCAACTCAACTGGCTGAACGTTAAATTCAAAGTTCGCGCCCTCTTCCCGCGCGTTTTTCACCTCTTTTTTCGACCCCGGCATATTGGCCTCATCGCGGCGATAAGCGCAGGTGACGTTGGCAGCGCCATGACGCAGCGCCGTACGTACGCAGTCCATTGCGGTGTCACCGCCGCCCAGCACAACCACGTTAAGACCCGCAGTATCAATAAACGGCTCGTCAGGCAACGCCGGAAGCCCCATCACCTGTTTGGTATTGGCGATGAGGAATGGCAACGCATCATATACCCCCGGCGCGTCTTCATTCGGTAAATCAGCCTTCATGGAACGGTAGGTCCCTACCCCGACAAAGACGGCGTCATAACTTTCCAGCAGCGTCTCCAGAGAAATATCTTTCCCTACTTCGCAGTTAAGCTCGAAACGAATCCCCATCGCGCTGAAGATTTCCCGACGGCGCGCCAGCAGAGATTTATCCAGTTTGAAAGCCGGAATACCAAAGGTGAGCAAACCGCCGATTTCCGGATGGCGATCGTAGACGGTGGCGCTTACGCCATGGCGCGCCAGCACGTCAGCGCAGGCAAGACCTGCCGGCCCGGCGCCGATAATCGCCACGCGCTTATCGCTCTTCTGTACGTCCGACAGGTCGGGACGCCAGCCTTTGCTCAGAGCGCGATCGGAGATATAGCGCTCAATGTTGCCGATGGTAACCGCGCCATACTCATCGCGGAGTGTACACGCGCCTTCGCATAGCCGGTCCTGCGGACAAACGCGCCCGGTAATTTCCGGCAGGCAGTTGGTCTGGTGAGAAAGCTCTACCGCCGCATCAATATCGCCAGCTTTCACCAGTTCGATCCACTGGGGAATATGGTTATGCAGCGGACAGGTCCATTCGCAGATACTGTGTTCCCCGCATGTGAGGCAGCGGGACGCTTCACGCTCCGCCTGCGCGGCGCGAAACGGCAGATAAATTTCCTCAAAGGTGGTTTTACGCGCTTCAATCGCCAGTTTATCCGGTTCGCCGCGCGGCGGCGTCGCCTGCATACGCTCGACTTTGCTGCTTGCTGTCCCACTGTGTTGTGTATCCACGGTATGCCAGGGGCGAATCTCCTGCCGGGCGGTACGCAGCCGTCGCGTTTTAGCCAGACGGGTCAACGAGTCTTCGGTGACCAGTTGCAGCGCATCCGCCGGGCAATTGTCCACACAGGCCGGACCCTGTTCACGTCCCTGACACAGATCGCATTTATGCGCGCTGGCTTTGAACTGGTTTGGCGCGACGGGCGTCAATACCATCTGCATGGTGCCGAATGGGCAGGCGACGACGCAGGATTTACAGCCGATGCACTTCTGCGCATTGACCTGCACGCTGTCGTTAATATGCGCGATCGCGCCGTTCGGACAGCTACGGGCGCAGGGCGCATCTTCGCAATGGTGACATGTAACCGCGCTGCGCTGGCGCTGATGTTTGATGACAGTAATTCGGGGCTGATAGCGCTGTGACGTCAGGACATGTCGCTCATCATTGTGAGCCATTACGCAGGCGACCTCGCAGGCATGGCAGCCCAGACACTGCTGGCTATTGGCCATAATAAAACGATTCATGGCGTCCTTCTGTTTTGGTTGCAAAAACCTTATTCTTTATATGAGCATTGTTATTAACTGACGAAGGCGGGGTCGGCAATGTTCATCTGCCCAGGAAGCACAACTATCTGTCCAGAACCTGTGGCAGATCAATTTATTTCAAAGCAAATGAAATTGCGGTTCAGCTAAATGCGGGGAGTACCAGTGTGACGGTTAAACGCCCGGTCTCGGCCAGTCTGGCTAAGGCTTTTTTCTATATTGTGCTGTTGTCTATTCTGTCCACCGGCAGCGCATTACTGACGCTGACCAGCAGTTTACGGGATGCCGAAGCGATCAATATCGCCGGTTCGCTACGAATGCAGAGCTATCGGCTGGGTTACGATCTGCAAAGCCGTAGCCCGCAGATTAATGCGCATCGTCAACTTTTCCAGCACGCGCTCAACTCGCCGGTACTGCAAAATCTCAACGCCTGGTATGTGCCGCAGGCGGTGAAAACTCGCTACGCGCGCCTGCACGCCAACTGGCTGGAGATGAATAGCCGCCTACAGGACGGCGACATTGCCTGGTATCAGACCAATATCAACAATTACGTCGATCAAATTGATCTCTTCGTTCTGGCATTACAGCATTACGCCGAGCGTAAAGTCATGCTGGTCGTCGCCATATCGCTGGCGGGCGGTATCGGCATATTTACGCTGGTCTTTTTTACCCTACGGCGTATTCGCCAGCAGGTCGTTCGCCCGCTGAATCAACTGGTCACCGCCAGTCAGCGAATTGAACATGGTCAGTTCGCCCCGCTGCCGCTGGATACCAGCTTACCCAATGAGCTGGGATTGTTGGCGAAAACGTTTAGTCAGATGTCGAGCGAGCTGCATAAACTTTATCGTTCGCTGGAAGCCTCGGTGGAAGAAAAAACGCACGATCTGCACGAAGCGCACCGCCGCCTGGAGGTGTTATACCAGTGCTCTCAGGCGCTGAATACCAGCCAAATCGACGTCCACTGTTTTCGCCATATTTTGCAAATTGTCCGTGAACATGACGCCGCCTGGTATCTGGAGTTAACCGTGGGCGATAACTGGCGGATTAGCGAAGGCACGCAAAGCCCCGACCTGCCGATGCAAATGCTGCCAGTGACGATGCAGGACACGGTCTATGGCGAACTCCACTGGCAAAGCCCCAACGTTAATGCCTCTACGCCGCTGCTGAACAGCGTCTCCACGATGCTGGGGCGTGGTTTGTACTTTAATCAGGCGCAAAAACACTTCCAGCAACTTTTGTTAATGGAAGAGCGCGCGACGATTGCCCGTGAGCTACACGATTCGCTGGCGCAGGTACTTTCTTATTTACGTATTCAGTTAACGCTTTTGAAGCGCGCCATTCCAGAAGATAACGCCGGCGCGCAAAGCATCATGGCGGATTTTTCCAGAGCGCTGAACGACGCCTACCGTCAGCTTCGCGAGCTACTCACCACGTTCCGTCTGACGTTACAGCAGGCCGATTTACCCTCCGCATTGCATGAAATGCTGGAAGATTTACAGAGTCAGACCCCGGCCAAACTCACGTTGGATTGCCGTTTACCCACGCTGGCGCTGGATGCGCAAATGCAGGTGCATTTGTTGCAAATTGTGCGTGAAGCGGTCCTGAACGCCATTAAACACGCCAACGCGAGCGAAATCGCCGTGAGCTGCGTCACCGCGCCTGACGGCGATCATACCGTTTATATTCGCGATAATGGCATTGGTATCGGCGAACCGCATGAGCCTGCCGGACACTATGGTCTGAATATAATGCGTGAGCGCGCGGAGCGCCTTGGCGGCACGCTGAATTTTTCGCAACCCTCCGGCGGCGGCACGCTGGTCAGTATCAGTTTTCGCTCCTCCAACAAGGAAGAGAGTCAGTTAACGTAAAGAACGGCAAATCGCCGGAAAGCCAGATGTCAGGCTTTCCGGCGTTGGCACAAAAAGTATGCTGTAAAAGCGCATGATAATTTACATTATCTCCTTTATTTCTCCACGTTTGGCTCGTAGCTTGCCGCTACAGTGAAGCAGTTCAAATCTATAACGATATGTAGAAACACGAGGTTCCCCTTTAATGGCGAATTTTTTTATCGATCGCCCCATTTTTGCCTGGGTGCTGGCTATCCTGTTGTGTCTGACAGGGGCGTTAGCCATTTTTTCTTTACCTGTTGAACAATATCCCGATCTGGCACCGCCCAACGTACGTATTACCGCGAATTATCCGGGAGCGTCGGCGCAAACGCTGGAAAATACCGTAACCCAGGTTATTGAGCAGAATATGACGGGCCTCGATAATCTGATGTACATGTCATCACAAAGCAGCGGAACCGGACAGGCGACCATCACCCTGAGCTTTATTGCGGGAACCGATCCTGATGAGGCGGTTCAGCAGGTGCAAAACCAGTTACAGTCCGCGATGCGTAAACTGCCGCAGGCGGTACAGGATCAAGGCGTCACGGTACGCAAAACGGGCGATACCAATATTTTGACCATCGCTTTCGTCTCTACCGACGGTTCTATGGACAAGCAGGATATCGCCGACTACGTCGCCAGTAATATTCAGGACCCGCTCAGCCGCGTCAACGGCGTGGGCGATATTGACGCTTATGGTTCACAGTACTCTATGCGTATCTGGCTCGATCCGGCCAAATTGAATAGTTTTCAGATGACCACGAAAGACGTGACCGATGCGATTGAGTCGCAGAATGCGCAAATCGCCGTCGGGCAGCTTGGCGGTACGCCTTCGGTCGACAAGCAGGCGCTGAACGCCACCATTAATGCGCAGTCACTGCTGCAAACGCCGCAACAATTTCGCGATATCACCCTGCGCGTTAATCAGGACGGTTCCGAGGTCAAACTGGGCGATGTCGCCACCGTGGAGCTGGGGGCGGAAAAATATGACTACCTCAGCCGTTTTAACGGCAATCCGGCTTCCGGTCTTGGCGTTAAGCTGGCCTCCGGCGCGAACGAAATGGCGACCGCGAAGCTGGTACTGGATCGCCTCAACGAGCTGGCGCAGTACTTCCCTCACGGCCTGGAATACAAGATCGCGTATGAAACCACCTCCTTTGTCAAAGCCTCGATTATCGATGTGGTCAAAACGTTGCTGGAAGCTATCGCGCTGGTTTTCCTGGTGATGTATCTGTTCCTGCAAAACTTTCGCGCCACGCTAATTCCGACGATCGCCGTGCCGGTAGTATTAATGGGCACCTTCTCCGTGCTTTACGCGTTTGGCTACAGTATTAACACATTAACCATGTTCGCGATGGTGCTGGCGATCGGGCTCCTGGTCGACGATGCCATCGTGGTGGTGGAAAACGTCGAACGTATCATGAGCGAAGAAGGGCTCACGCCGCGTGAAGCGACGCGCAAATCCATGGGACAAATCCAGGGGGCGCTGGTCGGTATCGCGATGGTGCTGTCTGCGGTATTCGTGCCGATGGCGTTCTTTGGCGGTACCACCGGGGCGATTTATCGTCAGTTTTCTATTACCATTGTCTCGGCAATGGTGCTGTCGGTGCTGGTCGCCATGATCCTGACGCCAGCGTTGTGCGCAACGTTATTAAAACCGCTGCACAAAGGCGAGCAGCACGGGCAACGCGGATTTTTCGGCTGGTTTAACCGTACCTTCAATCGTAATGCCGAACGTTATGAGAAAGGCGTAGCGAAAATTTTGCATCGCAGCCTGCGCTGGATTCTGATTTATGTTCTGTTGCTTGGCGGCATGGTGTTCCTGTTTTTGCGCCTTCCCACCTCCTTTCTGCCGCAGGAAGATCGGGGCATGTTCACTACGTCTATCCAGCTACCGAGCGGTTCTACGCAACAGCAGACCCTGAAAGTCGTTGAAAAGGTTGAAAACTATTACTTCACCCATGAGAAAGACAACATTATGTCGGTCTTCTCGACGGTAGGTTCCGGCCCTGGCGGGAATGGGCAAAACGTCGCGCGCATGTTTGTTCGCTTGAAAGACTGGGACGCGCGCGATCCCACCACCGGCTCCTCGTTCGCCATTATTGAGCGGGCGACAAAAGCATTTAACCAGATTAAAGAAGCTCGCGTCTTCGCCAGCAGCCCGCCGGCAATTAGCGGTCTGGGCAGCTCCGCCGGTTTTGATATGGAATTACAGGATCACGCCGGAGCAGGCCATGACGCGCTGATGGCCGCACGAGATCAACTCATTGAGCTGGCCGGGAAAAACAGTTCCTTGACCCGCGTGCGCCACAACGGCCTGGACGACAGCCCGCAACTGCAAATTGATATTGACCAACGAAAAGCGCAGGCGCTGGGCGTATCGATTGACGATATCAACGACACCCTGCAAACAGCCTGGGGATCGAGCTACGTCAACGACTTTATGGACCGGGGCCGCGTGAAGAAGGTCTATGTTCAGGCCGCAGCGAAATATCGTATGTTGCCGGATGATATTAATCTTTGGTATGTCCGTAACAAAGATGGCGGCATGGTCCCCTTCTCCGCCTTCGCCACCTCGCGCTGGGAAACCGGATCGCCGCGTCTGGAACGCTATAACGGCTATTCGGCGGTAGAAATTGTCGGAGAGGCCGCGCCGGGGGTCAGTACCGGGACGGCGATGGATGTCATGGAGTCGTTGGTGCATCAGCTACCGGGCGGTTTTGGCCTGGAATGGACAGCCATGTCTTACCAGGAACGGCTCTCCGGCGCGCAGGCGCCCGCGCTGTACGCTATTTCGCTATTAGTCGTCTTCCTGTGTCTGGCGGCATTGTATGAAAGCTGGTCGGTGCCCTTCTCGGTGATGCTGGTTGTGCCGCTCGGGGTCATCGGCGCGTTACTCGCCACCTGGATGCGCGGGCTGGAAAACGATGTTTACTTCCAGGTGGGGCTGTTGACCGTTATCGGCCTCTCGGCGAAAAACGCGATTCTGATTGTGGAATTCGCCAACGAAATGAATCAGAAGGGACACGCGCTGTTAGACGCCACGCTGTACGCCAGCCGCCAGCGCCTGCGACCGATACTGATGACTTCGCTGGCGTTTATCTTTGGCGTATTGCCGATGGCCACCAGCACCGGGGCAGGCTCGGGTAGCCAACATGCTGTCGGAACCGGCGTGATGGGGGGAATGATCTCAGCAACCGTTCTGGCTATCTTCTTTGTACCCCTGTTTTTCGTGCTGATACGTCGCCGCTTCCCGCTGAAGCCGCGCCCGGAATAAGATCCCGGCCAGCCTGATACGAGGTGCCGGGCACAAAAAAGGCGACTTTCGTTGAGTCGCCTTTTCTTATCCCCTATGGGAGCGCGGTGCCTTCCAGGCATTTATTTACGAAGCATGACTTCGATAAAATCTTTCCAGTTCCCCAGTTCACGTTCAATCATAATAGCCTCTCTTATTATTATGGGTATTCTACGTAGTTAGCGGTATAGAGAGAAGTTCATTTAACCGATTGTTGCGATATCCTCTGGTTATGCTGTCTATGATATTACTATGGCGCTGTAGCCATAAATTTTATGTGACTTACTGCAATATTTAGCAACATTAATACCTTTTCTACTACTTTATCAAATTGGGTTAAAAAACAAACAATTGCATATGCACAAAATAGGATTTATACCGCGAAGTATAAACAAGCCACATCTGGAACGTTTTGGAATCATTATTCACATTCACTCAACAATGTTATATTGATTGCCGATCAGCGCTGGATAAATAACCATAAACGGCCACACTTATTATCCCGCAGACGATACTATTGATTATTTATTCGAATTTCGCGTTAAAGGATTCAATATGATTACCCTCTATGGCATTAAGAATTGCGACACGATCAAAAAAGCGCGCCGTTGGCTGGAGGAGCATGGCATTGATTATCGTTTTCACGATTACCGTGTGGATGGCATAGACCTCCCTCTTCTTAATACCTTTATTGCCGAACTCGGCTGGCAGCCTTTACTGAATACGCGCGGCACAACATGGCGCAAACTGGATGAAGGCGACCGCAGCGGGATTACCGATGCCGACTCCGCCGCTGCTCTCATGGTTGAACAGCCGGCAATCATCAAACGCCCATTGCTCTGCGCGCCCGGGAAGCCTATGCTGCTTGGTTTCAGTGAATCCCGTTATCAGCAGTTTTTTGATGAGGTGTAGTCTATGTCGTGCCCGGTTATTGAGCTGACACAGCAACTTATTCGTCGCCCCTCCCTGAGTCCGGATGACGCAGGCTGTCAGGCATTAATGATTGAACGCCTTCGTAAAATCGGTTTTACCATTGAGCATATGGATTTTGGCGACACGCAAAATTTTTGGGCATGGCGTGGGCGTGGCGAAACGCTGGCGTTCGCCGGGCATACTGACGTCGTACCGGCTGGCGATGTCGATCGCTGGATCAATCCGCCGTTTGAGCCTACGATTCGCGACGGAATGTTGTTCGGTCGCGGCGCGGCGGATATGAAAGGTTCACTGGCGGCCATGGTGGTGGCTGCTGAACGTTTTGTTGCGCAGCATCCTCATCACCGGGGCCGCCTCGCGTTTTTGATTACCTCTGATGAGGAAGCCAGCGCAAAAAATGGCACCGTAAAGGTGGTTGAAGCGCTGATGGCCCGTAACGAGCGGCTGGATTACTGTCTGGTCGGCGAACCTTCCAGTACTGAAATTGTGGGCGATGTCGTCAAAAACGGGCGTCGCGGTTCCCTCACCTGTAACCTCACTATTCATGGCGTTCAGGGGCACGTCGCCTATCCGCATCTGGCGGATAACCCTGTTCATCGCGCCGCGCCTTTTCTTAATGAACTGGTCGCTATCGAGTGGGATCGGGGCAATGACTTTTTCCCGGCCACCAGTATGCAGGTAGCCAATATCCAGGCAGGCACCGGCAGCAATAATGTCATTCCCGGCGAACTGTTCGTGCAGTTTAACTTCCGTTTCAGCACGGAACTGACCGATGAGATGATCAAAGAGCGGGTACATGCGCTGCTTGAGAAGCATCAGCTACGCTATACCGTAGACTGGTGGCTTTCCGGCCAGCCGTTCCTGACCGCACGCGGCAAGCTGGTGGACGCGGTAGTAAACGCCATTGAGCACTATAATGAAATTAAACCGCAATTACTGACGACGGGCGGTACGTCCGACGGACGTTTTATCGCCCGTATGGGAGCGCAGGTGGTAGAACTGGGGCCGGTGAACGCCACCATTCATAAAATTAATGAATGTGTGAATGCCGCCGATCTCCAGCTACTGGCCCGTATGTATCAACGCATTATGGAACAGCTCGTCGCCTGATGAGCGTTCCGGTAAGAGGAAATAAGCATGGACTGGCTGGCAAAATATTGGTGGATTCTGGTATTGGTGTTTCTGGTAGGCGTACTGCTGAATGTGATCAAAGATCTCAAACGCATCGACCATAAGAAATTCCTTGCCAATAAACCTGAGCTGCCCCCGCATCGCGATTTTAACGATAAGTGGGACGATGAAGACGACTGGCCGAAGAAAGATCAGCCGAAAAAGTAACCGGATATCATGCCGGACAGGTATCGCTATCCGGCATGCTCCCCACCGCCGGGCATTACGTCGCGTAAACGCTGCGTTCGTCCGGCATCCAACGCAATCAGCGCCTGCGCCGCCTGCGCACGTTGCAACGCCAGCAGAGCTTTACGGCCTGAAATGCGTAGCCGGGCGCACAGTTCGGCATCGCTGGCTTTTTCCTCCAGCCGCCCTCTCAGCGCCGGTAATGGCAATGCGCTGTATTGCAGTAAACGATGCAGGCAACCTAACGATGTCAGTAGCGGACGGTGCGCGAACGCAAAACCGACCAGCTCACGCCAGTCTTCATCATTAAGCGCCTGTTCATCTAACGCCGCCAGCGGTATCGCCTCGCCGTTCCACTGCGTCAGGATATCCGCATCGCGGCGCAAACGTCGGTGTTCCTGCTGCGCCAGCCGTTTTCCCGCGTCGCTCAGCGGCAATAACGCCATCGCCGTATAGCAACCGCTGCTCGCCTCCCGATGGTTGCCCATCCGTACCAGTACAAAGCCGCAGCGTTGCCAGAAACGCCACAGCTCCGGCGTATAGCCAAAGCTGACGGAAAGATAATCACACTGCGCCGCCTGTACGCACGCGCAGGCAATCAACTGCTGACCGATGCCTTCGCGCTGGCGGGCGGGGTGCACCGCGATACGGCTTACGCGACGCCCAACCAGCGTCGCGGCTAAAGGGTCGCTACCGTGCGCCGCCAGCGACTGCGCCACCAGATTTCCACGCGGACGCCGGAAACCGCACCATACAGCCTGACTGAGTTCTGCGGATAACCCACCCTCTTCGACCAGCCAGAGGGCGCCCGCCACACGGTTATTCGCCGTAGCCTGCAAGAAATGCTGTCCTGGCGCATCCATCATTCGGCGCAGATCCAGCGGCGAAGTACGATAGTGCGCCCCCGACAGTAACTGATACACAGCCCTCGGCAACGCGGGCGTCTCCCCCCAGGCCTGCTGGTAAAACGCCGAGATTGCTATCGCGCCATGTGGCGCCTGCGCAAACGCATCATCGTCGAATATCAGCGCCTCGCTGACGATATTTTCCAGCGGGCATTCTGGCGCCCAGCGGACAGGCTGACGAAGCGTGAAGCGGTGAAGCTGCGGAAAACGGGCGCAAAACTTAAGTAAAAAACCGCGTCCGGTGCCTTCGTAGCCCTGAACGGTGGTGGTGAGTAGTATGCGGGGAAAGCGCGAAACCAGTTGCAGCAGCAGCGGCGCGGGGATTGCCGCCGCCTCGTCAACCACCAGCCAGTCGGCTCTTGCCCCGCTCGCCAGCAACGCATCCGGCGCCATAAAGCAGAACCGCTCACCGGCAAACGCTGCCAGGATATCCGTTGCCGTTTTCGCCGGTGCGGTCACGATAGCCGTGCCCGCCATCCGGGAGATGAATTGCCCGGCCAGCGCCGATTTGCCGCGCCCACGGGGGGCAATCACCGTCGCCACGCCGGGCGGCATTTCACGTAAACGCGATAAGATAGCCGCCTGCTCCGGCTGCGGCTCGCCGGTGGCGGGTCGCCAGCGTCCACGGAAAGGATAAGATGGCCAGCAAAACGGCTGGCGCTGTCGCCAAAGCAGCGTTTGCGGATCGCGGGAAAGAGTCCGTTTAAGATGCTGTGCAAACTGCGGTGTAGGGATAGGCTGCGCGCAGTCGCTCCAGCGCAGTGAATCGGTATCAGGCCTGCTTTCCCACGTCTCGTACGGCGGCATCAGCAGAAGCAGCCAGCTTCCGGCCTGCAAGGTCCCGCTCAGAGCGGCAAACGCTGCGGCGTCAAAGCCCTGCCAGGCATCAAATATCGCATGACGGAATTCACGGCCCAGCAGCGTTTGTAACGCCTGTGGCGTACAGCACGGCTGGGCGGGCGCGTCAGGCGCGACCCACAGCCAGTCACCGGGCAGCGCAGCGCGTATCGCCTCGGCCCGCTCCCGGCACCACGCCGCGTCGCCGCTGATGACCAGTAAACGGCGAATACCTTCCTGTGTCATTTGCGACGTTAACGCCTGTAGCGCATCGATATCAGACATCCCTGCCCCGGTTTATCAAAAGTTTTTGCCAAATGTATTACATTGCGCCGGGTCGCCGCTGTCAAATCCACGCTTAAACCAGCTGTAGCGCTGTTCTGAGGTGCCGTGGGTAAAACTATCCGGCACGACGCGCCCCTGCCCCTGTTGCTGTAAGCGATCGTCGCCGATAGCCTGTGCGGCATTGAGCGCCTCTTCCAGATCGCCCGCCTCCAGTACGCCTTGCTGCTGCATACTGTGTCCCCACACGCCGGCAAAGCAATCCGCCTGTAGCTCCATGCGCACCGAAAGGCGATTCACCTCCGTTTGCGACGCGTTTTGCTGCAACTGGCGTACTTTCGGCTCAATACCTAACAGTTTTTGTACGTGGTGGCCGACTTCGTGGGCGATGACATAACCCTGAGCAAAATCACCGTCCGCGCCCAGCTTATTTTTCATATCATCGTAAAATGAGAGATCGATATAAACGGTGCCATCCGCCGGGCAGTAAAACGGCCCCATTACGGACTGACCCGCACCACAGCCGGTACGCGTCATACCACGGTACATCACCAGTTTTGGCTGCTGATAGCCGCGCCCCATTTTTTGAAAGAGTTGCCCCCAGGTATCTTCGGTCGTCGCCAGGATCACCGAGGTAAATTTTGCCGCTTCATCATCATTGGGGCTTATCGAACGCGTCGACTGCTGCTGCGAAACCGGCTGACCGGTCAACAGACCGGTTAAATCCACCCCATAGTACCCTGCGACCAACACCACCACCAACAGAATGATGCCGCCTTTTCCGCGCGGAAGACGAAAGCCAGGGCCACCCAGCGAGGGGCCGCCTGGCCGATTACGTCTGTCCTCTACATTGTTACTTTCACGACGCCCTTGCCAGCGCATAATCACCTCATTCTCTCTTTGTTATACAGATGATCGTAGGCGGTCAGGCGCAGGATTACCACAGGTAAACGCTATCAGAATGAGGAAAGGATGATACCGGAGAGCAGTTGCCCCCCGGTCAGAAGCGGAATTAATCTAATTTCACGCCCAGGCGATGCGCGACGGCTTCATAGGCTTCAATCAGACCGCCCAGACTCTGGCGGAAGCGGTCTTTGTCCATTTTGTCCAGCGTCTCTTTATCCCACAGGCGGCTGCCGTCCGGCGAAAACTCATCGCCCAGCACCACTTCGCCTTTATACAGGCCAAACTCCAGTTTGAAATCCACCAGGATAAGACCCGCGTCATCAAACAGTTTTTTCAGTACGTCGTTGGCTTTGTAGGTTAGCTCTTTCATACGCGCCAGATTTTCCTGACTTACCCAACCGAACGTTTCACAGTAGGAACTATTCACCATCGGGTCGTGCAGCGCGTCGTTTTTCAGGAACAGATCGAAGATCGGCGGGTTAAGCTCCATGCCTTCTTCCACGCCCAGACGCTTGACCAGCGACCCTGCCGCACGGTTGCGCACCACACATTCAACCGGCACCATCTCCAGCTTCTTCACCAGACACTCGGTATCAGACAGCAAACGTTCCATCTGGGTCGGGATGCCCGCCTCGGCCAGTTTGGTCATAATGAAATGGTTGAATTTGTTATTTACCATGCCTTTGCGATCAAACTGTTCAATGCGCGCGCCATCCCCTGCTGACGTATCATTGCGGAATTCGAGCACCAACAGGTCCGGGTTTTCCGTGCTGTATACGGTTTTCGCTTTACCACGATACAACTCAGCTTGCTTTTGCATCTTTAACACTCCTGGGTGTGAATTAACGATAAGTATTCATTTCCTGCTACGCCTGCCGGAGACGTCGGCCTGTAATTGTGGTGCGAAATAGCGGTTAAATCGCGTTTTTGTACCGACGCACACGTTTGCGTATCTTATCAGAAAAAAGGGCCGGATTACTCCAGCCCTGTTAAATTACTTGTTGAACGCTGCCTGGAAGACGGCAACCAGCGCGTCGTTCTGGCTTTGCGTCAGAGTATGCCCCTTAGGATCGATAAACTGCAAGCTGCTGCGGTTATCTAAATCGCCGACCTGCAATTTATAGTCTCCGGATGCCAGGCCCGGGTCGCTAGCGCCCAGATCCCGCCAGTCGCTGTCAGACAACGGTTTGTACGTTACCGCCATGCTGCCCTGAGAGCGAGTGCTGTCGGTGACTTTCATGCCCACTTTTTCCAGCGCGGCCGGGAGGCGCTGCCACACGAGGTTGAACGGACCGCGAACGACCAGCATAGGTAAACCGGTATCATCAGCGGCGCTCTGCACATCCATCGTTGCGGCGGAACGGTTCTGCGCGGCATTTGCCGCATCCGTAGCGGTCTTATCCAGACCGGCGGAAATGACGTTCATCATTTCCGTGCTATAGCGCTGCAGCGACGCCGCGTCAGCGACCGGCTTGCCAGCCTGTTCCAGATTAACCAGTTTTACCGTTACCGCCTGCTGATAGCCCTGCGGCTTCACCGAGATTTGATAACGTCCACGATACTGTTCGTCTTCATCCAGGCGGTTCCAGCTCACCCAATCGGTCGTCAGGGTCTGGCTGGCATCGTCACGTTTTTCAATCGGATAATTTTTCGCCTGAATCACGCTGACGACTTGCGGCCACAGCGTGCTGCTACGACCATTTTCCACCAATAGCGTAGCGGTATCGCCAGAGAACTGGGTACGCGCGCCGCTCACTAACGCTAACGGCTGCGCTGGCGGACGGATATCCAACGCCTTACCAACCGCGCCGCTCCCCTTCGTGACCGGAATAACGTAGTCGCCGGTCGTTATCGGCAGGATCATTCCTGCCGGGGCGTGAAGTTCAGCAAGCGGCGCGGCATCCAGATAGGATTCATCGCCGCTTACCTGGCGCTTGTAGCGCGAATCGGAACTACAGGCAGCGAGCAGCAAAACAAGCGAAACACCCGCAACCTTCGCCAGGCGCGACTTTTGTACTGAGTAAGCCATCAAATCTCCCTAAACTTTACAGCAGGCCAGCATGCTGAAGCGCTGCTTTGACGATGTCACGACCATGGTCCGTGATAGGCGTCATTGGCAGGCGCAGCGTGTCGGTCGCCACAAGACCCAATGCCTTACATGCCCATTTCACCGGGATAGGATTGGGTTCGACAAATAGTTTGTTGTGTAACGGCATCAGACGCTGGTTGATAGCGCGCGCCTCGGCAAATTGCCCTTCCGCCGCCAGTTTGCACATGTCAGCCATATCGCGCGCCGCTACGTTAGCCGTAACGGAAATCACGCCATGACCACCCAGTTGCATAAAGTCCAGCGCAGACGCGTCATCGCCGCTAAGCAGAATAAAATCGTCTGAAACCAGCTCTTTGATCTGGTGAACGCGGGTTAAGTTCCCTGTCGCCTCTTTGATAGCGATAATATTTTTTATTTCCGCCAGACGACCCACGGTTTCCGGCAACATGTCGCAACCGGTACGGGACGGCACATTATACAGAATTTGCGGCAAGTCAGTGTGTTCCGCGATGGCTTTGAAATGCTGGAACAAACCTTCCTGCGTGGGGCGATTGTAGTACGGCGTTACCGTCAGGCAGCCAACAATGCCGCTATCGTTAAAACGCTGCGTCAGGCTAATCGCTTCCGCGGTCGCGTTTGCGCCCGTGCCGGCGATAACCGGAATACGTCCGTCAGCCAGTTCCAGCGTCATCATCACGACATCGCCATGTTCATCATGGCTTAGCGTGGCAGACTCGCCGGTAGTGCCAACCGAAACAATCGCCGAGGTACCGTTGGCGACATGATAATCAATGAGTTTTTTCAGGCAAGACCTACTGACGTTACCTTTCTCATCCATCGGCGTAACAAGCGCGACAATACTTCCCGTGAACATGGGCCATCCTCTGTGCAAACAAGTCTCTCAATGGTACGTTTGGTATGGCAATAAAAGCAAGCGACCAAAGCCGTTCTGATTGTTGTATGCAGGTTTTTTTTATGGTTTCCTTAAGATTACCTCACCGCTCAAAGGAATAACTGGTTTGACACCGTCATCACAACACTATTTGGTTATCACTGCGCTGGGCGCCGACAGGCCCGGTATTGTGAATACCATTACTCGCCATGTCAGCAGTTGCGGCTGTAATATCGAAGACAGCCGACTGGCGATGCTGGGCGATGAATTCACGTTTATTATGCTGTTGTCCGGCACGTGGAACGCGATTACCTTGATTGAATCGACATTGCCGTTAAAAGGCGCGGAGCTGGATCTGCTGATTGTGATGAAACGGACGTCCGACCGCCCCCGCCCGGCAATGCCCGCGACGGTATGGGTTCAGGTTGAGGTCGCCGACTCCCCGCATTTAATTGAGCGATTCACCGCGCTGTTTAATAGTCATGAAATGAATATTGCGGAGCTGGTCTCCCGCACACAGCCGGCTGAAGGTGATAAAGCTGCGCAATTATTTATTCAAATCACCGCACATAGCCCGGCGTCGCAAAATTCCGCAAATATTGAGCAAGCCTTTAAAGCACTATGTACAGAACTCAATGCGCAAGGCAGTATAAACGTCGTCAATTACTCACAATATGATGAACAGGATGGAGTTAAGTAATGAATCCACTGAAAGCCGGTGATATCGCACCGAAATTTAGCTTGCCGGATCAAGACGGGGAACAAGTAAATTTGACCGACTTCCAGGGACAGCGCGTTCTGGTTTATTTCTACCCAAAAGCCATGACACCCGGCTGTACCGTGCAGGCCTGCGGCTTACGCGATAACATGGACGAGCTTAAAAAAGCAGGCGTGGACGTGCTGGGCATCAGCACCGATAAACCTGAAAAACTCTCCCGTTTCGCTGAAAAAGAGCTGCTGAACTTTACCCTTTTGTCCGATGAAAACCATCAGGTGTGTGAACAGTTCGGCGTCTGGGGCGAAAAGTCGTTTATGGGCAAAACGTATGACGGCATTCACCGCATCAGCTTTTTGATTGACGCTGATGGTAAGATTGAGCACGTCTTTAATGATTTTAAAACCAGCAATCACCATGATGTGGTGCTGAACTGGCTGAAAGAAAACGCGTAAAAGCCTCAGGCCGCGCTGATGTGCGGCCTGGAAAGGGAATGCGCCGTCAGACTTGCCGCGCCAGACGCCATATCGCCGCCACATTGCGCGCCGACAGGCTCAGGTTATATTCCGCCTCGTGTAAGGCTTCCGGCAGCGTAACGATATGCGACAAAATCGACAGCGCCGCATCGATACCCTGCTGATACACAACGTGATGATCGTGTTGCAGCCCACCGGCGAGCGCGATAACCGGTTTATGATACCGCTTCGCCACTCTGGCGACGCCAATCGGCGTCTTGCCGCAAATACTTTGGCTGTCCAGCCGACCTTCTCCGGTAATCACCAGATCGGCATCTTTAACCGCCTGCTCAAGCTGTAGCGTTTCCACGACAATCTCTACGCCGGCGCGTAATTCCGCATTGAGCAACCCTAAAAGCGCGGCGCCCATTCCACCTGCCGCGCCCGCGCCGGGAGCATTAATCACCTCACGTCCCGTAGCCTGATAAATATGCCGGCCCCAGTTTTCCAGCGCCGCGTCCAGGGTGTTCACCATTTCCGCTGTCGCCCCTTTTTGTGGGCCAAAAATGGCCGATGCGCCCTGGGGACCACACAGCGGATTGTTGACATCGCACGCCACGGTTATCGATACCTTACGCAGCAATGGGTGACAACCGGACAGATCGATAGAGGCCAGCGCCGCCAGCGCCTCGCCGCCCGGAGAAAGCGAGCGCCCCTGTTTATCGCGCAATATAACGCCAAGCGCCTGCATCATCCCCGCGCCGCCGTCATTCGTCGCGCTGCCGCCAATTCCCAGAATAATACGCTTTACGCCACGCTCCAGCGCCGCGACGATTAACTCGCCGGTGCCGTAGCTGGTGGTATTAAGCGGGTTGCGCAATTCAGGCGAAACGTGATGCAGCCCGGATGCCGCCGCCATTTCAATCACGGCGGTATCGCTATCGCCCAGCATTCCCCAGCGCGCGGCCACCGGTTGCCCAAGCGGGCCTTGTACCCACTGGTCGACATAACGCCCGCCGCTGGCCTCCACCATTGATTGTACGGTTCCTTCCCCGCCATCCGCCATGGGCACTTTAACGTAGTCGGCGTCAGGATAAATTTCGCGGAACCCCTTTTCTATCGCCTCAGCGACCGCCATTGCGGACAAACTTTCTTTAAATGAATCAGGAGCAATAACAATTTTCATAGGGATTATCCTGCAAAACCAAAGAAACCGAACATCAGAGTAGAAATAAAGGTAATGGCTAACCCCACCAGCGTTTCATACGGCATTAGCTTTAAACGTTCATGAATTTGCATATTGACGCTGCCGCCCGTCGCGTGGAAAAAGCTGCCGTGCGGCAGATGGTCCAACACCGTGGCGCCCGCATGGATCATAGCGGCTCCCGCCAGGGCGGAAACGCCAAGTTCAAGTAACGTGGGAGAGAAAACGCCGGACGCCACCGCCGTTCCCGCCGTAGTTGAGGCCGTCGCCATTGACATCATGGCGCCAGACACGGGCGCCAGCAGCCAGGACGGCAATCCCGAAGCGGTGAGGCCATGAATCAGGACATCTTTAAGTTCAGAATTAGCGATAATGCCGGCCAGCGTACCGGTTCCCAGCAACATAATAGCGACAGGCGCCATACGCATCAGACCGGCGACCATGTACTGGTTACAGTGGCGCGCGCGTCCCATCAACAGCAGACCGACCAATCCCCCTACGGGCAGGGCAATTAACGGGTCAATGGAAATGCCGGCAAACGGACGGAGAGAAAGCAGGAAAATAGCGACCAGCGGCGCGCTAATCGCCACCAGAAAACCGGGTCTGGCGACGGAGTCATCATGGTGAGTCACTTCATGATCGGCGACGCCCGCGCCTTTATTATTCAGCCGTTTCGCTAACAGATAGGCGATAATAAGCCCAACGATGCCCGGAACCACGCCCGCCAGCATAATAGAGGTAAGAGGAACATGAAACGCATCAGAGGCGGCAATAGCGTTCGGGTTGGGTGACATCACGTTACCCGCTTTGCCGCCGCCAACCATCGCCAGCAGAATAGCGCTTTTTGACAGGCCTGCATTACGCGCAATCGACAGCGCAATCGGCGCGACGGTAATCACCGCCACATCAATAAATACGCCGACGGCGGTCAGACATAGTGTGGCAATGGCTAATGCCAATAATGCCCGGGTTTCCCCCACTTTGCGGACAATCGTCTCAGCAATCGTATTCGCCGCCCCGGACTCAATTAATACGCCCGCCAGTACGCCTGCGGCCAGAATACGCAATACGGCATTAACGATGCCCTGCGCGCCTGACACCATCAGCGACACGGTTTGCAGAAGATCGGCGCCGCCAATCAAACCGCCGACCAGCGCGCCCGCCATCATGCCGTAGGCTGGCGACACTTTTCTTAAAATTAATACGATGGCCACAACCAATGCGGCAATGGCTCCCAGGGTGGATATCGACGTCATATACTGCGCCTCCTTTAACATGGAGCGCGCAGTATGGAAAAACCCGCCTAAAAATCCGCTGGAGCTTTCAACAAATTTCGATTCGACCTGGCAGCGGTAACTTGTCGGACGGTACAGATTCGGCCTGGAGCTCCATACCGATATAAAGCCAAAGCGTACTTTTTAACTCATTGATTTTTATGTGCGTAATATCCTCACAGCGCTGTAAGCGATAGCGCAATGTATTCACATGAATATGCAATGCTTTGGCCGTTTGCGTCAGGTCACAATTATGTTCAAACCAGGTCCGCAGCGTCTGTTGCAATACGCCTTTCGCGTCATGTTGCGCCAGTTGCAGCCACAGACGCGATAACTCCTGCACTTGCCAACTTTCAGACAGCCCGCTTAGCAGCGCGGGAAGCGCGTGGTCATGATAAAAAATGTACTGGCTGCGCAGCTTTTGTCTTTTCGCCATCGCCTGCGTGGCTCTCGCAGTGAGCAAAGATCGGTGCAATCCCGTCTCGCCGGCAAAATAGCCCCCAACCAAAATACGGCTAAAGCCCGATGATGCAGCCCATGATTTAAAAATCTGCAATTCACCCATTTCCTGGCGGGTATTCCACTTTCCCTCTTTTAACGTGATAGGCTTAATAATGATTAATTCATTAAATTCGGTAAACGTCACCAAATGGTTGCGCGCGTGATTCTCGAAATAATCCATTACATTGCGCAGCGCTTCGCGATCCGGCTGGGAAAGTTCAATAATCAGCACCACTCTGGGAACCGCCAGATCAATGCCCAGATAGGCCGCCATAGAGCGCAACGACTCTGTTGAATTTTCTCGCAAAATCAATTGGTTGATCAGCTCTTCGCGATAGCGTTTATCCCACTGTCGCTGTTCGATCAGCACCATATGCTCGATCACCAGCTCCGCCGCCATTTTAACCAGCTCGGCATACGCGCGAACCTCCTCCGGTTCGCCGGTAATGCCGACCACGCCGATAAGCTGTTCATGAAAAGAGATGGGAAGATTAATGCCGGATCGCACGCCTTTAAGCTGATTGGCGGTAGCGGAATCAATTTCTACAATACGGTTTTCCTTCAGCGCCAGAATGGCCCCTTCATGACGCTGGCGAAGCCGCGAAGGTTCGCCAGACGCGATAATGACGCCATGTTCATCCATGACGTTTACCGAGTAAGGAATAATTTTCATGGCTCGCTGTACAATTTGCCGCGCGGTATACCCTTTCAAGTAATGTTTTCTCAACACACTCATTCCCTGTTTCGTTATCGCTTCACATTAAAAAAACAATCTCGCATCAATGATGTCACTTATTAACGAATTTCTCAGAAGAATGCTTAGGCTAAGTCACCAAATTTTGGCGGCTTTACAGCGAGAATTTTGTAGGTTCCAACAATAAAAATGCCGCAACACGGTGCGGCATTAAAAAAAGAGCGGCTTTCTAAGCGCTTGTCCCTCATCAGGCGTGCGCAAAATGGCGGCAGGGCACTATGATGTCGTTCACGCTTTACAACTTTTGTACTGACCGCTCAGGATGAGGCATCCGTCACCTGACCATCCGGCCAGGCATGGACAACGGCTTTAATCAGCGTCGCCAATGGAATGGCGAAAAACACCCCCCAGAATCCCCACAGACCGCCGAAAATCACCACTGACAGAATAATCACCAGCGGATGCAAATTCACCGCTTCGGAGAAAAGTACCGGTACCAGCAGATTGCCATCCAGCGCCTGAATAATCAGATAAACGGCAAAACAGCTCCAGAATTCCGTCCCCAGGCCAAACTGAAACAGCGCGACGCCCACCACCGGAATTGTCACCACAAAGGCGCCGATATAGGGGATCAGGACCGAAAAGCCCACCAGTACCGCCAGCAGCAGCGAATAGTTGAGTCCAAACAGCAAAAAGCCCAGCCAGGTCGCTACGCCCACCACCACCATCTCCAGCACTTTTCCGCGGATATAGTTGGTGATCTGCTGATTCATCTCATTCCACACCTGCCCCGCCAGCCCGCGATTACGCGGCAGTACGCGGCGCACGGCATTCAGCATCTGCTCTTTATCTTTTACCAGGAAAAAGACCATCAGCGGCACCAGCACCAGATATACCGCCAGCGTCAGTAGCCCGACTAACGACGCCAGCGAATACTTCACCACCGAATCGCCCATGTTAAGCATCCGGGTACGCATGTTTTCCGCCATCGCATCAATAATGCCCGCATCCATCAGCGCCGGATAGCGTCGCGGCAAGGTCGCGGCAAAATCGGACAGTTTATTCAGCATACCGGGCATATCACGAATCAGGTAAATACCCTGCTGCCAGGCAATCGGCATCACCACAAACGCCATTAATAACAAAATACCGACAAAGAGGATAAGGACAATGGAGGCTGCCCAGCGCCGGGAACAGCCAATCGCCTGCAGGCGCGCCGTCGGCCACTCCAGCAGGTAGGCCAGTACGATTGCGACCAGCAGCGGCGCTAACAGGCCGCTAAAGAAAAAGAGGATGCTAAAACCAGCCACCAGAATGACCAGCAAGGCAATCGCCTCCGGGTCGCTGAAGCGACGGCGATACCATTGCATTAACATTTCGAGCATAAAACCCTTCCCAGAACTCAACTGCGGGATTGTGATGCCGAATTGTATCGAAATGTCACAAAAAAGACTTCGCTTTTTATCGTTGATTCAGGAAACTAAAATAGTGAGTCTGTGCTCATCACAGTTACACTTATGAAGTGTCGGAGCGTGGAACGATATTTCACGACGTTGGTCAAAGGGCTATCTCAAAACAACAGGATAGAGGTTATGTTCAGGCAGTTGAAAAAAAACCTGGTGGCAACCCTCATTGCAGCATTGGCTCTCGGTCAGGTCGCGCCCGCATTTGCCGACCCTGCCGACACGCTGCCCGATATGGGAACCTCGGCAGGAAGCACGCTTTCTATTGGACAAGAGATGCAAATGGGCGACTTTTATGTGCGCCAGCTACGCGGTAGCGCGCCGTTAATCAACGATCCGCTGCTGGTGCAATACATTAACGCGCTGGGGATGCGTCTGGTCTCGCACGCCGACTCCGTCAAAACGCCCTTCCATTTTTTCTTGATCAATAATGACGAAATCAACGCGTTCGCGTTCTTTGGCGGCAATGTGGTGCTGCACTCGGCGCTTTTTCGCTACGCGGATAACGAAAGCCAGCTAGCTTCAGTCATGGCGCATGAAATCTCCCACGTGACGCAGCGCCACCTGGCGCGCGCGATGGAAGATCAAAAGCGCAGCGCGCCGCTTACCTGGGTGGGCGCGCTGGGTTCCATTTTGCTGGCCATGGCCAGCCCACAGGCCGGTATGGCGGCGCTAACCGGTACTCTGGCGGGAACGCGCCAGGGAATGATAAGTTTCACCCAGCAAAATGAGCAAGAAGCCGACCGTATTGGTATTCAGGTACTGCAACGCGCCGGATTTGACCCACAGGCGATGCCCTCTTTCCTCGAAAAACTGCTCGACCAGGCGCGTTACTCCACGCGACCGCCTGAAATTTTGCTCACTCACCCCTTACCGGAAAGCCGCCTTGCGGATGCCCGCAACCGTGCCAACCAGATGCGCCCGGTCGTGGTGCAATCTTCCGCTGACTTCTATCTCGCCAAAGCGCGCGCCCTGGGAATGTACAATTCCGGACGTAACCAGCTCACCAGCGACCTGCTGGATCAGTGGTCTAAAGGCAACGTGCGTCAGCAACATGCGGCGCAATATGGCCGGGCGTTGCAGGCGATGGAAGCGAGCAAGTACGATGAAGCGCGCAAAACGTTGCAGCCGCTGTTAAGCGCGGAACCGAACAATGCCTGGTATCTTGACCTCGCCACCGATATTGACCTGGGGCAGAAAAGAGCCAACGACGCGATTAATCGCCTGAAAAATGCCCGCGATCTGCGCGTTAATCCTGTGCTGCAGTTAAACCTCGCCAATGCGTACCTCCAGGGAGGCCAGCCGAAAGCGGCGGAAACCATTCTGAATCGCTACACCTTTAGCCATAAAGATGACGGTAACGGCTGGGATCTGCTTGCTCAGGCCGAAGCCGCGCTGAACAACCGCGATCAGGAGCTGGCGGCACGCGCTGAAAGTTATGCGCTGGCGGGACGACTGGATCAGGCAATTTCACTGCTCAGTAGCGCCAGCGCCCAGGCAAAACTGGGTAGCCAGCAACAGGCGCGTTACGATGCGCGTATCGACCAGTTGCGCCAGTTACAGGAACGCTTCAAGCCATACACGAAAATGTAATCGCCGTTTATTAGCCGGATGGCGTCACAAGGAGAACTCATGACCGACACGATTAAAATCTACCATAACCCGCGCTGCTCGAAGAGCCGCGACACGCTGAACCTGCTGAAATCTAACGGCGTGGAACCGGAAGTGGTGCTTTATCTGGATACGCCCGCCGACGCCGCCACCGTGCGGGAACTGCTGCGTATGTTGGGCATGTCCAGCGCGCGCGAACTGATGCGCCAGAAAGAAGATCTCTATAAGACGCTTCACCTGGCGGATAGCCAGCTAAGTGAAGAGGCGTTAATCCAGGCGCTGGTTGAACACCCTAAACTGATGGAGCGCCCCATTGTGGTAGCAAATGGCCAGGCGCGCATTGGCCGACCGCCTGAGCAGGTGCTGGACATCCTCGGTTAACCGTTGAACGCCGCCGTCGCGGCGTATTACAGTTTCAGAATCTCTTTGACAAACGGGATCGTCAGTTTTCGCTGGGCAGTGATCGACGCATGATCGAGCTGATCCAGCGTCATAAACAGCGTACGCATTTCGCGATCAAGACGTTTGAGTAAAAACCGCCCGACATCTTCCGGCAGTTCAAACCCCCGTAACCGGGCGCGCAACTGTAGCGCCTGAAGTTTGTCTTCATCGGAAAGAGGCTGGAGTTTATAGATTTGCCCCCAGTCCAGACGGGAAGCGAGATCGGGCAAGCCCAGATTTAACTGTCTTGGCGGACGATCGCCGGTGATCAATAACCGCGTCTTACCGGACTCCAGAATGCGGTTATAGAGATCAAAGATCGCCATCTCCCACAGTTCATCGCCAGCGACACACTCAATGTTATCAATACACACCAGCGAGAGGTGTTCCATACCGTCGAGCACTTCCGGCACGAACCAGGTACGTTTATCGAGCGGGACGTAGCCTACCGCATCTCCACGCTGCGACAGTTCAGCGCAGGCGGCGTGCAGCAAATGGCTGCGGCCCGCGCCTTCACGCGCCCAAAGGTAGATATATCCACTATGTTCCTGGCGCAACACGTTTTGTAACGCGGCCAGTAGAGAGGCGTTATCCCCCGGCCAGAAACTTGCGAAAGTTTCGTCGTCAGGAAGATAAAGTGGCAAAGAGAGCTGTGCCGGTGTGTTCAGAGATACCTCAACCCAGGATGACATAAAATCGCGCTGAGTTTACCACATAATTCCCTTGAGATAGAACCGGGCAGCATCGCTGCCCGGCAACCCGTTACTGATGCGGAGACTCCGCATCATTTGCCTCCAGTACCACTTCTTCCGGACGCAACAGGCTAATCAGTTTAAAAATCAGGCTCAGGCAAATCCCGACGATGGTCGCCAGCGCCATCCCTTTCAATTCTGCCGCGCCGATATGCACTTTCGCGCCGCTCACGCCGATGATCAAAATCACCGAGGTGAGGATCAGGTTTTGCGCTTTGTTGTAATCGACTTTCGATTCGATCAATACGCGAATCCCCGACGCGCCGATAACGCCGTACAACAGCAGCGAGACGCCGCCCATCACGGGTAACGGGATAATCTGAATCGCCGCGGCCAGTTTGCCGACGCAGGAAAGCAGAATGGCGAAAATCGCCGCGCCGCCGATAACCCAGGTACTGTAAACGCGGGTGATCGCCATGACGCCAATATTTTCCCCATAGGTGGTATTCGGCGTGGAGCCGAAGAAGCCGGAGACGATCGTTGACAGTCCGTTAGCGAACATCGAGCGGTGCAAACCGGGATCGCGCACTAAATCTTTTTTGACGATATTCGCCGTCACCACCAGATGACCGACATGCTCGGCGATCACGACCAACGCCGCGGGCAGAATCGTCAGGATCGCGAACCATTCAAAACGCGGCGTATAGAAAGTCGGTAGCGCAAACCAGTGTGCCTGGGCAATCGGCGTGGTATCGACCACCCCCAGCGCGAATGACAGCGCATAGCCTGCCAGCACGCCGATCAAAATCGGAATGATCGCCAGGAAACCGCGAAACAGTACGGAGCCGAACACCGTCACCGCCAGCGTGACCATGGAGATGATAATTGTTTTCGTGTCCGGCGACTGCCCTTGCGCAGGCAGCAATCCGGCCATCCCCGCCGCGACGCCAGCCAGCTCCAGACCGATGACGGCAACGATTGCGCCCATTGCCGCAGGCGGGAACATCACATCCAGCCAGCCGGTGCCCGCTTTTTTAACGATGAAAGAGACCAGACAGAACAGCACGCCGCACATAATAAAACCGCCCAGCGCCACTTCATAACCCAGCGGCAACAGCAGTAGTACCGGGGAAATAAAGGCAAAGCTCGATCCGAGGTAGGCCGGAATTTTACCTTTGCAGATAAAGAGATACAGCAACGTTCCGATACCGTTAAACAGCAGCACCGTCGCGGGGTTGATATGAAACAGAACTGGCACCAGCACGGTCGCGCCAAACATGGCGAAAAGGTGCTGTAAACTAAGCGGGATTGTCTGTAAAAGCGGCGGTCTTTCACTCACCCCGATAGCACGGCGCGTCATAGTGTTTTCCTCTAAGTGTGTTTGTTATGAGTTGTTTTATTCAAAAAAAAGCCGACTCTTAAAGTCGGCTTTTAATTATTTATTCACTTATTTGGTACCAAAAATCTTATCGCCGGCATCGCCAAGCCCCGGAATAATGTATCCGTGCTCGTTAAGCCCCTGATCGATAGAGGCGGTGTACAGTTCAACGTCCGGGTGCGCTTTTTCCAGCGCCGCAATGCCTTCCGGCGCGGCGACCAGCACCAGCACCTTAATGCTGCTACAGCCTGCTTTTTTCAGCAGGTCGATGGTCGCGATGACAGAACCGCCGGTCGCCAGCATCGGGTCGACGATCAGCGCCATGCGCTCATCAATGTTCGATACCAGTTTCTGGAAATAAGGTACTGGCTCAAGCGTCTCTTCGTTACGGTACATCCCGACTACGCTGATACGCGCGCTCGGTACATTTTCCAGAACGCCTTCCATCATGCCCAGACCCGCGCGCAGAATCGGCACAACGGTAATTTTTTTACCTTTGATCTGGTCGATTTCCACCGGGCCATTCCAGCCTTCGATGGTGACTTTTTCCGTTTCCAGGTCGGCTGTCGCTTCATACGTCAGCAGGCTGCCTACTTCTGAGGCGAGTTCACGAAAGCGTTTAGTGCTAATGTCGTTTTCACGCATCAGACCCAGCTTGTGTTTGACGAGTGGGTGTTTGACTTCCACGATCTTCATACTCTTCTCCTATCCTCAGATGACTGGCAACCACAAAAAAAATCGCCGGATTATACCGCTTTTCCTCTCTGACGCAACACAATGTATGCTTGACCTGGATCAACCAAAAGCGCTGATAGTGGAGAAGTGAGTATAAATCACTCACGTTGAAACAGGCGATAAAGGCTAACAACCGTTTGAATCTTAGCAATTTTAAGGATGAATGGCCTGTCCCGACCGCCTGTCGTAAACCAAGTGCTGGATATCCTTTTCTTTTTTACCAACAAAGAAATTTTCAAGCAGCGACCGAAACCATGCCAAAAAAATCGTCCGGATATCCAGGGCGCAGACCACGCTCGCAAACGTTTGCTTTCCCTGTTAGAATTGCGCCGAATTTAACTTTTACCGCAAGAAAAAACGTGGGGAACCAGGCAGTGACCGATAAGACCTCTCTTAGCTATAAAGATGCCGGCGTCGATATTGATGCGGGTAACGCTCTGGTTGATCGAATCAAAGGCGTAGTGAAGAAAACTCGCCGCCCGGAGGTTATGGGCGGTCTGGGCGGTTTCGGTGCGCTGTGCGCGTTGCCGCAAAAATATCGTGAACCGGTACTGGTTTCCGGCACTGACGGCGTAGGCACCAAACTTCGCCTGGCGATGGACTTAAAGCGTCACGACGCTATCGGTATTGATCTGGTGGCGATGTGCGTAAACGATCTGGTCGTTCAGGGCGCGGAACCGCTGTTTTTCCTCGATTACTATGCCACGGGTAAACTGGATGTCGATACCGCTGCCAGCGTGATCAACGGTATTGCCGAAGGCTGCCTGCAATCCGGCTGCGCGCTGGTCGGCGGCGAGACGGCGGAAATGCCGGGCATGTATCACGGCGAAGATTACGATGTGGCGGGTTTCTGCGTCGGCGTAGTCGAAAAATCAGAAATCATCGACGGCTCCCGGGTTGCCGAAGGCGACGTGCTGATTGCGCTCGGCTCCAGCGGCCCGCACTCGAATGGATATTCACTGGTGCGGAAAATTATTGACGTTAGCGGCTGCGACCCACAAACCACTCTGTTGGAAGGGAAGCCGCTGGCCGATCATCTGCTTGAACCGACCCGTATCTACGTAAAATCGGTTCTGGAACTGATTGAAAACGTCGATGTGCACGCTATCGCCCACCTCACCGGCGGCGGCTTTTGGGAAAATATTCCGCGCGTTCTGCCGGAGAATACCCAGGCGGTAATTAATGAGTCGTCCTGGCAGTGGCCCGCCATCTTTACCTGGCTGCAAACCGCCGGTAATGTCAGCCGACATGAAATGTACCGTACCTTTAACTGCGGCGTCGGCATGGTGATTGCGCTCTCCGCTCCGGAAGCGGACAAAGCGCTTGCTCTGCTAAACGAGAAAGGTGAAAACGCATGGAAAATCGGTATCATCAAAGCCTCTGATTCCGAACAGCGTGTGGTTATTGAATAATGAATATTGTGGTGCTGATTTCCGGCAATGGAAGCAATTTACAGGCGATTATCGATGCCTGCGAAGCGAAGAAAATTAAAGGCACCCTCAGGGCAGTATTCAGCAATAAGGCCGACGCGTTCGGCCTTGAACGCGCCAGAGAAGCCGGCATTCCGGCGCAAGCGCTGACTGCCGATCGGTTTGACAGCCGCGACGCCTTCGATCGCGAGTTGATTCGCAAGATAGACGCGTATGCGCCCGATGTGGTCGTGCTGGCTGGTTTTATGCGTATTCTGAGTCCGATGTTTGTCGCGCATTACTACGGGCGTCTGCTGAACATTCACCCTTCCCTGCTGCCAAAATATCCGGGGTTGCATACCCATCGCCAGGCGCTGGAAAACGGCGATGAGGAGCACGGTACCTCGGTACATTTCGTGACAGACGAACTCGACGGCGGCCCGGTCATTCTCCAGGCGAAGGTGCCGGTTTTTGCCGACGACAGCGAAGATGATATCACCGCACGCGTACAGACTCAGGAACATGCGATTTATCCGCTGGTGATTAGCTGGTTTGCGCAGGGGCGTCTAAAGATGCGCGATAACGCCGCCTGGCTGGACGGGCGTCGTCTGCCGCCGCAAGGTTATGCGTCTGACGAATAATACGTCATCGAACAGGACTGTGTCTGCTTGCCGGATGGCGGCATAAATGCCTATCCGGCCTACTCTTTTCCCTTCCTTTATGCTATCAGTTTATTGTCATATTTTTCTGGCGCAGTTGGACATTAACGCGTAATGCTCGCCATAATCATCAGGCAGTGTCCCGTGAATAAAACGGAGTATAGGTAGTAATGGGTCAGGAAAAGCTATATATCGAGAAAGAACTAAGCTGGTTAGCATTTAACGAACGCGTGTTACAGGAAGCGGCGGACAAATCCAACCCGTTGATTGAGCGGATGCGGTTCCTGGGAATCTATTCTAATAACCTCGACGAGTTCTACAAAGTGCGTTTCGCTGAACTGAAACGACGTATTATTATCAGCGAAGAACAGGGTTCAAATTCTCATTCACGCCATTTGTTAGGCAAAATTCAGTCCCGCGTGTTGAAAGCAGACCAGGAGTTCGACGGCCTGTACAACGAATTACTGCTGGAAATGGCGCGTAATCAAATCTTTCTGATCAACGAGCGTCAGCTCTCGGTGAACCAACAAAGCTGGTTGCGCCACTATTTTAAGCACTATTTGCGCCAGCATATTACCCCGATTCTCATTAACCGGGAGACGGATCTTGTTCAGTTTTTAAAAGATGATTACACCTATCTGGCGGTGGAGATTATCCGCGGCGACACCATCAACTATGCGCTGCTGGAGATACCGTCCGACAAAGTCCCACGCTTCGTTAATCTGCCGCCGGAGACACCGCGCAGACGCAAACCGATGATCCTCTTGGATAATATTCTGCGCTACTGCCTGGATGACATTTTTAAAGGGTTCTTCGACTATGACGCGCTTAATGCCTATTCGATGAAAATGACCCGCGATGCCGAATATGACCTGGTGCATGAGATGGAATCCAGTCTGATGGAGCTGATGTCTTCCAGCCTGAAGCAGCGCCTGACCGCTGAACCTGTGCGCTTTGTCTACCAACGCGATATGCCCGCCGCGCTGGTCGACGTACTGCGGGAAAAACTGACGATCTCCCGGTATGACTCAATCGTACCCGGCGGGCGCTACCACAATTTTAAAGACTTTATTAATTTTCCGAATGTCGGTAAAGCCAACCTGGTCAATAAACCGTTACCGCGGTTACGCCATCTTTGGTTTGATAAAGAGAAATTTCGTAACGGTTTCGACGCGATTCGTGAACGTGATGTGCTGCTCTATTATCCTTATCACACCTTTGAACATGTGCTGGAACTGCTGCGTCAGGCGTCGTTTGACCCAAGCGTGCTGGCGATCAAAATCAATATTTATCGCGTAGCGAAAGACTCGCGCATTATTGACTCGATGATCCATGCCGCCCATAACGGCAAAAAAGTCACCGTGGTGGTGGAGTTGCAGGCACGCTTCGATGAAGAGGCAAATATTCACTGGGCCAAGCGGTTAACCGAAGCGGGCGTCCACGTTATTTTCTCTGCGCCTGGGCTGAAAATTCACGCCAAACTCTTTCTCATCTCACGAAAAGAGGGCGATGACGTGGTGCGTTATGCGCATATCGGCACCGGTAACTTCAACGAAAAAACGGCGCGGCTGTATACCGATTATTCGCTGCTGACCGCCGATGCGCGCATTACCAATGAAGTGCGCCGGGTCTTTAATTTTATTGAAAACCCCTATCGCCCGGTCACTTTCGATTATTTGATGGTTTCTCCACAAAACTCACGGCGTCTGCTGTATGAGATGATCGATCGTGAAATCGCCAATGCCCAACAAGGCTTACCGTCAGGGATTACCTTAAAGCTTAACAACCTGGTCGATAAAGGGTTGGTCGACAGGCTATACGCCGCGTCGGGTTCGGGCGTCCAGGTCAATCTGCTGGTGCGCGGTATGTGTTCTCTTATTCCGCAACTGGAAGGCATTAGCGATAATATTCGTGCGATTAGCATTGTGGATCGCTATCTGGAACACGATCGGGTTTATATTTTCGAAAACGGCGGTGATAAGCAAGTTTGGCTCTCTTCAGCTGACTGGATGACGCGTAATATTGACTACCGTATCGAAGTCGCTACGCCTATCCTCGACCCGCGGCTTAAACAGCGCGTCCTGGATATCATTGACATTCTGTTTAGCGACACGGTAAAAGCGCGTTTTATCGATAAAGAACTCAGCAACCGCTACGTACCGCGCGGCAATCGCCGTAAAGTCCAGGCGCAGCTGGCAATTTATGACTACATCAAATCACTCGAGCAACCAGACTAACGCTATGCCAATTTACGATAAATCCCCTCGTCCGCAGGAGTTCGCTGCGGTCGATCTCGGCTCAAACAGCTTTCATATGGTCATTGCCCGCGTGGTTGACGGCGCAATGCAGATTATCGGGCGTTTAAAACAGCGCGTCCATCTGGCGGACGGGCTGGGCGCAGATAATAAACTCAGCGAAGAAGCCATGGAACGGGGGCTTAGCTGTCTGTCGCTGTTTGCTGAACGCTTACAAGGTTTCTCCCCTTCCAGCGTCTGTATCGTAGGCACCCATACGTTACGTCAGGCGCAAAATGCCGCTGATTTTCTCAAACGCGCGGAAAAGGTTATTCCCTACCCGATAGAGATTATTTCCGGTAACGAAGAAGCGCGCCTGATTTTTATGGGCGTAGAACATACGCAGCCGGAAAAAGGCCGCAAGCTGGTGATCGATATCGGCGGCGGGTCAACAGAGCTGGTCATTGGCGAAAACTTCGAACCCAGGCTGGTTGAAAGCCGTCGTATGGGCTGCGTGAGCTTCGCGCAGCTCTACTTTCCCGGCGGCGTTATCAATAAAGAAAACTTCCAGCGCGCCCGAATGGCGGCAGCGCAAAAACTGGAAACCTTAACCTGGCAGTATCGTATTCAGGGTTGGAACGTGGCGATGGGCGCTTCCGGTACGATTAAGGCCGCTCATGAAGTTCTCCTGGCGCTGGGTGAGAAAGATGGCTTCATTACGCCGGAGCGCCTCGATAAACTGAAGTCAGAAGTGTTGAAGCACCGCTCCTTTAATGCGCTCAGCCTGCCGGGTCTGTCTGAAGAACGCAAAGCGGTCTTTGTGCCGGGCCTGGCAATTCTGTGCGGCGTTTTTGATGCTCTGGCTATCCGCGAGCTTCGCCTTTCCGACGGCGCGTTGCGTGAAGGCGTGCTGTATGAAATGGAAGGCCGCTTCCGCCATCAGGATGTTCGCAGCCGTACCGCAAAAAGTCTGGCCAATCAATACAACATTGACAGAGAACAGGCCAGACGCGTGCTGGAAACCACCATGCAGATGTACGAACAGTGGCAGGCCCAGCAGCCAAAACTGGCGCATCCGCAGCTTGAAGCGTTGCTTCGCTGGGCGGCAATGCTGCATGAGGTTGGACTGAATATTAATCACAGCGGTTTACATCGCCATTCGGCTTATATTCTGCAACACAGCGATTTGCCCGGCTTTAATCAGGAGCAGCAAATGATGATGGCGACGCTGGTGCGTTATCATCGTAAAGCCATAAAACTGGATGATATGCCCCGCTTTACGCTGTTTAAGAAAAAACAGTATCTGCCGTTAATTCAGCTACTTCGGCTGGGCGTATTACTGAACAACCAGCGGCAGGCGACCACCACGCCGCCGACGCTGCGGCTAACGACCGATGACAGCCACTGGACGTTATGTTTTCCGCATGACTGGTTCAGCCAGAATGCGCTGGTACTGCTTGATCTGGAAAAAGAACAGCAGTACTGGGAAGCGGTAACTGGCTGGCGTCTCAATATTGAGGAAGAAAGCTCGCCGGAGATCGCCGCGTAAATTGTGAGCCAGACGCCGCGCCGCGGCGTCTGCCTTTACTGAATCTCAGATAATAGCTGCGGCTCGCCAATTAAATATCCCTGAAGATAGTCGATTCCCAACGAGAGCACTACGCTTCGTATTTCTTCGCTCTCGACATACTCCGCGACGACCTGCATATTTTTCATTCGCGCTAAATGACAAATAGAAGCCACAATCTGATAATCGAGACTGTTTGACACTATATTGCGAATAAAACTGCCATCAATTTTAAGAATATCGGCGTCAACGTTTTTCAGCCGCGCATAGCTGGCGTAGCCAGTACCGAAATCATCAATCGCTATCTGACAGCCAAACTGCTGTAGCTGTCCCAGCGTCAACTGCGCCTGCTCAGCATTGGTGAGAGAGTTGCTTTCCGTTACCTCAAAAACCAGTTGCCAGGGTTCAACCTGATATTGCGTAAGCAGCTGCTTAACTTCTGCAGGGAAACGAGCGCGGCATACCGATGTTGGCGACAGATTAATGGCAAAACGATGCGCGGGCATATATTCCCGGCTGGCCGCCATAAACCGCAGCGTGTTTTCAATCACCCAGAGATCGATAGCGGAAGACAAACCAAACTCATGCGCCACGGGTAAAAAATTGTCCGGGTTGATAACGTCGCCGTTGTCATCCCTGAGTCGCAGTAAGATTTCATGGTAAACGTCCCCACGAACACCGAAAATAGGCTGCGCCATCAGGAAAAAATGATCGTGCTCCAACGCCTGTTGCAGGCGATTCATCATCGCAATTCTGCCCTTCAAATCGCGCTGCAGGTGCATTGCGCCGCGCCGCTGTAAATCCTCCGGCGCGTTAGTCGTCAACGAAAGATCGGAACTGGTGCTTAATTCGCCCAACAGCAGATAAAGGTGGCTAACCGGAGAACGCACGCAGCAGTAACTCACGCCGACAGGGGGCTGTAGCGGCAGTCCGTCCCAGATAAACCGAAACTGCTTAATATGTTTATCCAGCGCTTCAATACGCTGCTGATGCGACTCTGTATTAAGACGCAGCACCAGGTCGTGCCCTGACATCTGGTAGACGCACTCATTTGAGGCCAGCATCGGCGTAATCCAGTGAGAGAGCTTTTGCTTATACTGGATGCGTAACATGACGCCATAATTTTTACCCAATAGCTCCAGGCCCGGCACGTGTAAAAAACAGATCGTAGACCAGGGCGCATTTTGGAGCGCGCGGTTTAACGCACGTAAATTGGGAAGATGTACAACCGGGTCAAGATAGGCCAGCCGCCGTGCGCGACCACTCACTACGCGCTGACGCGTGGCCAGTACAGACATATAATTAACAATAAAAGAAAAAACCAGATAGCTCGAAGAGGTAATCGCTAATTGCGTATCATAACCTGAATACCAGGGCATATAACGCTGATAATAATGAATCGACGTAATTAGCACGACGGCCCAGATAATTGAAATAAACTTATAGCCATAGCGCATCGCACCCCACAGCATGACCGGCAATAATAACGAAAGCGTATAGTTGGTACTAAATATTGAACTATTATCAGTCAATGGCATACACAGTATAAACATTAGTGTAGTCAATACGGCCAGCCAAATAACGATCTCTTTTTTAGTGGCCTTGCTATCAATCTGTAGCTTTAATTGCTGATAATACCCCCGCAGGTGCAGCGGATTGCGGAGAGTACGAATAATAAAATAGCACAATGGCACGCCGACAAGGTTACCGACCAGTAACGCCTGGTAATTAATCAGCGTGTTGATATTAAAGGGCATTACCCCCATCAGGCTGGCTTTGCTTTCGTACATGCCAACAAAAGCGGCAAACTGGTAGATGACCAGAAATAATGTTGCAGAACAAAATACCTGCCAGAATATTCGTTGAAACAACAGGTGGGCGTCGCCGTGGGAAACATTGTTTCGCCGTGGGGAAAAGACACGATAGCCGCCCCAGCTTAGCACGATAGTAATGATAAAGTGCATCGTCACAGAAAGGGTTTCATACAGCCCTGTCTGCGGGTATCTGCGCCAGAAGATAGCAAGCACAATGCCCGGCAGTGCTGCCCAGCCGAAAAAGAGCATCAGGCTAAGCATAAAAGCTAACGGCAGGTAAAAAAGAACCACATTTCCAGTGCTGGTAAGCGCATAAGTATTTGCGCTACTTAAAACAGGTAGTAAAATCGAAGGAAGGATGAGCGGTAGTCCCCACCATTTATCTCTGATATTTATATAAGTTTTATTTAGTTTCATAGATGCTCAGCAGAACCCCCCAATCCCAAAGGGGCGTTAACAGACAGGCATCCCACCTGACTTTAAATTGATGATGCGATATACATCACACGATAGTCATCGATTGTAATTATTAAACAAAAGTAACATTTGATTTAAGTCAATTATTACCTTTCTCCTGCAGCCTTTATTCGCCTTTTTATTCTTTGTTATCATTAATTTATTATTAATGTAAATACTAAAATTATCTTCCATAACAATATAAGATAAATCAACTGACGCAATTTTACATTAAGAGGAATTGACCATCGGTTCGCAGTATGCCTTAATGTAGAGTGAACGCAGGCTTGTTACGTTCTTCGCCTTGATAATACCCTTGAAGAACCCAGCCTGATCCCGCCCATACCGCTGGGCCAACGTTAAGGAACCCTTCGTGAGTCAGGCCAACAGTATGCGAAAACGACATCGATTTAACACTCGCATGACCCGTATCGTACTGCTTATCAGTTTTATCTTCTTCTTTGGACGTTTCGTCTACTCTTCTATCGGCGCCTGGCAGCACCATCAGGATAAAAAAGAAGCGCAACAATCATCGCTTTCTGTCACCACGCCGGGACAACGTTAAGCTGTTATCCGTTAAAAAGCCCGCGCAAGAAAAAGAAGCTTTAGCGTTAACGCAAAAAGACAACCCACTCAATGGGTTCAGGCCATGATCAGACGCTTAAAGAGCAACCGCGGGATATCCTGCCTGGGTGATAAGATCACATGCGCGGTTACTAAGATTCCCTCGACCGAATACAAAACCCGATAGCCTTCAGCGTGCCCCTATCATGTACTGCAAAACAACCCCGATGATCTTTTTTTTCAAAGAGGTGAATCGCTTACTACCCCGTAATTATTAGTTAGAACAAAGAGATTAGGTGTTGTATAATTTTTGGTCATGGTTAGAAGGGGTGAGTAAATGGACACTACTGAAACATTGAATGGTACGTACTTCTACGGCGGGTTATCCAACCTGACACCACAACAACTATGGTGGGCTATCACCATCGCCGTTGTGAGCGATCATCTGGGGATCTCAGCGGTCGATGCTGCACTGGTTATCTCAGGGCAACCAGTTCTACCTACGAGGGGTAAACCTCGTGGGACAACTCCAGGAACATCAATTGCTTCTAAGTACATCAGTAATTGGTTGAACTATAAACTGCCACCTGGGATCAGATTACCAACGTTGACAGGCAAAACCATCAACTCATTACAGCTAAGCTCAACGAATAATTTAGGTCGTTTCGTTGGTCGTAATGTACCCTGGCTCGGTTGGGTTATGACATTCACTACGATTTATGATATCCAGCGTGATATTAAAGATACATTTAATCGTGTGGCGGTTCCTAAAGATCGCATTCAGTGGACGTACTTCTAATGAGAGATATTAAGAAAGAAATTATCGATTTTATCGATCAGGAATATAACACTAAAAAGTACTTTCTCTGTGGGCCAAAGCGAACCATCACGCTTGATACCAGTATTAGGGATGATCTTAAACTCGTTTTTGAAGATAGTGAAGAACTTCTACAAGAGTACTTCAAGCGTTGGAATGTAGATCCAGAAGGATTTGACATACTCAACTATCTGAATCCAGAGTACTTTGGAAGTAAAGAGCCTGATCCGCGTAAGCCACTAACGGTTGGTATGCTCGTTGAAAGTGCTAAAGCTGGACGTTGGTTATATAGTTGAAGAATAAAGTTATTATATTTTAAATACCCCTTATTTGGGCTGAATCGCCACGGATAACCTGGGCACTTCTGAGTCGTTGGTAGATCTTTTTCTTTATCCGTTCACGCTTCAGTAGCTGGAAAAAGCTTTCTGCAACCGCATTGTCATGACAGTTGCCACGACGGCTCATACTGCCCTCCAGTCCGTGCGATTTCAGCCATTCATAGCGGGTGTACTGACTATCCTGATCAGAATGAACCAGCACCTGTTTTTGGGATGACGTCGCCACACGGCCATCAGAAGCGCATTCAGGACAATATCTTTTGTCATTCGTGGTTGCATTGACCAGCCGATAACTTTGCGCGAGAACAAATCAACGACCACGGCAAGATACAGCCAACCTTCGTGGGTTCGTAATTACGTCAAATTTGCCGCCAGAAGCTGTGCACTACACAGAAAACTCATCTATGCACATAAATAAAAACCCTCTGTAAAAACAGAGGGTTAAATTCACGTTTACCTGTTCATGAAAACACAGGAAGGGTTATCGGCTTATTCCCACTCAATGGTAGCTGGTGGTTTACCGCTGATGTCATACACCACACGGGAAATCCCGTTGACTTCATTGATGATGCGGTTGGAAACACGACCCAGGAAATCATACGGCAGATGTGCCCAGTGTGCGGTCATAAAGTCGATGGTTTCGACAGCACGCAGAGAGACAACCCAGTCGTACTTACGACCATCACCCATGACGCCTACGGAGCGTACTGGCAGGAAGACGGTAAACGCCTGACTGACTTTGTCGTACAGATCCGCTTTGCGCAGCTCTTCAATGAAGATAGCGTCCGCGCGACGCAGCAGGTCGCAGTACTCTTTCTTCACTTCGCCCAATACGCGAACGCCGAGGCCCGGCCCCGGGAACGGATGACGGTACAGCATGTCGTACGGCAGGCCCAGCTCCAGACCAATCTTACGCACTTCGTCTTTGAACAGCTCTTTCAGCGGTTCAACCAGCCCCATCTTCATCTCTTTCGGCAGGCCGCCGACATTGTGGTGAGATTTGATGACGTGCGCTTTACCGGTTGCAGACGCCGCAGATTCGATAACGTCAGGGTAGATGGTGCCCTGCGCCAGCCATTTCACGTCTTCCAGTTTCAGCGCTTCTTCGTCGAACACTTCCACAAAAACGCGACCGATGATCTTACGCTTGGCTTCCGGATCGTTCTCGCCAGCCAGCGCGGACAGGAAGCGCTCTTCCGCCGGTACGTGAACGATATTCAGGCCAAAATGGTCGCCAAACATGTCCATCACCTGCTCGGCTTCGTTCAGGCGCAGCAGGCCGTTGTCGACGAAAACACAGGTCAGATTTTTACCGATCGCGCGGTGCAGCAGCATTGCGGTGACGGAAGAATCCACACCGCCGGAGAGACCGAGGATCACTTTATCGTCGCCAACCTGCTCGCGAATGCGCGCCACGGCGTCGTCGATAATTTTCGCCGGCGTCCACAGGGCTTCACACTGGCAGATATCGCGTACAAAACGCTCCAGCA
The DNA here is from genome assembly GCF_017572835.1 of Salmonella sp. 32120201201600049SM. Taxonomy (NCBI): domain Bacteria; kingdom Pseudomonadati; phylum Pseudomonadota; class Gammaproteobacteria; order Enterobacterales; family Enterobacteriaceae; genus Salmonella; species Salmonella sp. 32120201201600049SM. The sequence continues at coordinate 124,363 of NZ_JAGESA010000003.1, read as the reverse complement.
TGCGCATACCCTGGCGGGTGTGAGTCACTTCCGGGTGGAACTGTACGCCGTAGAAGCGTTTTTCTTCGTTGGCCATAATGGCGAACGGACAGCTCTCGGTGCTGGCGACTGTCACGAAGTCGGACGGAATCGCCGTCACTTTATCGCCGTGGCTCATCCACACGTCCAGCAGCGGTTTGCCGTCTGCGGTCAGGGAATCTTCAATACCGCGAACCAGCGCGCTGTCGGTCAATACTTCGACCTGCGCGTAACCAAATTCACGCTCATTAGAACCTTCTACATGACCGCCAAGCTGCATCGCCATGGTCTGCATCCCGTAGCAGACGCCAAATACCGGCACGCCTGCTTCAAAGACATACTGCGGCGCGCGCGGGCTGTTTTCTTCGGTGGTGCTTTCCGGGCCGCCGGAAAGAATAATGCCGCTTGGGTTGAAGTCACGAATTTGTGCTTCTGTCACATCCCACGCCCACAGTTCGCAGTAAACACCCAGCTCACGCACGCGGCGCGCAACCAGTTGAGTGTACTGAGAACCGAAGTCCAGAATGAGGATGCGATGCTTATGAATGTTTTCCGTCATTGACGCTTATTCCGAGGCAAGTGAAACAGATTAAATAAATCGCCCGACGCGAAGGTCGGGCGAAGAAAATCAGGAGCCCAGACGGTAGTTCGGGGACTCTTTGGTGATGGTCACGTCGTGAACGTGGCTTTCCTGAATGCCCGCACCGCTGATACGCACAAACTCCGCTTTAGTACGCAGTTCGTCGATGGTAGCACAACCGGTCAGCCCCATACAGGAGCGCAGGCCGCCCATCTGCTGGTGAATGATCTCTTTCAGGCGACCTTTATAGGCTACGCGGCCTTCGATACCTTCCGGCACCAGTTTGTCGGCGGCGTTGTCGCTCTGGAAGTAACGGTCGGAGGAACCTTTGGACATCGCGCCCAGCGAGCCCATCCCGCGGTAAGATTTGTACGAACGGCCCTGGTAGAGTTCGATTTCGCCCGGGGATTCTTCGGTACCGGCCAGCATCGAGCCCACCATTACCGCGCTCGCGCCTGCGGCGATGGCTTTGGCGATATCGCCGGAGAAACGGATACCGCCGTCAGCGATAACCGGAATTCCGGTGCCTTCCAGCGCTTCTACCGCGTCGGAAACAGCGGTGATCTGCGGAACGCCCACGCCAGTCACGATACGAGTCGTACAGATAGAGCCAGGGCCGATACCCACTTTCACCGCGCTGCAACCGGCTTCCGCCAGTGCGCGAGCGCCTGCGCCAGTGGCGACGTTGCCGCCGATGATTTGCAGGTCAGGATATTTAGCACGGGTTTCACGGATACGTTGCAGAACACCTTCCGAATGACCGTGAGAGGAGTCGATCAGCAGGACGTCAACGCCTGCCGCCACCAGCGCGTCAACGCGCTCTTCGTTGCCCGCGCCTGCGCCGACCGCCGCGCCGACACGTAAACGGCCCTGCTCATCTTTACAGGAGTTTGGTTTACGTTCCGCTTTCTGGAAATCTTTTACGGTAATCATGCCAAGCAGATGGAAGTTATCATCAACGACCAGCGCTTTTTCTACGCGTTTTTCGTGCATTTTTGCCAGCACGACTTCACGGGCTTCGCCTTCACGAACGGTCACCAGACGCTCTTTCGGCGTCATGTAAACGCTAACCGGCTGGTTCAGGTCAGTCACAAAACGCACGTCACGACCGGTGATGATACCCACCAGCTCGTTATCTTCAGTCACCACCGGATAGCCCGCAAAACCGTTACGCTCGGTCAGGGCTTTCACTTCATGCAACGTGGTGGTTGGCAGGACGGTCTGCGGGTCGGTCACTACGCCGGACTCGTGTTTCTTCACGCGGCGAACTTCTTCCGCCTGGCGCTCAATGGACATGTTTTTGTGGATAAAACCAATGCCGCCTTCCTGGGCCAGGGCAATTGCCAGGCGCGCTTCCGTCACGGTGTCCATCGCCGCAGAAAGCATAGGAATATTCAGACGAATAGTTTTCGTCAACTGCGTGCTGAGATCGGCAGTATTCGGCAAAACGGTGGAATGAGCGGGAACAAGGAGGACGTCGTCAAACGTCAGGGCTTCTTTAGCGATACGTAGCATGGGCAATATCTCACCTGGGAGGTTAATAAATATTGCCGCGGCATTATACAGAACGTAATCGGTTGCATCTACATTTTTTTGCAAATAGTGCTTGCGATCCCCCGTGAGCAGGTTACTATCGATTGAATAACCTGCTGATTTAGAATTTGATCCCGCTCACATGTTATCCTCTCAAACTTCCTCAATTTTTACCGTAAGCCGCCTTAACCAGACGGTTCGTCTGCTGTTAGAACAGGAGATGGGACAGGTATGGATCAGCGGCGAGATTTCTAATTTCACGCAGCCTGCGTCGGGCCACTGGTACTTTACGCTCAAAGACGATACCGCTCAGGTGCGCTGTGCGATGTTCCGTAACAGCAACCGCCGGGTGACGTTCCGCCCGCAGCACGGGCAGCAGGTGCTGGTACGCGCCAACATTACGCTGTACGAGCCGCGCGGCGATTATCAAATCATCGCCGAAAGTATGCAGCCCGCGGGCGAAGGCTTGTTGCAGCAGAAATATGAGCAGCTAAAAGCCACACTCCAGGCCGAAGGCTTGTTCGATCAGCAGCATAAACAGCCGTTGCCCTCCCCGGCCCACTGCGTGGGGGTGATCACCTCGAAAACCGGCGCGGCGCTGCACGATATTCTCCACGTGCTAAAGCGTCGTGACCCATCCCTGCCCGTAATTATCTACCCGACGGCGGTCCAGGGCGACGACGCGCCGGGGCAGATCGTTCGTGCTATCGAACTGGCGAACGCGCGGGGCGAGTGTGATGTACTGATCGTCGGACGCGGCGGCGGTTCGCTGGAAGATTTGTGGAGTTTTAACGACGAACGCGTGGCGCGGGCGATTTTTGCCAGCCGCATTCCGGTGGTCAGCGCCGTCGGTCACGAAACGGACGTCACGATAGCTGATTTTGTCGCCGACCTGCGCGCGCCTACGCCATCAGCAGCGGCAGAAATTGTCAGCCGCAACCAGCAGGAGTTGTTGCGTCAGATTCAGTCCGCCCAACAGCGTCTGGGCATGGCGATGGACTACTACCTCGCCAACCGTAGCCGTCGTTTCACGCAGATTTTTCACCGTCTGCAACAGCAACATCCGCAACTGCGTCTGGCCCGTCAGCAAACCGCGCTGGAACGTCTACGCCAACGGATGGGATTTGCGCTTGAGGCCAGGATTAAGCAGGCCATTCAGCGCCAACAGCGCGTAAGTCAACGTCTGAGCCAGCAAAATCCGCAGCCGCGCATTCACCGCGCGCAGTCGCGCATCCAACAGCTGGAATATCGTCTGACGGAGAATATCCGCTCACGGTTAAGCGAACAGCGCGAACGCTTTGGCAACGCGGTCACGCATCTGGAAGCGGTCAGCCCGTTAGCCACGCTGGCGCGCGGCTATACGGTTTCGACGACAACGAACGGCAAGGTGCTGAAAAAGATCAAACAGGTCAAAGCAGGCGATATTATGACCACGCGACTGGAGGACGGCTGGCTTGAAAGTGAAGTCAAATCCGTCACGCCGGGCACGTAATCCAACATTCCCCCACCCTTTGCAGCGCGATGTTGGGTTTCGACTTCGCCTCAGCCAACCTACGCGCCACGTCGGATAAGGTGTAGCCATAATCTGACGATCAACCGGTTTGTCATTCGCCTCAAAACCGGGCAGGGAACACCCGCCCGGTTTTGTCTAACTTACCAGTTATAGCGCAGATTGAGGCTACCGTTCAGATCGCCAAAGTCATTGCTGCCAGTCTGCCCGGCAACCTGAGCGCGAACGCTCCACTGCTTATCAATATCTGCCTGCAGACCTACTTTCAGCTCCGCACGGTTAGCCGGAAGATCCTGTTTCACCGTGGCATCATCAAACGATACCGACACATCATCGCTGGTGTGCAGCCAGTTAGCTTCAGCAAACGGCTGGATAACCGTACGGCTGCCTTTGTACAGCTTGCCGTCAACACGCAGGCCCAGACGCGTTGTCCAACTGTCGCCATCCTGACCATCGATCCGGGTGCCGTAGTTATCTTTCACGCTATCCGCTGAGTAATTCTGCCAGACAACCTGCGCCTGCGGCGTCAGACTGACAGTATTGCCGTTGCTAAGCGCAATATCGTAGCGATAACCGGTTTCCAGCGAGACGGCGTTAGCGGTTGAATCATAAGATTCAGATCCCGCATCACCGCTCTCTACGCTGTTGTTGTAGAAACCATATTGGTACCAGCTGTCGACATACGCGCCGCTATGCGTTTGGGCATCGGCAAACCAGGTGGCATAGACGCCAAGGTTATAGCCGTCTACGTTGCCGCTACTGGTGAACTGGCTACCGTCCGCGCCACGGTTACCGGTGCTGTCGGTATCGGCGTTGATGTAGCTCGCCATGACACCAACGGTAACGCTCTGTTGGCCGTTACCCCAGGCCAGAATGTCGCCGCCTAACTGGAACTGGGAGTAGTTGCTGTCCATATCGATATTGCCGCTGACAGCCTCGGATTCCGCTTTACCCGCTTTGAAGCGCGCCCATACGCTGCCATCGGCATTACGATACTGGCTGCCCTCGCGGTCATAGAGGGTCTGCATTTGCAGGTTGCGCGCCATCCACTGGTTGCCCATGTACGCGCCGATATCCGCACGGTACTGCGGTGCGACATCGCCGCCGTGGTCCGGAGGCGTGACATCGCCGCCGTCGCCGCCGTCGTCCGGAGGCGTGACATTACCGCCATCGCCGCCGTCGTCCGGAGGCGTGACATTACCGCCATCGTCACCGCCATCCGAAGGCGTGTCATCACCGCCGCTGTCGTCATCATCAGACTGTGCTTTTGACGCCAGATACCAGTCGTTGTCACTTTCATTCCAGTACAGACGGTAGGTATACAGACTGGCGTTAACTTCATTTTTTAACACAAACGCATCGCTGGTCGATACGCCGCCAACATCCACCACTTCGATACCGTTAGTGGTCTGTGCTCCATCGCCGATGCCGTTGATGTACAGATCGGTGGTGCCGGAGGCATCGCCGGTAATGACCAACTTATCGGTTGCCGAATCATCGTCGCCCAGGACGGTATTCAGGTAAAGCGAGCCGCCGTTGCCGGTGTAATTGCCATCAACATAAAGCGTATTGCCAGGCGTGCTGGAGCTGCTACCGCTGGTCATTGTCCCCATATTGATCAGATCGCCATTGAGGGTGAAGATAGCGCCTGTCTCCTCGCTGTCGCCAAAGACCAGCGTCCCTTCATTGGTCACCTTACCGTTAACGGTCGTACCATTGCTGCCGCCAAAGGTCGCGTCGGAAGCGACGTTCACCGCCTGCTGGCTGCCCACTTCGCCAATCGTACCGTCTCCGGCCAGCCACAGCGTGCCTTCCTGTACGTTAGTATCGCCGGTGTAGGTGTTCGCGCCGCTCAGCGTCAATTTACCCGCGCCCAGTTTGGTCAGCGATTTACCGTCCCAGTCGCCGTTGCCGGTTTTATCGCCCAGTACGCTGGTGACTTCAAAACTGTCGCCTGCGCCCAGAGTAAACGTGCCGTGTGCTGGCGTCGCTGACGTGGCGGTCGCATTCCAGCTCAGCCCTTCGGTAAGCAGATATTCTGACGCATCTTCAGGATTGATTGTCCCGGTTACGGTCAGATAGTCCGGCTGGTCAGTGAGGTTCATCGTCAGGCTGGTAAAGTCGCCGCTGATATCGCTGTCCATATCCATCAGTTTAAAGGACTGGAACTCCGCGTCGGAGGCGCGCGCTTGCAGGCTGGCGTCGCTGACGACCAAATCGCCGCCAAGCGTGGCGCTGCTGCCGGTAATCAGCGGTTGCACTGAGTCACTATTCAGCTCAACGTTCAGCGTACTGCCATCTTCCTGAATTAACGCGCTGTCGCCGAGATCCAACGAGGTGCCGAGCGCCAGTTGGGTCGTCGCGCCGCTATGAGTGGTGATGCCGCCCACCGCGCTGACTTCACCGTCTGCGTCCAGCACCAGCGTGGCGTTATTGTCTACCAGACCGGTGCCCAGCGCCGTCGTACTGGCGGCGACCAGCGTACCTTCATTGATGGTGGTGCCGCCGCTGTAGTCGTTGTCGCCGGAGAGGATCAGCGTGCCTGCGCCTTCTTTGGTCAGCGATTTACCGTCCCATCTGCTACCCGGATCCAGCGTATCATCAACGTCTGTCAGTGTAGCCGCAACGTTAAAGCTGCCGTCAGGGTCGCTCAGGGTAAAGGTGCCGTGGGCGTCGGTAGTGGCGTTGTCTCTGTTCGCATACCAGGAGAGGGAGGCCGTCAGATCATAGTGGGTGTTGTCTGCTTCATCGACTTTTCCGTCGATAGTCAGGAAGTCAACATCTTCTCTATTCATTCCCGCGACGGTCAGATTGTCGAAATCGGTCGTAATGGCGCTGTCGCTGCCAATCAGCGTGTAGGTGTATGCCTCAGGCGTCCAGCTGTCCGTAACGCTGCCGATGCCGGTAACATTCAGCGTGCCGCCCAGCGTGACGCTGTCGGCGGTAATGGCGCTTTCACCGTTGGCCTTACTGAGGTCAATATTCAGCGTACTATCGGCTTGCTGAGTCAGCGAGTCGACGTTGAGCGTCGTACCTCTGGCCAGCTCAGTCGTTGCTCCAGACTGGGTCGCGACATTCGCAAGGTTGAATTCGCCCTCCGCGTCCAGCATCAGCGTACCGCTGTTGTCGATATTGCCGCTGCCCAGCGCGTTGACGTTGGCGGCAATCAGCGTGCCGTCAGTGATAGTGGTGGCGCCGGAATAGCTGTTGTCGCCGCTTAACGTCAGCTCGCCCGTACCGGTTTTCACCAGCGAACCGCTACCGGAAAGCATATTTTCCAGCTCGCCCTCGCCGACCTGAAGCACGCCGCTGTTGGCGATAGCGCCAGTGCCCAGCGAATCCGCATGGTCAGCCATCAGCGTGCCGCCAGTAATGGTGGTGCCGCCGGAGTAAGTGTTGTCGCCGCTTAGCGTCAGCTCGCCTGTGCCGGTTTTCACCAGCGAACCGCTGCCGGAAAGCGTATTTTCCAGCTCGCCCTCGCCGACCTGAAGCACACCGCTGTTGGCAACAGCTCCGGTACCCAGCGAATCCGCATGGTCAGCCGTCAGCGTACCGCCGATAATGGTGGTGCCGCCGGAGTAACTGTTATCGCCGCTTAGCGTCAGCTCGCCTGTGCCGGTTTTGACCAGCGAGCCGCTGCCGGAAAGCGTATTTTTCAGCTCGCCCTCGCCGACCTTAAACACGCCGCTGTTGGCAATAGCCCCGGTCCCCAGCGAATCTGCATGGTCAGCCGTCAGCGTGCCGCCAGTAATGGTGGTGCCGCCGGAATAGCTGTTATCGCCGCCTAACGTCAGCTTGCCCGTACCGGTTTTCACCAGCGAGCCGCTGCCGGAAAGCGTATTTTCCAGCTCGCCCTCGCCGACCTGAAGCACGCCGCTGTTAGCAACAGCGCCAGTGCCCAGCGAATCTGCATGGTCAGCCGTCAGCGTACCGTCGGAAATAGTGGTGCCGCCGGAGTAAGTGTTATCGCCGCTTAGCGTCAGTTCGCCTGTGCCGGTTTTCACCAGCGAGCCGCTGCCGAAAAGCGTATTTTCCAGCTCGCCTTCGCCGACCTGAAGCACGCCGCTGTTGTCGATATCGCCGCTGCCCAGCGAATCCGCATGGTCAGCCGTCAGCGTACCGCCGGAAATAGTGGTGCCGCCACTGTAGTTGTTAGCGCCGGTCACGATCAGCTCATCGTTACCGCTTTTGACAATTTGGCCCCCGCCGGTGACGTTGTTATCCAGCGTTCCCTGGCTCAGCGCAAGCGTTGCGCTTTCTGCAATCGTCACATCGCCAGTGCCGAGCGCGGCGGCGTCTTTGGCGGCCAGAATGCCGCCGTCAATTTCAGTATCGCCGTAGTCGTTGCCGGTGTTGCTGAGGATCAGCGTGCCGTCGCCTTGTTTGGTTAGCTTGCTGCCGTTCCAGTCGGAGGTCGCCGTGGTTTCGTCCAGTTCGCTGGTGACGGTAAAGGTACTGCCTGCATCAACGGTAAAAGTGCCATGCGCAGCGCGCGCAGATTTTGCGCCCGCGTACCAACTCAAGCCCGTAGACAGCTCGTAGTTGGTATTATCATTCGCATCAACGCCCGCGTTGATCGTCAGATAATCCGGCATAGCGGAGGTGTCGGCATCCAGCGTTACGCTGTCAAAATCGGTAGTGATCGCAGTTTGCGAATCAATCAGCGTGATCGATCCAAAGTGTTCGTCGGTTTCGGGCGCGACAAAGGTGGCCGTTGAGCTAAGGTTCAGCGTCCCGTCCAGCGTGACGTTGGCGGCTTTGATAATTGGCGAGCTGTTGGCGGTATCCAGCGTCGCGTTTATCTGGCTGCCGTCCTGCAAGGTCAGGGTATTGTCCACCGTCAGCAGCGTACCTGTCGAACCGCTCGCGTTGCCCAGCGTAATATCGCCGTCGTTGGTCAGATTGCCGACGGTTGACGGGTCGGTCATGTTCCACTGGCTGGTGTCGTCGAGCGACAGCGTAGTAAACATCGCATCTACACTACCGGTTAACGTGGACCCCTGGCTTAAAGAGAGCGATGACGATGACGCGTCAGTCTGGACAATGTTGCCGGTCAGCATCGTTTTTTCGGCCTGAATAGTCGCTTTGCTGCCTAATTTGATCGCGGTCGGCGCCGTAAAGGTGCTGTTGGTGAGCTCAATGGGGTCGTTAATGGTCGTGCTGCCATCAATGTTCAGTGCGACAGTTTTTGAGGTGACGTTTGCGTCGCTGACCGTCAGCGCGTTGAGATCCTCATACCCGTCGAGTTTTCTTTTGCTGGTTATAAAGATACCGTCGCCGTCGGCGTTGATGGTGGCGCCGTCGATCCTGGCGTCCGACGCCAGAATATACACGCCCGTACCGGCAGAGGTAATGTTGCCGCCTGTAATATCCAGGGTAGTGGCGTTATTGGCCTGTACCGCCGCGCCGCTGGCATTGGTATGTGTTATGGTCGCGTTGGTGAGATTAAGAGCGGCCTTATTGGTACCCTGGATGGTGCTCATCGTACCTGCAGAGCTGACCGAGCTATCAGACAGGTTCAGGGTGGAACCCTCGTCTGTCGCGGTGTTTCCGGCAACAACGTTTATCTGGCCTTGCGCCAGGGTGATTGTGCTACCGTCCAGCACGTTCAGCGTACTGCCTTGTTGCACCTGCGCGCTGCTGCTGTTAGCTGCCTCAACGGTGGTGTTGTTCAGTGTCGCTGCTGAACCCGTATACAACGTCATTACGCCGTAATTGCCGCCAATATTCAGCGTGCTGTCCGTTAACGTCAGTGTGCTGCCATCCGCTGCGGAAATACCCAGCGAATAAATACTATCAGTGGTTATCTCCGTGTCGGTAAGCTCAAGGATGGCATAATGATCTATCGAAATGGCTTTGGAAACATACTTACCGCCATCCGGAGCATTGGCCCCGCCTCCGGTCGTTTCAATGACGAGCCCCGTCCCTTTGACCGTGGTGGATTGCCAGCCGACGGTGGCGACACCCGAGACATACAGTGCCGCGCCATCCTCAACTCCCGAATAGGTCATCGCCGGCGTTGACTCATCCAGAACGTGGGGCTGCGCATCAGCATATGACACCTGATTATCGGCCATAGCCAGCGGGCTGAAAAATCCGAGCGCCGCAGCCACGACGCAAGCCAGCGCCGCGCGCGTTGCTTTTATTATTTGTCCATATTCGGACTTTTTGTTTGGGGAATGGGTTTCACTCACGCATACTTGCGCTTTAACTTTGCTGTGGCCTCGCGCCAGTTCTGAAGCCACAACATACATATTTCGCACGGCGCTCCAGACAATACTGTAGGTCCTGTTCAATTTTTAAATTTCCTTTTAATAACGTTCACGAAGCAAACTGGATTTTGATTGGCTGTAAATAGCTTTTAAATGGTGTATATAAATGAGATAAATAATAAATGATAAAAATATGGTTTTATGAATGATTGCAATCACCTGTAACAATATATTATCAAAGCCAAATTATTAACCACTTTCAAGGCCTATTTCAATATCAGGTCAACTTTTGATTAATTTATAATTGATATAAATATATCCATCTCTTTTATATATATTTATATTGTGAATATCATTTAATGATTTCATATATTGAGATAAATAGATGCGCGAAGCAAAAAGGGGTAATTATCATGCGACACCTGGCGTTATTTTAAATATACTCGTCATACTTCAAGTGGCATGTGCTGCGGCTACGTTCCCTCACCCCAGTCACTTACTTTAGTAAGCTCCTGGGGATTCGCTCGCTTGCCGCCTTCCTGCAACTCGAATTATTTAGAGTATATACGTAGCGCCAGATGCCGGTTTGCAGAAGGGAGACGGCGCTTTTACACACGCGTGGCAAACGGTGGTGACGCCAATTAGCAGAACATATACTTTTCAATGAATGCTACTTTCACTTTTTCATGAAGCTCAATTGAACGTGAAAAGCAGATTATTTTCGTGCCAGACGCATAATACGTTACTCCACGCACGTCGCATAACCCGCTGTGCCTGCCGGCTTAATGGCGCAGTTTTGACTCTTGGTATTCTCATCTACGCCGCAATACATGCCGCCGCTCGAGGTTGATTTAGATAAATAGGGATAGCCCAGAGTCGGCCAGCCTAACGAGCTAATTGAATGATACAGCGTCAACAGGTCGTTATTATCCGGTGCTTTGCTAAGGCTACCGCACTGTTTGGCAATATCCCATTTCGTGTTGTCCACCGTATGCGCCATCGCCCAGTACTCGTTATTTGCATGCACTCCGTTGGTAAATACTGGCGTCACGCCTGACAGCATCTCAGCCTGAAGCCACGGACGATGCAGCGTTTTTCCGTTGACGGATGTCGTATCCGACATATTTCCCCAGAACAACGCTTTATCCGTATCCGGGCTGGTAAGTACCATAAAAATCACATCCAGCGATGCGTGAAGAGTCGTATTGTCCGTCACTTTCACCGTGAGTGGCGTTTTCAACCCCAGGCTTTTATCCTGATTAAGCGTAAACGTTGCCGTACCGTCGCTGCCGGTAGTGCCGGTAAAGACAATCCCGGTGGTGGTCATACTTTGGCTGGCGCTTGCGGGAGTCAGCTCTTTAAGCATGAGATCGTCTGCTCCGGCATCCGCTGCCACGTCGCCATCCGTTATAACCATACCTGCCCGATTTTTCGAATCGCCACGTGACAACGTAAAACCGACGTTGGCGACCGGGTTACCGCTGCTATCTTTTACCGTCACCGTTAACGGCATCGCGCTTCCCTTCGCCACTACCGCCGCATTTTTCGCGCTGTCCATCGCCGTCGAGGTCAGCGTAATACTGGCAGGAGTAGAAGTACGCGGCTCGACCAGACACACCTGAGCGCCGGTGGCAGTCGATGAACTGGCGGTGCCCTTACCGCCGCTATTCAGGTTTATAAATTGGTAATATCCGGTATTCGGCGCACGATCCGCCGCCCACCAGGATTTGTTCCCCGCCACCGGCCAGCCGTAATTTGTACCGATTGCGCCGTTAGGATTGTCGCTATACAACGTTTGCAGATCGCCCGACAACGGCTGGTATTCCGCATCACAGCCGGTTGCGCCCGCTTTTTCAGTGTTCGCTGCGGTGACTAAGGGCCATGTTTCATTGTTAACCAGGTAAGTACCGCTATTCGACGTCATCTCCGCCGCCAGCAGCGGACGCCGGAACTTCACGCCCGCGCTGTTGGTCACGGTTTCCGGCATGTGTCCCCAGTATTTGGCTTTATCGCTGTCCGGGCTGGTAATGACGGTGAAAATGACGTCCATATCGCTAACTGTCAGCGGATCGTCGACAAGCATCGCCTGTAGCGGTGTTCTCAGGCCACGGGAATCATCCTGCGTCACTTCGAGTTGCGCTTTACCATCCTCATCCGTAATGCCATACCAATAACTTGTGCACGAAGATACCGTGCAGTTAAACGTCATTGAGCCCGTAGACGGCGCAACCGATGTGAGTACCATGCCTCCGCCGGAACTGCCATCAACGACACCCGCCCGGTCTATCGAAAGCGTTCGTCCCAAACGGATAGCGGTATTGGGCTGCGGCGTGCCGGAACCATCCCTCACAGTGACGGTCAACGGCAGGCTCTCGCCCTTCTTCGCCACTGGAGCGCCTTTATCCGCATCCATGTCGCTGGAGGTGAGTTCTATCGACAAGTCCCGGCGCTTTGCCAGACAAAGCTGCGCCGTGGCGGTATTGGCTTTGGTTGTCAGCGTATTATTATCGCTGAGTCTGACATACTGAAACTGACTGTCTGAGTGCGTGGCATCCGGTACTGAGTTACCCGCCCCCCAATATTTTCCTGATGCCACCGGCAGGCCAAGCGTTGTCGTGAGTGCGCCATTGGGATAATCGGTATATAGCGTCTGTAAATCATTTACCGTCGGCAACCCCAGCCGATCGCACGGGCTGGCGGTGTCCTGATACATATTCGGATAACGGCTCCAGGTATACCAGGTCTCGTTATTTTCCGTATAACCCGACGTGTCCGCAGTTGAAGAAAGTTCAGCGCGCAGCAGCGGTCGCTTAAATTCAACCCCCTTACTGTTGGTAAAGGTTTCCGGCATATGGCCCCAGTATTTGGCCTTATCGCTGTCCGGGCTGGTCACTACGGTAAAGATTGCGTCTTTGCTGTCTGTCAGGTTGCTGCCGTCCATCGTGGCGGCGCTGATAGTGGTTTTTAAACCGGCGGTACTGTCCTGCGCAAGGGTAAATGTCACCTGTCCCTGGGCATCAGTTTGCGCATACAGATATTTCGCCGACGTATCCAGCAGGTATGTCGCCAGGCCGGACGGCATCACATTACGCAGCGTAATATCGTCTGTGATGCTTGAGGACGATGTGGCGCTGTTGGCGCGATTGTACGAAGATCCGCGGCTGATTTTCACCATCACGTTTTTCATCGGCTGACCTGCGGCGTCTTTCACGTCGATGGTGGCGGCCATCTGCTCGCCCTTCTTCGCCTTTGCGCTTCCGGTGGTTTCATCCTGGCCTGCCAGCGTCAGCGTCAGGCTGGCGGCGGCGCTGCGCGGCGAGGCAAGACAGGTCTGCATGTAGTACATCGAGGTGCTGGTCGTCGTTTTGACATCATTGCCGTCGTTAAACAGGTTGACCGCCGCGTAGAGCGACTTCGTGCCGTCTGACGATATCACGTAATCCCCCGCCCACCAGTAGCGGCTGACGTTGTTGTTGCCTGAACTGGTCATCGGCCAGCCGTTACGGCTGCGCATGGCGTTATCCGGGTATGTCCCGTACAGCGTCTGGAGGTTGGCTACGGTCGGTAGCGTGTCGCGCCCACAGCCGCCACCGGTGCCGTTCCAGGCTTTATCGACGGTTATCATGCCCCAGGTTTCGCCTTTGTCGTAGTAGCCGTTGGCGATGGTCAGCGTTTTGCCGGGCGTAGCGCTAAACTCGCTGGCCAGCAGCGGACGCCTGTACGCCACGCCGCTGCTGTCGGTCAGCGTTTCCGCCATATGGCCCCAGTAGTTGGCCTTCGGCGTGTCCGGACTGGTGACCACGGTAAAGATGACCGGCAGCGGCGCGCTCGTTACGCCGTTGTGTTCTATCGCCGCCGTCAGCGGCGTTTTAAAGCCCGCGCCGCTGTCCTGGCTGATATTCAGCGTCAGCGTGCCGTCGGCGCCCGTGGCGGTGTAATAGTTAGCGCCGCTGCTACGCCCGTCGCTGTGGTTTATCTGTATATCCGCCGCCGCCGAGCTATTCACCTCCTGATTCGCGCGCCCGACGCTGTCGCCGCGCGTAAAGATAATCGGCGTGTCGGCGGCCGGGTTGCCCTGGGCATCCCGCGTGGTGATGATGACCGGGATGGTCTCGCCGACTTTCGCTTTGGCGAATCCGTCGCTGTCGTTATACACAGGCGAAGTGAGCGTTATCTGCGTCGCCGCCGGATGGGCGTTTTGCAGGCAAACGAAATAGAGTTGTTCATTCCACAATAGCGAACCGACGCCGCCGTCACGCAGATTAATCGACTTAACGTAGCGGTTTTGCGTACTCCGGCTCAAATCGGCGGTGCTGTCCTGGTAGTTTTTACCGTCCAGCGGCCAGCCCTGCTGGGTATTCATGGCGCCGCCGGGCCTGGCGTCGTACAGCGATTGCATATCGGCAAGGGTCGGCACGTATCCCGCGCCGCAGGCGTCGTTCGCCATTTCAAAATCGACGATTCCCCACGCTTCGTTGTTTTCCGTATTGTCGCCGTGGGTAACGCCGCTGGCGATTTCAGCCGATAACAGCGGGCGCTTAAACACCTCGCCGTTGGCCGCCGTCGTCGTTTCCGGCATATGGCCCCACATTTTGGCTTTGTCGCTGTCCGGGCTGGTGACCACGGTGAAAATAGTGTCGATGCTGGCCATCGCGCTGGCGTTATCGTACAGCGCCGCCGTAATCGCGACTTTCGTCCCGTGGGCATCCGGGCGGGTGACGTTGATGATTTTGCTGCCGTTTTCACCGGTCATGCCGCCGATTTTGGTGGCGGTGTCGTTGAGCGAATCGCCGTCAATCACTACCGCCGAGACGATGCCGTCGCCGCTACCGGCGATATGTTTCTCCCCCTGGCGGGTATAGCCGTCGCCGCGGCTGAGTATGAACGGCGCTTGCGGCAGCGGATTGCCGCTGGCGTCTTTTACCGTCACTTTAAGCTGGAGCGTATCGCCCTTTTTCACCTTCACCGCGTGTTCGCTGTTTGCGTTATACCACAATGCCGCATCCACTGGCTCAATAGTGATAGACGCCGCCGTCGGATTTTTGCTGACCAGACAGCTCACGTAGTCCGACGCGTCGCCGGAGGCGGTATAGCCGCCCGCAGCCAGTGATACCGCCTGCCATGTAGCGGCGCTGGCGAAGGTGGAAGACCAGTAGTCATACGTCGTCGGCCAGCCGGATACGGTGTGGATTTTATTGCCGTCGCTGGCGGCATACAGCGCGGCAAGCTGATCGGCGCGCGGCAGATGGCCAGCCTCACAGCCTCCGGCGTCGGGGTTATTCAGCGCGTCGGCGTGGCTGACGCGCGCCCAGGTTTCGTTATCCTGCTCCTGGGTACGGGTGGCGGCAGTCGCTTCCGCCGCCAGCTTTGGCCGCTGGAATTCCATATCACCCACGGTGAGCGTGTCCGCCATATGGCCCCACATCTGCGCCTCCGGCGTATCGGGGCTGGTGGGAACGGTAAATTTCACGCTGCGGTTGATGGGCGAGGTAATCAGTGAGTTGACCGGCAGGACGCTCAGCGGCGTCAGCAAGCCCACGCCCTGCGGCTGTTCAATCACCAGCGTGGCGTTGCCCTCGGCATCGGTCATGCCCTGGTACGTCATCGACGCCCGGGAAGAGCCGAAAGGCGTTCCGCCCATTACCAGCGTTCCGTCGCTGGGATCGGTAAAGCCCGTGGTGGCGTTGTCGCGATTTTTGCCGTGCGCCATGGTGACGGTAAAGCTGGCGTTGGGCACACTTAACCCGTTCAGCGCATTAACGGAATGGACGTTCATCGTAATTTTTTCGCCCACTTTGGCTACCGCATTACGTAACGACTCATCGCCATTAAAGTAAACGTCCAGGCTGGTCACCAACTCATTGCCGGAACAAGAGAGATAGTTCGGTTCGGCGCCGCTGAACATGCTGTCCGCGCCGGTCGCCAGGTTGACGTGCGCAGTGGTGGCACCCTCGGTATCAGCCGCGATATAGCTATGTTTCTGCGTCGGCCAGCCGTAGGTCGTTTCCATCGCGTTGCCGGAATGGGCCTGATACAGCGTATCCAGCAGCAGTTGCCCCGGCACCTGTCCGGTACCGCACTGGTTCGTTGCCGCCGTTACCGAGTTAAACGTCGCCCAGTATTCGTTATTCTCAAATTCGGAACTGGTATCCTGCGCGGCCTCTTCTGCCAGCAGCGGGCGTTTGTAGATATTGCCCGCTTCCACCACGCCCTGCATATGGCCCCACATGCGCGCCTGCGCCACGTCCGGGCTGGTGACGACGGTAAAAATCACGTTCTGCGTCGCTTCCGTGCCGTCGAACAGCACCACGCGCACCGGGGTTAATACGCCCGCACCCTTATCCTGAGTCAACACCAGCGAGAACTGACCGTTGGCGTCGGTGACGCCATGATAGTGGCCGTCGCTGCCTGCCAGATTGGTGATAATTACCGGATCATCCGTCCACTGATGCCCGCTATCAATATCGGCGTTCTTTTGATTCTGGCGATTTTGCTCGTCGCCCAGGTAGACGTTAAAGTAGCGATAAGGCAGCGGTTTATTGGTGGCGCTGTCGGTGACGGTGATCTTCATGTTGATCTCCTCGCCCACCTTCACTTTCGCCGCGTTGACCGTTGAATCAAAATTATCGGCGCTAATCACTAATTTCGGCGTGACCGCAGGCGGGGCTTTATCCACGCAGCTCACCAGCGATTGCGTGGCGTCCGGCATCTGCGTAAGGGCGCGGCTGCGCATATCAATGCTGATATGGTCAGTGGCAATCGATCCCTGGGAGGAGGACCAGTACTCTTCGTCACCGGATGTCAGCCCTACCGGCCAGCCGAGGGTGGTGGCCAGATCGCCGCGCGCAATTTTTAACCCTTCCAGTTGGCGTGCATCCGGCAGAATATCGCAGTGCGCGTCGGCGTGACCCCAGTTGAACTGCGCCCAGGTTTCATTGTTGATGCTGGCGGTGCGGTCTTCACCGTCGGTTTCCGCCGCCAGTTTGGGGCGGTAAAAGGTGTAGCTTGCGCCGTCTACCGTAGCGGTGGACGTCTCTGCCATATGACCGTACATGTTGGCGCTGCTGCTGTCCGGGCTGGTGAGGGTGGTAAAAATCACGTCCACGCTGGCTTTCAGCGCTGGCGCGCTCGACGGGTGCGCTATCAGCGGCGTTTTAACGCCCGGGCCGTTCGCCTGGGTGACGACCACGGTCGCCACGCCCTCGGCGTTGGTCGTACCGTGATATTCCGTGGCGGTGGTGGTCAGTTCGGTGTTGCCGACGCGCACCGGCGCGGCATTGTTTACCACGCCCTGGCGGTTTTGCGCGTCGCCGCGGGTAATCACGAAATCAACGTTGCCCTCCGGTTCGCCGCCGCAGTCTTTGGTCGTTACCGTCAGCATGATGCTTTCGCCCGCTTTGACCTTCGCGGCGTTGAGCGACTCATCCAGATGATCGGCGGCGAGCGTTACCGGGTCGCCCACGGCGGGCGCGATATCCACGGCAAACTTTTGATCAAGCACTTCGACCGCCGTGTTATAAGGCACGCCGGTGCGGGTAAGCAACCACAGCGGCGGTATGGCGGTTGAGGTATCCAGTTGCGACCAGACCACCAGATGGCGGCCCGCCAGATTCTGCGCGCAGAAACTTATATTGCTGACGGGTTGTGGATCAAGCGGCGTGTCCGGCGTGGCGGCGTCGGCCCACACCAGCGTGACGGTAGGCGCGCGTTCAGCCTGCCAGACCAGCGGCGGCACGGCGAAGATATCGCCTTCGGTGTCGTGCGGATTGGTTAAGATCAGCGCGCTGCCAGCATCACTGGTGCTGAACTGGCTGGGCTTCGCGGAGTAATCAACGGGATTCGCCGCATCAGAGCGCAACTGAACGCTACCCTGATATACCGGGATCGTTACACTGTCGGCCTGCGGCGGAGTGCCGTTAATAGCCGCAGTTTGCTCAGTGAGTTCCTGCCATGCGCCGCTGCTTCGCACGGCCTGCGCGAAGAAAGGCGTTAAACTGAGGGCGTATAGCAGCAGCCAGGGTAAAAAACCGACACACTTTTTCGATTTCACTGACGTACCTGAGAAAAGTCCATTTCGTTGCAGTTCATTCCATGAATACAAAAACGTAAAAATACATCGCTACCGGAACAGCGCCAGCTACAAGGGATACCCAAGTTGGGCGCCGCAAAGCGTCACCCAACATTCAAACGAGCTCCCGGCCCCATTCCCCATTCACTACGGCACCCGGCACGAGCCTAAGCCCGAGGTCGTCGCTTTTTCACGAGTACAGGTTGTCTGGCCGGTCGTTTCGTTAAATGAACAGTAGTACTTATTGCTTTGACCTTCATCTTGCGACACATAGTCCCAGGATGATGTCGTCGGCCATTGCAACGTGCCGATAACGCTCTGCAACGCTTTCAGATCGTCCAGCGAGGCTATATTTTCCTGCGATCCGCAAAGATGCGTCAACGACGTTTCCACGTGTTCGGACTGATAATAATAGTTCGTCCCCCAGAATTCATTATTAAACGGCCAGGTATCCCGGGGCGCGGCAGAGAGCTCGGCTTTCAGGTACGGGCGGCGCAGCGTAACGCCGTTCACCTGCACGGTATCCGGCATATGACCCCAGTATGACGCATACGGCGTATCCGGGCTGGTTTGTACCGTAAAGATTGCATCTACGCTCGCCGCCTCATCAAATTGATTCGCAAGCGCCGCCGTGACAGACGTTTTTAACCCCAGCGATTTATCCTGAGTTAACGTAAACCGCAACTTACCGTCATCGCCGGTGAAGCCAGACCATTTTGTGCTGAGGCCATTCTGGTTATTAAACGCCACTGCCGTACCCGCAGGTGCAACCGGCGTCAGCATCATATTCGCCGGCGAAGTTGTAAACGGAACCGGCTCGCCAATCACGCCTGGTTCAATGTATTGCTTATCCACCGCACCGCGCGAATAAGAGTATTCACGCGTCAACAGTACGGCCACCCCGGCCTGCGGCTGCCCGGCGTCGTTAGTCACCGTTACCGTCATCGGTATCGTTTCGCCTTTTTTCGCCACAGCCGCTGATTTATCGGCGTTCCATGCGTCGGAAGAGAGCGCGATATTCAGCCCGCTGCGCGATGTTGTCAGGCAGAGTTGTAAGTAGTAGTTACCCGGGTTTTCCGACATGCTGTAGTTTTTCCCCGTCTTGAGATCTTTATACTGCCAGTAAAGGGTTGAGCCTTTCAGCAGGCTATCCCCCGCCCACCACCGCTTCCCGACGGGCAATCCAATATCGGTCGCCACCTTGCCGCTTGGGTGATCGTTGTACAGCGCAGTGAAATCATCTATCGCAGCCATCTGGTTCATCGGACACCCGCCGTAATTGCCGGTATTAAAACTATTCACCATGATCCAGTTTTCATTGGTTTCGAAATAGGTATCCGTGTGCGCCTCCGATGAGGGCTCGCCTGCCACCAGCGGGCGCTTAAACTCCGCACCGTTGCTGGCGGTGAAGGTCTCCGGCATATGGCCGTACATGTTGGCCTTGTCGCTGTCCGGGCTGGTGAGGACGGTGAACACCACCGGCAGCGATGAGGTCGCCGTCGGCGTATCGTACAGACTCGCGGTCAGCTGGTTTTTCAACCCTATGCCGCCGGGTTCGGCAAGCGTCAGGGCCAGCGTACCATCCGCGCCGGTGGCACCGGTCAGAACCGATGTGGCATAGTAAAACTGTTGCTGCGCACCGGTGAGCGGCGTCACCGTCATGTTGGTGCCGTTAGTGGCTACAAATTTATTATAGTCAGGGTTGCGCGCCTTCCCGGCGTCGCGTTTAAGCGAAAAAGTCGCATAAGGCACCGGGTTGCCCATCGCATCGGTAGTGGTAATGAGCAGCGGGATCGACTCGCTATTTTTCGCCTTTACCGCCTGAATAGCGTCATCCATCGCCTGCGGGGAGGTGAGGGTAATCAGCGTGGCCTGCGGCAGCGGCGTCGTGGCGCAAATTTGGTACTGCCAGGCAGTGCTGGGCGAGCTGCTTTCTGACCGACGCGAACCATCAGCCAAATCGACTGCGTAATAGAAGTCAAGTTTTGCCCCGCTGGAAAATGACGTCGAGTTCGATCCGCTCCAGTAAGAATAGTAGACCGGCCAGCCCTGGGCGGTATTTATCGTTCGGCTCGGGTATTTGCTGTAGAGCGAATCCAGCGCCTCAACGGCAGGGTAATAGCCCGCCGCGCAACGGGCCGGATTTGCCCCTTCACTGGCTGGCCCATGAAAAACCGCCCAGGTTTCGTTGGTTTCTTGCTTAGACGTAGTATTGTCCGTACTGGCCAGCTCAGCGTACAGCAGCGGGCGCTGGTACACCGCGCCATCCGCCGCCGTCAGCGATGGCGCCATATGCCCCCACATGCGGGCAACGCTGACATCCGGGCTGGTGACGACGGTAAAAATGGTGTCGATGCTGGCGCTCACGGCGGCATTTTCATACAGCGTCGCGTTAATCGCGGTGCGGGTGCCGTGGGTGTCCGGGCGGGTGACGCTAATAATGCGGGTGCCGTCAGGGCCGGTCAGCGACCCCATTTTGGTGGTGGTCCAGGCCAGCGATTCGCCGTCGATCACCACGGGCGTCACGATGCCTTGCAGATCGTCGTCGTCCTGAGCGGTATACTTTTCGCCACGGCGATCGTAACCGTCGCCGCGGGTGAGCACAAACGGCGATTCCGGGATCGGGTTGCCGCTGGCGTCCTTCACCGTCACCTTGAGCTGTAGGGTGTCGCCCTTTTTCACTTTGACCGCATGCACGTCGCTGCCGTCGTACCACAGCGACGGGTCGACCGGTTCAATGGTGATAGCGGCTGGCACCGGGTTATCGCTGGCCAGACAGCTGGCGTAAATAGAGTCGGTGCTGCCCGCGGAGACGTTGCCATCCTTCAGCGCGATCCATTTCCACGTGCTGGCGCTCTGGAAGGTGGACGACCAGTAGTTCAGATAGACTGGCCAGCCCTGAATGCCGTTAATTTTGCCGCCGCTGTTGGCGTTATACAGCGCCTCAAGCTGGTCGATACGCGGCAGGCGGTTCGCCGCGCAGCCGCCCGCATCCGGATTGCCCGCCGCGTCGGTGTGGGCCACACGCGTCCAGGTCTCATTGCTTTCGTCCTGGGTACGCAGCGGGTTGCTCACTTCACCCGCCAGTTTGGGCCGCTCAAAGGTCCAGTCGCCCACGGTAATCGTGTCGGCCATATGGCCCCACATTTTGGCTTTTGCCGTATCCGGGCTGGTCGCGACGGTAAACTTCACGCTGCGGGAAACCGGCGTATTGATGTATGAATTGACGGGCACGATGCTTAACTGCGTCAGCAGCCCCACGCCCTTATCCTGGGTGAGGATAATGGTCGCATCGCCGTTGGCGTCGGTGATCCCCTGATAAACCTGCCCGGCAACGTAGCCGACGCCGTCAAACTGCATCTCGCCGTTGCTGGTATCGGTAAAACCGGTCGTCAGCCCGTCGCGCCGTCTGCCGTTCGCCATGGTGATGGTGAAGCTGGTATTGGCGATTGCCACGTCGTTAAGAGCGTTGCGCGAATGGATGTTGAGCTTAACCTGTTCACCCACTTTGGCAGTCATATCGGCGTTTTTAGTCGCCGGGTCATCGTTGAAATAGACGTCCAGTACCGCCACCATTTCGTTGGCCGAGCAGGTCAGGTAGTTCGGCGTATCGGTAAATTTGCCGCTATCGCCGTTTTCGAGGTTGACGTGTACCGTCCCGGAGGCGTCATTGTCGGCGGCGATGAAATAATCTTCAGTCGGCCAGCCGTGCTCGCTTTCCATCTGTCCGCCCGCATGTTCGCTGTACAAATGCGCCAGCGACGACTGATCCGGCACCTGGCCGACACCGCACTGCGCGGTGGCCGACGCCACGGAGTTAAACGTCGCCCACTCTTCGTTATTTTCGCTGAACTGGCCGTCTTTATGGCTGGCCTCCACCGCCAGCAGCGGACGTTTGTACAGGTTGCCCGCGTCCACCACGCCGCGCATATGGCCCCACATGTTGGCGCCATCCACGTCCGGGCTGGTGACCACGGTGAAAATTACGCTAAAGGACAGCTCGACGTTGCCGCCTTCGTCATCCGGCATCACGATGCGGATGGGCGTTTCGACCCCCAGGCCGCTGTTATGTTTTAACGTCAGGTGCGCCTGGCCGTTGACGTCAGTCACGCCGGTATAGTGCTCCGGCGACGAGGCGCTCATACCTTCAGAATCAACGGTGACCCGCTGGTTATCCCACGCGTCCTGATGCTCCCCTTTGCGGTTTTTCGCCGGATCGATAAACAGCTCCATGTAGCGGTAAGGCAGCGGTTTTTGCGTGTCCCGGTCAACCACGGTCATCGTCAGATTGATCTCGTCCCCCACCTGCGCTTTATACGGCCCTTGCGGTGAGAGGGTAATCTGCGGGTGCGCCGCAGGCTGGGCTTTATCCACACAGCTGACCAGCAGCGTGTCGCTGTTGGCGGCCCTGACGACCGACGCGCTGTTCATATGTACGGCAGCGTGGTAGTCGCTCATCTGATCTTTGGTCGACGACCAGTATTCGGCATCGCCCGTCGCCGGCCAGCCGGTGTACGTCGCCAGTGTGCTGTGCTCATGCCTGAACGCCACCAGCTGTTCGGCGTCCGGCAGAATATTGCAATGGTTATCGGCGCCGTTCCAGGTAAACTGCGCCCAGGTTTCGTTGGTATCGTCGACGCGGCTATCCGCGCCGCTCGCTTCCGCCGCCAGCTTCGGGCGGGTAAAAGTGTAGGTTATACCGTTCAGCGTCGCGGTGGTGCTCTCCACCATATGGCCGTACATACTGGCCTTATCGCTGTCTGGACTGGTGATGGTGGTGAAAATGACGGCGGTTTCAGCCGTAAGCGCCGGAAAGTTGACCGAGCTGACAACCAGCGGCGTTTTGACGCCGGGGCCTTCCTTCTGGGTGACCACCACCGTGGCGTTGCCGTTGGCGTCAGTGACGCCGCGATATTCCGTTTGGGTGGTCGTGAGCTCGGTATCGCCAACGCGAACCGGGTTGGCGTTATTGACCACACCCTGGCGGTTTTCCGCATCTTTACGGCGGATGACAAACGGCGCGTTGCCTTCGGGCGTGCCGTCGCACGCTTTGGTGGCGATGGTGAGGGTGATGCTTTCCCCCACCTTCACTTTTGATGCCTCAAAGGCCGAATCAACGTGATCGCCGCTGACTGTAACCGGCGTGTCGGTGGCCGGTTTAATGTTGAGCGCCACTTTCGGGCTTAACAGCGGAATGGTCGCATAATTCGGCACCCCGGTATTCGTAAAGAGCCACAGCGCGGGAACGTTGGTTTCATCTTCCACCTGCGCCCAGGCCACCAGCTGTCGCCCGGCGAGGTTTTGGGCGCAAAAGGTCAGGTTCGGAACCGGCTGCGGCGAGAGCGGCGTGTCGGGCGTGGCGGCATCGGCCCATACCAAGCCCATGGCGGGCGGCTGGCGGTTTTCCCAGGCGATGGTGGGCGGATCGCTAAAGAGATCGCCTTCGGTATCGGTGGAATTGACCGCCCGCATCGAGGTTGAGGTAGCATCCGCGCTAAAATCGCGCGGCATGGCGCTGAATTCAATATCGTGGGTTTTGCTCGGGTCAAGCAGCGTACTTCCCTGGTAAAGGGGGATAATAGCGCCGTCGGCCAGCGGCGCGGTGCCGTTAACCGCACCGGTGACTGAGTTCAGCTCTTGCCAGGTTCCGCCCTTCAATAGCGCCTGCGCAGGTGCGATCGACACTGCAAACATGATCAGTAATGTCAGTAAGAAATGTACAACTTTATTCACTTGCCGATTCCTGTCCATGAGCGATAGCCACCCGTTTTCATTCTCTGTCGTAATTCAACCCACTTTGCTTAGCGCGCGGCTAAGCAAAGTGCGCGGAAAATACCACTCCCCGCGGGGAGTGGTATGTTGAGGACAACTTATTTGCGTTTGTAGTCGATGGACAGACCAAAGCCCTGGACACCGTCGCTACCCACGGTAACGCCGCCGTCTGCTCCCTCGAACGCCGTTTTCGCTTCGGCGTTGGTGAGAGGGATGACAAGGTCTTTATCATTCCAGCTTTCGTTGACGATACCGCCGCTACCGGTACCTGCAATTTTACTGGTGCCGACGAATTTCCAGCGGTAGTCATACTGGCTGGTAACGTCTTCACCAGTATCATAGGTGCCGTTGCTGTTCTTATCGCTCCACAGCAGCACTTTATAGGTAGTGTCGGTTTTGAGCGGAGTAGAGGTACCCAGCAGGTTGGTGGTTGAGCCAGACTCATAGATAACCACATGGACGTTTTCATCCACCACCGGACCTTCCGGAATTTCGTCATCATCCGAACCACCGCCCGCATCGGTCGACAGGTCTTTCAACAGCAGTTCGGTTGCCACGGCAGGGTCACCGGTGGTAGTGGTTGGCGTGATTTTGATACCGATATAACGATCCGCATCAGCGGCCTGGATTTCATAACTGTCACCAGTACCAAGATCTTTGGGGTCGCTGCCATTCTGATCGCTAAAGCTCACCCATTTCACGGTGGCTTTAGTTGCCGTGTTGTCGGTGTCCAGGTCGCCTTCCGTATCGCCAATCGCCCAGTTCACCGTGACCTTATCGCCAACGTGGAACTGCTTATCGCCTTCGGTCACAATTTTACGATCGCCGCGATCGATAGTTACCGTTACGTGATCTTTGTCGGTATCCGCAGTTTTATCCGCCGCACGGGTAATCCACGGCACCGTACCCTGAATGGTGCCCGTCTGTTCAGAGACAATCTGCCACTGCCCCGATTTCAGATTACCGTTTGCCGCCACCGCTGGCGCGGCGCAATACCCGGCAACTACTAATGCTAAAGCGACCTTCGTCAGCCGCCGTTTTACTGTTGCTTGCATTCAGACTCTCCTTTTTCTCAAAATTCAGCGGCTGGCTGGTCAGCCACAACGCTGACGCTATTTCTGACTATACGTAACGCGTATGCCGTAACCCTGAACGCCATCTTCCACATTGGCGGCAAACTTCTGCGCCGCCTCTTTATTGGTTACTGGCAGGACAAGATCTTCATTCATGGTGTTGGCCAGCGCGCCGGTATGTCCGTTTGTACTCTGCCCGGTAAACTCCCACTGGTAGTCGTACAGCGCCATCTCTTCTTCCGTGAGCTGCTCGGACATCTGGAATACGCCGTCTTTATTTTTGTCGCGCCACAGCAGGAAACGGTAAGCATTATTGACCGTAGGGTGCTTATCTTCTTTGCCGATAAGGTTGACAGGGTTGGCGGCTTTGACCTGATAAATCACCGCATTCAGCGCGCTCAGGTTGTCGCCGATAAAAGTGACATCAACGTAGTTACTGTCGCCATAGGCGTCTGCTTTCGCCTTCCAGCGGAAAGTCCCCGGCAGGGTGCTGGAAAGCGTCACCGTCCCCGCTTCTTTGTCACGACTGGCAATAAACACGCAAGGGGTTTCCGTGGTGCAGGGCGTCTGGGCCAGGGTGACTTTTTTATCATTGCTGTCGTACAACACGGGCGTCATGGCATCGTCCACCAGTTCGTTACCATTGCGATCCGTGGAGTCGCCAAAGGAATCGGTGATCAGCAGATCCATCACCACGCCGTCTTCGCCATCGGCCAGCGCGCTGGCTTCATGGCTGTGATCGCTGCGATCGGTATCGGCAATGTTGTCGACGATCAGCTCAATTTTGCGATCCTGCTGGACGGTGATTTCCACCACGCCGGAGTTCTGCTTATTGCCCTTTTCATCTTCCAGCGTCATGCGTACTTTCCAGGTGTTCAGGGCGGTGCGCTGCTCTTCGGTATCGGCATTAACCCAGGCAGGAAGCACCAGATTCCAGCTGTTATTGTTGCCTTCGGTTAACACATTAGCTTTTACCACCGGCATCACCAGCGTACGGGCGGCGTTGTTTTTCGCCTGCCAGGAGGCAGAAATAATTTTGTAATGGTGGTTAATCAGCGCGTTGACAGTCCATTTGCACTTTTCCAGACCAACAGCGGCCTCAGGCGTATCTTCAATCACGCATTCCGGGTGTTCATTGGTGGCGTCAGCCTTCAGCCACAACGTGACGTCCAGCGGATCTTTCTCGTGATATTCGAGAATGATGAAATTGTTACGATCGACAAAATCGGTGCGGCTGCCCATTAAGGAGTGCTGAATTTTAACGTTTTCCGGATC
Source organism: Salmonella sp. 32120201201600049SM (assembly GCF_017572835.1). Lineage (NCBI taxonomy): Bacteria > Pseudomonadati > Pseudomonadota > Gammaproteobacteria > Enterobacterales > Enterobacteriaceae > Salmonella > Salmonella sp. 32120201201600049SM. The sequence goes on along the minus strand of NZ_JAGESA010000003.1, from coordinate 98,322 downwards.
GAGCTGCGCCGCCAGCGGCGTGCCTATCTGGTAGTTCACGGTCGCGTTAACGCTAAAGTCGTTACTATCGCCAGTACCGGCTTTGTAATCCGTACCAACCGTGACCAGCGGTACCGGCGTATATTCCAGCCCCAAAGTGACGGCATGAGGATCTTTTTGCAGATTATCGGTGCCAAACAGCGCTACTTCATCGCCGTAGTACTGTTCGTAAACTAATTTAGCGCCAAGCTGCGGATAAAACGGCAGCCAGCTTTCCATGCGGATATCCCAGCCGCGCGCGGGTCGTTCTTCATAAAAGTCGAAATCTTCGGAGTCTTTCCAGTCAGAAAGAGGATGGTAATAGTTGCCGGAGAATTTCAGGTAATCCGTCCAGGCTTCGGTTCCCAGACCTAATCGACGGTGACCGCGCGTAAAATCGTAGTCATAGAATGCGTTGCCGCCAAGCAGCCAGTTGCCGACGTTCTGGCGAACGCCAAGCCCAAAGTTACCAATGGTGCGGTCTTCCTTACGCTGAGCCGAAATCTGGCTAAAGAGAAGCGTGCTCTGGTTGTCATACCAGGGAATAAAATAATCCAGCGAACTGCCGTCCAGATCGCCGCCTTCGCCCACGGACAGGCTGGTACGGATCTTGCCATAAGGTGACATTACACCTTCAAGATATGACTGTGCTGAGGAAGTGATTTGGTTTTGCAAATAGCTACGCGCCTGGGATTCCAGCGCTTCCGGGGTGAGATTATCAAAGCCCTGGGTGGCGGAATTAATAAAGTAGTCAGCGCCCTGTTCTTTAAAGGACTTTCCTTTATTTTCCTGTTCTTCTTTTTTCGCGGATTCGCTGGCTAAATCAGGCAGGGAGGAGTGGCTTTCATCATTTGCAGATGCAGAGTTATCTGCGCCAGAAGCCGCAACTGAGACTCCAGACACTAATAGCAAAACCAGAATGCGAATCCTTCGCACCATATGATATCCCTGTCGTTAAATAAACACGCCTCTATGAAAAGATATTATATGGATGATTCAGATGGAATCATAACTAACAGGCCTAAATATATTCCTAAAAAGAAAAGTTTAATATGAAACAGATTTATAATATTGATATAATAAATAAAAAGAAAGCTGTTATTTATTTCTAATATTAATTTTCGGGAATAATATTCCCTATAAATAGTTGAATCAATAAAAAGAATAAAATAACCGCCGGGCAGGATACTATGCTGATATTACGGGAGTATCGAATAACGCTTTTGCCCTTAGCCGGATAAGACGTCGGCGCCTCTGCTCTGCGGCGCAACGTCGACAGCGGTTTTATTGATCGGAAATGACGAAATTAACCCGTTTTTTTGAAATTAAACCATGACCGTTCTGGCAAAAATAGTCCACTGCGCCGCAGGCTTTCAAAACCTGTAACGGCTGGCGGCAGTCAGGACAAAGTGCCTGTAACGAGAAATCTTTAGCGCATGTCTCGCAATGCGCTGTATCGCCATTGCGCTCCAGCGCGTGATGGCAAACGGGGCAGGTTATTTCCATAACATTCTCCTCAGGCGCGTGACTCACTTTTACTTGAAAGGCCTGATAGCGCAGCGCTTGTCAGGCCTGGAATATTACTGAAAAAGCATTACTTGCTTTTCTTGATATGTTTCATCAGACGCTTACGTTTGCGCATTTGCGTTGGCGTCAGTGTGTTACGCTTGTTCGCATACGGGTTCTCCCCTTCTTTAAACTGAATGCGAATCGGCGTCCCCATCACTTCCAACGACTTGCGGAAGTAGTTCATCAGATAGCGCTTATAGGAGTCTGGCAGATCTTTTACCTGGTTGCCGTGAATCACCACAATCGGCGGGTTATAGCCGCCAGCGTGGGCATATTTCAGTTTCACACGGCGACCGCGCACCAGCGGCGGCTGATGATCTTCCACCGCCATCGTCATGATACGGGTCAGCATCGCAGTGCTCACCCGGCGAGTGGAACTGTCGTAAGCCTCGCGTACGGACTCAAACAGGTTGCCGACGCCGCTGCCGTGTAGCGCAGAGATAAAATGGACGCGGGCAAAATCAATAAAGCCCAGACGGAAATCCAGCGTCTCTTTCACCTGCTCTTTGACTTCCTGGCTCAGGCCATCCCATTTGTTGACTACGATAACGAGTGAGCGCCCACTATTGAGGATAAAGCCCAGCAGAGACAAATCCTGGTCGGAGATCCCCTCGCGCGCATCGATAACCAACAGTACGACGTTAGCGTCTTCAATCGCCTGCAACGTTTTAATCACCGAGAACTTTTCTACCGCATCGGTGATTTTTCCGCGCTTACGCACCCCTGCCGTGTCAATCAGCACATATTCCCGTTCGTCGCGTTCCATCGGGATATAAATGCTGTCGCGAGTGGTGCCCGGCATGTCGTATACCACCACGCGCTCTTCGCCGAGAATACGGTTAGTGAGTGTGGACTTACCTACGTTCGGGCGACCGACAATCGCCAGCTTTATCGGCAGGCTTTGCGGGTCAAAATCATCTTCCGGCGCTTCTTCGCCATTTTGTTCCGCCTCGAACTGCGCCCAGTATTCCGCGTCTTCATCCACCTCTTCCTGCGGCGCGACATCATCCATCCACGGCAGAAGCACATGTTCCAGCAGGCTCAATACGCCGCGACCATGTGAGGCGGCGATAGGGTAAATTTCGCCTAATCCCAGCGAGTAAAAATCGACAACCGCCTGATCGGGATCGAGACCATCCGTTTTATTCGCCACCAGGAAGGTCGGTTTTTCACGGGAACGCAGATGTTTGGCAATCGCTTCATCCGCCGGCATCAGGCCAGCGCGCGCATCTACCATGAATAACACTACATCCGCTTCTTCAATCGCCAGCAGCGACTGTTCCGCCATCCGCGTTTCGACGCCGTCTTCGGTGCCGTCAATACCGCCGGTGTCGATACAGATAAACTCGCGGCCTTCAACTTCCGCACGACCGTACTTACGGTCACGAGTCAGACCCGGGAAATCCGCAACCAGCGCATCTCGGGTGCGGGTCAGACGGTTAAATAGCGTGGATTTTCCGACGTTAGGGCGCCCGACAAGCGCGACCACAGGTACCATGTTTAAAGCCTCATTTAAAAAATCATCAGACAACGCGCGTCATTTTTACGCCGTTGTTAAAAACAGGAAAACGGCCCCTACACCAGGAGCCGTTTTTTAAAACACACAACCGTGACGATTAACGCGTAATCGCGTAGACCGTACCGTCTTTGGCCTGGATGAGCAGTTTACCATCCGCCACCGTCGGTTCGGTCAGGAAACCGGAACTGTCTACTTTTTGTTGGGCCACAAAACGCCCGTCATCGACATTAATCCAGTGCAGATAACCTTCGCTATCGCCGACGACTAAATCACCATTATACAGCACCGGGGAGGTCAGCAAACGGTGCAGCAGATCGCTTTGCGTCCACAGCGTTACGCCGCCGTCAGTGGTCAGCGCCAGCACGCGATCGTTCTGATCGACCAGGTAGATACGGTCTCCGTCGACGATAAAGTCATTGACCGAACCCAGCTCGCGTTTCCACATAATCTGACCACTGCGCAGATCCAGCGCCGTTAAGTTACCATTATACGCCAACGCGTAAACGACGCCGTTTACCACAACCGGCGTGGTATCGACGTCGCTCAGACGGTCAATTTCCGTTGGGCCAGTGGCCTGGGAGATACGCTGCTGCCAAATCATCTGCCCTTGTTGCATCAGCACGGCGCTGACGCGGCCATTATCACCACCAACGATAGCCGCGCCGAACGCGGTTGCCGGCGCAGATTCGCCGCGCAGCGACAGCGAAGGCATATCCAGGTTCACCGTCCATTTAATTGCGCCATCCGCCTGATTTAGCGCCTGCAACTGACCGTTGCTGGTATGGATAAGAACGATTCCATCACTGACAACCGGACGAGACAACGCTTCGCCTGCGACCTTCGTCTGCCATGCTGTGGTACCGTCGCTGGTATTCAGCGCATAAACCTCGGCCTTTTCACTGCCGATATAGACGTGACCGCCCGCGACAGTGACGCCGCCGGACAACAACGCGGACGAACGAGAGAACCAGCCGTCTTTCTCGCCCAGATTCACAGACCAGATCTCTTTGCCATCATCCGCATTGAGCGCTTTTACCACGCCCGCGCGATCGGCTGCATAGACCACGTTATCTACCATTACCGGATGAAGGTTAGAATAAAATTCGCCAATTCCGTTACCGACAGAGGTGCTCCAGACAGTGGTCGGGGTAAACTGGTTTTCAACCTGCGGTAATGGAGACATCTTGACGACATCTTCTTCGCCGCTAAACAGTGAACAGCCGCTGAGCAGGGTAACGGAAAGCAACCCTGGCAGAAGTAATTTACGCAATTGCATCGGGTCCCTCTCAGATGGACAAATTATTGATTTTCATCTGCATCATTTCGCTCAACGCCGGAGAAGCATCGCTATTGACGCCCGCTTCCCATGCGCTGCGCGCGCCTTTTTTATCACCCTTACTCAGCAACGCTTCGCCGCGCAAATCAGCGACAATGGCTGTCCATCCTTCGCCTTTAACGGCATCCAGAGTTTTCAGCGCGGCGTCAGCTTGCTTAAGCTGTAACTGAACGCGAGCGAGACGCAGATTAATCACCGCTTTGAGATTTTCATCGCTGGTGGCCGCCAACCCCTGCTGCAACTGGGCTTCGGCTTTTTTAAGTTCATTCTTATCCACAAACTGCTGCGCCAGTTCCATAGACGCCAGCGCACCATAGGTATTTTTATTCTCAGCCGCAAATTTTTCAGCGGCGGGAATGCTATCCGGCTTATCGGCGCTTACCGCCGTCACCGCATTTTGATACGCCAGAGAAGCAGCACGCGCGGACTCCGTCTGATGGCTGCTCCAGTAACGCCAGCCAACCAGCGCGCCAACCCCTAAAATCACTCCGACAGCCAGCGCTTTGCCGTTTTCGGCAAAGAAGCGTTTAATCGCATCCACCTGGTCGTGTTCGTTCTCGTAAATTTCCACGCTGTCCTTCTCCTTAGCCCAATAAAGTGCGCAAATGCGCGGCGACGCTGTCCTGCGCCACTGCCGTTTGCTCACCGGAGCGCAAATCCTTCACTACAACAGTCCCATCGGCGACTTCAGATTCGCCAAGAACCAGTGCAATACGGGCGCCCCACTTATCGGCGCGGGCAAACTGTTTCTTAAAGTTGCCGCCGCCGTGGTTTGTCATTAGCTTCACGCCAGGCATTTCATCGCGCAGCCGCTCCGCCAGCGTCATTGCCGCAGACTGCGTTTGTGCGCCGGCAGCTACCAGGTATATATCGACAACAGGAGAGGCAATAAATTCCGGATTAACTGCCTGAACTAACAAAACAAGTCGTTCCAGGCCCATCGCAAAGCCCACTGCCGGGGTAGCGCGACCGCCCAGTTGTTCCACCAGACCGTCATAACGACCGCCCGCACAGACGGTGCCTTGTGACCCCAGACTGTTTGTTACCCATTCAAATACGGTGCGGTTGTAGTAATCCAGACCGCGTACCAGACGCTGGTTGACGGTGTAGGCAATCCCCGCCGCGTCCAGCAATTTACACAGGCCGGCAAAGTGCTCGCGTGAATCGTCATCGAGATAGTCGCCGAGAGCGGGCGCGTCGTTGAGCAGCGCCTGCACGTCCGGATTTTTTGAATCCAGCACGCGCAGCGGATTGGTATACATACGGCGTTTGCAGTCTTCGTCCAGCGTCTCTTGATGCTGTTCGAGGAACGCGACCAGCGCATCGCGATAGTTCGCACGCGCCTCTAATGAACCAATAGAGTTCAGCTCCAGGCTAACGTGGTCAGCGATGCCCAGCGCGCGCCACCAGCGTGCGGTCAGCATAATCAGCTCCGCGTCAATATCCGGGCCTTGTAAGCCGAAGACTTCGGCGCCTAGCTGATGGAACTGACGGTAGCGGCCTTTTTGCGGACGCTCATGACGGAACATCGGGCCGATATACCACAAACGCTGTTCCTGATTGTACAGGAGACCATGTTCGATGCCGGCGCGTACACAGCCCGCCGTACCTTCAGGGCGCAATGTCAGGCTATCGCCGTTGCGATCCTCAAAGGTGTACATCTCTTTTTCAACTACGTCAGTAACTTCACCGATCGCGCGTTTGAATAACGGGGTCTGCTCTACAATCGGCAAGCGGATTTCACTGTAACCGTAGCTGCCGAGCACGTTTTTGAGTGTGCCTTCAATGCGCTGCCAGATGGCGGTTTCGCCAGGCAGATAATCGTTCATGCCGCGAATGGCTTGAATGTTTTTTGCCACGTTTATTCTCTTTCTGAATATAAAAATGAACCCTCAGCGCTTCCCCGAACGAACCGGGAGCCATGCGGGTTCAATCATACACGGGAAGCGCGCCGCTTCCCATCACGTTCTTATTTTTCAACCTGCAGCACGTCAATCCGACGCGCTTCATCAAGTTGACTTGCTTTCGCGCGAATACGGGATTCAAGCTGCGCGATCATATCGTCGTTATCGAGTCTGTCCTTACGCACGCCGTCTTCATACAGGCCGCTTTTCTTATTGCCGCCCGTCACGCCCAGCGTCGATACCAGCGCTTCGCCCGGCCCGTTCACTACGCAACCGATGATCGAGACGTCCATCGGGGTGATGATATCTTCCAGACGCTGCTCCAGCGCGTTCACCGTGCCGATAACGTCGAACTCCTGGCGAGAACAGGTCGGGCAAGCGATGAAATTGATGCCGCGCGCGCGAATGCGCAGCGACTTCAGAATATCGAAACCGACTTTGATCTCTTCCACCGGGTCGGCCGCCAACGATACGCGCAGCGTGTCGCCGATACCTTCCGATAACAGCAGACCTAAACCGATCGCCGACTTAACCGCCCCGCTACGCGCGCCGCCCGCTTCGGTGATCCCCAGATGCAGCGGCTGATCGATCTGTTTAGCCAACAAACGATAAGACTCAACGGCAAGGAATACATCGGACGCTTTTACGCTCACTTTGAACTGATCAAAGTTGAGACGATCGAGATGATCGACATGGCGCATGGCTGATTCCAGCAGCGCCTGCGGCGTCGGCTCACCGTATTTTTCCTGCAGATCTTTTTCCAGCGATCCGGCGTTTACGCCGATACGAATAGGGATGTTTTTGTCTCGCGCGCAGTCCACCACCATACGAATACGTTCTTCGTTACCGATATTGCCGGGGTTAATACGCAAGCAGTCAACGCCGTATTCCGCTACTTTCAGCGCAATGCGGTAGTCGAAGTGAATATCGGCAACCAGCGGGACGTTAACCTGCTGTTTGATAAGCTTGAACGCTTCGGCGGCGTCCATGGTCGGTACAGAAACACGAACAATATCTGCGCCAACGCGTTCCAGCGCTTTGATCTGATTAACCGTCGCTTCCACGTCAGTGGTACGCGTGTTAGTCATCGACTGGACGGCGATAGGGGCACCATCGCCAATCGGCACATTCCCAACGTAAATACGTGTCGATTTTCTACGTTGAATCGGAGCCTGGTTATGCATGAAAAATCTCCCGCGTTACCCGTCTGTTACTGCGCCGGTGTCGGTTCGGCATTAAGGGTCAGACGCGCAACCTGATTAGTTCTGATAAAGCGGCTCAGATCGACAGGTTTTCCTTGATACTGGATCTGCACCGCGGCCGGCGCGCCAATTTTAAGTTTATAAGGCGCCTGACCGGTTAGGTTTAAATTACCATCTTTACGCTGCATACCACTAAACAGCTTCTTACCCGTGGCGTCAGTGACTTCGAGCCAGCAGTCAGCGGTAAAATTCATCACCAGCGCATTCGGATCGGCAGCAGGCGCCGCTACGCCAGCCTGACTGGTCGGCAGCGCGGACGGCGTCTCCGTTGCCGCTGGCGCGGCAGATGTCGCAGCCGTATCGACATTCGCCTGCGAAGGCGCGACTACCGTATTTTGCGTCGCCGCCGCCGTTGGCGCTGGCGTTTGCATCGCCGCCGTCGAATCAACCGGCGTCGCAGGCGCCGGAGCCGTTTGCGCTGGCGTCGTATCCTGGCTTGTCGCGTCACGGGTGTCCAGCGGTACGCTTTGGCCGCTGTCTTTATCTGCGTTCAGTTCAGCCGTGCTTTGATCGGCCATTGTCGTGATCTCTTCCTGCTGCGCCTTATGGTTCTGCCACCACCAGGCGCCGGTCAGCCCTACGACCACAAACAGTACCAGCCAGGTAAAAGACATTAACCAGCCGTCGCGTTTTTTACGACGCTTTCCTAATGAGAAACTCTGCATCGGGGCGACTTTGGCGGCGCGCAGCGGGGCCTGCTTTTCCAGCCCCGGCAACAGTTCCTCTTCTGGAACATGCACCAGACGCGCATATGAGCGGATATATCCGCGCAGGAAGGTTGAAGCAAGATCGGACGGCGCCTTATCTTCTTCAATATCGCGTACCGTAGAAACCTTCAGGCAAAGTCGCTCAGCGACAGCCTGCTGGCTGAGTCCGAGTTGTTCACGGGCATTGCGCAGACGAACGCCGGTGGTTTGTGCTTCATTTTGGTCGTGCGTGGCTTCAGTATTCATTCGCTACAGCTACAGGTACGTGTAAATTAGGATTCAGGCGCCGACGAGCCGTAATGCCCGCCCACACCGCGAAACATCAGGTTAGTTAACCTTAGTCAGACAGTATAAGCCTGTCAGGCCGCAGATGACAAAACCGCTAAGACACAAGGCTAAACTCTTGTTGCACCATTACATACTGCCTTAAAGTCGACAAAAACGCACCGTTATTATTGACCAGACAAGTACAACGCCAGACATTATTCAACTGACATTGCGCCACGGTATAATGAATGCCCCGTGGCGCAACTGCTATCAAATAGCCTTGATGTCAATCACCTCTCCCTGCATACGCTTACGCAGGGTACGTTTGGTACGGTCAATCACATCGCCAGCCAACTGTCCGCATGCCGCATCAATGTCATCGCCACGCGTCTTGCGTACGATGGTCGTGAAACCATAACTCATCAAAACCTTAGAAAAGCGATCGATACGGCTGTTAGAGCTGCGGCCATACGGCGCGCCAGGGAACGGGTTCCACGGAATCAGATTAATCTTACAAGGCGTCTCTTTTAGTAGCTCCGCCAGTTGATGCGCGTGTTCAGTGCCGTCGTTAACGTGGTCAAGCATTACGTATTCAATCGTCACGCGCCCCTGATTGGCGTTGGATTTCTCCAGATAGCGGCGAACCGCGCCCAGGAACGTTTCGATATTGTATTTTTTGTTGATCGGGACGATTTCGTCGCGAATAGTGTCATTCGGCGCATGTAAGGAGATAGCCAGCGCGACATCTATCATATCGCCCAGTTTATCCAGCGCAGGCACCACGCCGGACGTTGAGAGCGTGACACGACGTTTGGACAGGCCGAAACCAAAGTCATCGAGCATAATTTCCATTGCCGGTACGACATTGGTCAGGTTAAGCAATGGCTCGCCCATCCCCATCATGACCACGTTGGTGATCGGACGCTGGCCGGTGACTTTGGCCGCGCCGACGATTTTCGCCGCACGCCAGACCTGACCGATAATTTCCGATACGCGCAGGTTGCGGTTAAAGCCCTGCTGCGCAGTTGAACAGAATTTGCACTCCAGCGCGCACCCTACCTGTGAAGAGACGCACAGCGTAGCGCGGTCGTCCTCCGGGATGTAGACCGTTTCAACGCGCTGATCGCCGACAGCAATCGCCCACTTAATGGTGCCGTCTGAGGAACGCTGCTCTTCAACGACCTCCGGCGCGCGGATTTCCGCGACCTCTTTTAATTTGCCGCGCAACACTTTGTTGATGTCGGTCATCTCATCAAAATTATCGCAGCAATAGTGATACATCCATTTCATCACCTGATCGGCGCGGAAAGGCTTTTCACCTAAGTTTTTAAAAAACTCGCGCATCTGCTGACGGTTGAGATCCAGCAGGTTGATTTTTGTTTCGTTGTTAAGAACTACCGGGGTACTGCTTTCAGGTGTGACAATTTGTTCAGACATATGCTATTCCGGCCTCGTTATTACACGTTATGGCCCCTGGAGGGTTGAAAAAAGAAACGCCCCGGTAAGCTTACTGCTCGTCCGGGGGCGCTGCATTGTACAAATTCTGGCGTAAGGATGCCACGTCTGCACGCGGCATTAGCAAAAATAATATTTGAACCGATAATTTATCGCCAACGCATTTGCAGCGTGAAAGACGAAGGAGATTAACGGGTGCGCGGGCACACTTCGCCTTCACCGAAGAAAAAGGCGATTTCGCGCTGCGCGGATTCCAGCGAATCCGAACCGTGGGTGCCGTTTTCAGTTAAGCTATCAGCGTAGTCGGCGCGCAGCGTACCCGCCAACGCGTTCGCCGGATTGGTGGCGCCAAGCAGATCGCGGTGACGCTGTACCGCATTTTCGCTTTCCAGCACGGATACCACGATAGGGCCAGAGGTCATGAACTCCACCAGACCGTCAAAGAACGGCTTGCCGTCGTGCTCAGCATAGAAGCCGCGCGCCTGCTCAACGGTCAGGTGCAGCATTTTAGTGCCAACAATTTTGAACCCTGCAGCTTCAAAGCGCGCAAAGATGCTGCCAATAACGTTTTTTGCCACCGCGTTGGGTTTAATGATGGAAAAAGTCCGTTCAATAGCCATGTTTACCTCTGAAATATGTTCTGTTGTTATGTCAGGCGCGGATTATAAAGAGCATCCCATCAATTGCCTATGGATGCAGGTAACATTTTTTTAAAATAAAATGAGCATTAGCAACAAAAGTTAAAGGCGCACAGCAAACTCAGGGGACTGACACAGCACGCAGTGCGTGTGTTCAGGCGTGAGAGCATGGAAAGTACGTTTGCAGCTTTCGCAGATGAGCGTATGCACCGCACTATGCCGCGTTGAGGCGGGTTCCACGTCAAACCGCAGCCGCAGCGCCTGATGCGGACATACCGCCGCACAGCCGCCGCATCCCGTACAACGCACCGCCGCTATCGTCAGGGTATTGTCGTCAAACTGGATAACGTTCTCCGGGCAGCTTCGCCAGCAGGCACCGCACATCCTGCACTCTTGCGGACTGATTTCGGGTACGCATTCGCTGAACGCGGAAAACGCCTGTCTGAGACGCCGTTTCCCCGGCTCGACGGCGCACGGAGTAATGGCGTCGCGCGGAACATGAAACAGAGTGCGCCGCGAGGCGTTAATCTCCGCGCCGACAACGTGTTTGAAAGACCAGCCCGGCTCGCCGTAGCGGCGCAGCGCTAAATTTAGCCCCGCCAGCGCCATCAGCCACTGCGCCGATCGCTCCACCGCAATATCAATAAAGCGAATACCATACTGGCTGTGCCAGAGAAGCAGTTCATCGACCGTTGGCGCCTGTAGCGAAAACGGCCCCACCAACGTATCCCCCTGCACAAAGCGTTTAACCGATTTGATACCGGTAATGGCGTCAACAGGACAGACAAACAGACAGTCGCCACAGGCTATGCAGCGCGTCGTATCTATGCTGACCTGCCCCTGCGCCAGTGAAAACGCCTGCGCCGGACAAACATCGGCGCAAGCGCGGCAGGAAGAAAAACGAAAGCGACGACGGACGCAGGCCTGCGTCACGTCTACCGCCGGATCGATCGTCAGGTTAACCATCAGCCAATACTAAAGAAGACGTAGCGCAGCATAATCTCGCCGATAAGCAGCAATACGCTGCCCGCCACCAGCGTCCCTCTGGCGTTTCGCAGACCGCCTGCGGCAAAGCAGAGCATTCCCGCCGCTGAGACACACCAGCCGAGAAGATAGACGTCGCGCAACTGCGCCAGCGCCTGTAGCGGATGATGCGGGAAAGTGACGACCGTCGTATCCACCGCATTAATATCCGCCAGCCATAGCGGCTGCATGATCAGGCGAATCAGCACCATCAGTGCGACCACCACCACAGCGCAGCGCATTGCGGCGCCAGCGTTGCGCAGATAAGCCAGCGCAATGACTACCGAGCCGATAATGCCTGACGTGCCAAAGAACAGCGCCAGCGTGTTGCTATGCTGCCAGGTCGCCACCGAGGCATGGATATAAACCTGCGCCATGCAGAATACATCCACCAGCCCGAACGCTGCCGCCAGCGCCAGCAGCGGCTGCCAGCCTGGCTTTCGGAAAAACAGCAGCACAACCCCTAGCCCCAGCGCCGCCAGATAAAGGCTGGCAAAGACGATTTCGCGACTCAGCCACGAACTGGCGACATGACGTAACGCATTTAGCGCATTCAGGGGATAGCCCATGTGTAGCGCTGAAGCAAGCAGCCCTACGCAGGCCAGTACAAACGCCCCCGCCATCGCGGGAAGCGCGCCGTGTGCAGGCACCCGTCCCTCTACGGCGTACTGGCGGCCCAACGCCAGCCACAGAGTCACACCCACAGACCCTTGCAAACAGAGCGTAAAAATCAGCAGCGGTAACTCATGCATGGCGTTTACCCTCTTTTTCTGCGCCCTGATGCGCTTTGACAACCAGATTAGGTTTGGTTATTGATGAATCTGGCAGCCCGTTAACGTCGCATACGCTACCGTACTTCGCGCGCAGTTCATCAATCGGGCCAAACTTGATGGCCTCCAGCGGACAGGTCGCGACACAGACGGGCGGTTCACCTTTCGCCAGTAAATCAACGCACATGTCGCACTTGGACATTTGGCCGGTCTGCTCGTTAAGCTGCGGCGCGCCGTAAGGGCAGGACCAGGCGCAATAGCCACAGCCGACGCATTTGTCGGTATCAACACGCACGATGCCGTCGCCCGGGCGTTTATGCATAGCGGTAGTCGGGCAATTTTTGGTGCAGACAGGGTCCGCACAGTGGTTGCAGGAAATGGAAAGCGTATAAGCAAATACGTTATTGCTGACCCCGCCCTGCCCGGTCGGGATGAAACTTCCGCCCTTGACTTCATAGACGCGGCGGAAACGACGGCCTACTTCCAGATTGTTTTTGTCTTTGCAGGCCACCTGGCAGGCTTTACAACCGGAGCAGCGTGAGGAGTCGATGAAAAATCCCAGTTGTTTATCGCTCACCGGCGGGTAATGTGTAAACTGACTCATGCTTTAGCCACCTCCACCAGCATGGTTTGATGTGAATTTCCCTTCGCCAGCGCGGTAATACGGGCCGAGCTGAGGACGTTCGCACAGCCGCCTTTATCAATACCGTTCTCATCCGGCTGCCACCAGGCGCCGGCCTGCATCGCGACAACGCCAGGAATAATACGCGGCGTCACTTCCGCCGGGATTTCGCAAATCCCGCGTGAGTTATGAATGCGCACCATGTCGCCATGCGTAATGCCGCGCTTTTGCGCATCCTGCGGGTTGATCCACAATGTCTGCTGCTGCACTTCAATCAGCCACGGGTTAGCGTATTGCGTTGAGTTGGCGCGGTTTTTTCCTTTCCACGTAATTAACTGGAGCGGAAAATCTTTCGCCAGCGCATCCTCCGGGCCTTCATGCGCGGGAACGTAGTGCGATAACGCCGGGATTTCCGGATGCTGCATGTCGTACAGGCGCTTCGAGAAGATCTCTATTTTCCCTGACGGCGTCGGGAACGGATGATTTTCCGGATCGCGAATATTGTCTTCAAAGGCGATAAATGGCGCGCTTTTGAACAGATGCTGACGGGTCTTTTGCAGCGTGGCGAAATCCGGCAGATTTTCGTCCGGCATCGCCAGGCGCGTCTGTTCCCAGATGTGTTCAATCCACGCTTTCTCATCGCGCCCCTGGCTAAATTCATTCTCAATGCCTAATTTCGCCGCCACCTCACGTAGCCAGTCGTAGTCGGAGCGACGCTCAAATTCAGGCTCGATCAGTTTTTCAGAGAGTATCAGGTAGCTTGCCGTGCCCCAGGTTTCACCGATGTTCCAGCGTTCCATAAAGCTGGTTTCCGGCAGCAGTAGATCAGCGTATTTCGCGCTCGGCGTCATAAACAGATCGCTGGCGACAATAAACTGGATCTTTGATTCATCCTCCAGTACGCGTACCGCCTGGTGCAGATCGGGGTTCTGATTCGCCAGATAGTTCCCGGCCAGCGAGAACAGAATACGGATGTTACTGTCCAGCTTATCGGCATCTTTCAGCCCCATATCCGGCGTCACTTTGCTGGCGTCGTCTGCGGCCTGCACCCAGTTCATCACCGAAATTTTGGCTTTTACCGGGTTATCCGGCATCTCCGGACCCGCGGCAAATTTACGGTTAGCGCAGCCGCCGTAACCCGCAGCCCAACCGCCTTTGATGCCGACATTACCGGTAATGGTCGCCAGTAGAGTCGAGCCGCGCGCGGTGCGCTCGCCGCAGTTGTGGCGCTGTGGTCCCCACCCCTGAATCAACGCGGCGGGTTTGGTATTCGCGTAATCACGCGCTAACTGGCGTATGGTTTGCGCCGGCACATGGGTGATCTTTTCCGCCCACTCGGGGGACTTAACGACACCGTCTTTGGCGCCGGTCAGATACGCCACCAGCGATTCGTTAGCCGGTACGCCTTCCGGCATTGAGTCTTCGTCAAAACCGATAGCGTAGCGCGCAATAAATGCGCGATCGTGCAGATTCTCGCTGATGATGACGTACATCATCGCGTCCATCAGCGCATTGTCGGTGGTGGGCAGTAGCGGGATCCACTGATCCGCCAGCGACGAAACGGTGTCGGAATAGCGCGGATCGACCACGATAAACCGCGTACCGTTCTGCTTCATCTTCTGCAAGAAATAGTTGGTATGACCAAAAATGGTCTCCGTCGGGTTATGGCCCCACAGAATCACCAGTTTGGTCTCCAAAAGCGTATCCAGCGAACTGCCGCTGGCGGCAATGCCGTAAGTATAAGGCGTCGCGGCCGCCGTGTTGCCCATACTCACAGAATGGTAGCTTTCGAGATAGCCGCCGGTCAGATTCAGCAGGCGACGCGCCATTTTATCGCCGGAAAAGGTGCCGCCGGAAACGGCGGTACCAACATGAACATAACGCGAAGCCGGGCCATATTTTTCAGTAATCGATTTTAAATTATCGGCGATTAAGGTTGTCGCTTCATCCCAGGAAATTCGCTCGAACTTTCCTTCACCGCGTTTTCCTACGCGCTTCATGGGATATTTAAGTCTGTCAGGATGATAAACAAATTTACGGTATGCGCGTCCACGAACACAGGCACGCATCACCGGCATTTGCGCATCCAGCGCATTATCCGGTCGCGTTGAAATTCGCGTCACGATACCGTCACTAACATGCGCCCGAATATCGCATTTGCCCCCGCAGTCAAAAGTGCTGCATGTCTGAACGACTTTTTCCGCAGGACTGTTTTCAGTTGCTGTCACAGCGCGCGCCTGAGCGGTAGCTGGCGAGGAGACAAAGGGTAACGCAATAAGCGCGGAGCTGGCCTGGATAAAGTGGCGGCGAGAAATAGCGGGCTGTTCGCCATTTCCCTGGCTTTTTATATTTTTCATGATCCGACTCGTCAAATAAAAACCCATTCTCACGTTTTTAAGTGTTAGATCTCTTGATATTTATCAAGCTCCCTCATTAAGGGTAATTTCGGAAAAATTAATAATTCTCATTAACTTTAAATTAAATGAAATTCATAATTTATTCTGAAGAGTTGTTAACGTATTAATTCAAAATTAACCGCTGCAACCTGACCGGACTCATCCATTACGACAAGTTGATAACGTCCAGCGATATTGAGTAATAAAGAAAGGCGATTATTTTCGCCATTAACAGGTTCACCATTTAAAAACCACCAGCGACGCCCTTTGCCGCCGGTAGTCGAGACGGGCAGCGTAACGTTTTCCTGGCCTGGCAATTGCCTGATCACCGCGCCATCCCTCACTCCTGACAGCATTAACGGCGCGGCATCACTGCCCTTTAGCGGCGGACAGTGGTCGGACGCCGCGGGCAAGCGGGCGCTACGTCTTTCCGCAGGCGGCAGCCACGGCTCCAGCGGCCGCGGCCAGACGATAAACGTATGCGCACGCGCCTGCGGACAGTCGGCAGCGACACGCCGCCCCGTATCATCCAGCCAGACCGGGAAACGAATACCGTTGATGTCTTCCTGCTCAGGTAACAGCAGCGTGGGCGGCTGGCTGTCATCGAGCAGCCATGTCGCCAGTCGGCGGCGACAGTTGCTGTCTCCGGCAGGGAGAGTCTGTCCGCCCGGCCAGCAAATGACGCCGCGGCTTACCGCCTGCGGACGCGGATCTTCCGGCAGGCGTCCCGTATGCGCCAGTAACAGATTATTGACCTGATTAAGCAATGGCACCGCGCTGGCAAAACCAAATTGCCCCACCACAGGCGTGCCGTCGGGTCTGCCTGTCCAGATGCCGATGATATAGCGCGCGTTAACGCCAATAGCCCACGCATCGCGATAGCCGTAGCTGGTGCCAGTTTTCCACGCCAACGGCACAATGCGCGGCAGCGCGTTATCCGGCAAGGGTTGCGCTTCATCCGCCATAATCCGTCGAATGATCCACGCCGCTCCCGGCGACATTAATGGTCTTTCCGACAGCGGATCGTCCGGCTGTAACCGTAGTTTCGCCGCTTTCCCATGACGAGCGAACGCGCTGTATGCCGCCGCCATCTCGTCAAGCCGCGCGCCCGCGCCGCCCAGAATCAGCGAAAGATTGGGCGCCGCGCCAGCAGGCAAATATAGCGGCAGGCCGACGTTACGCAGTTTTGCCGCAAATCGTTTCGGCCCATAGGCTTCAAGCACCTGAACGGCAGGCAGATTCAGCGAGCGTACCAGCGCGTCGCTCATGCTGACCGGGCCGTGAAATCCGCTGTCGAAGTTTCCCGGGCGGTAATCTCCGGTGCGGCGCGGAACGTCCTGTAATAATGATGCGGGATGGATCAAGCCGTCATCCAGCGCCAGACCATACACAAAGGGTTTGAGTACCGATCCCGGCGATCGGATCGCCGTTACCATGTCGACATGACCAAAACGGCTGTCGTCATTAAGGTCTACCGATCCTACCCAGCCGCGCACGCTCATATCGGTATGATCGACGACGATCATCGCCAACGAACTGCGTGCAGGTAGCCGCCCTTTCCATGCCCGCGCCAGATCTTCCAGTTGCCGCTGCAATCCGGCGTCCAGCGTGGTCACAATTTTGTCGTTCTGGCTTTTACTCAACATCATTCGGGCAAAAAGCGGCGCCAGTTGCGGCATTTGACGCGGCGCCAGCCAGACCGGTTCTTCACGCGACTCGCGTACCGTTTCGGCAGGCCAGACGCCCTGCGCCGCCATCCGATCCAGCACTTTATTTCGTGCCGCTTCGGCTCTCGCAGGCCAGCGGTCGGGGCGTAACCGGCTCGGCGCCTGCGGCAATACGGCCAGCAGCGCCGCGTCAGCGTAGCTCAGGCGCGCGGGCGGCTTGCCGAAGTAGGCCCAGCTTGCAGCGCCAATACCCTGTAGCGTGCCGCCGAACGGCGCGCGGTTCAGGTACAGCGTCAGGATATCGCGCTTGGACAAATGCCATTCAAGCTGGAGGGCGCGCCAAAGCTGGCGGATTTTACCGCCGAACGTGCGCGAATGCGGGTCCAGCAGTCTCGCCACCTGCATAGTCAGCGTACTGCCGCCGGAAATAACGCGCCCGGCGGTAAGATTCTGCCATGCCGCGCGCGCGACGGAGAAAGGGTTAACGCCAGGGTGCCGCCAGAACCAGCGATCTTCGTAATTGATTAAGGCCTCCAGGTAGCGGGGAGAGACCTCTTCAATCGTCACCGGATAACGCCAGATCCCCCCGGCGTCGGCAAAGCGCCACAGCGGCGTACCGTCATGGGCTACCACGACCCGCGCAGGATGGACCTCATTGAGCGGCAGCGGCCAGAGTTTATCCGCCGCCCATAACGCCAGGAAAATAAAAAGCGGCGCGCCCGCCAGCCACAGCCAGCGGCCACGTTTACCACGCCAACCGTTCATTTAAGGCGTCACAATCAGCAGCCCCTCGCTCGCGCCGGTTGCCCGCCACTGAGGCGCGTACATCGATTCCACCTGCGGTTGCGCAAGCTGGTACGTCCCCGGCGTTACCGCGCGCGCCAGGTAGACCAGCGTCACGGGCTGGCCCTCATTGACAACGACGGCAGCCACAAACCGATCGTCGCGGAATTCCATATACTGAATATCCGCCTGCTGCATCTGATTAAGCAGATTTTGCACTTCGCTACCGCTCTCCGGCAGGCTGGCGCTGCTGTCAGCCAGATTCTGGTTTTCCAGCTCCAGCCCGGCCGGGAGCAGGTCCACCACCAGCGCATCCGGCACATTGCGATCGGCCACTACCGTTAACCAGACCAGCACCAGTTCGCCGCTACGCAACGAGGAAAGCGATTTGCGCTGACCATCGGTCCCCAGTATTTGTCGTTCAATCTGCAAAACGTTGCTGGCAGGCTCAGGCGCAGATGAGGGATAGCCGCTGCTATCCAGACGCAGCCATAGCGGCTGGCTACCGGTGTTCGTCACCTCAAGGGCGGCTAGCTGGTCAGCATCCAGATTACGGGTCAGCGCCTTGTCGCCCGACAGCGGCTGCGCCTCTAACGAGGTCTGCGCCTGCCAGGCGCCCGCACTGGCCTGTCGCGAATGCGCGGCGAGGAACAAGGCATTGTTCTCCTGGGTAGAGAGCCAGCGCTGACCGAAGGCCTGCTCAGAAAGCGAGCTTAATAGCGCGTTTTGCGCGTCCGGTCTGAGGTTGTTCTCTTCCAGTAACGACAACATCAGAGCGTTATCGCGCAGAGAACTGCCGTAATCCGCTATCCATTGCCGTTCGTCCTGACGCGGCGTATTCAGAGCCAGCGTAATGGCCTCTTCGCCGCGTCTGGCATCACCCATCGTGTTTAACGCGATGCCCAATTGCATCAGCGGCAGTCCTGAAGCCGCCTGACTACGGCGCTCCCAGATTTCGCGCAGCGCGCCGAGCGGCGCTTTCTGCTGACGCGCCAGTACCAGCGCGGCGTAAGCCTGAGCGGCAAAAGTACTGGCCTGGGTATTATCGCTATAACGAATCAGCATCAGCATCGTGCCGGGATCCTGCAGATAGCGCAGCAGTCGCTCATTGCCCCGGTTAATGGCCTCCGGCGGGACGCTATATCCCTGCTCGCCCGCGCGAATGAGGAAATCCATCGCGTAGGCCGTTAGCCAGGGCTCTTCCGCCCCATTTTCATCCCATAGCGCAAAACCGCCGTTATCACGCTGCATCTGTAGTATGCGGGAGATGCCGATATCCACCGCGGCGCGCCGTTTTTCATCGCTATCGCCGGTAATACCGAGCGACTGCAATTGAGCGGCATTAGTATACAGCGCCGGGAATAACCCGCTGGCGGTTTGTTCCAGGCACCCGTACGGATATGCTTTCAGCTCGCGAATGTAGCGCGCCAGATTGAGCGGCGGTTTTCCGCTTAATAGCAGTTGTCCCTGTAACGTGGCTGGCGAGACGTTTGCCAGATGCTGCTCTGGTACATGCCAGCTCTCTCCCGGCGCCAGCGCAATGCCGCTATTTACCGTTTGGGCAGGCCAGGCCGGACGCACGCCGATTTGCCACTGCTTATGCTGCGCGCCGAGGGTTTCTCCCGGCAGATTCAGACCGCTAATGGTCGCCTGGATTTCGCCTTCGCCAAAACCTTCCAGCGCGCGTACCGGAACGAATAAGGTGGTGCGCACGCCCGGCGCCAGGTTGACCGGTTGCGGCTGTTGACTAAGCAGTTCCAGTAACCCACTGGCGGCGAGCGCAATATTCAGCGTCTGCGGGCGGTCGGTCAGATTGGTGACGTCCAGCACCAGTCGCGAAACATCCCCTCCCGCCAGAAAACGCGGCATATTCAGCTCGGCAATCACTGGCGCGGCGACAACGACTTTGCTTTCGCCGCGACCAAAATCGTCCGCTGTCCATGCCTGCGCCATAACCCGCAGTTCGCCGTTAAAGTCGCCAATCGGCAGCGTTACGACCCCTTCGCCCTGCTCATTGAGCGTGATCGGCTGCGCCTGCTGCGCGATGATATTGACATGGTTTACCGGCGGTTTTCCGCCGCGCTTAAGGTCGTCGCCATCGCCGCCAAAACGCAACGCCGCCAGCCGCCCCTGCCCTTCAATGACCTGGCCGTAAATATCGTAGATATCCGCACCGTAGCGTTTTTGACCGAAGAACGCCTGCCACGGGTCCGGCGTCGCGTAATCGGTGATATTCAATACGCCGCTATCGACCGCGGAGACCAGCACGTTGATCTGTTTTGGCATTTCGCCGTGTTTAACGCTGGCTTTCACCCTGACGGTGAGCGGCTGATTCGGGCGCATTTTAGCCGGGCTTTCCAGCGCCAGATCGAGGCGGCGGTTTTCATCCCCCAGCGGTAGGTGTAGTAACCCCACGGCGCGTTTTGGCGTCGCGGAACGAGATTTATCGCCGGGACGCACCACCAGCGTACTGAGATAGAGATCGTGGCGATTCCAGGTTTTATCCACCGGAATCGTGAGCTCCAGACCTTGTGCCGGCACATCGATCGCCTGCCACCACAGCGGACCGTCGCTGGACTCCACCATGGCATAACCTTTACCGGCGACCGGCGCGGCGATATGCAATTTCATGGTGTCGCCTGGACGATAATTCGCTTTATCCAGTTTGAGGGTGACGCGATCCGGACGCGCCGCGCCGCTACCGTCGCTGTTATCCTGCCAGCTATAGCCGGCCCAGAAACGAACGCTGCTGACCGTCTCATTCGGCGCTTTGACCTCCAGACGGTACGCGCCCCATTCCACCGGGAAGCTGACTTTTCCGGTTTCATCCGCGTTCAGATCCAGCGTCTGCTCGCCCTCCACCAGATCTTTTTGATCAAACTGCGACTGCCAGC
Source organism: Salmonella sp. 32120201201600049SM (assembly GCF_017572835.1). NCBI lineage: Bacteria > Pseudomonadati > Pseudomonadota > Gammaproteobacteria > Enterobacterales > Enterobacteriaceae > Salmonella > Salmonella sp. 32120201201600049SM. The sequence continues at coordinate 77,492 of NZ_JAGESA010000003.1, read as the reverse complement.
CTTCGCTTTCCGACCAGTTCCAGTAATAGTCGCGACGCTCGCGGATGAGCCGCACCTGTAAACCAGACACCGCTTTTTTCTCGCCCTGCGCGTTGGCGTAAACAATATCGAATGCGGCGTTGCTGTCTTCGTCGACAATCGGTTGATTAACGGTGGTATCCGTACGGTAGTCGTATACCGCTTTGGCGGCGAACTGTGGACGAATTCCCGGTAACGTATCGGCAGGCCAAATCGCCTGCTCTACGCGACGAGTGACCGGACGACCGCCAGACTCCAGCAGGCTGGCCTGTAGAATTACCTGCAGCGGCGAATGCGCTTCTTGCCACTGGCTGGCAGCACTCACTTCACCACGTCCGCCTTTATCCAACGTCAGTTGAACTTCGTCCAGGCTGCGCGAAAGATTCTCTTCAGCAATATTGCCGAACTGGAAGCCAGGCAAGGCCGCGACAGCGTCGCGCAGCGGACGCAGGAAAAGTTGCCCTTGCAGGGTATTGCCGTTAGCAGGCGCGCCATACAAGTAATAGCCGACAACGGAGAATTTCACCTCATCCGCAGGCGCCAGCGGTGTTTTTTGCGCCGTCAGGTTGAGCGCCATCCGCTCCGGCATAAAGTCTTCCACGTGGAAATCCCAACTCCGCAGCAAATTATCGCCGGTGTTGGCGCGGACATGCCACAAGCCGGTCGGCGCGTTGATATCCAGCGGATAATTCAAACGGTATAGCCCGTTTTCCGGCTGGCTGACGATGGTACGCATCACCTGTCCGTCTGGTTTTACCACTTCCAGCTTAACGGGTTGATCGGGCAGCGTTTTACCGTCGCTATCGCGCAGTAATCCGTTGAGGATAACCGTTTCGCCCGGTCGGTAGAGATCGCGCGGGCCGAACATAAAGAACTGCTTGCTGTAGCCGGGCGCGCCAGCGACATTAAATTCCGACAGATCCAGAGCCGGAAGCGTGAGATCGAGCAGCGTGGTCTGCTCCTCTTTACGCGCCAGTAATAGCGCCGCCGCTTTATCAGCTTCCAGTTGCACATGTCCCTGCGCGTCGCTCGTCGCCTGCGCCAGCGTCTGACCTTTATCATTCAGAAGAACGATCTCAATTCCCGACTGCGCCGCGCCGTTTTCCAGGCTTTGCGTAAAGATATCCAGCCGATTATGGTAACGGTGCGCGGACACGCCGATATCGCTAAGGGTAAACAACGTAGCGGCATTACTATAGTTGTAGTGTCCAGCCTGATTCATTACCGCCACATATACGCCCGCCTGTTGCAGCGGCTTAATATCGCTTAATGGCAGCAGCAGTTTCTCACGCGTATTGCGCGCCGGATTAAGATCAAAACGACCGGTATAAACCAGATCCGCCATTTTCAGCAGATGGTCGGACTCCCAGTTAGAGGGAGAACTACGGTACTCCCACTGGCTGACAAATGACGCCAGCGATCCGGGCTTAACGCGGAAAAAGTTCACATCAACGTGGTTGACGTTAAGCGCCATGACCGGCAGTCCTTCCGCGATTTTCCCCGGTAGCAGCGATCCCCGGCTGGCAAAGCCGACGCTGGGCTGGACATCACGCGTGGTAATCGTTTTTTCATAAGACTTGCCGAAGGTGGCGTTATTCAGCGCCTTAACGGCGGGATCAACCGTGACCACCAGCACGCGCTCAGGTTCCAGATGACGTAACCTTAGCTCTTTTAAATTTGGCGCCAGCTCCCATGCGCCGTCAACGCTGCCGCTTTTCTTATCAACCACGTGAACCACACGGGAGAAATCCTGTTCAGGATCTAAAGGAATTGAAAACGTCAGCACCAGCGTCGCCGCGCCGTCGAGCTGCGCTTCGGAGGCGTCTAATAGCGTGAGCGCTTTGCCCTGGCTTTGCTGCGCCAGCTTTTGTAGCTGTGCCGGGTCTTGCGCGGGCGAGGGCTGCGCTACGGCTGGCGCTTCGCTTTTAGTCGTCGGGGCGGTTTTATCGTTGTTATCGCATCCCGCCAGCGCCAGCATGATCATGCAGGCCACCACGCGTAAATGTTTCATCTTTCATCCCTGGCCTTAACGGCCTGTCAGCAACGGTTGATGAGATATTATGCGCGAGAAATTTTATTGTGTAAGTCCGTATTACTGTGATGATACGAAAATTTTACGCAGAAATGTGGTTTCGCCAGCCAAAACAGCCTCTTCTACTTGTCCCTTTTCGGGAAACGTCCGACAATTTGATCATAATCAGGTAACAATGGAGATGCCCATGACCACCGCCTTTTTTGTCGCCGCCGACTGGCTTGCCGAACATATTGATGATCCGGAAATACAGATTCTTGACGCCCGTATGGCGCCGCCAGGACAGGAACATCGTGATATGGCGGGCGAATATCGCGCCGGACATATTCCCGGCGCGCTGTTTTTTGATATTGAAGCGCTTTCCGATCGCGCATCGCCGTTGCCGCATATGATGCCGCGCCCGGAAGCGTTTGCGGTGGCCATGCGTGAACTGGGTGTTCGTCAGGATAAACACCTGGTCATATACGATGAAGGCAATCTGTTTTCCGCTCCGCGGGCATGGTGGATGCTGCGCACGTTCGGTGCCGAGAAAGTGTCCATTCTGGCGGGCGGACTGGCGGGCTGGCAGCGCGACGAATGGCTATTGCGCGAAGGCGAGGAAGCGCATGAAGGAGGCGAGTTTGAGGCGAAATTCGCGCCGCAAGCCGTGGTGCGTCTCACCGACGTATTGCTGGCAAGTCATGAAAAAACCGCGCAAATCGTTGACGCGCGTCCGGCGGCGCGTTTTAACGCTCAGGCTGATGAACCGCGTCCGGGACTGAGGCGCGGACACATTCCTGGCGCGCTAAACGTCCCGTGGACGGAACTGGTGTATGAGGGCGAATTAAAGACCACTGACGAACTGAATGAGGTTTTTTTCAGCCACGGCGTGAGTTTCGACAGACCGATTATCGCCAGCTGCGGTTCCGGCGTGACGGCCGCGGTCGTGGTGCTGGCGCTCGCCACGCTGGATGTGCCTGACGTCACGCTTTACGACGGCGCGTGGAGCGAATGGGGCGCGCGTACCGATTTACCGGTTGAACCCGCTTAATATCCGCCATGCCGGATGGCGCTCACGCTTATCCGGCCTACCGTTCAGGCTGATGTAAAACGATCTACAGACATTGTTTTTATTCAGCTGTTTTCCGCTGTCCTGCAAACGGGCATTATTTTCTCTTAATAAAATCCTATTTTTTATCGGTAAATACTTTACGCCGGGTATAAGGAGTATCATCACCGCTGTTTTGGTTTTCACCGGAAAATAACTCCTGTAAATATAATTTTTAAGGATGGAAAATGGATATTTCACTCGCTAATTTAATTGAGTTGGTTAAAAAGATTAACCGTAATAAGGTACCTACTCCTATGTCTGCCGAGGAAATAAGTCGTCTGCGAGTGCGTAAGTATCGCGATCCGCAAAATACGGAAACCACTGAGTTACCTGAAAGCCTGAAGGCGCTACTGGCCTACGACCGCGATCTACTTAGCAATTATAATATGCCTGTGATTGAAACATTACAAAGATCTATTGATAAAGAGGGAGTAATACATTCTTACTCTCCTGATGAAGAGGCGTATTACGGCGCTGGCATGGATAGCTCAGGTATTGATATTGAAGATCTGATGCCTGTCTGGAGTAACGATCCCCGTCTTCCGGCATTAATTCGTATCGATCATGTCGGCGATCAGGCCATTTTTATCTATATCACAGAACGGGATGCCAACGGCGAATACCCTATTGCCCGCATGGAACGTAATGAGTTCTGGCTGGCGGAGTCTTCCTTGGTGGAATATCTCTATAATATTATTTCGGGCGCTAAAGACATTGGCTTTACCGAAGAGGATTTACATCTTTCGCAATGGAAGGCACAGCAAAAAATGAATGAAAAACGCGATGCCGCTTTACTTGACCTGGAGGATTATCATGAGGCGTTTTGGGCAAAACTGGACGCGCTCGTCGATTAATCGACATGATGTCGGGTGGCGCTCACGCTTATCCGGCCTACCGTTCAGGCTGATTTAAAACGAATCTACATAAATTCGGTTTAAGCAGGCCACAAAAAAACCGCTCAATTGAGCGGTTTTTTTGTGCTGGTCCGGTTCGCGGCCTTTCCAGCAGGCTTTGTTGCCATAGCAACGCAGGCACACCGTAGGGGATTAATACTCCCTTTTAAGGGAGCAAATGTCAATATAATTTATCAGGAAACTATTCAACATTTGAGGTATTATCTTTCCCGGCCCTTTCCGCCGTCTCGCAAACGGGCGCTGGCTTCAGGAGAGGATAACCCATGGCCGTAAGCGCAGGCACACCGTAGTGCCTGCTATCACGGCATTATCGCCAGCGGTGCTGCCGTGATGCGGTCTTCGCAAGAACCGCAACATGAAGGTACGATGCTTTTGTGTCGTGCTTCTTGTTTCTGGCACGTTGTGTCTTCACGCAGACAGAAGCTACCCAGGTAATTCTGTTCCCGTAACGCTCAACGTCCAGAGCAGGTAAGCCAGGAGGCCGCCCTGTTGGGCGGCTTTCTTTTCTTCAGATGATGCGGTTCTGTTTAAAATCGCGCAGGAACCCGCCCCAGCGGCGCTCGTAGAACGGCGCGATATGCTCGGTGATAAAGTGGCTGATACCCTGCTCGCCCTTCCTCACCTGACAAATATCGATCGGTTCGTCACCCGGTAACGTGTCGGTCGCCACATTGCCCGCTGCGTGAATGATCTCTTCAATCTCGCCGTCAGCCTCAATGCCAATCAGCAGATTGGGCTGGGCGTCCGCATGTTCTTTAATCGCGCAGAGAAACGCGCGTTTCACCGATTTGATGGTTTTAAACAGCGTAGTGAGGGAATCAATCATCTGCGACGGCGGCTCGGCCACTTCGGATAAAATAAGCGACTCGCCGCCTTCCAGCACTTCCTGCGTACTTAACGGACTGCCTTCCTCAGCGAGAAGCAGGCTGATTTCACGCGGCATAAACTCTTTGCCGGTCGGCAATTTAGCGTTGAGGAATAGCGTTTCGCCAAGCGTCATTTCAAACAGCGTGCGCGCCGGCATCACCACAAATGCCTGTTCGTCTTCCACGGCCTGCTGCAGCGCCTCCAGAGAAGTAAAGAAGGGAATGACGGTCGTGCCGTCTTCTTTTTCCCAGTGCTGCAAATCCAGAGCGCTGTCTTCCACTATCGCCTCGCCTTCGGCAGCGCTGCCCGGCACCCAGACGGTGGACTCCAGTAAGGTACGGAAAAATGCCGGACGATGCGCGGGCTCAGTCGCCGCTTTCTCCAGCAAGATTTCTAATTCATTTTTAGTTTCGGACATAGGAATCACAAATTATGTATATGGGTTGTAGGCCTGATAAGACGCACGGCGTCGCCATCAGGCAAAATGCCGGGTGGCGCTTCGCTTACCCGGCCTACAAAAACACCGTTCAGGCGGTCAGCAAATTCGCGATGGTGCGCACACCCAGACCGGTTGCCCCGGCAGCCCACTGCTCAACCGGCGCTTTGCGATAAGTGGCGGAACAGTCAATGTGCAGCCAGCCTTCGCGGTAATTTTCAACAAAGTGCGACAGAAAACCCGCGGCAGTGCTTGCCCCGGCGGGATACGCCGCGCTGCCGGTGTTGTTCAGTTCCGCAAAGTTAGACGGCAGCTGGTTACGGTGGAACTCCGCCAGCGGCAGACGCCAGAACGGTTCATTCTCTTGCGCCGCGCTGGTCAGCAAGCGCCCCACCAGCGTATCGTCAAAACTGAATAGCGCATGATAGTCGTTACCCAGCGCCGTTTTCGCCGCGCCGGTTAACGTCGCCATATCAATGATTAGCTGTGGGTGTTGCGCGCTGGCGTCAATCAGACCATCTGCCAGCACCAGTCGCCCTTCCGCATCGGTATTCATGACTTCGACATTCTTACCATTACGGTAGCGAATAATATCGCCCAGTTTAAACGCATTGCCGCTGATCAGATTATCGGCGCAGCACAGGAACAGTTTTACGCGTTTATTCAACCCACGGGTAATGGCGAACGCCAGCGCGCCCGTTACTGTCGCCGCGCCGCCCATATCGGATTTCATTGAGTCCATAAAAGCGCTTTGTTTGATACTGTAGCCGCCGGAGTCAAAGGTGATACCTTTACCGACCAGGCAGGCATAAACCGGCGCATCTTTGTCTCCCGTCGGGTTGTAATCCAGCGCCAGCAGCACCGGCGGACGCTCAGAACCACGGCCTACGGTATGCAACCCCATATAGTTCTGCTCGCGCAGATCTTCGCCTTTGGTGATACGGTAAGTGACGCTATCGCACGCGACGCTGCACAGCAGATCCACTGCGCGCTGCGCCAGTTGCTCCGGCCCAAGCTCTTCCGCCGGAGCATTAATGGTGTCACGCACCCAGTCAATAATGGTCAGGCGGTTATCCAGTTCCTGACGTTGGGCATCGTCTAAATCCGGCCACATTACGGTACGGACGCCTTTTGGTCCTTTGTAACCCGCCCAGAATGCCCAACAACGCTCGATATCCCATCCTTCGCCTGTCAGCGCGACCTGTTTTATTCCCAGGCCGTCGATTTTACGCGCCGCACGCTGGATCAATCCCAGATCGTCTTTACCGTTAAGATGCAAGGTAATACCGTCGTTATTAATACTGTAAGTGGCTTTATCGCCCCAGCGCGCATCGGCAGGCTGCGTGGAAAGCGTAATTTTCATGGCTTCTGTCATTGTTATTTTCCTTATTAGCAAACGGGCCGCCGTAGGGCAGCCCGTTATTTGACTTACTCTGCTTCATCCAACCAGACTAGCAGAATCGCCTCCAGAATTTTTTCATTGGATGCGTTAGGGTCGTCGTCAAAATCGTCCAGTTCGCAGATCCACTGATGCAGATCGGTGAAACGAACGGTTTTAGGATCGACATCAGGATATGCGTCGTATAACGCTTCGCCGATCTCACGGCTATCGGTCCACTTGAGTCCCATACTACCCTCTGTTAATGCTCACGCGCATGGTTGATTGTGTAACGTGGAATTTCGATAACCAGATCGTCGTCGGTAACGCGGGCCTGGCAGCTCAGTCGACTTTCCGGCTCCAGCCCCCACGCTTTATCCAGCATATCGTCTTCTTCTTCCGAACTTTCCGGCAAGGAGTCGAAGCCTTCACGTACAATACAGTGACAGGTGGTGCAGGCGCACGATTTCTCACAGGCGTGTTCAATCTCGATGCCGTTGCGCAGCGCAACGTCAAGAATGGTTTCACCGGTCTCAGCTTCCAGAACTGCGCCATCCGGACAAAGATCCTGATGAGGCAGAATAACAATCTTCGGCATGTTAAACCTCGTCTACGGAATGGCCTTTCAACGCGCGACGAACCGACTGGTCCATGCGGCGAGCGGCAAATTCCTGGGTTTGTTTATCTACGTTTTTAATGGCTTGTTCTATGGCGTCAACATCATCGCCTTGTGCGACCGCGCTTAAATGTGCGGCGGCATCATCAATGCATTGACGTTCTGCGGCGCTTAACAGCGCGGCGTCGGCAGTTAGCGCGCCGGTCAAACTTTCCAGCACGCGCGCGGCTTCGACTTTTTGCTCCGCCAGCATACGCGCTTTCACGTCCTGCTCGGCAAAACTCATGGAATCCTTGATCATCGAGGCGATTTCGCCATCGGTCAGGCCATAGGAAGGTTTGACCTGAATGGAGGCCTCGACGCCGGTGGATTTTTCCATTGCGGTGACGCTCAACAGGCCATCAGCGTCTACCTGGAAGGTCACGCGAATATGCGCCCCGCCCGCCGGCAGCGGCGGAATCCCGCGCAGCGCAAAGCGCGCCAGCGAGCGGCAGTCCTGCACCAGTTCGCGTTCGCCCTGCATCACATGGATAGACATCGCGGTCTGGCCGTCTTTGAAGGTGGTGAAATCCTGCGCGCGCGCCACCGGGATAGTGGTGTTGCGCGGAATGACTTTTTCCACCAGGCCGCCCATCGTTTCCAGCCCAAGAGAGAGTGGAATCACGTCCAACAGCAGCATTTCGCTGTCCGGCTTGTTGCCGACCAGAATATCGGCCTGAATCGCTGCGCCAATAGCGACCACTTTATCCGGGTCGATAGCGGTTAACGGCGTGCGGCCAAAAAATTCGCCCACCCGCTCACGCACCAGCGGTACACGGGTCGAACCGCCGACCATGACCACTTCCAGAACATCCTGGGGCTCAACGCCGGCATCTTTCAATGCGCGACGGCAGGCCAATAGCGTGCGCTTAACCAGCGCGGAAATGAGATCGTTAAACTGCTCGCGAGTGATCTCCCCCTGCCAGCCCGCAACATTAACGCGAACGGTATCGGCATCGCTTAAGGCGATTTTCGCCGCAATCGCGGCATCCAGCAGTTCGCGCTGAACGCGATTGTCGCTACGATCGGCAATTCCCGCCTGCTCGCGAATATAGTCCGCCAGCAGATGGTCAAAGTCGTCGCCCCCGAGCGCAGAATCACCGCCCGTCGCCAGCACTTCAAACACCCCGCGGCTCAGGCGTAAAATAGAGATATCGAAGGTACCGCCGCCGAGATCGTAAACAGCAATAACGCCTTCTTTGCCTGAGTCCAGACCGTAGGCAATCGCCGCCGCCGTCGGTTCGTTGAGCAGGCGCAGTACATGCAGGCCTGCCAGCCGCGCGGCGTCTTTCGTCCCCTGACGTTGGGCATCATCGAAATAGGCGGGAACGGTAATCACCACGCCATCCAGCTCGCCGGAGAGCGATTCGCTAGCCCGCGCGGCCAGCGCTTTGAGAATATCAGCCGATACGCGTACCGGATTGAGCAATCCAGCCGCCGTGTCAATCATCGGCAGCCCATTAACGCTTGCCTTAAACCGGTAAGGCAGATGCGGATAGCGCGCCTGGATATCCGCCAGCGAGCGTCCCATCATGCGTTTCACAGAGCTGATAGTGTTGGCCGTATCCTGCGCGGCATTGTCACGCGCAGCGTAACCGACCGTATGGCCCTGCTGCTGATAGTGAACCACTGAAGGCAACAGGTGGCGCCCTTCGTGGTCAGGCAGAGTTTCCGCCTGGCCGCTGCGAACCGTCGCAACCAGAGAGTTGGTAGTGCCTAAGTCGATGCCCGCCGCCAGACGACGCTGATGCGGCGCGGCGCTCAGACCAGGCTCACTAATTTGTAATAAGGCCATGTTAGATTCCAGTTAAAAATCGAGCAGCTTTTCTTCGAGTTGTTCTGCGCTGCTTCGCAGTTTATCGAGAAACCGCAGTTTGCGCACCGTATCCGCCGCCGCGTCCCACGCGGCGTTGTCCAACTGTTCCACCATTTGCTGAAGACGAGCATCAAACATCTTTTGTACGCGTTTGATGAAGCTTTCCAGCCGCACGTCGTCTTTTGATTGTTCGATATCGTCCAGCTCTTCGCGAAGCGTGAGTTGTTCCATCAGAAACGCGGTGTCGCGTACCGTATGTTGCTCGCTGGCCAGATCGAACCCGTGTAAGGAAAGCAGATACTCCGCGCGCGTCAAAGGGTGACGCAGCGTTTGCCAGGCCTGGTTGATCGTGGCGGATTGCTGAACGGCGGCAAGCTGCTGCGCCTGAGTGCCGTTGGCAAATTTGTCAGGGTGATACTGGCGTTGCAGATCCTGAAAACGAAGGCTCAGCGCCTGGGTGTCAATCTGATAACGGGCTGGTAAGCCAAAGAGGGTGAAGTAATCCATAACATTCTCAGGGATAGCCTGTCAGAACAAACCCCACACGCAGGCGACCACGGTGGGGTTATACCTTCTTACTTCGCGCCGCAGATGCGTTGTCTGCGCGGGTTCCCCCAGTCATTTACTCAAGTAAGCGCCTGGGGATTCACTCGCTTGCCGCTTTTCTACAGCACGAATGCTCGGTATAACAGCGGAACACGGTTACACGTGGAAGCTTTCGCCGCAACCACACTCATCTTTCACATTCGGGTTGGAGAATTTAAACCCTTCGTTCAGACCTTCTTTTACGAAGTCCAGCTGTGTACCGTCCAGAAATTGCAGGCTCTTGCCGTCAACCACTACCTTAACGCCTTTGTCTTCAAACACGGTGTCTTCCGCCGTTGGCTCGTCAACAAATTCCAGTACATAAGCCATACCTGAGCAGCCGGAGGTTCTCACGCCCAGACGCAGACCAAACCCTTTACCACGGTTGGCCAGGAAGGTATTAACTCGCGCTGCTGCACTGTCGCTAAGTGTAATCGACATAACAAAACCTCAATGTTAACGTTCTATTTTATTTCGCTTCGCGTTTGCTTTTGTAATCCGCAATAGCGGCTTTAATCGCGTCTTCCGCCAGAATAGAGCAGTGAATTTTCACCGGCGGCAGCTCCAGTTCGTCTGCAATGTCGGTGTTTTTAATCGCCTGCGCTTCGTCCAGGGATTTTCCTTTCACCCACTCCGTTACCAGAGAACTGGAGGCGATAGCGGAACCGCAGCCGTAAGTCTTGAAGCGCGCGTCTTCAATGATACCTTCATCGTTAACTTTAATCTGCAACTTCATGACGTCGCCGCAGGCCGGAGCGCCAACCATGCCGCTTCCCACGTTATCGTCGTTGTTGTCAAACGACCCTACATTACGCGGGTTCTCATAGTGATCGATTACTTTTTCGCTGTAAGCCATTATAAATTCTCCTGATTCCGATACCGATTAATGATGTGCCCATTCGATGCTGTTCAGATCCACACCCTGCTTGTACATTTCCCACAGTGGAGAAAGGTCACGCAGACGGCCAATGGATTTACGAACCAGATCAATGGTGTAGTCGATCTCTTCTTCAGTGGTAAAACGACCTAAAGAGAAACGGATAGAGCTATGCGCCAGCTCGTCATTCATGCCCAACGCGCGCAGCACGTAGGACGGTTCCAGACTGGCGGAGGTGCAGGCGGAACCGGAAGAGACCGCCAGGTCTTTCAGCGCCATGATCAGCGACTCGCCTTCAACGTAGTTAAAGCTCACGTTGAGAATGTTTGGCGCGCCCTGCTCAAGGTCGCCGTTCAGGTAAACTTCTTCAATATCTTTGATGCCGTTCCACAGACGGTTACGCAGACCGCGCAGACGGGCCATTTCGGTCTCCATCTCTTCTTTCGCGATACGGTAAGCTTCGCCCATGCCGACGATCTGGTGGACAGGCAGAGTACCAGAGCGCATACCGCGTTCGTGCCCGCCGCCATGCATCTGCGCTTCAATGCGAATACGCGGCTTACGACGCACATACAGCGCGCCAATGCCTTTCGGGCCATAAATTTTATGACCGGAGAAGGACATCAGATCCACTTTCAGTTGGCTCAGGTCGATAGGCAGTTTGCCCACGCTCTGGGTGGCGTCAACGTGGTAGATGATACCGCGCGCGCGGCACATTTCGCCGATGGTCGCGATATCCTGCACCACGCCGATTTCGTTGTTCACGTGCATGATGGAAACCAGAATGGTGTCGTCACGCATCGCTGCTTCGAGCTCGTTGAGATCGATGATGCCGTTGCGCTGCGGCGCCAGGTAGGTCACTTCAAACCCTTCGCGCTCAAGCTGACGGCAGGTGTCCAGCACCGCTTTGTGCTCGGTCTTGCTGGTGATGATGTGCTTGCCTTTTTTCTGATAAAAGTTGGCAGCGCCTTTAATCGCCAGGTTATCGGACTCCGTCGCCCCTGAGGTAAAGACGATTTCACGCGGGTCGGCGCCGACCAGTTCAGCAATCTGGTTGCGGGCGATATCGACGGCTTCTTCAGCCTGCCAGCCGAAACGGTGTGAACGAGACGCCGGGTTCCCAAAGGTTCCGTCCAGGGTCAGAAACTGCATCATTTTCTCGGCAACACGCGGGTCCACCGGCGTGGTTGCGGAGTAGTCGAGATAAATCGGTAATTTCATTGCTCTTAAACTCCGTACATCACTCAATGCAAGGAATCAGGCAACCGGCTGGATGTACGACCGTGTTGACGGGACGTCCGCGTCCCGGCCTGATTCTGAATTCTTTTTTACGCTTCATCCTTCAGACGACCGCGGCATTCACCGCATGAGGCCGCCAGAAGAGATGGCGTAATATTTTAATTAAGCGCGTAATTTAACGTCGATAGCGTCCTGCGCACGACCGCTGGCGCGCGGCGCGTCATGCGTGTGCTGGCGACCAGACACATCCAGAACTTCCTGGTTATTCACCAGCTCGCCTAAGGTAATATTGTTGAGAAAACCGGTCAGGCGATCGCTTAAATCACGCCACAGCGCATGGGTCAGGCATTTATCGCCGCCCTGGCAGCCGCCTTTGCCCTGGCAACGGGTCGCGTCAACGGATTCATCAACCGCGCTGATCACTTCGCCGACCGCGATACTGCCAGCATCTTTACCCAGCAGATAACCGCCGCCCGGCCCGCGTACGCTGGAAACCAGACCGTTTTTACGTAAACGGGAAAATAGCTGTTCCAGATAAGAAAGGGAAATCCCCTGACGTTCAGAAATATCAGCCAACGGTACCGGGCCCGCTTCGGAGTTGAGCGCAACGTCTAACATTGCGGTCACGGCATAACGCCCTTTAGATGTCAGTCTCATGTCTTACTTAACCTCAAACTCGCCCCTGCCCGGGGTTTTTTATTGTAAAATGGGGGTATTGCATAGCAGGGACAAGTCTGACATTCCCGAGTAATTTGGTCAACTATTTACTTGAGTAAATTAGTCAGGTATTTAGCGTTCCGTGCGGCATTAACGCGGTTACTTGCCTTTATTCTGCTGCTCAATAGACGCCAGAATCCCACGCAGAATATTCAACTCCTGGCTTTCCGGGCGGGCGCGGGTAAACAGACGGCGCAATTTATTCATCACCTGCCCCGGATGGTTTTCGCGAATAAAGCCAGTGGAGAGCAACGTCTGCTCCAGATGGCCGTAGAAACGTTCAAGATCGTCCACCAGCGGATACGGCGTCTCTTCATGATCTGCCGCGTCGCCGTTTTCCTGCGTCGCCAGCCAGGCCATGCGGACTTCATACGCGATGACCTGTACCGCCATCGCCAGATTCAACGAGCTGTACTCCGGGTTAGCGGCAATCGCGACGTGATAATGGCATTTTTGCAACTCATCGTTAGTCAGCCCGACACGCTCACGACCAAAAACCAGCGCAACCGGCGTATTTGCCGCTTCCGCCACGCTTTTTAAGCCGCACTCGCGCGGATCAAGCATCGGCCACGGCAGAGTGCGGGAGCGGGCGCTGGTGCCGACCACCAGGCTACAGCCAGCCAACGCTTCGTCCAGCGTATCGACGATCTGCGCATTACCGATCACATCGCTGGCGCCTGCCGCCAGGGCGATGGCCTGGGAGTCCGGTTTCACCAACGGGTTTACCAGCCACAGGTTAGTTAAGCCCATGGTTTTCATAGCGCGAGCCACAGAGCCCATATTGCCGGTGTGGGAGGTTTCCACCAGCACAATTCGAATGTTTTGCAGCATTGTCTTTCTTCAGCTAAAGATTATTCTGACATCTTACCATAAAACCAAGACAGATTCCGATCTCGCTGCTATACTCTGCGCCGTTTTCCCGTTCTTTAACATCCAGTGAGAGAGACCGATGCATCCGATGCTGACCATCGCCGTGCGCGCAGCGCGCAAGGCGGGTAATGTAATTGCCAAAAACTATGAAACTCCGGACGCTGTAGAAGCGAGCCAAAAAGGCAGTAACGATTTTGTGACCAATGTAGATAAGGCCGCTGAAGCGGTAATTATCGACACCATTCGCAAATCTTACCCGCAACACACTATTATCACCGAAGAAAGCGGTGAGCACGTTGGCACAGATCAGGATGTTCAATGGGTTATCGATCCGCTGGATGGCACCACCAACTTCATCAAACGTCTGCCACACTTCTCCGTTTCCATTGCCGTACGCATTAAAGGCCGTACTGAAGTGGCTGTCGTTTACGATCCGATGCGTAACGAACTGTTCACCGCCACCCGCGGTCAGGGCGCACAGCTCAACGGCTATCGTCTGCGCGGCAGTACCGCTCGCGATCTGGACGGCACTATTCTCGCTACCGGCTTCCCGTTCAAAGCCAAACAATACGCGACCACCTACATTAATATTATCGGCAAGCTGTTCACCGAATGCGCCGATTTCCGCCGCACCGGTTCCGCCGCGCTGGATCTGGCTTATGTGGCTGCAGGTCGTGTCGATGGTTTCTTTGAAATTGGCCTTCGTCCGTGGGATTTCGCCGCAGGCGAACTGCTGGTTCGTGAAGCGGGCGGTATCGTCAGCGATTTCACCGGCGGCCATAACTACATGATGACCGGTAATATCGTGGCGGGGAATCCGCGCGTCGTTAAAGCCATGCTGGCGAATATGCGCGACGAACTGAGCGATGCGCTGAAGCGCTAAGTCTCTTCGGCGGATGGGGCCACTCATCCGCCGTGCCTTTTCAGGCGTTTTTCCTAAACACAGCCTCATCGCTTTACTTGCCTGCATGTTTTTGTACGATCGCTCCCTGCTCCGCTATTGGCATAAAGCGGCAAGGAAGCGAACATGACCCTTCAACATACCCGACGCATCGTCAAATCCCTTTTTATTCTGTTTATCATTGTGGTCTGTATTTATCTGCTACCCCGCGTAGCGATCAATGCCTTTTATTACCCGGACAATAAAGTCTATGGGCCAACCCCTGCCGAAGCTGAATCCATTACCTTTACCGCCAAAGATGGCACGCATCTGCACGGCTGGTTTATTCCCACTGCTTTCGGCAGGCCGGAAAACGCCGTCGCGACGGTGATTCATGTCCATGGCAACGCCGGAAATATGTCGGCGCACTGGCCGTTAGTCAGTTGGCTGCCAGAACGCAACGTAAACCTGTTTATGTTTGATTACCGTGGTTTTGGCGAATCTGAGGGTACCCCATCACAAGAGGGGCTACTGGACGATACGAAAAGCGCGATAGATTATGTGCGGCATCGCGCCGACGTTAACCCCGAGCGCCTGGTACTGCTGGGACAGAGCCTGGGCGGCAATAATGTACTGGCCGCCGTAGGCCACTGCGTAGGCTGCGCAAATATGCGCTACGCCGACCAGGCGGGCATACGTGCGATTATCCTCGACTCAACGTTTTTATCCTATTCCTCCATCGCCAACCAGATGATCCCGGGCTGCGGCTATTTGCTTGATGACCGCTATAGCGCGGATCGCAATATTGCCAGCGTCAGCCCCATTCCGGTATTGATTCTTCATGGCACGGCAGACCATGTTATTCCCTGGCAGGACAGTGAGAAATTGTATGCCCTCGCCCGGGAGCCCAAACAAAAAATCTTCATTCCTGACGGCGATCACATTGATGCTTTTTCCGGACGTTATGCAAACCTTTACCGTGATGCAATGATTAAATTTATTCAGACCGCGCTATCCGCTAAATAGCGCGACGCTGTATATATGCATATTTTATGATTAAGAATATATTTATTATACCGATAGTAAAAACCATTTTTTCCCGTTAGCGAAGGCGGTGGATTAGCGCTAGCGTAACAGTAATATTCAACTGATTTTTATAACAATTTATTTTCATTTGTTTTTCCTGAATATTACTGTGGAGTATGTGATGGCTATCAAAATTACGCCTGACGAGTTTAGTTTGCTTATCCAGCGATTAAACAAAAAATGGCGCGTGTTTGCCCCGTCCGCAGAGTTTCGCGGCGGGCGTTTTTCCGACACTGACAACATTATTTATCAACGGATTAGCGGCTGGCGCGATCTCATCTGGCACGAGAAATCGCACATGTCGCCGAATACCATTATCGCCCCTATCACCGAAACGCTCTTTTATTTCGATAAAGACACCATTCAAATTGCCGAGACAGACACCTCCCCGATAATCATCTTTGCCCGCGCCTGCGACATTAACGCCATGTCGCGGCTGGATTATATGTATTTATCAAATGGGAATAATTCCGATTACAGTTATCAACTGCTACGGGAGCATATTCGTTTCGTCCTTATTGAGTGTGAAGAAAGCTTCGAAAATTGTTTCTGCGTCTCAATGGGTACCAATAAAACTGACTGTTATAGCGCCGCCATGCGTTTTAGCGATGAGGGCGCGCTTGTCAGCATCCGCGATCCCTTTATCGAGGCGGCGATACAAGGGCTGGGGCAGGAGGCTGACTATACCCCCTCTTTCGTCAGCGAAAACCGGGAAACCGTCGTCACGCCGGACAGCGTTTGCCACGATCCGCAAAAAATTCGCGACATTCTCACCCACCATCCGCTATGGGACGCCTACGACAGCCGCTGCATCAGTTGTGGCCGCTGCACTACCGGGTGCCCAACCTGTACCTGCTATAGCGTCTTTGACGTCGCCTATGATGAAAATCCGCAGCGCGGCGAACGCCGTCGCCAGTGGGCAAGCTGCATGGTGCCGGGCTTTAGCGACATGGCCGGCGGTCATGGTTTTCGCGAAAAACCCGGCGAGCGTCTGCGCTACCGCGCCCTGCATAAGGTCAATGACTACAAAGCGCGCAACGGCATTGAACATATGTGCGTCGGCTGCGGCCGCTGCGACGATCGCTGCCCGCAATACATCAAATTTTCTTTGATTATCAATAAAATGACCGCTGCCGTTCGGCAGGCACTGGCAGAGGAGGCATAACGCATGTCACATTGTTCCTGTCATGATAAACCGCAGCACAGTTTGCTGCCTGCGGCGTACCGCATCCTCAGTATTACTCGCCACACGCCGCTGGAGTGGAATTTCCGCGTGGCCGTCGATTTTCCCGCGCACTGGGGGCAATTTGTTGAGGTGTCGCTGCCGCGCGTCGGCGAAGCGCCCATCTCCGTTTCCGACTACGGCGACGGCTGGATAGATCTGCTGATCCGTAATGTCGGAAAAGTGACCAGCGCCCTCTTTACGCTGAAAGAAGGCGACAACGTGTGGCTACGCGGCTGCTATGGCAATGGCTATCCGGTCGATACGCTGCGCCATAAACCCTTACTGGTTGTCGCAGGCGGCACGGGCGTCGCGCCGGTGAAAGGCTTAATGCGCTATTTCGTTGAGAATCCCCAGGAAATTGGTCAACTGGATATGATTCTCGGCTATAAAAATCGCGATTGCGTGCTGTACAAAGAAGAAATGGCGACGTGGCGCGGCAAACATAATCTGGTGCTCACGCTGGATGAAGGCGAGGCTGATGACCGTTACCAGATTGGCCGGGTGACCGATCGGCTTGCCGACATGACGCTTAGCGATATCGACACTATGCAGGCCATCGTCGTTGGGCCGCCAATAATGATTACCTTTACCGTAAAAATGCTGCTGCAAAAAGGGCTCAAGCCGGAGCAAATCTGGGTGGACTACGAACGCCGGATGGCCTGCTCCGTCGGGAAGTGCGGCCACTGCCGTATGGGCGAAGTGTATGTCTGCACCGACGGCCCGATATTTAACTACGCCGTCGCGCAACGTTTTGCCGATTAAGGAGAACATCATGAGCATTGATATTGATATCATTAAAGCCCGTGCGAAAAACGAATATCGCCTGTCAAAAGTGCGCGGCGAAGCCATGATCAGCGTCCGCATTCCCGGCGGTATTTTGCCCGCGCATTTGCTAACGGTGGCACGTGACATCGCCGAAACCTGGGGCAACGGACAAATTCACCTCACTACCCGCCAGAAGCTGGCGATGCCGGGTATCCGTTACGAAGATATCGACAACGTGAACACTGCGCTGGAGCCGTTTCTTCGCGAGATTGAAATAGAACTGTGCGACGTCCAGGTTGAGGATACCAAAGCGGGCTATCTCGCTATTGGCGGGCGAAATATTGTCGCCTGTCAGGGGAACCGCATTTGCCAGAAAGCCAACACTGACACGACCGGTCTGTCCCGTCGTCTTGAAAAACTGGTCTATCCCAGCCCTTATCATCTCAAAACGGTCATTGTTGGCTGCCCGAATGATTGCGCGAAGGCGTCAATGGCCGATCTGGGAATTATTGGCGTGGCGAAAATGCGCTTCACTGCCGATCGCTGTATCGGTTGCGGCGCCTGCGTGAAGGCCTGTAGTCACCACGCGGTAGGCTGCCTGGCGCTGAAGAACGGCAAAGCGGTCAAAGAAGAGTCCGCCTGTATCGGCTGCGGCGAGTGCGTGCTGGCCTGTCCGACGCTGGCCTGGCAACGTAAGCCGGATCAGCTCTGGCAAGTCCGTCTGGGCGGACGCACCAGTAAAAAGACGCCGCGCGTCGGCAAGCTCTTCCTCAACTGGGTGACTGAAGATGTGATAAAGCAGGTGATCGTTAACCTGTATGAATTTGAAAAAGAGATGCTCGGCGGAAAACCAATCTATCTACATATGGGCCATCTGATCGACAAAGGCGGCTATCTGCGTTTTAAAGAACGGGTACTGCGCGGCGTTCAGCTCAATCCGGAAGCGATGGTCGCCGAACGCATTTACTGGGCCGAAGACGAATCCGTCGCGCGGATGCATCTCAAACCCGCCGGACACTAATCAACCACGCCATGGCCGCAGCCCGCCCACAGGCTGCGGCACGCTAAACCACATGACCAGCGCCGCGACAAGCAGCATGACCCCTCCGGCCAGCGCCAGCGTTGACCAGCCTACCTGCCGCCATA
Organism: Salmonella sp. 32120201201600049SM; assembly: GCF_017572835.1. Classification (NCBI taxonomy): domain Bacteria; kingdom Pseudomonadati; phylum Pseudomonadota; class Gammaproteobacteria; order Enterobacterales; family Enterobacteriaceae; genus Salmonella; species Salmonella sp. 32120201201600049SM. Next base: position 58,896 of record NZ_JAGESA010000003.1, on the reverse strand, counting down.
ACGCTGGCGCTTTGTTTCCACTGAGCTTCACCGCCAGAGCACGAAAAGTGTGTACCAGCAACGCCAGCGAGGTAATCGTTAGCGAGGTTCCCGCCGCCATCGCCAGTACCGACGCCATTCCCCAGCTAAAAACGCCAATCACTTTACTGAATAACAGCACCATTATCGCGCCGGAACAGGGCCGCATCCCCATAGACAGTACGATCATGAGTCGCGCGCGCCAGTCATCGCCGCTATGCAATTGTTCCTGCGTCGGTAGATGCTGATGTCCGCAGCCGCATTTTTCATGGTGAACATGGCGCGGCGTAAAAGCGATAAAGACAGGTTTACGTAGCAGCGCGCGTAACCTTTTTATGGCCCGCCAGCACAGCAAGATGCCCAGCCCGCCAACTAACGCATAGCTCCCCTTTTCCAGCCAGAAACCGCTCAGATGGAGCTGCCTGGCCGGAAGTTGCAATACGGTCAGCACGCCCACCACCAACCCGATAGCCACGAACCCCTGTAATAACGCGGCGGCGAGGGTTAACACGATACTTGATTTCAGCTTCGAAGGATGCGTCGCCAGCCATGTCGCGATCACCACTTTGCCGTGTCCCGGCCCCAGCGCATGAAGCACGCCATACATAAAACTCAGCAGAAGCAACGATCCGCCCGCCCGCTCAGGATGCGTCGCCACCGCATTAAGCAGCGCGCTCAACTGCTGATTTACGTCCCGCTGCCAAAGAGCGCTTTTCAACATCACCTGCGGCCAGGCCTGCCATATCCACAGACCGCCAACCAGCATCAGCAGCAGGAATAACGCCAATGGCCACAGCGAGAGCCAGCGTCGCCCCGGAGTGCGTTGAGAAAAAATTACTGACATTGCAAGGTCACCGTTTGGGCAAACTGTTTACCTAAATCCATATCCTCCGGCGGCGCGTCCTCTTTATCCAGCGACTGGGCGAAACGTAGCGTCTCTTCGCCGGGCGCAGGAGTATAAACCTGAATCCGACACTTTTCGCGCAGCGGTTCCGGCATCGTGATATCGCTGTCCTGGTCATAATGCATATCGACATAATAAGAGGGATCAAACGTTGAAAAGGTATAAGTCTGTCCGCTTAACGGCTGCGGTTCAGCCAGCGGTAGCGTAAAGGTCAATACCGCCTGATGCGCGTCACGCGTCATACCGTATTCTGTCGGCCTGTTTTTAAACTTCACTTTCGCGCCATTGCGCCACACTTCTGTAAAGTAGTGCTGCCCAAGTACGTTAGCCATCACTTCCGCCGCCAACTTTTTCCATATTTCTGACCCCGGTGCCGCGTTTCCGGCGTCATACAGCAGATCTGCGGACGTCAGCGCGTCCATTGTCCAGCGCATTTTTAACGCCACAAATTGCTCATTTTCACTGACCACCTGCGTTTGCAGACGGATGAAGCTGTGCGGATGCGCCGCCGCCACGAAAGATAAAACGGTAAGAAATAGTGTTAAGGCGCTGCGTTTCACTGGCTTCATCTGTTCCTCGCGATAAAAATTCTGTGACGTTCCTCAGCATTCCTGGCCTAAAAGCACGCTTATCACATTTTTCACACGCAAACTTTAGCTATCCTTACCAGACAAACTAACGGGAGACCTGACAGATGATGCCGACAATTGCCCCACCATCTGTACTTTCCGCTCCCCAGCGCCGCTGTCAGGTATTGCTGACGCTTTTCCAGCCGGAGCCAATTGCCACGGTGGAAATCTTCAGCGCGCTTAATGGCGTTGATGATGATACTGCCCGTGAGGATATCACTGAGACAAGCCTGGAGATCCAGCGCTATCATCGCCTTGCCATCACAACATGCCAGAACGGTTGCTATCGGATCGAAGGTACAGCACTCGATCAGCGCCTTTGCCTTTTACACTGGCTCAGGCGCGGCCTGCGTTTATGCCCGACCTTCGTCACGCAACAGTTTACCCCGGCCTTAAAAAACGCGCTAAAGCAGCGCGGTATCGCGCGTCCGCTGTATGACGATATTAATCTGCACGCGCTCATTAATCTGTGCGCCCGCCGGTTGCAAAAACCATTTGAACATCGCGACGTGCAGTTCCTGCGTCTCTTTTTACAGTATTGTCTGCTACAACACCATGCCGGCATCACCCCGGAATTCAACCCTGTGCAGCAGATTTGGGCGCAGTCGTGCGCGGAATATCCACTCGCCCAGGAAATTGGTCGTCACTGGCAACGCCACGTGATGCAGGCCGCACCGCTCAATGAAGCGCTGTTTATGGCGTTACTGTTTTCAATGATTCGCCTCCCCGACCCGATTCGCGACACGCATCAACGGGCGCAGCAACTGCGACTGGAGGTGGCGCGGCTGGTGCTGCGCTTTCGAGAAAAAGGGAACGTACGCTTCAGCGACGAACAAGGGCTTAACGATCAGCTGTATGTCCATCTCGCCCAGGCGCTGAACCGAAGTTTATTCACGATTGGCATCGATAATACGCTTCCGGAAGAGTTCAACCGTCTTTATCCGCGTCTGGTTCGCACCACACGTGAGGCGCTCGCCGGGTTTGAAGCCGAATATGGTATCCACTTTTCCGAGGAAGAGACGGGGCTGGTGGCAGTGATTTTCGGCGCCTGGCTGATGCAGGATAACGATTTGCATGAGAGACAGATCGTATTGTTAGCGGATAAAAATGATGCGCTGGAGACGCATATTGAGCAGCAACTGCGTGAACTGACCCTGTTGCCGCTGAATATCAGACGGATATCGCTCCAGGCGTTTCAAAAAGAGGGATGCCCGCGCGGCGTAGCGCTGATTGTTACCCCTTACGCCACGCCGCTACCGCTCTTCTCACCGCCATTAATTCATGCGGATCGCACCCTCACAGAGCACCAGCAGCAGCAGATCCGCAAGATCCTGGAATCATGACGCGGCAACCACTTTGGGCCGAAGGAAGATAGCGGGCAATGCCACCAGCGCCATAATCCAGAATACGCCGCCGCCCAGATGTTGATACAGAAAACCGGCAAATACTGTCATAATCGCGATGCTGCCGCCCATCGCCACAGCGGAATAGACGGCCTGCAAACGAATCACCTCGCTTCCCTGACGCGCAGCGATATAGCGCATAGCGGCCAGATGGCAAACGGTAAACGTGCCACAGTGCAGGATTTGTATCACAATCAGCCACGGCAACGCCGTACTCCAGCCCATCAGTCCCCAGCGTACCACGCCGCACACAGCGGAAAGCAACAGCAAGTCGCGGGCGCTAAACCGGCGGAATAGCTTTTTACTCAGTGCGAAAATGATCACTTCCGCCACCACGCCCAACGACCATAAATAGCCGACCGCCGATGCTGAATAGCCAGCCCCCTGCCAGTAGATGGCGCTAAAACCGTAGTAGGCGGCGTGCGCCCCTTGCAGCAAACAGACGCAGGCGAGAAAACGCCAACTTTGTGCCACCAGCGTACGCCAGGCGGGCCAGCCTGCGCTCTCCTGCTGACGACTTTCCCCTTGCGGCGGCACGCTGGGACGTAACAACATACCCAGCAACATCGAGGCGACGCCGAGCGTCAGTAGCGCCAGAATCGCCTGGTAATCGTATAAACTCACCAGCTTACCGGTCAGCGCCGACCCTATCACGAAGGCGATGGACCCCCACAGCCGCACCCGACCATAGTCCAGGGTAATTTGCTTTTGCCAGGTATTGGCCAGCGCATCGGTCAGCGGCACCAGTGGTGAAAAGAAGAGGTTAAACCCAACCATTACCACCATTAGCCACGCGACATGCGTTCCTGCCCAAAATGCCAGCGCAAATACCAGCGTCAGCAATGCCAGTACACGCAGCGCGGAGATCAACCGCGAAGGATCGCTTACGCGAGGCGCAATGAGCAGACTACCGAGAAAACGCGCGACCAGACCCACGCCCAGCAGAAGACCGATGGTTTCCGGCGTTAGCCCAAGACCTTTGAGCCAGACGCTCCAGAAGGGCAGAAAAATACCGTAACTAAAGAAGTAGGTGAAATAACTGAGCGCCAGCCAGCGCGTGGAATGCAATGCCATGATTCCCTCCCGTTTGGAGGCGATAGTCTGGCGGTAAACGGTTGCGCTGGCAAGGGTAACATAAGATTAACAAGCGGAGGGAGAAGTTCAAACGGCAACGCCGCCGAATAATGACTTCCGGCGGCGTCACGTTATGGCGCATAAGTAATGCCCGACAGACGCAGCGCCATCGGGCCATTCTCACAACACAAGCGCTTACGCGTAAACCGGGAAGCGGGCGCAGATATCCAGCACTTTCGCTTTCACGCGTTCAATGGTGGCTTCATCATTGATGTTGTCCAGCACGTCACACATCCAGCCAGCCAGCTCTTTCACTTCCGCTTCTTTGAAGCCGCGACGAGTGACCGCTGGAGAACCGATGCGGATACCGGAGGTCACGAACGGGCTCTTAGGATCGTTCGGCACGCTGTTTTTGTTCACGGTGATGTTAGCACGGCCCAGCGCGGCGTCAGCTTCTTTACCGGTCAGGTTTTTATCCACCAGGTCCAGCAGGAACAGGTGGTTCTCAGTGCCGCCAGACACCACTTTGTAGCCGCGGTTCAGGAACACTTCCACCATCGCTTTGGCGTTTTTCGCCACCTGCTGCTGGTAAACTTTGAACTCCGGCTCCATCGCTTCTTTCAGCGCTACCGCTTTACCCGCGATCACGTGCATCAGCGGGCCGCCCTGCGCACTTGGGAAGACGGCGGAGTTCAGTTTTTTATACAGCTCTTCATCGCCGCCCTTCGCCAGGATCAGGCCGCCGCGCGGACCCGCCAGGGTTTTGTGGGTGGTGGTGGTGACAACGTGAGCGTGCGGAACCGGGTTCGGGTAAACGCCTGCGGCAATCAGGCCCGCCACGTGCGCCATGTCGACAAACAGGTATGCGCCGATGCTGTCAGCGATTTCACGCATTTTTGCCCAGTCAACCACGCCGGAGTAGGCAGAGAAGCCACCGATAATCATCTTCGGCTTGTGCTCTTTGGCCAGCTTCGCCATCTCGTCATAGTCAATTTTACCGGACTCATCGATACCGTAAGGTACGATGTTGTACAGTTTACCGGAGAAGTTAACCGGGGAGCCGTGAGTCAGGTGGCCGCCCTGCGCCAGGTTCATACCCAGAACGGTATCGCCCGGTTGCAGCAGCGCGGTGTAAACAGCGAAGTTAGCCTGAGAACCGGAGTGCGGCTGCACGTTAGCGTAGTCGGCGCCGAACAGTTCTTTCGCGCGGTCGATAGCCAGCTGCTCTACGACATCAACGTATTCGCAACCGCCGTAGTAGCGCTTGCCCGGATAACCTTCAGCGTATTTGTTGGTCAGCTGAGACCCCTGCGCCTGCATCACGCGCGGGCTGGTGTAGTTTTCGGAGGCGATCAGTTCGATGTGCTCTTCCTGACGTACTTTTTCCTGCTCCATAGCCTGCCACAACTCGGCATCATAATCGGCAATGTTCATTTCACGCTTTAACATCCGCATCTCCTGACTCAGCTAACAATAAAATTTGTGCCTGAAAAGGCAGTCCGTGGGACTTCGGCCAACAGTATAACCGAATCATTCTTCGATAACAGGTCTTGACAAAGGTTTTTACGCAAACGATTACCTATGCGTCAGATAAGGGTTTCCTGAACGAGAGCCTGACGAATTTCAACGGATTTCTTTTCAGCTTTGTGATGCAGATTTTTCACGTTGTTACCTCCATAACGTAAAGCAGAGAAGATCCATTTACAATGCAAGGGTATTTTTATAAGATGCATTTGATATACATCATTAGATTTTCACATAAAGGAAGCACGTATGCTTGACGCACAAACCATCGCTACAGTAAAGGCCACCATTCCCCTACTAGTTGAAACAGGACCGAAACTGACCGCCCACTTCTACGACCGTATGTTTACGCATAACCCGGAGCTCAAAGAAATCTTCAATATGAGCAACCAGCGTAACGCCTCCCAGCGTGAAGCCCTGTTTAATGCTATCGCGGCCTACGCCAGCAATATCGAAAATTTACCGGCGTTGCTGCCGGCGGTAGAAAAAATCGCGCAGAAGCACACCAGCTTCCAGATTAAGCCGGAGCAGTACAACATCGTCGGGACACATCTGCTGGCGACGCTGGACGAAATGTTCAACCCGGGCCAGGAAGTGCTGGACGCGTGGGGCAAAGCCTATGGCGTACTGGCTAACGTCTTTATTCATCGGGAAGCCGAGATTTATCACGAGAACGCCAGCAAAGACGGCGGCTGGGAAGGCACGCGCCCCTTCCGCATCGTTGCGAAAACCCCGCGTAGCGCACTGATCACCAGCTTTGAGTTTGAACCGGTCGACGGCGGTACGGTGGCGGAATACCGTCCCGGGCAGTATCTGGGCGTCTGGCTGAAGCCGGAAGGTTTTGCGCATCAGGAGATCCGCCAATATTCACTGACCCGTAAACCCGATGGCAAAGGGTACCGTATTGCCGTGAAGCGTGAAGACGGCGGCCAGGTATCAAACTGGTTACACCATCACGCCAGCGTAGGCGATGTGGTGCATCTGGCTGCGCCGGCAGGTGACTTCTTTATGAATGTCGCCGCTGATACCCCCGTTTCGCTGATTTCCGCTGGCGTCGGCCAGACGCCGATGTTAGCGATGCTCGATACGCTGGCGAAAGAACAGCATACCGCGCAGGTGAACTGGTTCCACGCGGCGGAGAACGGCGACGTCCATGCGTTTGCCGACGAAGTGAGCGAGCTGGGCCGTACACTGCCGCGTTTCACTGCCCATACCTGGTACCGCGAACCGACCGAGGCCGATCGCGCCCAACGCGTCTTTGACAGCGAAGGGCTGATGGATTTAAGCAAACTGGAAGCCGCAATCAGCGATCCGGCAATGCAGTTCTATCTTTGCGGCCCGGTAGGCTTTATGCAGTTTGCCGCAAAACAACTGGTTTCCCTTGGCGTGAATAACGAAAACATTCATTACGAATGCTTCGGCCCGCATAAGGTGCTGTAATTGCAAGAAATCCTCTGAAAAAACGGGCGTTATCGTTAAGGCGAACGCCCGTTTTCCTCCCCGTTCCCCTGCTTATTGCGCTGCTTTTTATGCCTTTCTTTTACAAAAAAGGGGAATAAAAAAAGTCTGTGCAAATCGTGTTATTATTAACGTTTGACTTAGCTCGTTAGGGCATCTTTTTATGCAGCAACCTGTTGTACGCATTGGAGAGTGGCTGGTTACACCTTCTGTTAATCAGATCAGTCGTCAGGGACGCCAGATTACTCTTGAACCACGGCTGATCGATCTTCTGATGTATTTTGCGCATCATCCGGATGAAGTGTTAAGCCGGGATAACATTATTGATCATGTCTGGATGCGCACCATCGTGACCAACCATGTTGTCACCCAAAGCATTTCTGAACTACGCAAATCATTAAGAGATGGCGGAGACAGCAATGCTGAATACATCGTTACCGTACCTAAACGCGGCTATAAGCTGACGGCGCCGGTTATCTGGTGCGAAGAAAATAGCGATGAGATCGATAATTCATCAACGTCGCCTCCGCCGCCGATCGCAGCAACGAATGCAGAACCGACAGAGGGGGCTACTGCCGCTACGCCTGTGCCGCCCGCTTCTTTGCAAACGCCGACTAAAAAGGCGAAAAAGCCGCGTATCGCCGCTTTCTGGACGTGGGTAATGTTCCTGCTCTCGCTGGCGACGCTGGTGGTGTTTATCGTGATGTCGGTGGTAGATCATAATGCCGCGGTAACAAAAACGCGGTTATTACTTAACCCACGAGATATAGATGTTCGTTTTGAAGGCGGCAATTCCTGTAATAACTGGGTCTCGCAGGAGTCCTACGCCATCGGTCTGGGCGGCTTAATCACCGACCTGCTGAACACCTACTCGACCTTTATGGTGCACGATAAAACCAATTACCGGGTTAATGAGCCAAGCAGCTCCGGTAAGACGTTAACCATTCAGTTTGTCAATCAGCGCCACTATCGGGCGCAGCAGTGCTTTATGTCTGTGGTGCTCATTGATAACGCCGATGGTTCAACCATGCTGGATAAGCGTTATTTCGTCACCAATACTAACCAGTTGTCCATCCAGGATGATCTGTTTAATAGCCTGTCTTTCGTTTTAACACAGCCCTGGCCTAATCGTATGCGAGAACAACTGGCCCTGTTCAGAACGCCGCAAAATACCGCACTGATGCGTTTTTATGAGGCGCGCCAGCTTATTCTGAGCGGCGATGCGCAGGCGCTAGGTAAAGCCAGCGATATTCTGAATGGCATTATTAAGGAAACGCCTGATTTCAACTATGCCTATGAATATAAAGTGCTGGTAGATGTATTACGGCAATCACAGCAGCCGTTTGATAAAGAACAAGTGGCCGCACTGAACGAAGAGTTTAAAAAAATAGATCAAATTCCGGGCGTTGAGAAAACGTCTGTTTATTATAAAATCAAGACCGTTGATCTTTTGGGCAAAGGTGATATCGATGCAGCGTATGAGGAAATCAATAAAAGCATCGAGCTTGAAATGTCGTGGTTTAACTATGTCCTGTTGGGGAAAGTTTACGAAATGAAAGGTGAGAATCGTCTGGCCGCTGATGCCTATCTGACCGCCTTTAATTTACGTCCAGGTGAAAACACGCTGTACTGGATCGAGAACGGCGTATTTCAGACATCCGTTCAGAAAATTGTCCCTTACCTGAATAGTTTTCTGGCAGAAGATTAAATTTAACGCTGAACCATGACAAATAAAAGCGAAAAGATATTAAATTTTTCGCTTTTATTTTGTGAAAAACATGTTGCCAAAAATAGCTTATGTTAATTTTGGCAACATATTCATTGCAAAGATATGTAAATATAACTCTTTGTAATTAAACGATGTTTATCCTTTCATGATATTTTCCATGATATTTATATGTTAATTCAAAAAAATCAATCTATCAGTTTTTTCATGTTTGTGTTTATTTCATTTTTTCTTTAGGACTTATCTCAACCCATTCGTTAATCTTGTCGACAGTTGAACGGGCACGCAGCATATATGAAGCATAAGCCCGGTTCTTAAAAATACAGCTCAGGAGAAATGAACATGAGTTCTGTCAAAAAGATCGGGCTATTTGCCTGTACTGGCGTCGTTGCCGGTAATATGATGGGGAGCGGGATTGCATTATTACCCGCCAACCTTGCCAGTATTGGTGGCATTGCCATCTGGGGCTGGGTAATTTCTATTATTGGGGCAATGTCGCTGGCTTATGTTTATGCGAGGCTGGCAACCAAAAACCCTCAACAGGGTGGCCCTATCGCTTATGCTGGGGAAATATCTCCGGCGTTTGGTTTCCAGACCGGCGTTCTTTATTATCACGCAAACTGGATTGGTAACTTAGCCATCGGTATTACCGCTGTTTCTTATCTTTCTACGTTCTTCCCGGCATTAAATAATCCAATACCGGCAGGTATTGCCTGTATTGCTATCGTCTGGCTGTTCACCTTTATTAATATGCTGGGTGGGGCCTGGGTCAGCCGCTTGACAACGATTGGCCTATTCCTGGTACTGATCCCGGTAGTCTTGACCGCAGTCGCCGGCTGGCATTGGTTCGATATCGCGACCTATCACGCGAACTGGAACACGTCCACGACGACCGACTCTCACGCCATTGTTAAAAGTATTCTGCTCTGCCTGTGGGCGTTCGTTGGCGTTGAGTCTGCCGCCGTCAGCACCGGCATGGTGAAAAACCCGAAACGCACCGTACCGCTGGCAACCATGCTGGGTACCGCGCTGGCAGGCATCATCTATATCGCCGCGACTCAGGTTATCGCCGGGATGTTCCCAGCTTCCGTTATGGCCTCTTCCGGCGCGCCGTTCGCTATCAGTACCTCCACGATTCTGGGTGGCTGGGCTGCGCCGCTGGTTTCCGCCTTTACCGCTTTCGCCTGCCTGACGTCTCTGGGCTCCTGGATGATGCTGGTCGGCCAGGCTGGGGTTCGCGCCGCCAACGACGGCAACTTCCCGAAAATTTACGGTGAAATGGATAAAAACGGTATTCCGAAAAAAGGTCTGCTGTTGGCTGCGGTGAAAATGACGGCGCTGATGATTCTGATCACCATCATGAACTCCAGCGGCGGTAAAGCGTCCGACCTGTTCGGCGAACTGACCGGGATTGCCGTACTGCTTACCATGCTGCCGTACTTCTACTCCTGTGTTGACCTGATTCGCTTCGAAGGGTTCAACATCCGTAACTCGGTAAGCCTGATTTGTTCTGTACTGGGCTGCGCATTTTGCTTCATCGCACTGATGGGCGCCAGCTCCTTCGAACTCTCCGGCACCTTTATCGTCAGTCTGATCATCCTGATGTTCTACGGTCGCAAAATGCACCAGCGCCAGAACAACGACAGCGACAACAATACGGCTGAAGCGCTTTAACCGCTAACTCCTTTTTCTCAAAGCCCCTTTCGTCACCTGCTATAGCGTAGCGGGAGGGGCCCACTTTACCAGGAACAAGACTATGAACGTTATTGCTATCATGAACCACATGGGCGTCTACTTTAAAGAAGAGCCTATTCGTGAACTGCATCGTGCACTGGAAGGTTTAAATTTCCGTATCGTCTATCCAAACGACCGAGAAGACCTGCTGAAGCTGATTGAAAATAACTCCCGCCTTTGCGGCGTCATTTTCGACTGGGATAAATATAACCTTGAGCTTTGCGAAGAGATTAGCAAGCTGAACGAGTATATGCCGCTGTACGCCTTCGCCAACAGCTACTCTACGCTGGACGTCAGCCTCAACGATCTGAGAATGCAGGTTCGCTTCTTTGAATATGCTTTAGGCGCCGCAGCCGATATCGCGGCGAAAATTCGCCAGAATACCGATGAATACATCGACAATATTCTGCCGCCGCTGACAAAAGCACTGTTCAAATATGTGCGCGAAGGGAAATATACTTTCTGTACGCCTGGCCACATGGGCGGGACCGCTTTCCAGAAAAGCCCCGTCGGCAGCATCTTTTATGATTTCTTCGGCCCGAACACGATGAAATCCGATATTTCGATTTCCGTTTCTGAACTGGGTTCGCTGCTGGACCACTCCGGCCCGCATAAAGAAGCGGAAGAGTATATCGCCCGCGTCTTTAACGCCGAACGTAGCTACATGGTGACGAACGGCACCTCTACGGCGAACAAAATCGTCGGTATGTACTCCGCGCCGGCAGGCAGCACGGTACTGATTGACCGTAACTGCCATAAATCGCTGACCCATCTGATGATGATGAGCGACATTACGCCGATTTATTTCCGCCCAACCCGTAACGCCTACGGTATTCTTGGCGGTATTCCGCAAAGCGAGTTCCAGCACGCCACTATCGCTAAACGGGTAAAAGAGACGCCTAACGCGACCTGGCCGGTCCATGCTGTTATTACTAACTCAACCTATGACGGTCTGTTGTATAACACTGACTACATCAAGAAAACTCTGGATGTGAAGTCCATTCATTTTGACTCCGCCTGGGTGCCTTATACCAATTTCTCCCCTATTTATCAGGGTAAATGCGGTATGAGCGGCGACCGTGTAGAAGGCAAAATCATTTATGAAACCCAGTCCACGCATAAACTGCTGGCGGCGTTTTCACAGGCATCCATGATTCATGTTAAAGGCGACATTAACGAAGAAACCTTTAACGAAGCCTACATGATGCATACCACCACTTCTCCGCACTACGGTATCGTAGCGTCTACTGAAACCGCAGCGGCGATGATGAAAGGTAATGCGGGTAAACGCCTGATTAACGGCTCTATTGAACGTGCGATTAAATTCCGTAAAGAAATTAAACGCCTGAAAAGCGAATCCGACGGCTGGTTCTTTGACGTATGGCAGCCGGAACATATCGATGGGGCTGAGTGCTGGCCGCTGCGTTCAGATAGCGCATGGCATGGCTTCAAAAATATCGATAACGAACACATGTACCTCGACCCGATCAAAGTCACTATCCTGACGCCGGGGATGAAGAAAGACGGTACGATGGATGAGTTCGGTATTCCGGCAAGTCTGGTCGCCAAATATCTCGATGAACGCGGCATCATCGTAGAAAAAACCGGTCCATACAACCTGCTGTTCCTGTTCAGCATTGGTATCGACAAAACCAAAGCTCTGAGCCTGCTGCGCGCGCTCACTGAATTTAAACGCGCCTTTGACCTGAACCTGCGCGTCAAAAACATCCTGCCGGCACTGTACCGCGAAGCGCCTGAGTTTTATGAAAATATGCGCATCCAGGAACTGGCGCAGAATATTCATAAACTGGTCGAACACCATAATCTGCCGGACTTAATGTACCGTGCGTTTGAAGTGCTGCCGAAAATGGTGATGACGCCGTATACCGCGTTCCAGAAAGAGCTGCATGGCGAAACGGAAGAGGTGTATCTTGAAGAGATGGTTGGACGCGTCAACGCCAATATGATCCTTCCTTACCCTCCGGGAGTGCCGCTGGTAATGCCTGGTGAAATGATCACCGAGGAAAGCCGTCCGGTACTGGAATTCCTGCAAATGCTGTGCGAAATCGGCGCCCACTATCCGGGCTTCGAAACCGATATCCACGGCGCCTATCGTCAGGCAGACGGACGTTACACCGTTAAGGTGCTGAAAGAAAATACGAAATAAGTACCAAAGGGAAGTGGCTTGCCACTTCCCTTTTTTCACGCAGCAAGGAGACTTTATGAAAACACCCTCACAACCGCGCGCGATTTTTTACATCGTGGCGATTCAAATTTGGGAATACTTCAGCTTTTACGGCATGCGTGCCTTACTCATCCTTTATCTTACCCACCAGCTTGGTTTTAATGACAGCCACGCGATCAACCTCTTCAGCGCCTACGCCTCTTTAGTTTACGTTACCCCTATTCTTGGCGGCTGGCTTGCCGACCGCCTGCTTGGCAACCGCGTGGCGGTTATCACCGGCGCCTTATTGATGACGCTGGGTCATGTGGTATTGGGCTTAGAATCTGATTCAACGCTGAGTTTATATGCGGCGCTGGCCATTATTATCTGCGGCTACGGCTTGTTTAAATCCAATATTAGCTGTCTGCTGGGCGAACTTTACGCCCCTGATGACAACCGCCGCGACGGGGGATTCTCGCTGCTCTACGCCGCCGGGAATATTGGATCGATAGCCGCGCCGATCGCCTGTGGTCTGGCGGCGCAGTGGTATGGCTGGCATGTCGGCTTTGCGCTGGCGGGCGTGGGAATGTTCATCGGCCTGCTCATCTTTTTAAGCGGTCATCGCCACTTTCAGCAGACGCGCGGTGTTAATCGCCCCGCGCTGCGGGCGGTTAAATTCGCCCTTCCAACCTGGGGTTGGCTGGTATTAATGCTGTGTATCGCACCGGTATTCTTCACCCTCCTGCTGGAAAATAACTGGTCTGGCTATGTGCTGGCCATTGTCTGCGTCTTCGCGGCGCAACTTATCGCCCGTATTATGGTTAAATTTCCCGAACACCGTCGCGCCTTGTGGCAAATCGTTCTGTTAATGATCACCGGCACTCTCTTCTGGGTTCTGGCGCAGCAGGGCGGAAGTTCGATCAGTTTATTCATCGATCGTTTTGTCAACCGCCACTGGCTGAATATGACCGTTCCCACCGCATTGTTCCAGTCGGTCAATGCGATTGCGGTGATGGCGGCGGGCGTGGTGCTGGCGTGGCTGAGCAGCCCGAAAGAGAGCGCCCGCTCGGTGCTGCGCGTCTGGCTTAAATTTGCCGTGGGGCTGGTATTAATGGGCGGCGGTTTTATGCTGTTGGCGCTAAACGCGCATCAGGCCCGGTTAGACGGGCAGGCATCAATGGGAATGATGATCGCAGGGCTGGCGCTGATGGGCTTTGCGGAGCTGTTTATTGATCCGGTCGCGATGGCGCAAATTACCCGCCTCAACCTGCCTGGCGTCACGGGCGTACTAACCGGTATTTATATGCTGGCGACCGGCGCGGTCGCTAACTGGCTGGCTGGCGTCGTCGCGCAACAAACCACGGAATCGCAAATTAGTGATACGGCGGTAGCCGCCTACGGACACTTTTTCTCGCAAATGGGCGAGTGGACGCTAAGTTGCGTGGCGCTGATCGTCGCCATTGTCGGCCTGAGATGGGTTTGCACCCGGACTACATCGGCGCTACCGCAGGGCGATTAAACGGTGGTTCGCTGCCCACAAGGAGGGGACGGGCAGCGAATCGGCACATCAGATAGCCGCGTCGTCTTCTTCGCCAGTACGGATACGAATAACGCGGGCGACATCAAAGACAAAGATCTTACCGTCGCCGATTTTCCCCGTCTGCGCGGTACGAATGATGGTGTCAACACAGGTATCCACGATGTCGTCAGGCACAACGATTTCAATTTTTACCTTCGGCAGAAAATCCACCATATATTCCGCGCCGCGATACAGCTCGGTGTGGCCTTTTTGACGGCCAAAGCCTTTGACTTCGGTGACCGTCATGCCGGTAATACCTACCTCGGCCAGCGCTTCACGGACATCGTCCAGCTTGAAGGGTTTAATAATCGCATCAATCTTTTTCATGCTATTCCTTGAAAAGGTCGCCTGTGTTTTGATCGGTTAAACGTAACATATTTCGCGCTACTTTACGGCATGAAAACTACTCTTTGAAATCATTCGCATCCAGTTCGTGACGGGAGAGTAGCTTATAGAATTCCGTGCGGTTGCGCCCCGCCATCCTTGCCGCGTGCGTCACGTTACCTTTGGTAATTTGCAGTAACTTGCGCAGATAGTTCAGTTCAAATTGGTTTCGCGCTTCGGCAAAGGTGGGCAGCGCGGTGTTTTCGCCTTCCAGCGCCTGTTCGACCAACGCATCGCTGATCACCGGCGAAGAAGTTAACGCCACGCATTGTTCAATGACGTTGACCAGTTGGCGCACGTTGCCCGGCCAGCTTGCCGTCATCAGCCGTTTCATTGCATCAGTAGAAAAGGCGCGAACAAACGGTTTATGCCGCTGTGCCGACTGTCTGAGCAGATGATTAGCCAGCAGCGGAATATCCTCGGTACGCTCCGCCAGCGCCGGAATTTTCAGGCTCACGACATTCAGCCGGTAGTACAAATCTTCACGAAATTCGCCCCGCGCCATCGCCTTCGGCAGATCGCGGTGCGTCGCGGAAATAATTCGCACGTCGATATCAATATCGCGATTGCTGCCCAGCGGCCTGACTTTGCGCTCCTGTAACACCCGCAGCAGCTTCACCTGTAACGGCGCGGGCATATCGCCAATTTCATCCAGAAACAGCGTGCCGCCTTCCGCCGCCTGGAACAACCCTTCACGATTGCTTACTGCGCCGGTAAAGGCGCCGCGCGCATGGCCGAATAATTCGGACTCCAGCAACTGTTCCGGCAACGCGCCGCAGTTGATGGCGACAAACGGCTTGTTACTGCGCGGGCTGGCATTATGAATCGCCTGTGCGAAAATCTCTTTTCCGGTGCCGCTTTGTCCGTTAATCAATACGCTGACATCCGACTGCGCGACCATGCGCGCCTGTTCAAGCAGTCGCAGCATCAGCGGGCTACGGGTAACGATAGCGTTGCGCCAGCTATCGTCCGTCGCGGGAGCGGACTGTTCCAGCGCTTCATCTATCGCTTTATATAACGCGTCTCTGTCGATCGGCTTCGTCAAAAAGCTGAATACGCCTTTCTGGGTAGCGGCCACCGCATCCGGAATGGAACCATGCGCCGTCAGAATGATAACCGGCATTCCCGGCTGTACTTTCTGAATTTCTGTGAACAGTTGCATACCATCCATTTCGTCCATGCGCAGGTCGCTTATTACCAGATCCACTTTTTCCCGATGCAGTACCCGCAGTCCTTCCTGGCCGCTCTCTGCGGTCACGACGCTGTATCCTTCACTGGTCAGGCGCATACCGAGCAATTTCAGTAATCCGGGATCGTCATCGACCAGCAGCAGGTGCGCCGGTTTACGGCTTATCATGGCGTTACCTCATCTTGTGACGGCGACGGCGCCGCGCCATCTTCAGACGTCGCGGGTTTGTCATTCGTATGCGGCGTATCGGCGTTGTAATTCCCTGCCGGTTTTCGTGTCGAAAGCTGGCGCTCAATATCGGTTAAACTCTCCAGCTTACGGGTGGTAAGATCGAGCTGCGTTTGCAAGGCCTGTTGCTGCTGGCGCAGCGCATCCAGCTCACTATCTGACGTTTGCTGGAGTTTGCTATAACGCTGACGTTCGGCAGAAAGTGCTAATTGCAGCGCCTGACCGTCATGCCAGATTTGGTAGACGGGCCGTACCTGAGCCGGTATTTGCGCGCTTAACGCCTCCAGACGGGTCACTATGGCGCGCCGCTCCGGCGGCGTAATTTTTGCATCCGCCAGTAAAATCCCGCGCCTGAAGGCATTTTGCCAGTTATCATCCGTCAACGCGCGCGCCTCTGCGCGCGACTGAACCGGCATAAGACGATCGGCGCAGTCAATCGTGCGTAGCCAGTACAGCGGATTCGTCTCCACCGCCTGCCCGCGTAGCGACCAGATATCCGCGCACGCCGTCGGGAGATAATCCGCCAGTTGATAATGGGGGAGTGTGTCCTGCGCTGCGCTACCGGGCAGTTGCTGTGAAGCATGGGGAACACATGCGGTCAGCGCCAGACACGATATACCCACCGGTATTCCCCACCGCAAAAGGCATCGTTTAATAGTTTGGACGAAAACGTGTGACATACGCACCAGGCTTAAATTCATATTAGTGTTTGTCAGATGCAGGCAATGGCAGCGAGATGCGAAAACAAACTTCCTGCGCGTTGTCATCCACCAGTTGGATCTCTCCCTGCATTCGACGAATACAATCTCTGGCGATACTCAGCCCTAACCCACTGCCTTTTACCGCCCCTTTTCGCTGGTGGCTTCCCTGGAAAAAAGGCTCAAAAATCATTTCTCTTTCGGTTTGCGGAATCGGTTCGCCGCTATTAACCACATCGATATAAACCGTGGAGCCCTGAGAGCGACTACGGATACAAATGTTACCGGATTCAGCGCCATAGTGCACCGCGTTGGAATAGAGATTATCCAGCACGCTCATCAGCAACATGGGCTCTGCTATGCAGCGTTCGGCCTCCAGGTCGACATCGGTATGCATCATTTTAGCGCGGGCAGGCAAACTGTGGGCGGAAACCACCATATCCACAAGCGGCGCGATATCGACCGCTTCCAGCTCTGTGGCACTGTCTACCAGTTTCCGGTTGTAATCAAGCAATTGCTCAATCAATTTTTGTAAATTACGACTGCTGTCATCCAGAATATCGACCACCTCTTTTTGCTCCGGCGTCAGCGGCCCAACCACCTGATCGGCCAGCAGCTCAGTCCCCTCGCGCATACTGGCCAGCGGGGTTTTCAGCTCATGGGACAGGTGACGTAGAAACTGATGGCGCTGGGATTCCAGCCACGCCAGACGCTCACTCAGCCAGATAATGCGCTGCCCCACCGATCGTAATTCACGCGGACCGGTAAAGGTGACGGTATTCCCCAAAGAACGGCCTTCGCCCAGGCGATTAATCATCCGTTCAATTCCTTTCACCGGCCCGATAATCATGCGGGTAAAAAGTAGCACCATCGCCAGGCTCACCAGAAATAGCACCAGCGCCTGCCAGCCGAAAAATTGTCCGCGCTCGGCGATTTCTTGTTGTAACTGCTGCCCGCGCGAGTAAACCACGGTACGCGTCGCCTGCACCATTTCCGTATTCGCGTTGGCAAAGGCCTCCAGGCGCGCGGCCGCTGCCGCTTCCGGGCCGCTATCTTTACACTGCAATTGCGCCAGCGCGTTTAAATCCTGGCGTAACGCCTGATACAACTTATCATCCGGCAAGACGCCGGCATGGGCGTCCAGCATATCGCTATAGCGCTTACGCTGGCTTTGATACACTTTTGCCAGCGTCGGATCGTCAAGCACGCAATACTGTCGGTAGCTTCGCTCCATCTCCAGCGCGACGTTGGTCATCGCCTCGCTGCGCCGGGCGTCAATAAGCGTGCTGCGGTTAGTCACCGCAGCCTGATCGCTTAACGCGTTAAGGCTTTGCCACGCCTGCCAGGCCAGAACCAGCAACGGCAGCAGGATCAGCAAAAAGGCCAGCATGACCAATTGTCGTAAAGAACGGGGGAAAACAGACCAGCGCTTCAACGTGTCGCTCACATAAAAGAAGAATAAAAAAGATGCTAACCGAGGGAAGCGCCAGATACAACAAAGCCGGGCTAAACCCGGCTTTGTTATGGAATAAGGCGGTGCCTAACTCGACGTTTCGCCCGGAGGTTGATAAAGCTACGCTGTTATCAGAAGTTGGACGGCAGGCACCTTGTTGTGCGTCATTCGAAGTTTATGTAGCGCGTCCCTAAGGGGCTGACATAAGAAGGTGAATGAGCCACTGGTTATCATTATGCAGTAATTGTGCCAGGTTGCAAAACAATTAATTAACATGATGATTTTAATATATTTTATAACTTAACCTCACTCTGGCGCTAACGAGCAAAACTTAAGCAATATGTCGCCAAAAGGCAACACTAAACACCATCACCTTAATATTAATCGAAAAACAATGAGTTAAGTGTCACCTTTTAGCGACACTGTATTTAGGGTGATGTCGGCATTTCGCGACACCACCCAAATACGGGACGGCGACGAATGGAACTACCCTAGCTGCTTACGCGCATTACGGAAGATACGCATCCACGGGCTATCCTCGCCCCAGTTTTCCGGGTGCCAGGAGTTGGCGACGGTGCGGAATACGCGTTCCGGATGCGGCATCATAATCGTCACCCGACCATTTTCGGTCGTCACCGCCGTGATGCCGTTCGGCGAACCGTTCGGGTTAGCCGGATAGGTTTCGGTCACCTTACCAAAGTTATCAACGTAGCGCAGGGCGACCAGGCCTTTGCTCTCAAGCGCGGCAAGATGCGCATCGTCCCGCACCTCAACGCGCCCTTCCCCATGGGAAACCGCAATCGGCATCTGTGAGCCTACCATTCCTTGCAGCAGCAGCGATGGGCTTTGCGTCACTTCTACCAGGCTGAAGCGGGCTTCGAAGCGGTCAGAATGGTTACGTACAAAACGCGGCCACAGTTCGCTGCCCGGGATCAGCTCGCGCAGATTCGACATCATCTGGCAACCGTTGCACACCCCAAGCGCCAGCGTCTGCGGACGATGGAAAAAGGTTTCGAATTCGTCGCGCACCCGAGGGTTAAACAGAATGGATTTCGCCCAACCTTCGCCCGCCCCCAGCACGTCGCCGTAGGAAAAGCCGCCGCAAGCCACCAGCGCATGGAAATTGCCCAGACCGATACGACCGCCCAGCAGGTCGCTCATATGGACGTCAATCGCGTCAAAGCCCGCACGATGGAACGCCGCCGCCATCTCCACGTGAGAGTTCACCCCCTGCTCGCGCAGTACAGCGACTTTCGGTCGTGCGCCTGTCGCAATGTACGGCGCGGCGATATCTTCATTAATATCAAACGACAGCTTCACGTTGAGGCCCGGATCGGCATCATTCGCTTTCGCCTCATGTTCCTGATCAGCACATTGCGGATTGTCGCGCAGACGCTGCATCTGCCAGGTGGTTTCCGCCCACCAGACACGCAGCGTAGTGCGGCTTTCGCTGAATACCGTCTGGTCATTAGCGGTAATCACAAAGCGATCGCCAGCCAGGGCCTGACCAAGGTAGTGGACGCAGTCAGCAAGGCCGTACTGCGCCAACAGCGCTTCGACCGCGTCTCTGTCTTCAGCGCGTACCTGAATCACGCCGCCCAGCTCCTCGTTGAACAGTGCGGCCAGATGGTCATCGCCCAGCGCGGCAATATCGACCTGCACGCCGCAGTGGCCGGCAAAGGCCATCTCGGCCAGAGTCACCAGCAGACCGCCGTCGGAACGGTCGTGCCAGGCCAGTAATTTACGCGCAGCGACCAGCGCCTGCATGGCGTCATAGAAGCCTTTCAGTTGCGCGACGTCACGCACGTCCGCGGGTTTGTCGCCAAGCTGACGATAGACCTGCGCCAACGCCGTTGCGCCCAGCGCGTTGTGGCCCTTACCAAGATCGATCAGCAGCAAGGCGTTATCTTCCGTTGACAGCTGCGGCGTAAGGGTGTGACGCACGTCTTCCACGCGGGCAAACGCGGAAATCACCAGCGACAGCGGCGAGGTCATTTCGCGCTGTTCGTTGCCTTCCTGCCAGCGGGTTTTCATCGACATCGAATCTTTACCCACCGGAATGGTCAGACCAAGCTGCGGACAGAGTTCCTCTCCCACCGCTTTAACCGCGTCATACAAACCGGCATCTTCGCCAGGATGACCGGCTGCCGCCATCCAGTTAGCGGAAAGCTTAATGCGCTTGATATCGCCAATCTGCGTCGCGGCAATGTTAGTCAACGCCTCACCGACGGCCAGACGGGCGGAGGCGGCAAAGTCCAGCAGCGCCACCGGCGCGCGCTCGCCAATCGACATCGCTTCGCCGTAGTAGCTGTCGAGGCTGGCGGTAGTGACCGCGCAGTCAGCCACCGGGACCTGCCACGGGCCAACCATCTGGTCACGCGCCACCATACCGGTGACGGTACGGTCGCCAATAGTGACAAGGAAAGTTTTTTCCGCCACGGTCGGCAGATGCAGAACACGATTTACCGCGTCGGCAATCGTGATATCCGCGCGGTTCAGCGCATCGCCTTTCGCCTTCAATGTTTGCACATCGCGGGTCATTTTCGGCGTTTTGCCCAGCAGGACATCCAGCGGCAGGTCGATCGGCTGATTGTCGAAATGGTTATCATGCAACGAGAGATGCTGTTCTTCGGTAGCGTCGCCAATGACCGCATACGGCGCGCGTTCGCGCTTACACAGTTCGTCGAACAGAGGCAACTGGTCAGCCGCGACCGCCAGCACATAGCGCTCCTGGGATTCGTTACACCAGATTTCCAGCGGGCTCATGCCCGGCTCGTCGCTAAGAATGTCGCGCAGTTCGAATTTCCCGCCGCGCCCGCCGTCGCTCACCAGCTCCGGCATGGCGTTGGAGAGACCGCCCGCGCCCACATCATGGATAAACAAGATTGGGTTAGCGTCGCCCAACTGCCAGCAGCGGTCGATCACTTCCTGGCAGCGGCGTTCCATTTCCGGGTTGTCGCGCTGAACAGAGGCAAAATCGAGATCCGCATCAGACTGGCCGGAAGCCATTGACGATGCCGCGCCGCCGCCGAGGCCGATATTCATCGCCGGGCCGCCAAGGACGATCAGCTTCGCGCCCACGACGATCTCGCCTTTCTGCACGTGATCGGCGCGGATATTACCGATCCCGCCCGCCAGCATGATCGGCTTGTGATAGCCGCGCAGCTCTTCGCCATTGTGGCTGTTCACTTTCTCTTCATAAGTACGGAAGTAACCGGTCAGCGCCGGGCGACCAAATTCGTTGTTAAACGCCGCGCCGCCCAGCGGGCCTTCGGTCATGATATCCAGCGCGGTGACAATACGTTCCGGCTTGCCAAAATCCTCTTCCCACGGCTGTTCAAAGCCCGGAATACGCAGGTTGGAAACGGAGAAGCCCACCAGCCCGGCTTTTGGTTTCGCGCCACGCCCGGTGGCGCCTTCATCACGAATTTCGCCGCCGGAACCGGTCGCCGCCCCCGGCCACGGAGAGATGGCGGTTGGGTGGTTATGCGTTTCGACCTTCATCAGAATGTGCGCGGGCTCCTGATGAAAATCGTAACGGCCAGTATTGTGGTCGGCGAAGTAGCGCCCCACCGCAGATCCTTCCATCACCGCGGCATTGTCTTTATAGGCAGAGAGCACATAGTCCGGCGTGGTTTCGAAGGTGTTTTTAATCATTTTAAACAGCGACTTCGGCTGCGGTTTACCGTCGATAATCCAGTCGGCGTTAAAAATCTTGTGGCGGCAGTGCTCGGAGTTCGCCTGGGCGAACATGTACAATTCGATATCGTTCGGGTTGCGCCCCAGTTTGGTAAACGCCTCCTGCAAATAGTCGATTTCATCTTCCGCCAGCGCCAGACCAAGACGCAGGTTGGCGTCAATTAACGCCTGACGGCCTTCTCCCAGCAGATCGACACTGGAAACCGGCGCAGGCTGATGGTGGATAAACAGTTTTTCCGCATCGGTTAAAGAAGAGAACACCGTCTCCATCATACGGTCGTGCAGCTCTGCGGCCACTTGTCGCCACTGTTCCGCCGTCAACGTCGAAGCCTCAATATAGTACGCTACGCCGCGCTCCAGCCGATCAACCTGTTGCAGGCCGCAGTTGTGGGCGATATCCGTTGCTTTTGAAGACCAGGGGGAGATGGTACCAGGACGCGGTGTGACCAACAGGAGTTTACCCGCCGGCGTATGGCTGCTAAGCGCCGGGCCGTATTGCAACAGACGGGTAAGCTGCGCCTGCTCGCTATCATTTAACGGGGCGTTCAGGTCAGCAAAATGGACATACTCAGCGTATATATTGTGGACCTGGAGGTTGGCAGCCTGAAAGCGCGCCAGCAGTTTATTGATACGGAATGCAGACAGTGCAGGCGAACCACGCAGAATTTCCATCATAAGTCTCTCGTCTTCTAAGCTTCGGTGTGCGCAAGGGGGGAAACGGCCGTCATTATAAAGAATCTGACGCGCCGACGAAACCGTTTGCGTAGAAATAAAATCACCGCTTTTTCTTGTCATACGGTGCGGCTATCGTTGCGAATAAGTTGCCAACTGGCGCATTGTTACGCAAAATGCCGCTCATTAATGACTTATCTATTGCAGCAAAACATCTTTTTCAGCCCGAGGCAACGCACGATCCAGAGAATTAACTAATTGAAAAAATTAAAGATTAATTATCTGTTCATCGGCATATTGACGCTGCTGCTGGCAGCAGCCCTTTGGCCCTCAATCCCCTGGTTCGGTAAAACCGAAAACCATATCGCCGCGATTCAAGCCCGGGGGATACTGCGCGTCAGTACGATCGACTCGCCATTAACCTATTCCGTTATCAACGGTAAAAAATATGGTCTGGACTATGAACTGGCGCAGCAGTTCGCCAACTATCTCGGCGTGAAGCTGAAAGTGACGGTGCGCCAGAATATCAGCCAGTTGTTTGACGATCTGGATAACGGCAATGCCGACCTGCTCGCGGCTGGGCTGGTCTACGACAGCGCGCGCGTTAAAAACTATCAGCCCGGCCCCATGTATTATTCGGTTTCGCAACAGCTCGTCTACCGGGTCGGACAATATCGCCCACGTTCGCTGGCGACCGTTAACGAGAATCAGCTTACCATTGCGCCAGGGCACGTCGTGGTCAATGATTTACAACGTTTAAAAGAGACAAAGTTTCCCGACCTGAGCTGGAAAGTGGATGATAAAAAAGGCTCGACGACGCTGCTGGAAGAGGTCATCAGCGGCAAACTGGATTACACCATTGCCGATTCAGTGGCGATCAGTCTGTTTCAGCGCGTTCATCCCGAGCTGGCCGTGGCGCTGGATGTCACGGATGAACAGCCCGTGACCTGGTTTAGCCGACTGGACGACGATAATACGCTCTCCGCCGCGCTGCTCGATTTTTTCAATTCGATCAATGAAGACGGGTCGTTGGCGCGGATCGAAGAGAAATATCTGGGACATGGCGATGATTTCGACTACGTTGATACCCGCTCTTTCCTGCGAGCGGTAGATAACGTCCTGCCGGAGCTGGAACCGTTATTTAAAAAATATGCCAAAGAGATAGACTGGCGCCTGCTGGCGGCGATTTCTTATCAGGAATCACACTGGGACCCGCTGGCGACCTCGCCAACCGGCGTGCGCGGCCTGATGATGCTGACTAAAAATACCGCCCAAAGTCTGGGGCTGACCGACCGTACCGATGCGGAGCAAAGCATCAGCGGCGGCGCTCGCTATCTTGAAGATATGATGGCTAAAGTTCCCGAAACCGTTCCGGAAGACGAGCGTATCTGGTTTGCCTTAGCCGCCTACAATATGGGTTATGCGCACATGCTCGATGCCAGATCGCTGACGGTAAAAACCAAAGGCAATCCGGATAGCTGGACCGATGTGAAGCAGCGTTTGCCTCTGTTAAGCCAAAAACCGTATTACAGTAAGCTAACCTACGGTTACGCGCGTGGACATGAGGCTTATGCTTATGTGGAAAATATCCGTAAATACCAGATAAGTTTGGTGGGGTATTTGCAGGAAAAAGAAAAGCAGGAAGCGGAAGCTATGAAACTGGCGCAGGATTACCCGGCGGTGTCGCCGGAGGAGCTGAATAAAGCCCCCTTCCCCTTCCTGTCGTTTTTATCGCAGTCATCAGGCTACCTGACGCATTCGCCGTCTTTACTGTTTACGCCGCAGAAGAAAGAAGAAAAATAGCGCGATGGTCTTATCGGATGGCGACGCGCAACGTCTTATCCGGCATTGCGCTATACTGCCGGCCCCGCGCCTTCCGCACGGTCGGCTTTCTTCAGAGCTTTAATTTCCTGACGACGCATACGGAAAAAATCACTGAGCAGCGTCGCACATTCATCGCGCAACACCCCTTCAATAATCTCGACCCGGTGATTCATTCCCGGATGGTGCAGCACGTCAATTAGCGATCCGGCCGCGCCAGTTTTTGCATCGCGCGCGCCAAAGACAACGCGTCCAATGCGGCTATGCACCATAGCGCCTGCGCACATCACACAGGGTTCCAGCGTGACATACAGCGTGGTATCCAGTAACCGATAATTCTGCAATACCAGACCGCCCTGACGCAGCGCCATTATTTCAGCATGCGCAGTAGGATCGTGGCGGCCAATGGGTCGATTCCAGCCTTCGCCAATGACGCGATGGTTATGCACCAATACCGCGCCAACCGGAACCTCGCGTTCGTCCCAGGCGCGTTTCGCCAGCGTCAGCGCGTGGCGCATCCAGTATTCGTGATCTAATTCGACATCAGACAAAGAGGTAACTCCGGTAATGAAAGCGGGCGGCATTATACACAGACGCTATGCGTTTCACTATTCGAGCTGCTGCAACTCGCCGTGCGGCGTCACCCGCCAGCGATGCTGGCAAAAATAAAGCAGCGGGTTATCCTGTTTGCTGTCGCTGTAGCCGCTATAAAGACGCAACGGCGTACCGATTTTACGTTCCAGTTGCGCGACTTTTTCATGGCCCAGACAGCGCACGGTTAATACCCAGCCGCCATACCGTCGCGCCATCTGGCTGGCGATGAGGTTAACACGCGGCAACCACGGCGTATCAAAATAGACTTGCTCTACCAATGATTGCGGAGAACCGGTAATAAGCCAGATATCCGCGTCAGAGCTCAATAGATAGGTGGTCAGACGCTCCTGTACGACCGGAAACGCCGTGACGTTAGCGCGAAACCAACGGACAAAATCCGCCTGATGCGCCTGCAAACGCGTTTCGCTATGGCCAAAAGTACAGCCCCACAACAACAGACTCATCGGCCAGCGGGCCGCACGCCCTTTTACCAGTAAACCGATACCGATAATGGGTAACAACGGCAGTACGAGCAGCGCATTTAGCGGCTGACGGCGCAGCAAATAACGCAGAAAACTGCCGAACATATCCTGTTGATGTAACGTTCCATCCAAATCAAAAAAGACGACACGACGCTCGTGGCTGACCAAACCTTACTCCTCTGGATCATTGAACCCCAGCAGCCAGGTAAAAATAAACCCGGCAATTACCGCTATTAAATAGCCTAACAGATAGAACAGGACTTTTCCGGCAACAATTGTTAATGCCAGCGGCAAACCGGAAATACCAAAGGTAATTACCGTCGCCACTTTCCAGTAGCTGATCAACGCCCCGCCTACCGCGCCGCCGAGGCAAGCGCCAATAAATGGCTTACCCAATGGCAGCGTGACGCCAAAAATCAGCGGCTCGCCAATCCCCAGCAGTCCGACAGGAAGCGCGCCTTTAATCACCTTTTTGAGTCGCGCATTGCGGGTTTTCATCAGTACGGCAATGGCCGCGCCTATCTGACCAACGCCCGCCATCGCCAGGATGGGAAACAGCGCGTTATAGCCGTGCGCTTGCACCAGCTCCACATGAATAGGCACCAGCCCCTGATGCAGCCCGGTCAGTACCAACGGCAGGAAGGTTCCGGCTAACACCGCGCCCACCAGAAAACCGCCGCGATCGATAGCCCAGGACGCGCCGTGAGCGATAGCGTCTGAAATCCAGCCGCCAAGCGGTTGCAGAGCGACAATCGCTACCGCGCCGGTGATAACAGTCGTCAATAAAGGGTTAAGAATTAACTCTAGCGACCCCGGCAGCAGCTTACGGAACTGGCGCTCAATCCAGCACATTAACGCTACCACCAGCAGGACGGCGATGACGCCGCCCCGTCCCGGCTGAAGCGCCTCGCCAAAGAGCGTAATCTGCGCCAGTTGCGGGCTGGAAAGGATCCCTGCCATCACGCCGCCTAACGCCTGCGATCCGCCAAAGACTTTCGCGGTATTGACGCCAACCAGAATGTTCATGATAGCGAACACCGCGCTACCAAATATCCCCATCAGGCCCAGCAGGTTAGGATAGTGGACGGCAACATCGCCAACGATATCCGGACGTTTAAGAATGTTGATAATGCCGGTAATCAAGCCGGATGCGATAAAGGCGGGGATAAGCGGAATAAAAACATTCGCCAGCTTACGCAAAGCATCGCTCATCGGCGCTTTATACTTCGCTTTCGCCTCGGATTTGGTACGCGCCATAGCGTCGTCCGGCTTTACACCACCTGCGGCAATCTGCACGCGCATCGCATCAACCACCTGCGCAGCCTTCCCCGGCCCAACGATCAGCTGATGTTGCTCCCCTTGCTTTACGTATCCACTAACGCCAGGCAACGCTTTTAAGCGCGGAATATCCAGTTGGCTGTCGTCCTGTACCTCCACTCTGACTCGCGTCATACAGTTTTCCAGGCGCAGAATATTTTGCTCTCCGCCGATACCACGTAAAATGTCGCTGGCGAGCGCTGCCGTCTTATCCATACACACCTCTTTAGTGTTCTAACGCCGCCCTTAAAAAGCCCTGATGAGCAGCGAGTTTTTCCCTGGCGGCTGCAGCATCCAGCCCCGTAAGCGCCATCAAAATGGCGGGCTTAACCTCAAAATCGGTCTGTTTCAGCAACGTTTCCGCCTCTTCACGACCTATCCCGGTCGCTTCAACGACCATCCGACACGCGCGATCGACCAGTTTGACGTTGGTGGCTTTCATATCCACCATCAGGTTTTGATAGACCTTGCCGAACTTCACCATCGCGCCGGTAGAAATCATATTGAGCACCATTTTCTGCGCGGTGCCGGATTTCAGCCGCGTGGAGCCGGTAAGCGCTTCCGGCCCGACAACGGGCGAAATAGCGATATTAGCCTCCCGCGCAATAGGCGAATCTGGATTACAGGAGACGGCAACAGTGGTACAACCGGACTGTCGCGCATAGCGCAGGCCACCAATCACATAGGGTGTACGACCCGACGCCGCGAGCCCCACGACCAGATCCTGTTCTTGCAGATTTAGCGCGACAAGATCGTCTTCGCCTGCCTGTTGGCTGTCTTCCGCGCCTTCGACCGCCTTCAGCAACGCGCCCGGCCCACCGGCAATCAGCCCGACGACCAGACCGTGCGGAACGCCAAACGTCGGGGGGCATTCTGAGGCATCCAGTACGCCAAGCCGACCACTGGTGCCCGCGCCCATATAGATGATACGTCCGCCAGACTTCAGCGCCGCCGCAGCGGCATCCACCGCACGCGCAACGTCAGGCAGAGTGGCTTTTACCGCTTCCGCTACCCGCGTATCCTGTTCATTAAAACGCTTAACTAATTCAGGAGTAGGCAACGCATCCAAATCCATCGTTTGCGGGTTACGGGTTTCAGACACTAAGGTACCAAGATTCATTTTTGTCCCTCTGGAATTTTTAATTCATAATAAGCGTCCATGATGGAATAGAATATTCCCCCAGGCGAGTGAAATTTCGTTTTGTCGTCGCCATCACGTTTCGCAGGAGCTGCCCATGAACTGTTTGATTCGTATTCGCCAGCGTTATCCGGATCTCGCGCAAAGCGACAGGAAACTGGCGGATTATCTGCTCGCGCAACCGGATACGGCGCGGCATCTGAGCTCGCAGCAACTGGCGGCCGAAGCGGGCGTCAGCCAATCCAGCGTAGTCAAGTTCGCGCAAAAACTGGGGTTTAAAGGGTTTCCGGCGTTGAAACTGGCTCTCAGCGAAGCGTTGGCCAGCAATCCTAATCCGCATTCCGTTCCCGTTCATAACCAGATTCGCGGCGACGATCCGATGCGCCTGGTCGGGGAAAAATTAATTAAAGAGAATGTGGCGGCGATGCACGCCACGCTGGACGTTAACAGTGAAGAAAAGCTGTTAGAAAGCGTCACGATGCTGCGCCACGCCCGCCGTATTGTGATCACCGGGATTGGCGCCTCTGGGCTGGTGGCGCAAAATTTTGCCTGGAAGCTACTGAAGATTGGCATTAACGCGGTGGTTGAGCGCGATATGCACGCCCTGCTGGCGACGGTGCAGGCGCTGGCGCCGGAGGATCTGCTGCTGGCGATCTCTTATTCCGGGGAACGGCGCGAGCTGAACCTGGCGGCGGACGAAACATTACGCGCAGGCGCGAAGATCCTGGCCATTACCGGTTTTTCTCCCAACGCCTTGCAGCAGCGCGCCACCCGCTGTCTGTATACGATTGCTGAAGAGCAGGCGACGCGCAGCGCCGCTATCTCCTCGACACATGCGCAAATGATGTTGACCGACTTACTGTTTATGGCGCTGGTACAACAGGATTTAGAGCGGGCGCCGGAGCGTATTCGCCATAGCGAGGCGCTGGTAAAAAAACTGGTTTGAAAATGGCTCTTCCGCCTCATGCAGAAGAGCCATCAAGTTTATTGCGCTTCTTTAGCGTGAATCAATTGCGTCAGGAGTTTGTTAACCGGTACGGCAATATTGTTCTGAGCGCCGATTCGCGCAATCGCACCATTTAAATAGTCGATTTCGGTCAGTCGGCCTTTATGTAAATCCTGATGCATAGAAGGATAGTGGTGGCCGCTCTCACGCGGATCGAACACTTTCTTCACCGTATTCATCACCATTTGCTCAGTCAACGGAATATTCTGGCTGGCAGCAACTAACACAAACTCATCAACTACCGCTTGCGCTAAATCTAAAGCACCAGGCCGCTGACCAAATCCGCCGACATTACAATCCAGTAACGCGCAATAGGTGTTCATTACGCTATTAAAGGCTGCTTTCTTCCAGATCGATAATAATACGTCAGGGCTTATTTCAGCATTCAATCCAGCACTATTAAGGGTGGCAATGACCTTAGCCTCTTGAGCCGAATCCTGGCTGGCTATCGGCTGCAGTTCAATCGTTCCGGTACCGGTGGCCATAATATGCCCAGCCCCCTCCAGTTCGCTGGACCATAACGTCACACCCGCATAGATTTTCTGCCGATCGACATATTTCTCCAGCGTTTCGATATTTCCCAGGCCGTTAGATAAAATCATCACGACTTTCGCGGCTGGCAGTAATGGCTTAATACGCTGTAACATGCTATCCAGCTGCATGGCTTTGGTAAACAGAATAACCAGCTCAAACTCTCCCTGGGATTCATCAGCCAACATAGCAGGGATGGGGTAATACTTCTGAGTCGTTTCCGTTTCGACAAACAACCCCTTGCTACGAATAGCGTCGACATGCTCCTGCCAGCTATCGATAAGCGTCACGTCGTGCCCGGCCTCCAGCAGCATATAGCCAAAACGACACCCCATAGCGCCTGCACCTGCGATTGCAATTTTCATTTTTATTTCCTTATTATCTGATTAATGAATTTTGGCTAAAACCGTTGCGACATATTTTTTCGTTATCAGGGTCAACACGACTCCAATAAGCAATAGCACCGTTGTCAAAATAAATACTGTATTGTAGCTTCCGGTATATTTTGCAATAGCGGACGTGACGTAAGGAGCAATAACCGCACCGACGGCAAAACCAAAATACATAAAGCCGTAGTTTAGTCCCTGGTTGCGCATGCCAAAATTCTGACTGGTCAAGCCAGGGAAGATCACTAATATACCGGCATAAGCAAAGCCCACGCCCAGAGCGCTGAAATAAAATACCGAAGTATTGCCATTGAAGAAAAATAACAGCAGCATACACAAGCAAGTAAAGAGGTAAACAATAACCAGTGTATTATAGCCGCCTAATTTATCGGTTAACCCTCCCCAGAACAGGCGACCAATTGAGTTAAATATCGAGACCAGGCTAACGACTAATGCACCGGACAGTAAACCGTACTGCGTCATACCAATTTGCGCAGAGCTTGAGCTAATTACCATCCCAGAGAACACGCCCAGCGCCAGAATCATAAACAGCAGCCAGAAGCGCAGATCTTTCAGCATGTGCCGATAGTCTTTATCCAGTGGCGACGCTTTAATTCCTCCACTATCTTTTGCTGGCGCGCTACGAATAAAGAACTGGACGATAAAAATAACCACCAGATAAACAATACCCAGATATAACAACGCCCGACTAACATCGTGAGTTTGCGCCATAAAATATTCGGCCAGGCGGGTGCAAAGTAGCGTCCCGACGCCAACACCCGCCAGTACGATACCGCTGGCAAGACCGCGACGGTCAGGGAAAAATTTCAGAATATTATTAAGATTACCCGTAAAAGCCAGGCCCGATCCCAACCCGGCAATGACGCCGTAGGTTAAAAACAGCATGGGCAAATTATCCACAAACCCGGACAAGATAAAACCTAAAGAAAACAGGATACCACCGATAACTATCGCCTGCTTTCCTTTACCATTGTCGATCATTCTCCCGCCCCAAATCATCGGTAAAGGAATGATCCCCATATTGATAGAGAATGCTAACGCCAGCGTAGCCGGATCCCAGTGATATTGCGCCATGAGTGGTGTTTTGAAATAGCTAAATGCGTAGACGCCCCCGAGCACAAAATTGATGCACACGTGAGCGGCAAGCATTCCCCAGCGGTTGATTGATGCCGACATAATTTTCCCTTTTTAAAATGCACTGATCACAGTTTAAAAAAAGCAAAATAGGCAAACAATTTGGTA
This sequence comes from Salmonella sp. 32120201201600049SM, assembly GCF_017572835.1. Lineage (NCBI taxonomy): Bacteria > Pseudomonadati > Pseudomonadota > Gammaproteobacteria > Enterobacterales > Enterobacteriaceae > Salmonella > Salmonella sp. 32120201201600049SM. The sequence continues at coordinate 27,822 of NZ_JAGESA010000003.1, read as the reverse complement.
TTTTTTATAATCGTTATAACAAAACCCAATCGATTGGCATTAAATTTTAATGAATATCAAACAACTACACTCCTTCCTGATATTGTGTGATGAATTACATTATGGTCGGGCAGCCAGTCGCCTGTTTATCACTCAGCCATCATTAAGTCAGCAAATCAAACAACTTGAGTCATCACTTAAAACAATATTATTTAAGCGAAAAGGTAGAGGAATTAAATTAACAAAAGCAGGCATTATTTTGCAACGACACGCTAACAAAATAATGCTGGATTTAAAAAATGCAGAAAATGAACTTCTTCCCTATCAGGATCAACAGCGCGATACTATTTCAATCGGGGTGTCAGGCAGCTACCTGGTCCTGCCCGCTTTTCGCAACTTTATGGCGCACCATCCGGAAATATCTTTAAATGTTAAAGAGTTCTCAACTGAGCAAACCATTAAAAAGCTGACGGATAGCGCCGTTGATATTGGCATTGTTTATCGAACAGCGCTCCCTGCCCAGCTAAGCTCGACCATGCTGTTTGAAGATGAAATTATCGCTGCAATCCCACTTTCTCATCCTCTGGCGACACGCGAACGTCTGCATTTAAAAGATTTAAACGACCAGCCCATTATCGTGCTTAATGACTCTCTGCTATTAAGAGGGATCATCACCACAGAATTTAATAACCGCAAAGTCGTTCCTAACGTCATCTGCGAACTGGATAACCACTACTCATGCCTTGAGTATGCCGAAGCGCAGATTGGCATCGCATTTATTACCCGCTCGCTAACCCATTTATCGACACCCAAAAATGTTCGCCTGGTTTCACTGGGCATCCCCGCATTCTTTATTCCTGTCATGCTGGTGCACAGTAATGACCTTTCACTGGATAACGCAACCATCTGCCTGCTCAAGCAGATCAAAAATTTTTACACGGTAGATAACAAATCAGCGCCAGAAAAGAGCTGGCCCGAGCAGAAAATAGGCGTATAATGCCCGCCCGATTTGTGTTGTTTCTGAGAATTTCCTGATGGCGCTGTTAATCACCAAAAAATGCATCAACTGCGATATGTGCGAGCCAGAGTGCCCGAATGAGGCGATATCCATGGGTGATAGCATTTATGAAATTAACAGCGACAAATGCACCGAGTGTGTAGGTCATTACGAAACGCCGACCTGTCAGAAAGTCTGTCCGATCCCCAATACGATTTTGCAGGATCCCGCCCATGTCGAAACCGAAGAACAGTTGTGGGATAAGTTTGTTCTGATGCATCACGCAGATAAACTGTAAGCGGGTTAACGCACTTCCAACGCAACAATGCCTGATGGCGCTATGCTTATCAGGCCGACAATATATCGGCCTGTAGGTCAGATAACGTGTTTACGCCTCCATCCGGCAAATCTAACTTTCCAGAATGACCGTAGCGCAGGCGTAATGGCGTTCATCGGCCAACGTGACATGCATGTGCGCCACACCGAGTTTTTCCGCCAGAATTAACGCCTCGCCCCACAGCCGCAAACGTGGTTTTCCCAGCTCATCGTTAAACACTTCGAACTGATTGAACGCCAGACCGTTGCGGATGCCGGTGCCAAAAGCTTTCGCTGCCGCCTCTTTGACCGCAAAACGCTTGGCGAGAAAACGCACCGGCTGCTGATGCGTCTCCCAGATAGCCCACTCGTTGTCACTGAGCACACGCCTTGCCAGACGTTCGCCGGAACGGGAGATCACTGCCTCAATGCGGGCAATCTCTACAATATCCGTTCCCAGGCCGAGAATCGCCATTAGCCGCGCGCTTCCAGCATCAAACGTTTCATTTCAGCCACCGCCTCTTTCAGCCCCGTCATCACTGCCCGACCAATAATGGCATGACCGATATTGAGCTCGTGCATTTCCGGCAGTGCGGCAATAGCTTTGACGTTATGGTAGGTCAGGCCATGACCCGCATTTACTTTTAGCCCCAGACGGGCCGCCAGGGTCGCGGCGCTGGCAATACGCGCCAGCTCTTTTGCCTGTTCCGCATCGGTTTCTGCGTTGGCGTAGCAGCCGGTATGGATTTCGATAAACGGCGCGCCGACTTCCGCCGCCGCGTTGATTTGCGCTTCATCGGCATCGATAAAGAGCGAAACCTGGATGCCAGCCGCCGCCAGGCGCGCACAGGCATCACGCATTTTATCGCGCTGTCCGGCCACATCCAGGCCGCCTTCGGTGGTGACTTCCTGGCGTTTTTCCGGCACCAGACAACAGAAATGCGGCCTGGTTTCTACGGCGATCGCCAGCATCTCTTCGGTCACCGCCATCTCCAGATTCATACGCGTATGCAGCGTCTGACGCAGAATGCGCACATCGCGATCGGTAATGTGGCGACGATCTTCGCGCAGGTGTACGGTAATGCCGTCCGCGCCTGCCTGTTCAGCAATAAACGCCGCCTGTACCGGATCCGGATAGTCGGTGCCGCGCGCATTACGTAACGTGGCAATGTGGTCAATATTGACGCCTAACAGTAATTCAGCCATGACAATCCTCGTTAATCTTTCTTCGTTTTTACTGTGCGTTTGGGCATAAATTGCCGGAACAGCTCCCGGCTTTTTAACGGTTTTCCCCCAAGATACGGCTTTAATGCCATACGGGTAAAGCGTTTAGCGGCACGCAGGGTATCTACATCCGGAAATTCCCGCGCCTCCAGCGCTTTCAGGTGCCGTCCGGTAAAGGTGTTGTTATCGATGACGACGCTGGCGAAAAAGCCTTTTTCTTCGCGGTAACGGTAGGTCATGGTGTCATCCACCCGTTCGCCGCTGCCTGCACAGTGGGTGAAATTGACGCCATACCCCAGATGACCCAGCAACGCCAGTTCGAAACGTCGCAACGCCGGTTCAGGCGAGCCGGTGGTTCCCGCCAGCGCCTGAATACAGTTCAGATAATCAAAAAAGAGTTCGGAGAAGCGCGTTTCATATTCCAGTACGCGAGAGAGGAGTTCGTTGATGTACAGGCCGCTATAGAGCGTAATACCGCTTAACGGCAGCGCCAAAGAAACTGCCTCGGCGCTGCGCAGGGTTTTCACCTCGCCGCGTCCGCTGTAGCGTAGCAATAACGGCGTAAAAGGCTGCAACGCGCCTTTCAGATTGGAACGTTTAGATCGCGCGCCTTTGGCGACAAGGCGCACGCGCCCCGATTCTTCCGTGAAGACGTCCAGCATCAGGCTGGTTTCGCTCCAGGGGCGACTGTGCAGGACAAATGCGCGCTGCCACCCTTCCACGCTGTGTTAACTCACAGATCGTCTACGTAACCGAGACTGCGCAGAGCGCGTTCGTCATCGGCCCAGCCGGATTTCACTTTCACCCACAGTTCCAGGTGTACCGGCGCTTCGAACATCTCCTGCATGTCTTTACGCGCTTCAATACCAATGGTTTTGATTTTGGCGCCTTTGTTGCCAATCACCATCTTCTTCTGCCCTTCGCGCTCGACGAGGATCAGCCCGTTGATATCATAGCCGCCGCGTTCGTTGGTAACAAAACGTTCAATCTCAACGGTAACGGAATACGGCAGCTCGGCGCCGAGAAAACGCATCAGCTTTTCACGGATGATTTCAGACGCCATAAAGCGCTGAGAGCGATCGGTGATGTAATCTTCCGGGAAGTGGTGAATAGCTTCCGGTAAATGTTTACGCACGATACCGGCAATGGTATCGACGTTCATACCCGTTTCAGCAGAGATGGGTACGATATCAAGAAAGTTCATCTGGCTTGCCAGGAACTGGAGGTGCGGCAGCAAATCGGCTTTTTCTTGCACATTATCCACTTTGTTAACGGCGAGAATAACCGGCGCTTTGCCATCGCGCAGTTTGTTCAGGACCATTTCGTCGTCCGGCGTCCAACGGGTGCCTTCCACAACGAAAATCACCAGCTCAACGTCGCCAATCGAACTGCTCGCCGCCTTATTCATCAAACGGTTAATGGCGCGCTTTTCTTCCATATGCAGTCCCGGGGTATCGACATAAATTGCCTGATACGGGCCTTCGGTATGAATACCGACAATGCGGTGGCGCGTGGTCTGCGCTTTACGGGAAGTGATCGAAATCTTCTGCCCAAGCAGTTTGTTCAGCAAGGTGGATTTGCCAACGTTCGGACGTCCGACGATGGCAATAAATCCGCAGTAAGTTTTGTCAGTGCTCATTCCAACTCCAGTTTTTTCAGCGCCTGTTCGGCGGCAGCCTGCTCCGCCTTACGACGGCTGGAACCCGTGCCAACCACCGGTTCGCTCAGGCCGCTGACCTGGCAGTGGATAGTAAATTCCTGATCGTGCGCCTCGCCGCGCACCTGCACAACCAGGTAAGATGGCAGCGGCAGATGGCGACCCTGCAAATACTCCTGCAAGCGCGTTTTAGGATCTTTTTGTTTATCGCCCGGACTTATCTCATCCAGACGGGTTTTATACCAGTTAAGGATCAACTGCTCGACGGTCTGGATATTGCTATCGAGAAATACTCCGCCGATTAACGCTTCAACGGTGTCCGCCAAAATGGACTCCCGACGGAATCCGCCGCTTTTTAATTCGCCCGGCCCTAAACGCAGGCACTCGCCTAAATCAAACTCACGGGCTAATTCCGCCAGCGTATTACCACGTACCAACGTGGCGCGCATACGGCTCATATCTCCCTCATCCACCCGTGGGAAACGGTGATAAAGCGCGTTAGCGATAACGAAGCTCAGGATTGAATCGCCTAAAAACTCCAGGCGTTCGTTATGTTTACTGCTGGCGCTGCGGTGAGTTAATGCCTGCTGCAACAGCTCCTGATGATTAAAAGTGTAGCCCAGCTTCCGTTGAAGCCGATTAATTACGATGGGGTTCATGCGATACCAATAAATGAATGCGTCAACAATCCAGCACACGAAACAGACCTGATACACGTCATCTGTCCTGCCGCATCGCTGCAGCGGAAAGAAGGTTGTCTATAACCAACGCTGTTTCGTGTGCCGTGGCGACCAAACGGCGCCAACCTAAAACTTCGGGGGAATATTCTATACACAACGACAGGGGATGTCGTTAGTCTGAGGGAATTTATCCAGGAAATAATTCACGCTGCCGCTAAAAAGACGGCAGCGTGAACGATCATTTCGTCACAGTTAGTGAATACCGCCGATACGACTCAGGCGTACGCCTGTCGGCCACTCCCCTTCCTGCTTGTCAAAGCTCATCCAGATAGCGACCGCTTTACCGACCAGATTCGCTTCCGGAACAAATCCCCAGTAACGGCTATCCGCGCTGTTATCGCGGTTGTCGCCCATCATGAAATATTGCCCCGGCGGTACAACCCAGGTCGCCAGCGGTTGTCCTGGCTGTTGGTAATACATGCCCAACTGATCCTGAGCTATCGGCACCATCAGGATGCGGTGGGTCACATCGCCTAACGTCTCTTTACGTTCGGTCAGGCGAATGCCGTTTTCTTTCGTCTCGTTTAGCGGAACCTCAAAGAAACCGCTGGTCGCTTCTCCGCCGTTACGGCGGGCAAAAGTCTGTACAAAATCGCTCGGCTCAACGTTAGAGTAGGTAACCGGCAGCGCATTTTCGCACGCCTGACCGGAGCTACAGCCAGGCTGAATCGTCACCTCTTTCGCAACCGGATCATAAGTGATTTTATCGCCCGGCAAACCGACGGCGCGTTTGATGTAATCTAACTTAGGATCTTCCGGATATTTAAATACCACAATATCCCCGCGCTTTGGATGACCGGTTTCAATCAGGGTTTTCTGGTAGATCGGATCTTTAATGCCGTAGGCAAATTTTTCCACCAGAATAAAATCGCCGATAAGCAGTGTCGGCATCATTGAGCCTGACGGGATCTGAAAGGGTTCATAAAGAAATGAACGAACGATCAGAACGATCGCAAGAACCGGGAAAACCGACGCCCCGGTCTCCAGCCAGCCCGGCTTAGGCGCCACTTTATTGAGCGTAGCGTTATCCAGCGCATCTCCCGACGCCGTTTGCGCGGCAGCCTGGCGCGCCCGACGTTTTGGCGCGAAAACAAACTTATCAACGCACCATAAAATGCCCGTCACCAGTGTGGCTATCACCAGAATCAGGGCAAACATGTTCGCCATGCCAACTCCTTAGGGATTATTTATTGTCTTTACCGACATGCAGAATGGCGAGGAACGCCTCCTGAGGCAGCTCGACGTTACCGATCTGCTTCATGCGTTTCTTACCTTCTTTCTGTTTCTGCAGCAGTTTTTTCTTACGACTGATATCGCCGCCGTAGCACTTCGCCAGCACGTTTTTACGTAACTGTTTTACCGTCGAACGGGCAATAATATGCGTACCAATCGCCGCCTGAATCGCGATATCAAACTGCTGGCGTGGAATCAAATCTTTCATCTTCTCCACCAGCTCGCGACCACGGCTTTGCGAGTTATCACGGTGCGTGATCAGCGCCAGCGCATCGACACGTTCGTTGTTGATTAACACATCAACACGCACCATATCGGAAGCCTGGAAGCGCTTGAAGTTATAATCCAGAGACGCATAGCCGCGCGACGTTGATTTCAGACGGTCAAAGAAGTCGAGCACCACTTCCGCCATCGGGATTTCATAGGTCAACGCGACCTGGTTACCGTGATACACCATGTTAGTTTGTACGCCGCGTTTCTCAATACACAGCGTAATAACGTTACCTAAATAGGCTTGTGGTAACAGCATATGACATTCGGCGATAGGCTCGCGCAGTTCATAAATGTTATTCAACGGCGGCAGCTTGGAGGGGCTATCAACATAGATAGTCTCTTTCGCCGTTGTTTCTACTTCATAAACCACGGTCGGCGCAGTGGTGATCAGATCCAGATCGTATTCGCGTTCCAGACGCTCCTGAATGATCTCCATGTGCAACAGGCCGAGGAAGCCGCAGCGGAAACCAAAGCCCAGCGCCGAGGAGCTTTCCGGTTCATAAAACAGTGAGGCATCGTTCAGGCTCAGCTTGCCGAGCGCGTCGCGGAAACTTTCATAATCGTCGGAGCTGACCGGAAACAGACCTGCATAGACCTGCGGTTTCACCTTCTTAAAGCCCGGCAACGCTTTTTCCGCTGGGTTACGCGCTGAGGTTAAGGTATCGCCAACCGGCGCGCCGAGGATATCTTTAATGGCGCAGACCAGCCAGCCTACTTCGCCGCACTTCAGCTCGGTACGATCAACCTGTTTCGGCGTGAAAATCCCCAGGCGGTCAGCGTTGTAGGTCTGCCCGGTGCTCATCACTTTAATTTTGTCGCCTTTACGCATGGTGCCGTTTTTAATACGCACCAGCGATACCACGCCCAGGTAGTTATCGAACCAGGAGTCAATAATCAGCGCCTGCAGCGGGCCGTCCGGATCGCCTTGCGGCGGCGGGATATCGCGCACCAGGCGTTCCAGAACATCCGTCACGCCGACACCCGTTTTGGCGGAGCAGCGTACCGCGTCCGTCGCATCGATACCGACAATGTCTTCGATTTCTTCCGCCACACGCTCCGGATCGGCGGCCGGCAGGTCAATCTTGTTAAGCACCGGCACCACTTCAAGATTCATTTCCATCGCGGTGTAGCAGTTCGCCAACGTTTGCGCTTCTACGCCCTGGCCGGCATCCACCACCAGCAGCGCGCCCTCGCAGGCGGCTAACGAACGGGAAACTTCATAGGAAAAGTCAACGTGTCCCGGCGTGTCGATAAAGTTCAGTTGATAAGTTTCACCATCAGACGCTTTAAAATCCAGCGTCACACTCTGGGCTTTAATAGTAATACCGCGCTCACGCTCAAGATCCATCGAATCAAGTACCTGAGCTTCCATTTCACGGTCAGACAGGCCCCCGCAGATTTGGATAATACGGTCAGACAGCGTCGATTTACCGTGGTCAATGTGAGCAATGATCGAAAAGTTACGTATGTTCTTCATAGAGATAAATTATTATGCCTTACGCCTGGTTGACCAGACTTTAGAGGTCGCTGTTCTGAGCTTAACGTCTGTTTTAACTGAAACGCCGCATTCTACACTACAACGCTAAGGCGAGGAAATGTTCATAGTGTAAGGAGAGCGGGAACTGGAAAACGCCTCGCTTTTTTCCTGTAAAACACCGCAACGCAGGAAAAGCGCATGCTTATCGGGACAACAACCCAACGCGGCAGGTGTACCGTTGGGCAAAACGTTTACTGGCGCGTTTCGATTGAGGTAGTTTCGACGCGAACAAGGTCCGGCGGGAGGGCAACGTTTAAAATCACCGGCTGCCAGGCGTCGCGCTCCGCCAGTTTTCGGGAATAGCCGCGGGCAACCAGAAAACCGCCCACGCCGCCCAGCACGGCCCCGCTTAATGCGGCAAGGTCAGATCCAAACAGCATCTGAAAAAGCGCCGCACAAAGAAATAGCCCCGCTAAAGGCGACATATAGACCAGCAACGCCGAACCTAAAAGGCTTTTTTCGGCGATGCCCAACTCGACTTTCTGCCCCGGCGCCAGCGGCTCCGCGCTTGGCACAACAATGGTATGGGTGGTTTGCGGCCCTAATTTATTCAGCACGCGACTGCCGCATCCCGCACGGGAGGCGCAGCTGCTGCATGACGCTTTAACGTCGCAGCTCACCACCGCCTGACCATTCTGCCAGGAGATAACGGTTGCCCACTCTTTAATCATTGTACTGCCCTGAATTTGATACTGTCGGCAATGCGCTTCGCCGTTTGCGGCGGAAGCTCGCCGACAATGGTGATTTCCGCGTTGTCGCGAACGCTGCTATAAACCGTTCGGCGCCCGGTGCGCAGCATCTGATCGCTGCTGTTTTGCGTCGCCCGGTTCACATTGACGGAAAAGCTAAACAGACCGTCAGAATAAAGCCGCGATTCGATAGGCAGGTTATCCATCGTCGGCAACGGACGACGGCTGCTGGAAACTTCGCTAAAGCCTTGCGGCACCCAGGATGGACTCCAGTTAAATTTCGTTTTTTCGCCACCGGGAACAGAAAGCAGCGGCGGCAGATTCGCCTTCGCCAGCGCCTGCATGTTGCTGCCGATATCCTGACTCACCGTGAACGCAATAACGCGGAACTGCTCCAGCGTCTCGCCATCGCGATCCAGCAGATCAACACGCATCGGCAGTTTGGTGTCCATGTCCATCCAGACGATATAGCTGTAACGCGTACCATCGCGCGCCACAACGCGGATAACTTCGCACAATCTGTCTGCGATACGGGTGCGTCCGACAGAAATAAAGTCGTAGTAAGGCGCCAGGCGCTTAAAGTCGGTGTAAATCAGGGAAGGCAGAGAATCGACAATATAATCACCGTTCAGGGTGAACGGCTCAAGGCCCGGTTCAAAATAACTGATTTCATTACCACGCTGTACGACCTCCCGGCGGGGACCGTCCAACTGTAGCAATTGCGCAAGCGGGCGACCATCCAGGCGTGCGTGTCGATAACGTAGAGATTCAACGCCTTGTTTCGTGATGCTGACGAATGACAGCTCGTAATTCAGTGACTGACTGGCGATGTTCATCTGCTGCAATAACGCCCCGGACGCAGGGTCGGCCGAGGCGTTTGCTGAGAAGAACAGGCTAGCCGCCACAAGGGACATGGCAAACCAAAGTTGCTTCATTACTGCGATTGCGTTCCTAAAGTTTGGATTCCTGGCACCTGTACCGCGGCTTGCTGGGTTTGCGCCTGCTCAAACTGAAGCTGTTCGGAGTGCAGTCGGCGCTGCAGTTCATAGTCCTGCAACATGGCATTAATGCGACGACGCTGCTCCTGTACCTGCTGTTGCTGACTGCCGACAGGCGCTGCTTCAGAAGGCACTCCCAGACTTACCGGGCTGGCTTTCCCCATCATAGGCAGGGTATTGAAAACCGGCGTTTCAGGTTGTTGGGATGTTTCAGATTGCCCATTATAGTGCTGGACACCGACGATAACTGCAAGTGAAACGCACGCCGCCACGCCCATTTGGGTAAGCTGCGCCGCCCACGGACGCACTTTTTTCCAGAACGGCATTTTCTGCCATTGCTGCGGAGCGGGTTGGGCCTCAGGGATTAATGGCGACACCTGACGTACTGGCTCGTTTTCAATAGCGGCCATCACGCGAGCGGATATATCGAAATGGAGAACGTCAGGCGTATCCCCCCGCATTGAATCGCGGATCAGGTGATAACTCTCCCAGGTTTTCTGCATTTCCGGGTCGTGCGTAAGCGCTTTGAGCAGCTCACTATCCAACGTTTCGCCATCCATCAAAGCGGAAAGTTTTTCTTTCTGCATGCCTAATACCTTTTCCAGTATCCCGCTATCGTCAACGCCTGATAAGCGGTTGAACTTTATTATCAATAGCTTCCCGCGCCCGGAAGATACGTGAACGCACCGTCCCCACCGGACAATCCATGATAGCCGCTATCTCTTCATAGCTCAGGCCATCCAGCTCCCGTAAGGTGATTGCCATACGTAAATCTTCCGGGAGGGACTCAATAGTTCGGAAAACTATCTGTCTCAGTTCTTCTGACAACATTAAGTTCTCAGGGTTCGAAATTTCTTTCAGCGCGCCGCCGCTTTCAAAGTTTTCTGCTTCAATCGCGTCTACATCACTGGAAGGCGGACGACGCCCCTGCGCAACCAGGTAGTTCTTCGCGGTATTGACCGCAATACGATACAACCAGGTATAAAAAGCACTATCCCCCCGGAAAGAATCCAGCGCGCGATAGGCCTTAATAAATGATTCCTGTACGACATCGGGAACGTCGCCCGATGGCACATAGCGGGAAACCAGACTCGCCACTTTATGCTGGTAGCGCACTACCAGTAAGTTAAAGGCTTTCTGATCTCCCTTCTGGACCCGTTCAACCAGGACCTGGTCCGTTAACTGCTCGCTCATCCGAGGTAATGTCTCCCCAAACCAAATTTCCACGCGCTTTCGAAACGCCACTCCATAAGCCGCACTATGAGCAAGCAACAGGTTAGAGTGTCTATGTTTCGTAAAGTTCCGTTACGCATTTGTTTTTGTTTGTCATGTTGTAGACAGGTCTTATCTTCCATTATAAGTCTACAGATGCTGAACAACGCACTATCTGTACAGAAATGCCCATTTCGTCGTTTGCAGAGTAACCTAACAGCATCTTTATTTCACTACAAAATCCGACGCTAACACCCTGCCCTATAAAATATTTTTTGCCGTTTATCTCTCGCCGTATTTTTATTTTATGTTTAATAAGCACAACACCAGCGAAATCATTACGTGCTTTTTAGCGCCATATAGTGCTAATCTGCCGCAACCATGTTTAGTAAATTAAACAAGAACCATGATGACAACTCCTGAACTGTCCTGTGATGTGTTAATTATCGGCAGCGGCGCGGCCGGACTCTCGCTGGCGCTGCGTCTGGCTGAAAAACATAAGGTTATCGTCCTGAGTAAAGGGCCGGTGAGCGAGGGCTCCACGTTTTATGCGCAGGGCGGTATTGCCGCCGTGTTTGATGAAACCGACAGTATTGCGTCGCATGTCGAAGATACGCTGATTGCCGGCGCCGGAATTTGTGATCGCCACGCGGTGGAGTTTGTCGCCAGCAACGCCCGTATCTGCGTGCAGTGGCTTATCGATCAGGGCGTGCTGTTTGATACGCATGTCCAGCCAAACGGCAAGGAGAGCTATCATCTCACGCGTGAAGGCGGCCATAGTCATCGCCGTATCCTTCATGCCGCCGACGCTACCGGAAAGGAAGTCGAAACCACATTGGTCAGTCGGGCGCAAAATCATCCTAATATTCAGGTGCTGGAGCGCAGCAACGCCGTTGATTTAATTATCTCCGATAAAATGGGTCTGCCGGGGCCTCGCCGGGTCGTCGGCGCCTGGATCTGGAATCGCAATAAAGAATGGGTTGAAACCTGTCATGCGAAGTCGGTGGTGCTGGCGACCGGCGGCGCCTCAAAGGTTTATCAATATACCACTAACCCGGATATTTCCTCCGGCGACGGTATCGCGATGGCCTGGCGCGCAGGCTGTCGGGTCGCTAATCTGGAATTTAACCAGTTTCATCCCACCGCCCTTTATCACCCGCAGGCGCGTAATTTTCTCCTTACCGAAGCGCTGCGCGGCGAAGGCGCATACCTTAAACGTCCGGACGGTTCACGGTTTATGCCGGACGTTGACGAACGCGGGGAACTGGCGCCGCGCGATATTGTCGCCCGCGCTATTGACCATGAGATGAAACGACTCGGCGCAGACTGTATGTTTCTCGATATCAGCCACAAGCCTGACGATTTTGTCCGCCAGCACTTCCCGATGATCTATGCGAAACTGCTCGATTTGGGGATGGATTTAACCAAAGAACCGATTCCCGTTGTTCCTGCCGCGCACTATACCTGCGGCGGCGTGGTCGTCGATGATTATGGTCGTACCGATGTAGACGGCTTATATGCCATTGGCGAAGTCAGTTACACCGGCCTGCACGGCGCTAACCGTATGGCGTCCAACTCGTTGCTGGAATGCTTAGTGTACGGCTGGTCCGCAGCAATGGATATCGACAGGCGAATGCCTTCTGTCCACAGCGTTGACGCCCTTCCCGCCTGGGATGAAAGCCGCGTGGAGAACGCCGATGAGCGGGTGGTGATTCAGCATAACTGGCACGAACTGCGCCTGCTGATGTGGGACTATGTGGGCATTGTGCGCACGACGAAACGGCTGGAGCGCGCCCTACGGCGTATTACCATGTTGCAACAAGAGATTGACGAATATTACGCCAACTTTCGCGTCTCGAATAATTTACTGGAGCTGCGCAATCTGGTGCAAGTGGCCGAACTGATTGTGCGTTGCGCGATGATGCGTAAAGAGAGCCGGGGGCTGCACTTTACGCTGGATTATCCGCAACAACTGGCTGAATCAGGCCCATCGATCCTTTCGCCGTTAACGCCTCACATAAACAGATAAAATGCCTGGGTCAGCGCCGTATAACTTTCAGAATAATGCTGGTCTGACCCGCGAATTACTAATCTGTCGCTAAAGCACTCCCCGGCTTGTGGGGAGAATGCGAGCAAAATCCGGTGCGGCAAGCGCGCTTCGTTTTCCGCAACGTCAGTACGTAGCCGCAAATGCCATCCCATGTTGAGCGCTTGCTGCGTAAAAGCGTTACCTATTTGTTCCGGCAAGACTACGCAAAAAAAGCCATCTTCGGTAATACAATCCGCCGCAATAGCCAATAACGTCTGGTGATCCAGCGTAGCGGTGTAACGCGCCTGCTCCCGCTGCGGCGTGGCGCATTCCACACCGGGTTCGTAATAAGGCGGGTTGCTGATAATAAGATCAAAGCGTACCGTCTGGCGAGGCGCCCAACTCTGAATATCGTCAGTATGCACCGTTATTCGATGCGGCCAGGGAGAGTGAGCCACGTTTTCCTGCGCTTGCATGGCAGCCCCGGCATCCAGTTCCACGGCGTCAATAGGCACATTGTCATCCGTCCGCTGCGCCAGCATTAACGCCAGCAGACCGCTTCCAGTACCGATATCCAGAATTCGCTTTACATCCGCGACCGGCGCCCACGCCCCGAGTAAAATACCGTCAGTTCCCACTTTCATCGCACACCGATCGTGTGCGACAAAAAACTGTTTAAACGTAAATCCGTTACGACGAAGAACGGAGCCAGACTGAGACATGTAAAAACAACCTTGCAAAAAAACGGCGACAGCGCCGGGTGAAAACAATACCTGAGAAGGGATATCCATACAAACAGATGAAGATTGCGGCCGTAACGTCTATAATCAGCGCCCCACACAGAGGTAGAACATGACTGTAACGACTTTTTCCGAACTTGAACTCGACGAAAGCCTGCTGGATGCCCTCCAGGATAAAGGTTTCACTCGCCCGACCGCCATTCAGGCTGCCGCCATTCCGCCTGCGCTCGATGGCCGTGATGTACTCGGTTCTGCGCCGACAGGCACCGGTAAAACGGCGGCATATCTGCTGCCGGCGTTGCAGCACCTGCTCGACTTTCCGCGTAAAAAATCGGGGCCGCCGCGCATTCTGATCCTGACGCCAACCCGCGAACTGGCAATGCAGGTTGCCGATCACGCTCGTGAACTGGCTAAGCATACTCATCTGGATATCGCCACGATTACCGGCGGCGTGGCCTATATGAACCATGCTGAAGTGTTTAGCGAAAACCAGGATATCGTGGTCGCCACGACGGGCCGTCTGCTGCAATATATAAAAGAAGAGAACTTTGACTGCCGGGCGGTTGAAACACTGATCCTTGACGAAGCTGACCGGATGCTCGACATGGGCTTCGCTCAGGACATTGAACATATCGCTGGTGAGACCCGCTGGCGTAAACAGACGATGCTGTTCTCCGCCACGCTGGAAGGCGATGCGATTAAAGATTTTGCCGAGCGCCTGCTGGAAGACCCGGTTGAGGTTTCCGCCAATCCGTCAACCCGCGAGCGCAAGAAAATTCACCAGTGGTACTACCGTGCCGACAATTTCGAACATAAAGTTGCGCTGTTGAAGCACCTGCTAAAACAAGACGATGCAACCCGTTCTATCGTGTTTGTACGTAAACGTGAACGCGTCCATGAACTGGCTGAAACGCTGCGTCTGGCAGGGATCAACAATTGCTATCTTGAAGGCGAGATGGCGCAGATCAAACGTAACGAAGGTATTAAGCGTCTCACCGACGGTCGCGTTAACGTGCTGGTCGCGACCGACGTCGCGGCACGCGGGATTGATATTCCTGACGTCAGCCACGTCATTAACTTCGACATGCCGCGCAGTGGCGATACCTATCTGCATCGCATTGGTCGTACAGGCCGTGCTGGCCGCAAAGGCACTGCAATCTCGCTGGTAGAAGCCCACGACCATCTGTTGCTGCTGAAAATCGGTCGCTACATCGAAGAGCCGCTAAAAGCGCGCGTCATTGATGAGCTTCGCCCGACCACGCGTGCGCCCAGCGAAAAGCTGACCGGCAAACCGTCGAAAAAAGTGCTGGCGAAACGCGCCGAGAAGAAAAAAGAGAAAGAAAAAGAGAAGCCGCGCGTGAAGAAACGTCACCGCGATACAAAAAATATCGGTAAGCGCCGCAAGCCAAGCGGTACGAAAATGCAGGAGCAATCCAGCGAAGAGTGATGATAATGCCGGGTTCGTTAACCCGGCATTTTTTTATCTTCCACGGTAAAACACGCCTCCATACACTGCATAAATATCTGCATTGCCGGGCTGACCGCTTTCCCGGCATGATGGGCGCACAGCGCCATGATCGATAGCGACGGCGCGCCAAACGGCAGCTCTTTCAACTGACCGGTGCTAAGTTCTCGTTCAACGGCAAATCGCGGTAAAAAGCTGATGCCCAGGTTAGCAGCCACACACTGTTTAATGCTTTCAATACTCCACAGTTCAATGGTGTTTTCCAGCGTAATCCGCCTCTGCCGTAGCGTACTTTCAAATAGCTGGCGGAAGACACATTGCGGTTCATTGATGATGAAGCTGCAGGGGATATGCTGATCTGGCTGCGTAAAATCAGCATCCTGTAGCAGTGGAGAGGCCACCAGCGCCAGCGACTGCTCCCCCAGTTGCTGCATCGTGAGCGCGTCATCATTACCTACGCGATAAAAAACGCCCAAATCGACCTCGTCATTCAGCAACGCATCACGTATCACATAGCAATTCAGCGACTGTAGCGACAATTTGACATTCGGCGCTCGCAGCTTAAAACGTTGTAAAACCTGCGGCATTTTGTACGCCAGTAAGGTTTCACCTGTCGCCACGCGCAGCTCTCCGCCGGGTTCCGCATCCTGCCTTGCGGCTTCACGAATCAACTCCATCACACGCGTCAGTTCATGGATATGCGGCATCAGCTTTTTCCCCTCATTGGTCAGGCACATTCGGCGCCCTATTTTCTCGAACAGTTGCAGGGAAAACTCACGTTCAAGCTGTTGAATATGAAAAGTTACCGTCGACTGAGTACAGCACAGCTTTTGCGAAGCCCGCAGAAACGAGCCCTCTTCCACTACCGTTTTCAGCGTAATAAACCGACGCAGATCCATAACCACCAACCTATCGAAAATCTCGAATTCAGAATTAAAAAACATTCATTTTTTTAAATATTTCATATCGGGTACTGTCTGCTAAAACAGAGGAGATGACAAGTGACACCGATGCTTTTAAGCGCTTTCTGGACTTATACATTAATCACCGCCCTTACCCCCGGCCCTAACAATATTCTCGCGCTTAGCGCAGCAACTGCACATGGTTTTCGGCAGAGTATTCGTGTACTGGCAGGTATGAGTCTGGGATTTTTGGTCGTTATGCTGCTGTGCGCCGGGATCGCGTTTTCCCTTGCGGTTATCGATCCGGCAATCATTCATTTACTCAGTTGGGTGGGGGCTGCGTATATCCTGTGGCTGGCGTGGAAAATTGCCACCAGTCCAGCGGCGGATGAGAACGCCAGACCAAAACCGGTTGGCTTTTGGGTAAGCTTTGGCCTGCAGTTTGTGAACGTCAAAATTATTCTTTACGGCATTACCGCTCTGTCTACATTTGTTTTACCGCAAACGCAGGCGCTGAACTGGGTCATCGGCGTCAGTATATTGCTGGCATTGATCGGCACGTTCGGTAATGTGTGTTGGGCGCTGGCGGGACATCTGTTTCAGCGGGCGTTTCGCCATTATGGTCGCCAGTTAAATATCATTCTGGCGTTACTGCTGGTGTACTGCGCGGTGCGGATTTTTTACTGACCCAAATAAAACAAAAGCGGAAAAGGCCCGGCCTCTTCCGCTTGTTATTACCGGATAAGCCTTACAGGCTTTCGGTAAAGGTACGAGCGATAACGTCGCGCTGCTGTTCCGGCGTCAGGGAGTTAAAACGCACCGCATAACCAGAAACACGAATAGTCAGCTGCGGGTATTTTTCCGGATGCTTAACCGCATCTTCCAGTGTTTCACGACGCAGAACGTTAACGTTCAGATGCTGACCGCCTTCAACGCGTACTTCCGGTTTAACTTCCATCGGAATTTCACGGTATTCAATCTCGCCCAGTTTGCTGACAGCCACAACTTCATCTTCAGCAAAGCCGGATTTTGCAACGATGCAGCGCGCTTCGCCTTTTTCGCTGTCCAGCAGCCAGAAGGAATTCAGCAGGTCGTCGTTAGCGGCTTTAGTAATCTGGATACCTGTAATCATGTGATGCCTCCCCAGGCAAAATTATTTGATTTCGGTCGGCCTAATCCCGGCCAATTGGTAAAACCATTGTTGCTTGAGTGTATATATACCCTTCGATCACCCTTCATTCTTTGATTTAAATCAATAAAAACCACACCACAAAAAGGGTGATGAAGGGGATTTATTGTTTTACATCAACTTACACCATTCAGACCTATAAACTTTTTACATAAATTTTCAACTATCTTTTGTAGGTAACCGTTTTTGTAGCACGCAGGATTTTGCACTGCAGAAAGAAGCAGTTAAGCTAAGGGAACTGGAAATTCGCAGGAGAGCGAGATGGCGACTGAGTTAACCTGGCACGATGTGCTGGCTGATGAGAAACAGCAACCTTACTTTATCAATACGCTTCACACTGTTGCTGGCGAGCGTCAGTCGGGTATCACGGTCTACCCGCCGCAAAAAGATGTGTTTAACGCCTTTCGCTTTACGGAACTGGGCGACGTTAAGGTGGTGATCCTGGGACAAGATCCTTACCACGGCCCCGGCCAGGCACATGGTCTGGCGTTTTCCGTGCGTCCTGGGATCGCTCCCCCGCCGTCATTAGTGAATATGTACAAAGAGCTGGAAGCCTCCATTCCCGGCTTTGTTCGCCCCGCGCACGGTTATCTGGAAAGCTGGGCGCGCCAGGGCGTACTGTTACTGAATACGGTGCTCACGGTACGGGCAGGCCAGGCGCACTCTCATGCCAGCCTGGGGTGGGAAACCTTTACGGATAAAGTGATAAGCCTGATTAACCAACACCGCGAAGGGGTCGTCTTCCTGCTGTGGGGCTCGCACGCCCAGAAGAAAGGCGCGATTATTGATCCACAGCGCCACCATATTCTGAAAGCCCCGCATCCCTCGCCACTCTCTGCGCACCGTGGATTTTTTGGCTGTAACCATTTTGCGCTAACGAACCAATGGCTGGAACAACACGGCGAGAAAACTATCGACTGGACGCCAGTATTACCGGCTGAGAGTGAATAACGTTGGCGGCTCGCCGTTTTATCGCCCGGATAACGGCGCGAAAGCGCCTTGTCTGACCGGGCGGCAGGAAGTACATCATTGGCCCGGCGCGCGTTGCGTCACCGGGCTGCAGCCCTTACGCTTTATTCTGTCGCCACCACTCGGCGAGCAGCACGCCTGTCGCAACCGACACATTCAGGCTTTCCACGTTCCCGGTGCCGTTAATTTTCACGCACAGATCGTCGGGTTCGCGCGCCGCTTCCGGCAGGTAGTCATATTCACGGCCTAAGACCAGCACCATCTTTTCCGGCAGGGTCGTACTAAAGAGCGCCTGACCGCGATCGCTGGACGTCGTCACCACGGTGTACCCCGCCTGACGAAAATCATCCAGTACGTCAACAATGCTTTCACCAGTGATTGGCTGGACATGCTCCGCCCCGCCTTCCGCGGTACGAATCGCCGCGCCGGACTCCAGCAACGCCGCATCCTGTACCACCACGCCTTTCACGCCGAAGTGCGCGCAGCTACGCATCATGCCGCCCAGATTATGCGGGTTAGCGACATCTTCCAACGCCAGCACGCAGTCTTGATCCGACGCCTGCTTTACCCATTGCTTAACGGTCGTACCGTTACGCTTTTTAATCAGGAAACACACGCCACCGTGGTGCTCAGTCCCGGAAGCTTTTGCCAGTTCGGCTTCATCCACCACATGGTAGGCTTTACGATTCGCCGCCATCCAGCGCAGTGCTTCTTTAAAGCGCGGGGTCACGCTTTGGATAAACCAGGCGCGAACGATAGCATCCGGGCGGCTCTGAAATAACGCCTGACAGGCATTTTCGCCGTAGACGCGCGTCTCTTCCGCACGCTGGCGACGCAAAACTTCAGGGTCGATAAAACTTTTACCGCTAATACCACCATGATCGACTTTCTCAGGCGTTTCATCGCCTGGCGCGCGGGACACGGTGCGCCACGGCGAAGTTTCATGTTTACGGTCACGGCTCTGATTATTTCGCTCATCACGGGCGGGGCGACGTCCACCGTCAGTGCGAGACTTTGCTGGGCGGCCTCCCCCTTTCCCGGTACGCGGGTTATGGGTGCGTTTATCAGAGTCATCATCACTACGGACATACATCACTTTGACTTTGCCGCTTTTGTTTTTTAATTCATCGTTCATGCTTTTCTCCACCAGCGCTGCGCGAAGCGCGAAGATTACCCGATGTGCATCCGGTTAGCCATGATTTCGTTTAAAAGCTTGCGACTATTGTACTCATTGAATAAAACACATTGTTGTTTAGCACAGACTCCTCGATAATATGTAACATTATAGAAACATCCCGCGCGTAGCGGGACGTCTTCCGACGTATTCAGAGGTTAGCTATGAACACCGTTTGTACCCATTGTCAGGCCATTAACCGCATCCCCGACGATCGGCTTCAGGACGCGGCAAAATGTGGACGCTGCGGTCATGAGTTGTTTGACGGAGAAGTCATTAATGCGACCGGCGAAACGCTGGACAAACTGTTGAAGGACGATCTTCCAGTGGTGATCGACTTCTGGGCCCCCTGGTGCGGCCCTTGCCGTAACTTTGCGCCAATCTTCGAGGATGTCGCAGAAGAGCGCAGCGGTAAAGTCCGTTTCGTCAAAGTGAATACCGAGGCGGAACGGGAACTCAGCGCCCGTTTCGGTATCCGCAGCATCCCGACGATTATGATTTTTAAACATGGACAAGTGGTCGATATGCTTAATGGCGCAGTGCCTAAAGCGCCTTTCGACAGCTGGCTGAACGAAGCGCTGTAAACGCCACGGGGCGCATCTTGTGCCCCGTTTTCACCTCTGCCACAATAGCGTTTTTCTCCGCAAACGCTTTCTATGACCAATAACGCTGTCCTTCAGTTACGCGCCGAACGGCTTGCGCGCGCTACTCGCCCTTTTCTTGCCAGAGGCAATCGGGTTCGCCGCTGTCAACGCTGCCTGCTGCCGCTAAAATCTTGCCTGTGTGATACGTTAACGCCTTCTCAGGCGAAAAGCCGTTTTTGTCTGGTCATGTTTGACACTGAACCGATGAAACCCAGCAATACCGGCCGGCTGATAGCCGATATTTTGCCGGATACCGCGGCGTTTCAGTGGTCGCGTACCGAGCCGCCGCAGGCGTTGCTGGAGCTGGTACAGCATCCGGATTATCAGCCGATAGTGGTCTTTCCTGCGTCCTACGCCGGCGAAGCGCGCGAGGTCATTTCCACCCCGCCCGCCGGGAAACCGCCGCTGTTTATCATGCTGGACGGCACCTGGCCCGAAGCACGTAAAATGTTTCGTAAAAGCCCTTATCTGGATCATCTGCCGGTCATTTCCGTCGATTTATCGCGTCTTTCAGCTTATCGTCTGCGTGAAATCCATGCCGAAGGGCAATATTGTACCGCCGAAGTCGCCATAGCGTTGTTAGATCTGGCGGGAGATACCGAGGCGGCAACCAGTTTAGGTGAACATTTCACCCGTTTTAAAACGCGCTATCTGGCAGGAAAAACGCAACATCCGGGAAACGTCACAGCATAAAATAGCGAAAGCGTTTAAAATTATCCGGTCACTTCTGTGTAAGGGAAACCGGTATGAGCCAGCAAGGACTGGAAGCGCTACTGCGGCCAAAATCGATCGCGGTGATTGGCGCATCAATGAAGCCCCACCGCGCGGGTTACCTGATGATGCGTAACTTGTTGGCGGGCGGATTCAATGGCCCCGTCCTTCCCGTGACGCCCGCCTGGAAAGCCGTTTTAGGCGTCATGGCCTGGCCGGATATCGCCAGTCTCCCTTTCACCCCCGATCTGGCTATTTTATGCACTAACGCCAGCCGTAACCTGGCGTTACTGGACGCGCTTGGCGCGAAAGGGTGTAAAACGTGCATTATCCTTTCTGCTCCCACGTCGCAACATGAAGAACTTCTTGCCTGTGCCCGGCATTATAAAATGCGTCTGCTGGGTCCAAACAGTCTTGGGCTCCTCGCGCCGTGGCAAGGGCTGAATGCCAGCTTTTCTCCCGTCCCGATTAAACAGGGCAAGCTCGCTTTTATTTCCCAGTCTGCCGCAGTTTCCAATACTATTCTTGACTGGGCGCAACAGCGTGAAATGGGCTTTTCCTACTTTATCGCGCTGGGCGATAGCCTGGATATTGATGTCGATGAACTACTGGACTATCTGGCGCGCGATAGCAAGACCAGCGCGATTTTGCTCTATCTGGAACAGTTAAGCGACGCCCGCCGTTTTGTTTCCGCCGCCCGTAGCGCTTCACGTAACAAACCGATTCTGGTGATTAAAAGCGGCCGAAGCCCGGCAGCCCAGCGTTTACTTAATACCAGCGCGGGAATGGACCCTGCGTGGGATGCAGCCATCCAGCGCGCAGGCCTGCTGCGAGTCCAGGATACGCACGAGCTTTTTTCCGCCGTCGAAACACTTAGCCATATGCGTCCTCTACGCGGCGACAGACTGATGATCATCAGCAATGGCGCCGCGCCTGCCGCGCTGGCGTTAGATGAGTTGTGGTCGCGTAACGGCAAGCTGGCGACGTTGAGCGAAGAGACCTGCCTGCAACTACGGCAGGCGCTTCCCGCGCACATAGATATTGCCAATCCGCTGGATCTGTGTGATGACGCCAGCAGCGAACATTACATCAAAACGCTGGATATCCTGCTCGCCAGTCAGGATTTTGACGCGCTTATGGTTATCCACTCTCCCAGCGCTGCCGCGCCGGGTACGGAAAGCGCCCATGCTCTGATCGAGACGATTAAGCGCCACCCCAGAGGCAAGTTTGTTACGCTGCTGACAAACTGGTGCGGCGAGTTCTCGTCTCAGGAAGCAAGACGGCTATTCAGCGAAGCCGGGTTACCAACCTACCGCACGCCGGAAGGCACGATTACCGCGTTTATGCATATGGTGGAATACCGGCGTAACCAGAAGCAACTGCGAGAAACGCCAGCGTTGCCGAGTAACCTGACGTCCAATACCGCTGAGGCGCATAATCTGTTACAGCGGGCGATTGCGGAAGGTGCCACCTCACTGGATACCCATGAAGTACAGCCGATTTTACACGCCTATGGGCTGCACACGCTCCCAACCTGGATTGCCAGCGACAGCGCTGAAGCGGTGCATATCGCCGAACAGATAGGCTATCCGGTAGCTCTCAAGCTGCGCTCGCCCGACATTCCGCATAAATCTGAAGTTCAGGGGGTCATGCTTTACCTGCGGACCGCAAGCGAGGTACAACAGGCCGCGAACGCCATTTTCGATCGTGTAAAGATGGCCTGGCCGCAGGCGCGGATTCACGGTTTGCTGGTACAAAGCATGGCTAACCGCGCCGGCGCGCAGGAGCTTCGTGTGGTGGTCGAGCACGATCCGGTGTTTGGTCCTTTGATTATGTTGGGTGAAGGCGGCGTAGAGTGGCGTCCGGAAGAGCAGGCGGTCGTCGCGCTGCCGCCGCTCAACATGAATCTGGCGCGCTATCTGGTGATTCAGGGCATTAAACAGCGGAAAATTCGCGCCCGTAGCGCGCTGCGTCCGCTGGATATTGTCGGTTTAAGCCAATTGCTGGTCCAGGTTTCAAACCTGATTGTCGACTGCCCGGAAATTCAGCGTCTGGATATCCATCCGCTGCTGGCTTCCGCCAGTGAGTTTACCGCGCTGGATGTGACGCTGGATATTGCCCCGTTTGATGGCGATAACGAAAGTCGACTTGCGGTACGCCCCTATCCCCACCAGCTTGAAGAGTGGGTGGAGATGAAAAATGGCGATCGCTGCCTGTTCCGTCCTATCCTGCCGGAAGATGAGCCCCAACTGCGACAATTCATCGCACAGGTCACCAAAGAGGATCTTTACTACCGTTATTTCAGCGAGATCAACGAATTCACCCATGAAGATTTAGCCAATATGACGCAGATCGACTACGATCGAGAAATGGCCTTTGTGGCCGTGAGGCGGATGGACAATGCTGAAGAGATCCTCGGCGTAACGCGCGCGATCTCCGATCCTGACAACGTAGATGCCGAATTTGCCGTATTGGTGCGTTCAGATCTCAAAGGGTTGGGTTTAGGACGCCGTTTAATGGAGAAATTGATTGCCTATACTCGCGATCACGGATTGAAGCGGCTGAACGGTATTACGATGCCGAACAATCGCGGCATGGTCGCGCTGGCCAGAAAACTGGGATTTCAGGTCGATATTCAGCTCGACGAGGGCATCGTGGGATTGACGCTGAATCTGGCCAAATGTGATGAATCGTGAGTAATGTACTGGAAATGTTGACCACTTTAACGGGTACTGATGTTATTATTGCTCGCTTATGTCGTCTGCATAGCACAGAGGACCCTTCAATGAACAGAGAAGAAATGCACTGTGATGTTGTCAAAATTTAAGCGTAATAAACATCAACAACACCTTGCCCAACTCCCTAAGATTTCTCAGTCAGTTGATGATGTAGATTTCTTTTATACTCCTGCTACTTTTCGGGAGACACTGCTGGAGAAAATCGCCAGCGCGACGCAGCGTATTTGTATCGTTGCCCTGTATCTGGAACAGGACGATGGGGGTAAAGGTATACTCGACGCGCTCTATGCGGCTAAACGGCAGCGTCCTGAACTGGACGTGAGGGTGCTGGTCGACTGGCATCGCGCGCAACGCGGGCGCATTGGCGCAGCGGCCTCGAATACCAATGCAGACTGGTATTGCCGACTGGCGCAGGAAAACCCCGGCATTGATGTCCCGGTTTACGGCGTACCGATTAATACGCGGGAAGCGCTTGGCGTACTGCATTTTAAAGGCTTTATCATTGATGATAGCGTCCTGTACAGCGGCGCCAGCCTGAACGATGTCTATCTCCATCAGCATGACAAATATCGCTACGATCGCTACCAGCTGATTCGCAATCGGCAAATGGCAGACATCATGTTTGACTGGGTGACGCAAAATCTGATGAATGGCCGTGGTGTGAATCGTCTGGATAATACCCAGCGGCCGAAAAGCCCGGAGATTAAAAACGATATCCGCTTATACCGTCAGGAGCTGCGTGATGCGTCATATCATTTTCAGGGTGACGCTAATGACGAGCAGCTCTCCGTTACGCCGCTGGTCGGGCTTGGAAAATCCAGTCTGCTGAACAAAACCATTTTCCATCTCATGCCCTGTGCGGAGCATAAGCTCACCATTTGTACCCCTTACTTCAATCTACCAGCGGTACTGGTGCGGAATATTATTCAGCTACTGCGCGACGGAAAGAAAGTCGAAATCATTGTTGGCGATAAAACCGCGAATGATTTTTACATTCCGGAAGATGAACCGTTCAAGATCATTGGCGCGCTGCCCTATCTCTATGAGATTAACCTGCGCCGCTTCCTGAGCCGTTTACAGTATTACGTCAATACCGATCAGCTTGTGGTGCGTCTGTGGAAAGATGACGACAATACCTATCATCTGAAAGGGATGTGGGTAGATGATAAATGGATGCTACTCACCGGCAACAACCTGAATCCCCGCGCCTGGCGTCTGGATCTGGAAAACGCCATTTTGATCCACGATCCTAAGCAGGAGCTTGCCCCTCAGCGGGAAAAAGAGCTGGAACTTATCCGAACGCACACAACCATCGTAAAACATTATCGTGACCTGCAGAGCATTGCCGACTATCCGATAAAAGTGCGTAAATTGATTCGCCGTCTGCGCCGGATCCGCATCGACAGATTAATTAGCCGTATCCTGTAATCGAAGCCCCGTCCTGTACGGGGTTTTCTCTTAGGAGTGAACTGGTGCGCGTGTTGATTCCTTTTACGGTGTTGTTTCTCTCCGGGTGCAGCCATCTGGCTAACGACCACTGGAGCGGTCAGGATAAAGCCCAACATTTTATGGCATCAGCGATGCTATCGGCAGCCGGTAATGAGTATGCGCGTCACCAGGGAGTAAGCCCTGACCGCAGCGCAGCGATAGGGCTGATGTTTTCTTTGAGTCTCGGAGCCTCAAAAGAACTCTGGGACAGCCGCCCGGAAGGCAGCGGCTGGAGCTGGAAAGATTTTGTCTGGGATGTCGCTGGCGCGACAACCGGTTACGCTATCTGGCAAATGGCGCGATACTAAAGGCGTAAGCCCTTTCCTTTACGGTGCAACATCAGCGAAACCAGGAAAGCCAGAACGGCCATCGCGGTAACATACCAGAAGAATGAACTCTCCATACCGACAGATTTTAGCGACAGCGCGACATATTCCGCAGAGCCGCCAAATAACGCATTTGCTACCGCGTAAGATAAACCGACGCCCAGGGCGCGAACCTGCGCCGGAAACATCTCCGCTTTCAGGATCCCGCTAATCGAGGTATAGAAACTCACAATCAATAGCGCGCACATCACTAAAGCAAATGCGGCATAAGGCGACGTCACATTCTGCAACGCGGAGAGAATTGGAACGGTGAAAAGCGTCGCAAGCGCGCCAAAACATAGCATAGAAGTGCGCCTGCCAATCTTATCGGATAACGCGCCGAATAACGGCTGCACCAACATGAAAACACACAGCGCGACCGTCATAATGCCGCTGGCGACATTGGCATGCATACCTGCTGTATTTACCAGATATTTCTGCATATAGGTGGTGAAGGTATAAAAGCACAGCGAGCCTGCCGCGGTGAAACCAAGCACCATCAAAAAGGCTTTGCGATTACGCCACAAACCTTTCAACGAACCGGCTTCTTTTAACGCGCGAGTCTCATGCTTCGAGGTTTCATCCAGCTGGCGACGTAGCCATAACGCCACAACCGCCAGCACGGCGCCCAGCGCAAAGGGAATACGCCATCCCCAGGCACGAAGTTCAGCATCTTCCAGAACCTGCTGCAAAATCACAACGACCAGCAATGCCAGTAGTTGGCCACCGATAAGCGTAACGTACTGAAACGAGGCGAAAAATCCCTTACGACCTTCAAGCGCAACTTCACTCATATATGTCGCGCTGGTCCCATACTCTCCCCCTACCGAGAGCCCCTGAAATAACCTTGCAATAAGGAGCAGCGCCGGCGCCCAGGTGCCGATGGTATCGTAACCAGGTAAGCAGGCAATCACCAGCGACCCCATGCACATCATGCACACCGAAATCAACATTGAGGCTTTGCGCCCGCGTCGATCGGCAATGCGTCCAAACAGCCAACCACCGATAGGCCGCATTAAAAAACCGGCGGCAAAGACGCCTGCCGTTTGCAAAAGCTGAGTAGTGGTATTACCAGAAGGAAAGAAGATATGTGCAAAATAGAGCGAGCAGAAAGAGTAGACGTAGAAATCAAACCATTCCACTAAGTTTCCGGAAGAGGCCCCCACGATAGCCCATATGCGTCGCCGCATCTCCGGAGCCTCAGCGTTGTTTTTATCTATACGCTGAATAATTTCTGCCATACTGTTCTCCTTGTTGCCAGGCTTAATCGGCCTTTTATTTTGGAGATTCAGATTACGCGAGACCAAAAAGTAAATAAAGTGTTAATTATTTGTTTGCTAATTTTTATCCCCACCGTGCCTGATGCTGGCGTTTCCGTTTCAGATAGTCTTCGTCCTGACGAATTTTATCCCACCAACCTTTGAAAACCGTTGCCGCCGCGGCCTTAATAGGATCATTACCCCGTGTATTCAGGCTGCCGTCTTCGGCATACTTTTTACCGCCTTTATAGTTAGCGTATCGCCTGGCGCGGGTGTATCCCATCTGAATAAATTTACGCGCCATGTCCATACCAACGAAATCATCCTGCTGCCGGTAAGCTTCGAACAACTGGTAGATTTGCTCTGCGGATTTCATCGCCGATGCTTCATCTTTATAGCGCCAGAAAGGAAGAATTTCGCTTTTGTAGGGTTCAACCAGTAGCACCCCCTGCTCGCCTCGTCCAACCTGATACAATTCAGGCTGCTGGCGGAAATCGATGCTGGAAAAGTCCTGCTGGTAGTTAAAAGGTTTGATAGCCAATGAAAATCCTCACTGCTTATATAAGCACGTGTAAAGGATAGTTCATCGTTAACGATTGGGTGGGTTGTGCTCTTGTCGGTTCTACAAGAACACCAGCTTCGTAGGCGGGATAATTCCTGTAGGCCGGATAAGGCGGAGCCGCCATCCGGCAGAAACAGACAAAAACAAAAGGCCCAGTCTTTCGACTGAGCCTTTTGCTTAATTTGATGCCTGGCAGTTCCCTACTCTCGCATGGGGAGACCCCACACTACCATCGGCGCTACGGCGTTTCACTTCTGAGTTCGGCATGGGGTCAGGTGGGACCACCGCGCTACTGCCGCCAGGCAAATTCTGTTACCGGAAACGAATCTTTTACACCGATGCTGCGTTGGCTGCATTCGCAAAGTCAGTCACATACTTCTGTATGCTCCTTCCTTTCCTTCATTTGCCGCCTTGCCTCAGCGTAAAATCTTTCGTTCCCGAAAATCCGGAATCAGTGCTGAAAATCGTCTCTCAACCGCCAAAACATCTTCGGCGTTGTAAGGTTAAGCCTCACGGTTCATTAGTACCGGTTAGCTCAACGCATCGCTGCGCTTACACACCCGGCCTATCAACGTCGTCGTCTTCAACGTTCCTTCAGGAGACTTAAAGTCTCAGGGAGAACTCATCTCGGGGCAAGTTTCGTGCTTAGATGCTTTCAGCACTTATCTCTTCCGCATTTAGCTACCGGGCAGTGCCATTGGCATGACAACCCGAACACCAGTGATGCGTCCAC